>DATBHE010000048.1:0-64406 GCA_036557605.1 Pseudolabrys sp.
ATCAGCGGGGAAGCAATCAGGTCAATGGTGCGACAATTTTTTCATTCGTCTTTTTCATTGCGTCTGGCTGCCAATTTGGCAAAACGTATTCCGGAATGTGAATTGTATTAATACATTCAAGCAGCATTTTCTTGCATCCCAATATTAGGTGCCCTCTAATAAAACGAGGTCGTACTTAATAAATACATGTGCCGGTTCTCGCGCGAAATCTTTACCGGCCATGACGTAGCTGCTTCAGATGATGGCAAAAAAATCTCCCAACCCGACTGACCGATACGTCGGATCGCGCGTGCGAATGCGCCGGCTTATGCTGAACATGAGCCAGGAAAAGCTCGGCGAAAAACTTGGACTGACATTTCAGCAGGTTCAGAAATACGAGAAAGGAACCAACAGGATTGGCGCCAGCCGACTCCAACACATTGCGCAAATTCTGAAGGTGCCCGTATCGTTCTTTTTCGAGGGTGCGACGGGCGGCAAGCAGTCCGATGACGGTTCTTCCAAGGCGCCGGTTGCGGACTACGTCTCGGATTTTCTGTCAAGCTCCGATGGGCTCGCGCTGACGAAGGCTTTCACCAATATCAAGGATTCGAAACTTCGCCGCCGCGTCGTCGATCTTGTCGAGGAGATCGCAGCAGATCAACGATAGTAGCTGCCCCCGTCTCGGAAATTGTGCCGGCACCTAATCAAAAAAAGTCGTTGCTCGATATTCGCCGCTCGGCTGTTGCGCGAATTTTCTGCAGGTCAAGTTCACAAAGCGTGAAACGATTCGTGCCCTCCGGCATACCCCATTTATTGCAATAAAATCTGTTTTCGGCCGTCACTTCCTGGATACGTCGTGAATCCGCTTTGGCCCTGATTTCCGGCAAATGCGGAACGATGAAGATGGCGACATAGATTGTTCCCACACACAATGTGGCCCAAAGCGCAGCATGCACCTCGTCATAGATGCGACGGATGATCCTTTGCACTTTCGATTGCATGGTTTATCGCGGGCGCACCAACGTCATCCCGTCGCCGACCGACAACATGACGCAATCAACGCGTCTGTCGTTTGCGATTTTCTCATTGACGGCATGAATGGCAATTGCGAGCCGATCGGCTTGTTTTGGCGCAACTACGCGACCGCCAAACAAGGTGTTGTCCAGCGCAATCAAGCCTCCCGGCCGTACAAGGGTGAGAGCAGCTTCATAGTAGCTGTCATAATCGTCTTTATTGGCATCAATAAATATGAAGTCGAATTTGCGGGCGTCATCGGATTGCAATCCTGCCAGTGTGTCGCGAGCCTTTCCAATGCTGACCTCAATCTTATGGGCGACGTTTGCGCGTTTCCAAAAGGGGAGGCCAATTGCAGGCCAGTCTTTATTGAGCTCGCAGCTGAGCACACATCCATCATTGGGCAGCGCCAAAGCCATCGCGAGTGCGCTACAACCGGTGAATGTTCCGATCTCAAGCACCCGGCGCGCGGAGATCAGCTTGACAATGAAGTAAAGAAAGGGCGCTTGCTCCGGCGCGATTTGAAAACGCGCGTTCGGCAGCAGGGCGGTATGCTCGCGGAGTTTGCGCAACTCTTCGTGCTCGGGCGGTTGGCTCGCCAGCAAGTAGGCGTGAATGGGTTCATCATGGCCGAGCAAGGAGCGTCCCATGGCGAGACCGGCTTCACTTGGCCAGGCCGATTTTATGGATCACCGGCCTCCACACGGCACGCTGCTGCTGAATGTATGCCGTGACCTCGGACGGAGATCGTGCCACGCTGTAGGTCCCAAGGGTGGCGAATTTTTCGTGGATCTCCGGCTGATCCAAAACGGTACGCAGATCGGCATTGATCCGATCGCGGATTTCCACCGGCGTACCGGCCGGGGCCATAAGGGCGAACCAGCCCGTTGCCTCATAACCGGGAAGCGTCTCCGCTACGGTTGGCAAATCCGGAAATTCTGGCAAACGCTGTGCGGACGTCACCGCGAGCGCTTTTAGTTGACCGGCGTTGATCGGGCCTATGAGTGCCGGCAGACTTTCCACGGCGACCGATACTGTGCCGCCGAGGATGTCGGCCACGACTTTGGCCGTCCCGCTGTAAGGAACAAATTTCAGTCTTGCGCCCGACCGGATTTGCAGAAGCTCTGCGGCGAGATGCGGCGCCGAACCGCGGAAGCACCCGTAAAGAATTTCGTCGGGCCGTTTTTTGCTGAGCGCAATCAACTCGGGGAGCGTGTTGACGCCAAGCTTGGGATCGACGGCAATAACGAAAGGTTGCGCGCCGACCATACCGACGGGAACAATGTCGTGATCAAGGTCGAAAGGCAGTTTCGGCTGGATCTCCGGCAGGACTACAAACGTTGAACCGAGCGCGACGTAAAGCGTGTAGCCATCGGGCGCTGCATTTTTTGCCGCCATAGTGGCTACGACAGCTCGGCCTCCCGGACGGTTCTCGACCACTACCTGTTGCTTCCATTTCTTTGAGAGGGCGTCGGCGACGAGGCGCGCAATCACATCAGGCCCATTGCCTGCCGGCGTGGAGGTTAGGAGCATGACCGGGCGCACGGGATAGTTTGCCGCTTCCGCCACAGCTGTGAGTGACAATAAGACGAGTGCGACAGCGGCGATATTGGGTGCCCGGATGCTCACGGTCGTCTCCCATGTCTCATGAAGTTTTCATGAATTCGAAGTCCACCAAAGCTTGGATGGCCTATAATTGAAAGATCGATTATCGAATAGCCCTATAACCGGCTGATATAGGAGGGTGAGGTGCCGCTCGATGCGCGCTTGAAATCCCGCCTGCGGCTGCGCGATCTCGACATGTTGATGGCGGTTGCGCAGTCCGGAAGCATGGCCAAAGCAGCCAACCGCTTGTCGATCTCCCAGCCGGCGATCTCGAAGTCCATTTCGGAAATGGAGCATACGCTGGGCGTGAAGCTGTTCGACCGCGTTGTTAAGGGCGTCGAGCCAACTCGGTACGGCCGAGCTCTGCTCAAATGGGCGGCGGCAGTCTTTGACGACCTGAGACGGGGCGTCGAGGAGATCGAGTTTCTCGCCGATCCGACTGCCGGCGAATTGCGGATCGGTGTCGCGGAGCCCATGCAGGGCGGGTTTATTCCGAAGGTGATCGACCGAGTGACGCGGCAACATCCGCGCATCTCGGTCGAAGTCTGGCCGGTTTCGCAATGGACCGCCCAGTTGCGCGAGTTACGTGCACGCAATGTAGATTTGCAGGTAGGACGGCTGATGCAGACCCAGAATGAAAACGATCTGCATACGGAAGTGCTGTTCAACGATCGCGCTTTTGTTGTTGCTTCCCCGCATCATCGAGTGGCCAAACGCCGAAGGATTGAACTCGCCGACCTGGTCGATGAATTGTGGAGTTTGCCCCCGGCGGCTACGACCGTCGCCGGACAGATGATCGCAGACGCATTCCGCGGGCTGGGACTGGATCTGCCGAAGCGGTCAGTTTTTACGCCGTCAATTCAGGTTCATTGCGGACTTCTCGCGACCGGCCGGTATTTGGCGGTCTTCCCGGGATCACTGCTGCAATTCGGCTTGCAGCACATGCCGATAAAGGTGTTACCGGTTCGATGGCCGACAATGGACTTGCCGGTCGGCGTCACGGTTCTGAAACAACGCACCCTCAGTCCGGTCGCGCAGCTTTTTATCGAGCACGCGCGCGAAGTCGCCAAGCTTTTGAAGCGGCCGAAATCGGCGGCCCAATAAGGCCTGGTTGGACATAGCGATTAGAAGGAAGCCGCCAGATCGCGCGCACCTTGCGCTTGCGCGCCACGCTGCATTTTTCCCTCGACATCGGCGATGAGATTGGCGACGACCCCGGTGCGTCGCGCGACCGGATTTCGCTCATAACCCTGCTGCTGAAAAAAATTGGATGTAGGCACGCGCGCACGTAGCTCGTGCGGCATGGTAACAATGTCGAAGCCGTTGCCGTCGCCGGTCAAATTCATCAACTCTAGCTCGGCCGCAGTGAGCGGCGCTGTGTAGCCTTTCGCGCGTGCGAAGCGTATCGAATCGACGAGCTTCTGAACCTGGAGCAGCGGTCCGATATCGATATCGAGCACGGCGGCATGGATTCCGAATCCGCCGGCCGTCGTTTTCGCAAGCCGGTCGTGCTCGCTCCAGTGGTTGGGCACCGATCGGCTGAAGGCGATCATGCGTTGGAACGCTGCGATCTTACGTTCCATTGCGGTCCTCGCATTGCCAGAAAGCGCATTGGATTTTTGCCGCAGTGCCGCCATCAGCCGGCCGCCGTGCTCGGCCAGAAGCGACACAGAATTCGTGCTAAGCAACTGGTTATATCCGATAGCCGGCGATATCGGGCGTGCACCGGGCCGGTAAGGCACCAGCCCTGCCTGCGAATCATAGTTGCCGTTGCCGCCGGTTTCGAAGACATAGATGCCGACGATCTGATCGCGCGTCAGACCGGCTGCGAGCGCGGCTTTCGCGTATGCGCGCTTGAAATCCATTTCGGTCGCCGGACGTTGTGGCACAAAGCTAAACTGCTCAGCCGCGTTCTGGAGAAAGTCGGCGACGACGGGGATCTGAGGACGTTCGGGCGACGGCTGTTCCGGCGCTCGCGGATCGATCGGGCGTGGCGGTCCCGAATAGACCGGCGGTTGCGTGAGCACGTAATCGTCGAGAACGATTGGCCGGTGCTCGCGCCGCTTGGCATTGCGGATTCGGCGCTTTGCTGCGACTGCATCCCAGTAAGCCTGAGCGTCGGCATCGTAAGGAGCGCGTGCCGCCTGATATTGCTGGAGCTTTGCCTGGAATTCCGCGATGGCGGCGGGCGAAACGAATTGCGCGTGCGCAGTCAGCGCAAACAAGCCAGACGCAATCAGGCAAGCGCAACAGAGGTAGCGGTTTGTCATGTGCGGGGTTGTCCGCCATTTTCTTCGATTCGGCCACATTGCAACAAAACGCGCCGCAAGTGCGGCGCGTCGAAAAGGCGGGGGAAATTAAAAGAATGCGCTATCGGACGGTTGGCACGGTCCGATCTGTAAACACGACCGGCCCGCCAGCTTTGATGACGGACGGATTCTGCGCAGTCATGATGTCCACCCCGAGGTTGAGTTCGCGAGCTGAGATGCCGATCACGGCGATCAATAAAGCTGCAGCAAGGCCAACCACCACGACCTTCAGATGGGTACCGCGGTCTGCGGTGTACATGGACCAGTTCATGGCATTCTCCGGGGCTTTTGCTCCTTTGTCTCCCCGTTCAGACAAAAGGTTCAGCTGGATCGAGCCATTAACGTAGTGACATCATCACAGTTCCCAATACCACATCACGGATCGTTGAATCCCTGTGATTAAAGGACAATTCGCTTGTCGCTACGGCATGTTAGGCCGTCAGCGGCGTTTCGCCGCGAATTCCCGAAAGGCGGCTAGATGCTGCCCACGGTCTTCAGGCGCGCGCGAGGGTGGATTTCGCTTTGCGACAGAACCGGGGTCTGTGCGCGGAATCGCTCGACAATCCCCCGCGCGTAGGGACGAATATTTGCCGAGGTCACAAGTACGGGCGCTTCACCTTCACGCGCTGATTCCTCAAAACGTTCCCGGACCAAGGTGATGAACTCGGACAGTCGCGACGGCTGCATAGCCAGCTGCCGTTCGTCGCCCTGGCCGACCATCGATTCGGCGAAGGCCTGTTCCCATTTTGCCGAAAGTGCGATCAGCGGCAGATAGCCGCCGGGGCTTGTGTGTTGGGCGCAGAGCTGGCGCGAGAGCCGGGCGCGGACATGTTCGGCCAGCGTCACCGGATGGCGTGATCCTGCGATGCCATCAGCGATGCCTTCCAGGATCGTGGCAAGGTCCCGGATCGACACGCGCTCGGAGAGAAGAATTTGCAGCACGCGCTGAATGCCCGACACGGTGATCAGATTTGGCACCAAATCTTTGACTAGATCGGCCTGCTCCTTCGGCAATTCCTTGAGAAGCTTCTGCACTTCGCCGTATGAAAGAAGTTCCGCCATGTTGCTCTTGAGCAGCTCGGTCAGATGCGTGGACAGCACCGTGGCGGCGTCGACCACCGTGTAGCCCTTCATTGACGCTTCTTCCTTGTGCGAGGCGTCGATCCAGGTCGCCGGCAGTCCGAACGTGGGTTCGGTCGTGTGCGTGCCTGGGAGCTTCACCTGTCCGCCTGCCGGATCCATGACCATGTACTGGCCGGTCCACACCTTACCGCTGCCCGCTTCAACCTCCTTGATCTTGATGACATAGGTATTCGCATCGAGTTGTACGTTATCGAGCAGACGAACAGCCGGCATCACGAAGCCCATTTCCACGGCGAGCGAGCGCCGCAAGGCTTTGATCTGCTCCGTCAGACGGTCGGAGCCGTCGGGCGCGTTGACCAGCGGCAGAAGCGCGTAGCCCAATTCCACTTTCAGGTCGTCGATCTTGAGCGCCGCAGCAATCGGCTCGTCCGTTGCCTCACTTTTCGCCGCGGCATCGGTCTTCTGCGCCTCAGCAGCAAGCGTCAGTTTGGCCCGCTTGTCGACGATGAAGGCCAGAGCGGCCGCACCACTGCCAAGCGCCAGGAAGGGAATCATCGGAATGCCGGGCAACAGCGACATCACCAGCATTACTGCACCCGACATGCCGAGGGCTTTTGGATAGCCGGAGAGTTGGCTCAGCAGCGCCTTGTCTGCGGCACCTGCGACGCTTGCCTTCGATACGAGCAGACCTGCGGCAGTGGAAACGATGAGCGCCGGCACCTGCGTCACCAGGCCGTCGCCGACGGTGAGGATCGTATAGGAGTGCGCCGCGTCGGCGAACGACAGGCCCTGCTGCGCGATGCCGATAATCATGCCGCCAATAATGTTGATGAAAACTACCAATAGGCCGGCGATGGCGTCGCCCCGCACGAACTTGGAGGCGCCGTCCATGGCACCGAAAAAACCGCCTTCGTCTTCGAGCTTCTGCCGGCGCCGCCGCGCTTCTTTCTCGTCGATTAGTCCTGCCGATAGATCGGCATCGATCGCCATCTGCTTGCCCGGCATGGCGTCCAAGTGGAAGCGGGCGGCAACTTCCGCGATGCGGCCCGAGCCTTTGGTGATGACGACGAAGTTCACGATGATGAGGATCGTGAACACGATGATGCCGATCACGAAGTTGCCGCTCATCACGAAGTTGCCGAAGGCCTCGATCACGTGACCGGCGGCATCCGTGCCCTCGTGGCCGCGCGAGAGGATCAGGCGCGTTGATGCAAGATTGAGCGCAAGCCGCAGCATGGTCGCGATCAGAAGCACGGTGGGGAAGGACGAGAATTCGAGCGGGGCGTGGATGAACAACGCCGTCATCAGGATCAGCACCGAAAAAATGATCGATATCGCTAGCGAGAAATCCAGCAGCAACGGCGGCAGCGGCAGGATCAGCACGACCAGGATGGTGAGCACGCCTACGGCAAGCGCGAGGTCACCACGTTTGAAGAATGCGCCGATATCACCAAGGCCTGGCAGCTTGATACCGCTGACCGGGCTTGCAGATGCGGCGGAAATATCGCTCATGCTCAACGTTGCGCTCGGCGCGGAGGCCGGTTCAGCTTTTTTGGAAAACACGCAGGACCAATGCGGACGTCATCCGGAAGAGGGCACCACTGCCGGTGCCCGAGTAGAGAGCCGCGGTGGGCCTTTACCCCTTTCCCCGGCAATATTTGCCCATTTTATGGTTAGCGCCGGGTTAACGGTACGGTGCTGCCGCCCGTAAACCGGACGATCCTCTCCCCGGGGACAAGGAGAGGACCGCCGGGCGGCTCTAGAAAGCCGCTTTGCCGGAGATCAAAAGACGAGATCAGCCCGGCAACAGCACGGTGTCGATGACGTGGATGACGCCGTTCGATTGCCTCACATTCGCGATGGTGACGGTTGCCTCATGACCCTTGCCGTCGACCAGGACGATGCTGTCGCCCCTCAGTTTTGCGGTCCATGTGCAGCCGCCGACGGTCTTTACCGGGTGCATGCCGGAGTCATCTTTGATCATCTTCTTGATCGCGGACGACATCGCGTTCGCCGACACGACATGGCAGGTCAGAATCTTTGTGAGTTGCGCCTTGTTCTCCGGCTTGAGGAGGCTCTCCACCGTTCCCGCGGGCAGTTTGCCGAAGGCGGCATTGGTCGGCGCGAAGACCGTGAACGGGCCTTCCCCGGAAAGCGTATCGACCAGACCTGCGGCCTTCACCGCGGCCACCAGCGTGGTGTGGTCCTTCGAATTGACCGCGTTCTGAATGATGTTCTTGGACGGATACATCGCGGCACCGCCAACCATCACGGTTTTCTCGGCGGCGACGCTCGGTACGATCGCATTCAATCCCAAGCTGAGCGCGAACACAGCGGCGCCGGCCAGGGCGAGGGCAGAAGTGCGTTTCATGTTCTCTCTCCGTTGCTCTGTTTGCTGTCCCGCAAGTGCGGAGACATGAGGAGCTACGGAGGATCTGGAATTACGGATGCAGACCCAAGCTCACAGGTTCGTGAGTTTGCCGGTCCCAATGACCGGTCCGGTTGGGAGGCCGGTGGTCGAGCCGCCGGGGGGCTCGAGTGAGACCGCAAGAACGGCATTGTTTTTGGCAAGGGCAGCGAGTTCGCCTGACAAGGCAAGCGTTACCGGCGCATCGGCGCGCAATAGGCCGACCGGTCTCGGCCTGCCATCGGGCGGGATCAGCCAAAGTTCGGGAACGCGCGTTGCATCGGCGTTAAATGCGGCGGGGACAACGGCGACAGTGCCGCGCTTGAGGTCGATGGTCGCCACGAAATGACGCTGACCGCCGCTCTCGATCGTTGCGATAAGAGGCTCTGTTTGCGTGAAAGCACCGAAATATAGCAGTGCTGCGAGGCAGCCAGCGGCGAGGGCGCCGGCTGCGAAGCTCAGCCCACGCCAGAACGCAAGACTTTGCCACAAGCCGGCCCTTGGCACCTGGGCAGGCAGGGCACTGGCAATGCGATCCCAAACATGCGGCGGCGGAACTAGTTCGGGGATCTCGGCCGCCCAAGGGGCGAGCCGTTCCTCCCAGGCAGTAACCAGACGTGCAAAGGCACGCTCGCGCGCAATGCGTTGTTCGGCGGAAGCACGGTCGGCGCCGTCAAGCGTGCCGAGCGCATATTCGGCGGCGAGCAATTCGTCTTCGGGCAGGCCGTTATGGTCGAACGTATCGCTCATTGGTCCAGGCATGCTTTCAGCTTGAACATGGCGCGGCGAATCCAGCTCTTCATCGTGCCAAGTGGCACCTTCATGCGCGTTGCGAGATCTTCATAAGTGTTGCCATCGAAAAAAGCTCCGCGCAGCGCAGCACGTTCGTGCGACGCCAGGCCGTCAAGACAACCGTGCAGTTTTGTGTGCTCCTGCACGCTCTCCAGCGCGACGTCGGCACGAGGTGCGGGGTCCGCGATGTCAGCTGCGACGTCGATTGCCTCCATGTTTCGGCTCGTGCGCGAGACACGCAGGCGGTCGATCGAACGATTGCGGGCGATGGCAATAAGCCAGGTCATTGGGCTCGCCCGCCTGGCGTCGAAGTCGGCGGCTTTGCGCCACACCGTCACGTAGACCTCCTGCAGCACGTCCTCCGCCTCGCCGTGCTCACCCAAGATACGCAGGCATACGCCAAAAAGCTTCGCCGAGGTCAGGCGATAGACCGTTTGCAGTGCCGCACGGTCGCCTTTCGGAATCCGGCTGAGCGCGGCGGCGATCAGATTGCGGTTGGCATCGAGGTCCATCAGACGCGAGTCCGGACTATGGACGGTCGGCGCTACCTTAGGATTTAGGCGTTTCTGCTACAAACAGACTCCGCCTTCGGCTGGCTCAGGCCGCTAATGGCGGGAAAACGTGCCGTCCATCCGGACCGAGCGGCAATGGTTCGGCACGAATGACAGCAGCAAGCTCGAGCTGAGCGTAGAGGTGTGGAAACAGGGCGCCGTCGCGAGATGGCTCCCATTTCAAGGCATCGCCCAGCTTTGCGGCGTCGACAGCAACCAGTACCAAATCCTTTTGACCTGAAAAATGCTTCGCGGCGGTTTCGATTACCTGTGCCGCGGTCGAGAAATGAATGAAGTTGTCGCGACGATCGATCTCGGAGCCGAAGAACATCCCGTCCCGTTCTGCTTCTTGCCAAAGTCCAGCGGGGCAAATTTTGTAAAGGATCTGAACCGGAATCAGGCAGCTCCCCTCAGTGGCTCGCCTCCATGCGGAGGCGGAATGGGCGCGCCGTCAGCAGCATATTCGTTGAGCTTGTTGCGCAGCGTGCGGATCGAAATGCCGAGAATGTTCGCCGCATGCGTCCGGTTGCCGAGACAGTGCTTGAGAGTCTCCAGAATGAGATCGCGCTCGACCTCTGCAACGGTGCGACCGACCAGATTGCGGGTGACCTGCTCGGCTGCCATCGCCGCATGGGCGGCGATGTCTGTGCCGCGCGCCTGGTCGAGCCGCGCCCCGTCAGGTGAAAGAATGCCGTCGACACCAATCTCGAGGCCGGTCGAAAGCAGCACCGCCCGATGCAGCGTATTCTCCAGTTCGCGCACATTGCCCGGCCAGCGATTACTGCTGAGGGCGCGGCGCGCTTCAGCGGACAAGGGCCGCAGGGGCAGCCCATTCGCCTGTGAGTACTTGCGGATGAAATAATGGGCCAGTTCGCCGATGTCGGCCGCGCGTTCCCGCAAAGGCGGGATTTTCAGATTCACGACATTGAGGCGAAACAAGAGGTCTTCGCGGAATTTTCCTTCGCGAACCGCATCGGTGAGGTTGCGGTTTGATGTCGCGATGATGCGAATGTCGACGGGCACCGGCCGATTGCTGCCGACACGATCGATTACCCGTTCCTGAATGGCCCGCAATAACTTGGCTTGCAGCCGCACGTCCATCTCGGAGATTTCGTCGAGCAGGAGGGTACCGCCGTTCGCCTCCTCGAATTTGCCGATGCGGCGGGCGAGCGCGCCGGTGAAGGCGCCTTTCTCGTGACCAAAAAGCTCGGACTCCAGCAGATTTTCCGGGATCGCCGCGCAGTTGACGGTAATGAACGGTTTTTTGGACCGGTTGCTGCGATTGTGCACGAAGCGCGCAAGCACTTCCTTGCCGGTGCCGCTTTCGCCTGTGATGAGCACGGAGGCGTCGGAGGCCGCGATCTGCTGGGCCAGCCTGACGACCTTGGCCATCGTATCGTCGCGATAGATCATCTCGCGCGTGTCGTCGGCAACCGCTGCGAGAACAGCCGCTATCAGGTCGGGATCAGGCGGCAGCGGGATATATTCTTTGGCGCCGGCGTGAATCGCGTTTACCGCGGCCCGCGCGTCGTTCGTTACACCGCAGGCGACGATCGGCACATGGATATGCTCGACATCGAGCCGCGCATTGAGGTCTCGGATATCCAGGGTGACATCCACCATCAAGAGATCGGCGCCGCGTCCCGAGCGCAAAACCGCGAGCGCCTGGTCGTTGCTTTCGGCGTGGGTGACGCTTGCTCCCTTTTCCATTGCAAGCTTGGTTGCGGTGGTGAGCTGGCCGCCGAGCGTTCCGACAATGAGTAGTCGCATGGCTTAGCTCCGTATGATTCGACTATGGGCGGATGGCTTTCGCATCAGTTGTGGTCCGCCTTGATGATTTCCGTCATGGTCACCCCGAGCTTGTCCTCGACAAGCACCACTTCGCCACGAGCGACCAGGCGATTGTTGACATAGATATCAATGGCCTCCCCGACCTTGCGGTCGAGTTCGAGCACAGCGCCCGGCCCGAGTTTGAGCAGGTTGCCGACTTCCATATGCGCGCGTCCGAGCACGGCCGAGACCTGCACCGGAACGTCGAAAACCGCTTCAAGGTCTGCGGCGCCGCGGTCAACCGGCTCGTTATCGGAAGGCGCAAGCGTGCCCGCATCCTGCACGACCTGAACGTCGCTGCCGTTCTCGAGATCGGGAAGCGGTACCTTTGTGTCGTCGTCACTCATTGCCGTGGTCTCCGGAATTCCCTATGCGGCGGGCATGTTGCGTGCCGCGATATAACGAGCGACCGTCTCATCGATCGCAGACATTGTGGCGGTGTGGTCGCGGATGATGCCGCCCTCGGTCCATTCGACGCGGCAGTCACCCGGCGCAAGGCTTTCATCAGACATGACCGCCAGCCGGCCCTCGAAGCCGCACGTTCGGGCAATCTCCTCGATCTTCTCTTTCGCCGACTCGTGAATGTCCGCCGCAACACGAACGGTGATAAGCGGCGTGGATACGAGATGGTGGAAGCATTCGGTCGCGAGCGCGGCAATTTCAGCGAACGGCTCGCGGGCGATAAGTGCGGGCGCAAGTTTTGCAGCGACAGCGATGGCCACTTCGACGGCTTCCGTTTCCAGTCTGGTTTCGATTGCGGTGAGCGCGCCGTCGAGCCGACCGAGCCCGTCCGCGATGACCGACAGCGCGTCGGCCATGCGTTTAGCGGCTTCCTGGTGCGCCTGTTCCTGTCCCGCCGTAAAGCCCTGGCGGTACGCCTGCGACTCGGCATCCGCGCGCCGTCGCTCGTGCTCGACCAAAGTGATGGTCGGCTTCTCACCGGCGGCGAAGTCCACATCGAACAGATATTTGGCTGTCGCTTTCATTACGCTCGTCTCTGCCTCAATAGATCAGTTCGTCTTCGCCGCGACTCTTGGCGATGATGATCTCGCCTTTGGCCGCGAGGTCCTTGGCGACGTTGACGAGAAGGGCCTGCGCTTCGTCGACGTCGCGCAGGCGAACGGGTCCCATGGCCTGCATGTCCTCCACCAGAAGCTTGGCGGCTCGGCTCGACATGTTGGTAAAGAAGAACTGGCGCACGGTTTCGTTCGCACCCTTGAGCGCCACCGCCAGCTTCTCCTTGTCTATATTGCGCATGAGCGTCTGCGCCGAGCCGGTATCGAGCTTGACCAGGTCATCAAAGGTGAACATCAGCGCCTTGATGCGCTCGGCGGCGTCGCGGTTGTCCTCTTCAAGTGCTGTGAGGAAGCGGGTTTCCGTCTGCCGGTCGAAGTTATTGAAGATTTCGGCCATCACCTCGTGGGCATCGCGCCGGCGTGTCTGCGACAGGTTCGACATGAACTCAGTGCGCAATGTCTGCTCGACCCGTTCGATGACCTCCTTCTGGACGGCTTCCATCTTCAGCATGCGATTGACGCAATCGAGCGCCAGGTCTTCAGGCAGGATCGACAGGACTCGCGCGGAGTGCTCGGGGCGCAGTTTCGACAGAACGACAGCGACGGTTTGCGGATATTCGTTCTTGAGATAGTTCGCCAGCACCTCTTCCTGAACGTTTGCGAGCTTCTCCCACATGTTACGGCCAGCGGGGCCGCGAATTTCATCCATGATTCCGCCCACGCGATCGGGCGGCAGATACTGCTTCAGCAGCCGTTCGGTGGCGTCATAGTTTCCGAGGAGGGCGCCAGACGCCGACATGCGTGAAACAAATTCCAGCAACAGTTGCTCGACTGCCTCGGCTTCGATAGTGCCGAGGGACGACATCACAATAGAAATCTCGCGCAACTCGTCATCGTCGAGCAGGCTGAAGATTTTGGCCCCATACTGTTCGCCGAGCGACAGCATAAGGACGGCGGCGCGTTCAGGGCCCGTCAGCTTCCGCGTGCGCTCTGGAGTTTGCGGGCGCTTCGAAAGTTCGGCCATCAGTCCGCCAATGTCCTCGCGTGTTGTCTTGGGATCTTTTTTGTTCTCGGCGTAGGCTGACGGCATGGCTTAGGCTGCGTCCTCGTGGAGCCAGTTGCGGATGATTGACACTGCCTCGTGCGGGTTCTTGTCGGCGAGTTCGCCTACTTTCTGTACCGATTGCGCATGAACCTGGCCTTGCACCTTGGCGATATCGATCATTGCGGAGGTGCGATTGGAAATCGCGACAGCTTCGTCGCCGCCGACGATGGATACGTTCGGACCCCCTGTTGAAGTGATGCTGCCGTTGACGCCGGGCAGTGTCATGCCGGAGGCGGTGGCGGCATCGGCTGTCATGGCGGAATTGGCGGCGGGCGTGACTGCGGCGAACGGCGCCTGAGCGCCCTCCGGCGTGATGACCCTGCGCACCAGCGGGCGAACGACCATGAACAACACGATCAGCCCGAGCAGCGCCATGACGCCTTTTTCGGCTGCTCCCATGATGTCGTCCTTGGTGAACTGGAGATAGCTCATCCATCCGGTCGCTTCGTTGATGGGCGACGGCGTCGCCTCGGCAAAGCGCAGGTTCACCACCTCGACCTGATCCCCGCGCTTGGCATCGAAGCCGATGGCCGAGCGCACCAAAGCCGCGATGCGATCGAGCTCTTCCTTCGGACGCGGCTGATAGGCGACCTCGCCTTTGTCGTTCTTGTTGTAGATGCCGTCCACAAGCACTGCCGCGGATATTCTGTTGACGCGTCCAGCCTCGATGACCTCGGTCTTGGTCGTGCGGGAGATCTCGTAGTTGACGATTTCCTCGGTCTTGCGGCTCTGATCGCCGCGGGCACCGCCTTCGGTCTGTTGTTGTCTGCTGCCGCCCGGCAATTCCGTCCCGACGGAAACCGTGCCTTCCTTGTTGTCGCTTGTGGCGGATTGCTCTTCGCGGGTCTGGCTCGAGCGCAGCACGCGACCGTCCGGGTCGAACTTGTCCGAGGTCTGCGTGATGCGATTGACATCGAAGTCGGCGTTGATCTGCACGCGGGCACGCCCTGGGCCGACGACAGACGAGACGATGGTTTCGACCTCGCTGCGCAGCCGGTTTTCGTAAGCAAGCTTGCGTTCATCCGAACTCACGCCATTGAACGGGTTTTCCGGTGTAGCGCCATCCGCGAGCAGCTTTCCGGTCTCGTCGATGACCGACACGCGTTCGGGTTTGAGGCCGTTGACGGCGCTGGCAACAAGGTGACGGATTGCCCGCACCTGCTGAGGCTCGAGCGCGCCACGGACCTTGAGCACGATCGATGCGGAAGCCTCGACCTTGTCGCGGGAGAAAAGCGGCCGCTCGGGCAAAACCAGGTGCACGCGTGCCGCCTGCACGCGATCAATGCTGCGGATCGTACGGGCCAGCTCGCCTTCGAGCGCGCGCAGATGGTTGATGTTCTGCACGAACGTCGTGGCGCCGAGCGAGTCGGTCTTGTCGAAGATTTCGTAGCCGACACCGCCTCCTTTGGGCAGGCCGGATTCCGCCAGCTTCATACGCAGGCGCGCGACCTTGTCCTTGGGGACCATGATGATCGCGCCATCGCTCTTGAGTTGATAGGGAATGGCCTGCCGTTCCAGATCCTTGATGATCGAAGCGCTGTCGTCGACCGAAAGGTCGGTGAATAACGGCACCATTTGCGGTGTCGTCATTTGAACCATCAGGAACGAGAAGAATCCGATCAGGGCGAGCGTCACCGCGGCCATGGCCGCCATTCGCGCAGCACCCAGCGATTTCATGAAATCGAAGAAGCCTTGCACCGGTTCGTCCTACCCGCAGGGGCGCCGATCGTGCGCCGCACCCGGCAAGATTTGCCCAGTTTAAGGTTAGCGTCCGGTTAATTTCGGCTGCCGCGCGCCGAAACTCATCGGGCAGTTTCGTGCCCAATAAAATGCAGATGCCGGCACGCTGCGCCGGCACGTGTATCGAAGCGCGGAAAGTTTACTGACGGTACTGTTGTATGCGCGTCGTCCGCAGGCCGGCGAGGCCGTGCTGGTCGATCGAATACTGCCAGGAAAGAAATTCTTCGACTGTGAGCGTGTAGCGGGCGCACGCTTCTTCCAGTGACAACAAGCCGCCACGGACCGCGGCGACCACCTCTGCCTTCCGGCGGATGACCCAGCGCTTCGTTGTCGGCGGTGGCAAATCCGCAATAGTCAGCGGACTGCCATCTGGCCCGATTACATATTTGACCCTCGGGCGATGGGGCTCGGTCATAGGGATACTCACAAAACAAGACTCGACTGACAGTTACTGCGAAAAAACTACAGGCCCCGGCTTAAAATTTGCCTAAGCATGGCAAATACATCGGGCAATGATTGCCGGGTTCCCGCTAACCTTTTGGTTACGGATGCCCCCGTGGTGGGTAAAGCCGGGCAGTTGCGGCAAAGCGCCGTAATTGCGGCTAATATCGCCCAAAAGGGGATTTTCGCGGGTGAAAAAGTTCCCGGATGCTGCTTCATCGGAATCGCGGCGGGGCAGCTTTGGCGGCTACCTCGCGTGGCTCCTCGTGGTCGCGCTTGCCTATTTTCTTCTCGCCAAACTTGGTCTGCGACTAGCTTCGATCAATCCCAGTGCAAGCCCGGTCTGGCCGCCCACCGGGTTGGCTTTTGCCGCCGTGATCCTTGGCGGGTTGCGCATCTGGCCGGCAATCCTCGCCGGCGCATTTGCCGCGAATGCCGTGACGGCCGGCACTCTGGAAACCTCTGCAGCGATTGCGGTCGGTAACACGCTGGAAGGTGTGGTCGGGGGCTACCTGATCGCCCAATGGTGCGGCGGTACCCAGGCCTTCGTAACGCCGGCGCGAATCGCAAAGTTCGCAATCGTCTGCGCCAGTCTGCCGACCATGATCAGCGCCACCATCGGTGTCAGTGCACTGTACGTGGCCGGACTTGCAGCTGAGCCGACTTTGGCGCCGATCTGGATCACGTGGTGGCTTGGGGATACCGCCGGCGCGCTGGTGCTTACGCCCGTCATCGTTCTTTGGGCCACCACAGAATGGCGTGCGATTGACTGGCGCGAGTTGCGCGACATGGCCGCGGTATTTGGCTGCGCCATTCTCGTCGGTCTCATTACGTTCAGCCCGCTATTGCCGCGGTCCGAATATACGAGCCCGCTCGGCTTTCTGGTGATTTTACCACTGGTTTGGGCTGCCTTGCGCCGTGGACCGCGCGACACCGCGACGGTCGCGCTTATTCTGACAATTTTCGCCACGTGGGCGACGATCGCCCAAGCTGGGCTATTCGCCCAAATGGGTCTCAACGAATCATTCGTGCTTTTGCTCACCTTCATGCTCAGTGTGTCGGTACCCAGCCTGGCCCTGAGCGCCGATGTCGAGATGCGACGCCGCAGCGAGGAAGATCTTCGGCGCATCCATGATGAGCTCGACCAGCGTGTGAAGGACCGCACTGCGGCGCTCGCAAACGCCAATCTCCAACTCGGCGACGCGAACAACAAGCTGGCCGACGCCAACGCAAAGCTTGCTGATGCAAATATCCAGCTCTCGGAAGCGCAGCGGCTTGCCAATCTTGGCAGTTGGTCGTGGGATGTCGCGCAAAACCGCATCAACTGGTCCGACCAGCTTTACGGCATCTACGGACTGACGCCTGGGCAATTTGGCGGCACCTTTGCGGACTTCCTCGCACTCATTCATCCGGATGATCGGGAGAAAGTGCAGTCGGGCATGACCCGCGCCCTGAAATCGAGCAGTGATTTCAGTCACGAGGAACGGATTGTCCGCTCCGACGGACAGGTACGGTATCTACATAGCGTCGGGGAGATTATTCGCGACGAAAACGGCAACGCCGTCCGAATGCTCGGTGTTTGTCTCGACGTGACCGAGCGAAAGGAAGCCGAAACGGCTTTGCGCGAGTCGGAGCAGAGCGTTCGCATGCTGCTTACAGGTGTGCGTGACTATGCGATCTACATGCTCGATCTCGACGGCCACGTGCGCAGCTGGAATGCGGGTGCCGAGCAAATCAAGGGTTACAGCGCCGGTGAAATTGTCGGCCAGCATTTTCGGATATTTTATCCGGAAGAAGACCGCGCCCGGCACGTGCCGGATCAAGCATTGGCCACCGCCGCACGCAACGGAAAGTACGAGTCTGAAGGCTGGCTTGTCCGCAAGGACGGAAGCCGTTTCTACGCCAACGAGTTGATCCAGACCATTCGCAACGATGCCGGAGAACTGGCGGGGTTTGCCAAAATAACGCGTGATATTACGGCCCAACATGCGGCGCAGATGGCGCTCGATGAAACGCGCGAGCAGCTGGCGCAGGCGCAGAAGATGGAGGCCCTTGGCCAGCTTACCGGGGGCATCGCGCATGACTTCAACAATCTGTTGATGATCGTGTCCGGCTACGCGCAGATTCTGCAGCGCAGGCTGAGCGAGCCGAAGGAAATCCAGGCTGTCGAAGCAATCCGTGCGGCGGCGGGCCGAGGCGAGAGACTGACTCGCCAATTGCTGACATTCTCTCGCCGGCAACAGCTGATGCCGGTGATGGTCGACCTGCATGCGCACATCGGTGCTGTGCGCGACATGCTGGCGCCGTCGCTTCGCGGCAATATCGAGCTTGTGGTCGACATTGAGGACAAGATCTGGCCGGTCGAAGTCGATCTGGGCGAACTGGAGCTCGCGCTTGTCAACATTGCCGTCAACGCGCGTGATGCGATGCCGGAGGGCGGCACGATCACCTTACAGGCGCGCAACGTCGTGCTCACTCCTGCCTCGGCCGCCGGTGCGCTCGAAGGCGACTTTGTCGCACTGGCCATCATCGATACCGGGACTGGAATTCCGGCGGATGTGCTGCAGCGGGTGTTTGAACCGTTCTACACCACGAAGCCCGTGGGGAAAGGAACCGGTCTCGGCCTGTCGCAGGTGCATGGATTTGCCAATCAATCCGGGGGCGCAGTCACGGTCGCGAGCGAACCTGGCCGTGGCACGGTCGTCACAGTCTATCTCCCAAGGGCGCGTAGCGAAGTGCCGGCCGAGCAGGGAACGGACAGTCCAACGGGGCGCGAGAGCGTGCAGGGGACCGTGCTTATGGTGGAAGACAGCCGCGATGTTGCCGACGTGACGTCTGCACTGCTCGAACAGCTCGGCTACCGCGTCGTCCGCGCCGAAAACGCCGCCGAGGCCCTGCGGCACCTTCAGCAGGGGATCGAATTCAACCTGCTATTTTCCGATATCGTCATGCCCGGCAGCATGGACGGGCTGAGCCTTGCACAGCTTTGTCGCGAGCAATTTCCCGAGCTGCCTATTCTGCTGACCAGTGGTTTTTCCGATGCAGCGGAAGCAGCTGATGGGCGCTTCGATATCCTGCGCAAACCTTTCGAATTGTCGGTGCTTGAACGCGCAATCGAGCAGGTCATGGGCGCCGCGCGCGTTCAGCGCCGTGCGTCGGCTTCATAAGATCTGCCGCCTAGCTTGACGAGCGCACGATGCGCTTGATCTTGTCGAGCGTGTAGTCCTGACCGTTGATCGACAAGACCGGAGAGGACCCGGTGAGATCAACGGAGTCGACGACCGCTTCAACCTCGGTCGATATGGCGACCGATTGCTTGTTGGAATCGACTGCCGTGGCAGTCAGCGTATAGCTGCCGTCGGGCCAGACCCGACCGTCATTGCCGCGGCCATCCCAGATGAATGTCTGGTTGCCCGGATTGACTCCAATAGTGCTGGTATAGACCGACTGTCCGGTGGTGGCATCCTTTATGTTGACGGTTGCCGTCGAGGGCTTGCTGACATTCAGGGTCCATTTGGCCTGGCCATTGGCCAACTGCGATGTCGATCCGTCGACCACGACGGTCGATCCGACATATGCGAGCGCTGCGGTTGCCTCGGCGCTCTTTTCGAGCAGGACCAATCCCGACAGCAGGTCGTTGGACTTCATCTGCTGTTCGACTTGCGCGAACTGCACGAGTTGTTGCGTGAATTGATTGGTGTCGAGAGGATCGAGTGGGTTCTGGTTCTTCAATTGCGTCGTCAGAAGCTGCAGAAACGTCGTGAAATTGCTGGCGATTTCGACGTTATCCAGTGCGCCGGAAACCGAACTCGTGCCGGTGGAAATAGGAGGAACTGTAGCCATGGCCAAACCTCAGACGCGGATATCGAGGCCGCTGCCTTGACCGGCGATGCGGTATTGTTGCGGGATAGCGTCGACGGACGGCAGGCTCTCATCCCTCGCAACAATGACTGCTGAGCCGGGAGACGGGCCTGCCTGTTGCTGATTCAGTGACTGGTCGCGCAAGGAAAATTGAAGACCATTATTCGCGGTCTTGAGTCCCGCATCCTGCAGGGCGCGTTCGAGACCTGTGGCATCGCGCCGCAATAGATCAAGCGTGTCGGGACGGTCGACAGTCAATCGCGATGTCACATTACCGTCGCGGTCGACGTCGAGCCGTACTTCGATGCGGCCAAGTTCCGGCGGGTCGAGCCTGATCTCAAAACGGTTCTTGCCGGCAATGGCTTTGCCGGCGATCTCGATAGCGACACCGGACAATGGGACGGCCGCCGCTTGCGGTCCCGGCTGCGAAACGAGTGTGGCAGGCGCCGCCGCGTTTTGCGACGCGTGGGAAACAGTGGTGGGAATCTGAAGTTGCGTCGGGCGATCGGTCGAAACCTTTGCAGCGGCACCCATGTCGGAGCCCGGCTGGTTGCCCGCGCTTGCATCCGAATCATGGCTATTCGTTGCTATATCGCTTCGACTCTGCGAGGCTTGCGGCTTGTCACCGTCGCTTGATGCAGGCTGCGGCTTATCTTCGGCGTGCTTCGAAGACGTCTCTTTTGTCAGAAGCGCAAAGCTGTCTTCATTCTGATTGATTGGCCTGTTCGGTTCGGACTGATCGGCCCCTTCGGGCTCTTTTCCGTCGTCGGTCTTTTTTGTCTCAACTGTTTTTGGCAGCGGCGGAACAGCCGGCGTTGTTTCCGGCTTGAGATCGGTAACCGCCACCAACGGCGGTGTGGACTGATCGGCTTGCTTGCCGTCTTCAGAGGTTACGTTTGTGGTCTGCCCCGGAGCGGCGATGATTGCATTGGCGTCCGAATTTTTTACGGCGATGTCGTTGCCGGTCACGTGTGCAGTGTCCGCACTGTCCGTTTTTTTGTCGTTATCGGGTTCCTGATCCCCCTCCGGCTTGATGACTTCGTCAAGATCGGCCGTGCTTTGGACCTTTGCGGTTTTGGTAGTGGCCGGCGTGTCGTCTTCGGCGGGTACCGCGTCAGCTCCATCGCCGTCGTTTTTCACCGGCTCTGCGTTGTCGCGCGGCTCGGCCGGCTTTGCGTCCTTGCTTTTGGCGGACGCCTGAGTGTCTTCACGCGCGGAAACCTTGTTATCAGGCTGTGGTGGAAGGGGCTCGGCAGGCCGCGATGTATCCTCAAGGAGGCTTTCGAACGGCGATGACCCGCGATCGGACTGCGCCGGCCGCGCAACGCGGGGCATATGGTGGCTGGCGGCATGGACTTTCGGATCTGACGCAACTTGCGGCACAGGCAGGACCTCCGGATATCCGCCGACTGAATTGCAATCGCCAGGCCAGCCCCGGAATCGCCGGATTTGTTTGCTTATTCAAATGGTTGTCCAAACAGCCTGTGAACGGAGCAAGGCAAATTCGCCCGGCATTCGTGATAGCAAAGCGGCAAAATTTGCCGTCCCGCGGGCTCGCATTGCGCGCACTCTGCCGCCACCTATAGTAAGAACGCCCATGCCCAACAGCCTTGATCTCGATCGCAGTCCTGCACATACGCGCGTCGTCGTCGCCATGTCCGGCGGCGTCGATTCGTCCGTGACGGCTGCTCTGCTCAAGGCCGAAGGCTACGACGTCGTCGGCGTGACGCTGCAGCTCTATGATCATGGCGCGGCCGTGCACCGCAAGGGAGCCTGCTGCGCCGGCCAGGACATCTACGATGCGCGCAGCGTTGCGGAGCGTATCGGTATTCCGCACTACGTTCTTGATTATGAGACCCGGTTCAAGGAAGCCGTAATCGACCGCTTCGCTGAAAGCTACATCCACGGCGAGACGCCGGTTCCATGTGTCGACTGCAATATGGCGATCAAGTTCCACGATCTGCTCCTCACCGCACGCGAACTCGGCGCCCACGTGCTTGCCACCGGTCATTATGTCGCGTCACGTTCGTTGCCGGGTGGGGGCAGGGCGCTCTACCGCGCGCGCGACGAAGAGCGTGACCAGAGCTATTTCCTTTTTGGCACGACACGTGAGCAGCTTGACGTTTTGCGCTTTCCGCTCGGCGAGCGGACCAAAATGGAAACTCGCGAGCTCGCGCGCCGCTTTGGTTTGGCGATTGCCGACAAGCATGACAGTCAGGACATCTGCTTCGTGCCAACGGGCCACTACGCCGACATCATCGAACGTTTGAAGCCGGGCGCGGCCGAAGCCGGAGATATCGTCGATCTGGACGGGAATGTACTGGGAGAGCACGCCGGCATCATTCATTTCACGGTCGGACAGCGGCGCGGTCTCGGCGTTGCGACTGGCTCGCCGCTTTACGTCGTGCGCCTTGACGCCGAGCGGAAGCGTGTCGTCGTCGGTCCGCGTGAGGCGCTCCGCATGAGACGCATCGTGCTGCGCGACGTCAACTGGATCGGCGACGGCTCGCTCGAGGAGGCGGTGGCCGATGATCGCCGTGAGGTTTTCGTGAAGGTCCGCTCAACGCGCCCACCGCAGGCCGCATGGCTGCGCCATGGCATCAACGGCTGCGAGGTGGAATTGGTCGATGGCGAGCACGGCGTGTCGCCGGGCCAGGCCTGTGTGTTTTATGACGCCGGCGAGGGGCAGGCGCGTGTGCTGGGTGGTGGCTTCATCAAGAGCGCTGGTACCACAGGCGATGTGCGTTCTGTCAGCGACCCGCGACCCGAAGTCCCCGCGATAAGCAGCTAATTCTGGCCGTGGGGGCGGACATCGATAAAACCAGTGTTGAGCGCGCGTATGCGCGGTGGGCGCCGGTCTATGATCTGGTATTCGGTGCGGTGTTCGACGCCGGCCGCCGCGCGGCGATCGCGTCCGCCGAGGAGGCCTGTGGTGAGAGCGGCGGCCGAATCCTTGAAGTCGGTGTAGGAACCGGCATTTCGCTCCCCGACTATTCGAAAAAGAACCGGCTTGTCGGCATCGATCTTTCGGAGCCGATGCTGCGCAAGGCGCATGAGCGCGTGGCCGAACATCGCCTCAGCAATGTCGAAATGCTGGCGGTCATGGATGCCGAGCGCATGGCGTTGCCCGATCGTTCGTTCGATGTCGTGGTGGCCCAATTCGTGATCACCGCGGTGCCAAATCCCGAAGCAACCCTCGATGAGTTCACCCGCGTGATCCGCCCGGGCGGCGAGATCGTTCTCGTGAATCATATCGGCGCCGAAGCCGGTCCGCGCCGTGCGTTCGAGATTTGCTTTGCCCCGATTGCGCGCAGGTTAGGTTGGCGTCCGGAGTTCCGCTTCGGCCGTCTGTCCGATTGGGCGCAGCGCCACGGTGGGGTGCGCGTGCTTGAGCATCGGCCGATGCCGCCGCTTGGCCATTTCTCCCTTATCCGCTTCGAGCGCCTCGCCGGCGCGGGCTGAACGGAACTCTCCGTCGTATCAAATCGTTATTTAATATCTGCATGTGCGCCGCATGGGAGCGTGCCATGGCTCGCGAAATCTGTTTTTTCGTTCTGGTGATGTCGGCGCTGCTGCTGCCATCGCTGGCCGCTGCGCAGGCACCGCCGCCAACGAAGTCACCGGTCGCGCCCAAGGTCGACCAGCTCGACCCGAATGCGTGCGCGCAATCGGACACCCATGCGACGGTCGGGAAGGGCGGCGAAGCCCGGATTCAGCCTCAGGACGGCAAGGACGATCTCAGTGAGAAACTCGCGCGATCGGGCGGCGTCATTTGCCCTCCGCAACATGTCGACCCCGAGATCAAGCAACCGACCCCACCGACCGGTGGATCGATGCCGGTCATACCACCGCCCGGCAGCCCTGGAGGGGATTCATCGGTTAAGCCGAAATAGCGGTCGGAGCGGGCCGAAAGGGCCATTGCTTGACAGTGTTTGTTTCGGCTTCCTATATCGCGGCCATTCCGGCGTTGTATCGGAATGGCGGGGTAGCTCAGCTGGTTAGAGCAGCGGAATCATAATCCGGAGGTCGGGGGTTCGAGTCCCTCCCCCGCTACCAAATCCGATCTCCGGCCGATCATCACCGCAATCGCGTCTAAATCGCTCCATCGGGGCGCGACATCATCCGTCGCCTAAGCTGCCTCGTGCGCTTTAACGCGCTTTATTTTTTCAATGATCTTTCCGATCTCGCGCCGTGCCATCTGCAGATCGAAATCGTTTTGCAGATTAAGCCAGAGGTGCGGCGAGGTGCCGAGGGCCTTGCCCAAACGAAGGGCAGTGTCAGCGGTGATGCTCACGTCTTCAGATGCAATCCGCTCAACGCGCGTCCGCGGAACGCCCATCTTGCTGGCGAGCGCCCCGGCCGACAATTTGAGAGGAATAAGAAATTCCTCGCGGAGAACTTCTCCGGGATGCATGGGGGGCAACTTCTTGGTCATGGTCTGTCTCTGCGTCGTCAGTGGTAGTCCGTGATTTCAACCTCTGTCGGGCCTTCCGGAGTCCATTTGAAGCACACCCGGAATTGGTCATTAATCCTGATCGAGTATTGTCCAGCCCGATCACCTTTTAGGGATTCAAGCCGGTTGCCGGAAGGGGCTCTGAGATCCTCCAATTGGGTCGCTGCGTTGAGGTAGCGAAGCTTTCGGCGGGCGACCTTAAGAATATCTGACGGAAAGCCCTTCGGATTTTCGCCATCAAAGACCGCCCTGGCTCCTTTATCCTTGAAGCCCTTGATCATAGAGCCATGTATCATACCTTGATACAAATTTCAAGGAACTACGTATCATGTCATGATACGCATATTCGCGACGTTTCGGGCCACAAACTGGAACGTCAAAACCCTCACAAGCGGGTTTTGAAGTCGCCGCTCCAGACCGCAAGCATCCCAGAAACTCTTGACTATTTAGTGCGTCGGGCACGTGTTCCTGCTCGCGCTGGCACGTGTTCCTACTCGCGCTTTCGACCAGATCAAAGTCGCGACTGACCAAGCTTTCGATTGTCGCTTGATGCAAATCATCACGACCTGCCAACCCGCAGAAAACAACGAAGCTGATGGCCGCCAGTTGATCAAATCATGAACGAAATTCTACTCTTCGTTACTTCCATGCCGCCACTTCTTGTGTAGGTCGTGGCTGGCTCCATAGCCGGTGTCCTCGGTAGGAGCGCCGGCCTCATCGCTCAAAAATATTTTGGTGTCGCAAAAGGCTGGAGATTTGTTCCTGTCGTTGTCTTTGTGGTCATTTCGCTTCGTCTAAGTCAGGGGCTATTTGAAGACGCGATTCCCATGCAGTCCATCAGCAGGCTGAAGCAGAACCGCATATTCGGCATTATCTTCAAATATCATCCCGAAGCGGAACAGGAATATATCGCGGGATTCAAGAAAATTTTGTCTGGACCGAACGAGCAAGTTAACGCGGCATCGGCCGCGCTGGGTATGGAAATAACGATTCGCTACGTCGGCCCGCACATGCTGACGGCATCGGATGCGGCGATCCATCGCTTATTGCAAACAGAAGCAAATATATTGGACTCACTGAAAGATAATCCCACTGAGTGCGTGGCGCAGTATCTCGGCACGCCGAGTGCCAGTCGCGCTAAAGCCATTCCTCGATCGTTGGTCGAGGCATCAATCGATGCGAAGGCTGAGATAATTGAAAGCTCTGTCGTTACCCCGTCGCCACCCCCCAAAGCTGCAAACATTGATAATATCGCCGGAGCCATTATCAACGCTTATCGTGCCAACGGCTACGACGCCGGAGAATTCGCCAAAATCGAGAAGGTGCAGTCGTTACCGCCGAGCGAAGGTTGTGAGGTTGGCCGGAGGTTTATCTCTGTGCTTGCATCGATGGAGGAAAAGCAAAGCTCATTTGTATATAAAGGGCTGATCAGCGCGGCTAAATGACCGGCCAGACAATTAGCTGCCTGCGTGGGTTTTGCTCGCGGCAGTTTCACACGCGCCGTTCTGGCTCCGCTTGCCGCCTTGGCGGCAATATTGGTATCGGACTAGCCCCTAAGCTGCAAAGCAGAAAACCTTGTCTTCATTGCTCCGCGGGCCGTCGTAGCCGTCTGCTGCTTACGCTGCGACGTGCGGGGCAATGACGATCTCAATTTTCTCAAGCTGCTTTCCGATCCCGCGTTGTGCGATCTGCACATCGAAATCGTTTTGCAGATTAAGCCAGAGGTGCGGCGAGGTGCCGAGGGCCTTGCCCAAACGAAGGGCAGTGTCAGCGGTGATGCTACGTCTTCAGATGCAATCCGCTCAACGCGCGTCGGCGGAACGCCCATCTTGCTGGCGAGCGCCCCGGCCGACAATTTGAGAGGAATAAGAAATTCCTCGCGGAGAACTTCTCCGGGATGTGGGCAGAAGCTTTTTGGACATAGCTTTTTTCAGCTGATGTTTGTCGTGTCGGCTGGGTCAGTGATAGTCGGTTATCTCAACCTGCATTGGATCTTCCGAGGTTCAAACAACGCAAACCCGGAATCCATACGGGACAAAAAGTATGCACTTGAAGAAATATCGTCGGGAAACTGTGCGACGATCGTAGCTTCCAGCTACTTCAAGCTCTTAAAAAAAAGATACTTTTTGTAATCGCCTCTGGAACTGAGGTGTAGTGATCCCCCCAAATTATGACCATCTCAACATCAAGTTTTTTGGCCCGAGCGACTTCCGCGAGCTGACGGGTTGCGGCCAGGTGCCATGAATCTTGGGAGCCGAGGTATAATCGGGTTGGAGATTTCAGGCTCGTCGCATAGGCCAAGGGGGATCTGAGCTCGAATTCCTTCGGATTAGATTGATCGAACGGTACGAATTTTTGTTTTTCCCATCCGTCGACCAAGGCTGCTTGGTCAAGTGATCCTCCGAAAGAGGCGATACCTTTGAATACTGGCGTTGCCATGTCAGCCAATAGCGCCAGTGTACCGCCAGAACTATGCCCACAAACAAATATCCTTGAATTGTCAACATAAGCCAGCTTGGCCAAAACTGGAGGCCGCCAGCACATCATCGACTTCATCGAAAAACAAAGTGAATGCACCGGGCTGGCCGTTCTCTCCGCGCAGTATTGGTGTCATAACGACGAAGCCCGCATCCAGAAAGGGCTTGGCCTTTTCGAAGTCAACAGCGCTGAAGGAAAAACCGCCATGCAGGAAGAGCACCGCTGGCATCTTCGATTGGCGATTTTTCGGTAATGCAATCCACGCACGGAGTTTTAAATTTCCAACAGTATATTGGACGATCTTCACGTTTGTGGGCGCATTTACCGGATAAAATTTTTGTGGCGCGGGCCCCTTCAAGAGAAGGTGTGTTCGAAAGCCCTCCCTGGCTTGAGCGTAATCCTGAGATTGAATAGCAACTCGAGCCGCCGCATGTGCCAATGAGCAGATAATGAATACCGATAATGCTGCCTTTAATAACGCCCCTACACATCTCATAACAATCTGCCTCTCGCGCTAGAGTCGTTTTGCCTTCCGACGATGTTCGTCCGGCGTCATGAGGCCAGCGTGATACAGCAGCCTATGATTGAGCACGTCATCCGCGGCTCTTAAATTCGCGAGAGCGGATCGGGCCCGAAGCGGTTCGGACCGGGCTTTCCTTTCCTGCACCACCAAATCAATAACCAGATGTTACCGATGATGGTGAGCGTGAGCAGAAACCACCATCCGGTTCGATCGACATCGTGAAGACGCCGTGCCGAAACGGCGATTCCAGGCACGAACAAAGCCAGGTTACTAGCCAAATTGATCGGGCCAATTCCTTCGCCCACTAAACTACTAAAGAGAAAAAGATCGACGATCGATCCGAAAATACCAACGAGGATGCTAAACAGGATAAAAAACCAGAACTCGGACCGTAATGCCCGTCCCGAGAAATTGAAGTAGTTGCGCAATCCGTGAACGATCGCCTGGCCGAAATTCATTTCAGGGCACCCCTAGCGTGTGTGTCTTTTCAAACCGATCAGTAAAGAGCGCCAGCAGTGCCTGAAAAGACGTGACAGGAACGAGCGCAAGAATTCAATAGCCTCTTGACCGTCCGCCGTAATCCTCCCAGCGGACGAGGCGTGACTGTTTGCCACGCTATTGTTCATGCTGGACCCGCTGTCCAAAATCGTCCCGCCTTCAAACGCGGCGATTCCGCAGCACACCCGGAAGTGGCCTCAAGTTACGAAATGGCTGTAAGCTTGGGCGGATCTTCCCAGGGGGCGACTACCTGGTTGGAGACTGTCATGCGCAATTCGACCGCCGCCCTTATGCTGATTGTCGCCGTTAGTCTCAATGCTCCGTCTTTTGCTCGCGACATATCCGTCGGAAAGCACACCGCCGAGGATGTCAAAAGCATTTGCGACAAAGTCGGCGGCAAATTTTCGCAAGACGCAACGGGGCATTATTGCGGGACCAACTGCCATGGGGCCCCTGGTACCGATTGCGTCGTCGGCTGCAAAACTGGCCAGTCATGCATCGCTCAAGTGATCGGTAGCAGGCGCCCCACCAATCTTCGGAATGCCCTCGAGGCACCCGTGAAGGCCGCCCACTAAATTTCTCCTTTTGGGCAAAATCGGGAGAAGTAGCGGTTTCCCGCTACCGATTTCCGGCCTGATAGCAAAAGGCAATCCTGTCGTTTTCGACGGCGAACCCCGACGCGGTTTCGTCGCATTCAGGCATTCAATGTTGCTACCGCGTCCTCGCGATGGAACAATTGCCTCCATTAATCGTCTCTGTGTACGTACATCGACTGCCGAAGCCCTTTGCATACTGACGGAGGCTTTCCGTGGCACGAACGCGAATGATGCCGGCCTTCCGTGAAGGGCCGGACGAGCAGAAGCGTTCCCTGGATGACGCACGCGCGATCTGGCTTGAAGCTTTCCGTCGTGTGCGGGCGGAAACGGAAAAGCGTGCCTCGCGTTTGTCGGCCGAAGACCAGATCGTCCAGTCGATGGCGGATGCAAGCCCGGCCAAGTGGCACCGCGCGCATGTCACCTGGTTCTTCGAGCAGTTTCTGCTGGTGCCACACGACCCCGCGTATCGAATCTTCGATGAGCGGTTCCCGTTTCTTTTCAACTCGTATTATGTCGCCGCCGGTCCGCGTCATGCGCGCCCGCAGCGTGGCCTGATCACGCGCCCGAACGGAGAGGATGTCGCCGCCTATCGGGCGCATGTGGATCGTGCTGTCGAGAATCTCATCGCCCAGGTGCCCGGCGCAGACGCTGACCGCGTGTTCGCGATCATCGAAATCGGCCTGCATCACGAGCAGCAGCATCAGGAACTGTTGCTGACGGATATTCTGCATGCTTTCGCGCAAAATCCCACCGATCCCGTCTATGACGCAAACTGGACGGCGGCGCGACCAACCCAGGGCCCGCGTGGCTATGTCGACGTGCCGGCCGGAGTGCATGCCATCGGTCACGATGGCGACGGCTTCTGTTTCGACAACGAAACGCCGTTTCATGACGAACTTATTCCACGCGTGCGGATCGCACGGCATCTCGTCACCAATGCCGAATGGCTCGAATTCATCTCCGCCGGCGGCTACACGACACCGTCGCTGTGGCTCTCCGACGGTTGGGCAACGGTCCAAAGCGAGAACTGGCAGGCCCCCGGCTATTGGCGCGAGAAGGATGGGTCCTGGAATGTCATGACGCTGGGCGGCGTGACGCCCATCGATCCTGCCTCTCCGGTTCAACATGTCAGCTACTACGAGGCTGACGCTTTCGCCCGCTTCGCGGGAAAGCATCTGCCGAGCGAGGCAGAATGGGAGGTCGCTGCCCGCCACGAGATCATTGCGGATGCTTTCGGCTTCGCTTGGCAATGGACGCGCAGTGCCTATCTACCCTATCCGGGCTACCGTGCAGCCGAAGATACGCTCGGCGAATACAATGGAAAGTTCATGGTCAGCCAGATGGTGCTTCGGGGCTCGTCCTTTGCAACACCTGACGGTCATGAACGCGTGAGCTACCGCAATTTCTTTTATCCGTCGGCGCGTTGGCAGTTCAGCGGGCTGCGGCTTGCCGAGTTCGTGTGAGACACCAAAATGGTTGCAGTACTCAAAAGGCGCGTTGAAGAGCAATCAGAATTCGAAGCCGACGTACTCGACGGCTTGTGTGCTATGCCAAAACGCATCCCGGCCAAATATTTCTATGATGCTGTCGGGTCCGAGCTTTTCGAGCGCATTACCGAGCTCCCCGAATATTATCCGACGCGCTCCGAGATGCGCATTCTTCGGCGACGATCCGAGGATATCGCCAGGCTTATTCCTTCAGATGCGGCGCTCGTCGAATTCGGCAGCGGCTCAAGCAAAAAGGCGCGCATCATTTTGCGTGCGGCGGCCGAGCTGGCCGCCTATGTGCCGGTCGATATCTGCGGCGAGATGATCGAGCGGGAGGCAGCCGAGCTCCGCATCGATTTTCCGAACGTCAACGTTCTGCCGGTCACTGCCGATATATGCAAGCCATTTGAATTGCCGGGCGCTGCCAGGTCTGCGTCGACGCGTGTCGGATTTTTCCCCGGCTCGACCATCGGCAATTTCGAACCACATGAAGCGGCAGCATTCCTGCGCAATGCTGCAAACATCCTCGGGCAGGGCGCGACGCTCATCGTCGGCGTAGACCTGATCAAGCCGGCCGAGATCCTGAATGCCGCCTACAACGATGCCGCAGGCGTAACGGCGAAATTCAATCTTAATCTGCTGGTGCGAATCAATCGCGAGCTTGCCGGCAATTTCCGGCTTGAGCTGTTCGAGCATCACGCATTCTACAATCGGGAGCGGCATCGAATTGAAATGCACCTCGCCAGCCTTAAGCGGCAGAAAGTGCGCGTTGCCGGCGAAACCATCGACTTCCGCGCCGGCGAGACCATCCACACCGAGAACAGTTATAAATACAGCATCGAGTCTTTCAGCGCGCTCGCGCGCGGCGTGGGCTGGCGGCCGGCCGGAGCCTGGACGGACTCCCGCAAGTATTTCTCCATTCAGGCCTTCGCCCGAGGCAGCTGACTTGCTCAAAATCGTGCGCCTGCGCTAAGCCTGCGCAAGCCCGTGCATCCGTCGGGTATATCCATTCATTTGAGGCAAGCTTATGAAGATCGTCGGTTTTGAAGCGAATAATACCGTGCGTCTGGGCGTAGTCGATGGCGATAGCGTGGTCGATCTCCAGGCCGCCGACGCAAATATACCGAATGACCTCGGCGAGGTTTTGCGCCGGAGCAATGGTGATCTCGCTTCAATCCACGATGCTGCAAGAAGGGCGCCCGCATCCGCGCGCCGTCCACTCGACCGCCTGACGTTTGCGTTGCCGGTCGCGCGACCCGGGAAAATCATCTGCCTTGGCTTGAACTATCTCGACCACGTCAAGGAAGGTCCGCAGCGCGACAATATCCCGAAATTTCCGTCAATCTTCTTTCGCGTTCTGACTTCTATGGTGCCTCACGAGCAGCCAATCGTGCGTCCGAAGGAGTCAATGCAGCTCGACTACGAGGCCGAGATGGTGGCGATCGTCGGCAAGCGTGCAAAGCATCTCTCCTTGGGCAATGCCATCGATTGCATCGCCGGATATTCCTGCGCCAATGAGGGTTCAGTTCGCGAATTTCAGCGCCACACCACGCAATGGGGCATGGGCAAGAACTTCGACCGTACCGGCGGCTTCGGGCCGTGGATGGTCACTGCCGATGAATTACCGCCGGGCGGCAAAGGGCTTAAGATTATGAGCCGCCTCAACGGCAAAACGATGCAGTCCGACAACACCGAAAACATGATGTTTCCTCTGGCCGAGACACTCGTCTATCTCACCAAGGGTATGACGCTTGAGCCGGGAGACGTCATCCTTACAGGGACGCCGTCCGGCGTCGGCCATGCGCGCAAGCCGGAGCCGGTCTGGATGAAGGCCGGAGATTCCTGCGAAATCGAGATCGAAAACGTCGGTATTCTGCGCAATCCCATCGCTGACGAGAAGTAAACCCAGTCCTCCCGTTGACAACGCGGTGTGTGAGCGCGTTCCCTTAACGACAATAACAGGCGCGCCCCGCAGGGAGGCGCGCCGGATCCAGGGAGGACGATTGTGAAACGCACATATATCGCTGCAGCCATAGTTGTAGGTTTGGTCATCATGGCGACTGCGCCGTCGGCGCGCGCCCAGGATTGGCCCACGAAACCGGTTCACATTCTGGTCGGATTCGGTGCGGGGGGTGGAACGGATGTCGCCACACGTATTCTTGCCGACGGTTTGGCCGAGGCGCTGGGGCAGCAGTTCGTCGTTGAAAACCGACCGGGCGCCGGCGGCACGATTGCCGGCGGCATTGCCGCCAAGCAGCCGAAGGACGGATACAACCTGCTTGCCATCAGCATGGGTCATTCCGTATCGGCCGTCATGGTCAAGCAAGTGCCCTATGACGCGGTGAAGGATTTCGAGCCGGTCGGGATTTTCACCAATTCCGCCTTCGTCGTCGTCGTGCCGAAGAATTCTCCGGCAACTGACCTCAAGAGCCTCATTGAATATGTGAACAAGCAGCCGGGTAAGCTGAATTATTCGACGGTTGGCCTGGGTTCGACACAGCATCTCATCGCCGAGCATTTGCGCCAGCGGGCGTCGATCAATGCTCAGGCGGTGTCGTACCGCACGACCGGCGAAGTGGTGAGTGCGTTGCTTCGCGGCGACGCGGCCTACGCCGTCGAGCTCTACCACCCCATACGCGGCCAGGTGGATTCGGGCGACCTGCGGATCATCGCGGTAGCTACTCCCATGCGCTGGCCTGCAATTCCCAATGTGCCTACGCTCGCGGAAAGCGGTGTCAGCGGCATCGCTTATCTCGGCTGGTACGGCCTGGTCTTTCCGGCCGGCACGCCGAAGCCGATTGTCGATAAGCTTCACAAGGCAATGCAGGACGTTCTGTCGAAGGATGCCGTAAAAAAGCGCCTTGAAGGCATCGGTGCGGTTGCCAACCTGTCAACGCCCGCCGATTTCAGCAAGGTCATCCAATCTGACATCAAGACGTTTCAGGAGGTCGCAAAAACGGCCGGCCTCGAACCGAAGTGAGACAATCGACGTTAGGGTATTTGGCGGCGCCGGACATCACGGCGCCGCTTTAAAAATGTGAGGAATGAAATGGCCGATCAGTTCAACGTGCTGGTCATCTGCGGATCGCTCCGCAAGGGTTCATACAATGCCGCGTTGACGCGCGCGTTGCCTGGTCTGGCGCCTGCCGAAATAAAATTCATAACGGCTCCGCCCTTTGACACCCTGCCGCTCTACAACGCAGACATGCAGGAGGCCTCGGGCTTTCCCGGCCCGGCGCAGGATCTCGCAACGGCGGTCCGCGCCGCCGACGGTGTTCTGTTCGTCACACCCGAATACAATTGGTCGATGCCCGGCGGGCTGAAGAATGCGATCGACTGGGTCTCGCGGATGAAAGAGCAGCCGTTCGAAGGCAAGCCGGTTGCGATCCAATCGTGCTCGCAGGGACCCCTTGGTGGCGCGCGCATGCAGTATCACTGGCGCATGTCGATGACGTTCCTCAAGGCGTTCATCTTCGGAACGCCGGAAGTATTCGTCGGCAATGCGGCCTCCAAATTCGACAAGGGCACGCTCGAACTGACCGACCAGGGCACGAAAGACGCGGTGAAGGCACAGCTTGCGGCCTTTGCGAAGTTCATTGCAAAGATGAAACGTTGACCGCTCGTCCCCGCGCAAGCGGCGACCCAGGGCAAATCGCGCGGCATTTCTTTTGACGCTGGATTCCCGCTTGCGCGGGAATGAGCGGATGAGAGTCCGCTTCGCTTCTCCACACTTTCCCGCTCGTCCCCGCGCAAGCGGGGACCCAGGTCAAATCGCACGGCATTTCTTTTGACGCTGGATTCCCGCTTGCGCGGGAATGAGCGGACGAACGTTAGCCCGCCGCCTGCGCGCGTTTGGGAAAGAGCTGAGGCCGCAGCTTTGGATGGCCTGCCATTGTCTTCGGCGCATAGGGTGTCTCGGCGCCGAGCTCTTCGGCAGCGTGCCACGCCCAGCGCGGATCCCAGATCGCAGCGCGCGCGAGACAAACGAGATCGGCCTTGCCGGATGCGACTATGTCCTCCGCCTGCTGGTACCCGGCAATCAGTCCCACCGTCATGGTGGTGATGCCGCTCTCCTTCTTCACTTTCTCGGCGAACGGCACCTGGTAGCCGGGTGACAGCGGAATCTTTTGGGCCGGCGATAGGCCTCCGCTCGACACGTCCATATAGTCCATGCCGCGCTTCTTGAGTTCCTTGGCGAGTACGACAGTTTCTTCAGGAGTCCAGCCGCCATCGACCCAGTCGGTCGCGGACACGCGCATGCCGATCGGCTTCTGTTCCGGCCAGACAGCGCGCACCGCTTCGAACATTTCGATCGCAAAGCGCATGCGGTTTTCCAGCGAGCCGCCATATTCGTCGATGCGCTGGTTCGACAGCGGTGACAAAAATTGATGCGCGAGATAGCCGTGCGCGCCGTGCAACTCGATGACGTCGTAGCCGATGCGATCAACGCGCTTGGCGGCGGCGGCGAATTCGCCGATGCAGCGCTTGATGTCTTCCTTCGTCATCGCGTGCGGCACCGGCCAGCCGGTATCGTAGGGAATGGCCGACGGCGCTTCAGGGGTCCATGCATCCGGTCCTTCGAGGATCGGCTTGCCGCCCGCGGCAGGAGGGGTTGTCGGCCCTTTACGTCCGGCATGGGCGAGCTGAACTCCGAGTTTTGCCACACCGTACTGGCGGCAGAAATCATGCACGCGCTTGAGCGCAGCCTCGTTGTCGTCCGACCACATCCCGGCGCATTTCGGCGAGATGCGGCCTTGCGGATTGACGTTCGTCATCTCGCACATCACGAGGCCGGCAGCACCGAGCGACATGTTACCGAGATGCATCAAGTGCCAGTCGTTGGCCGAGCCGTTGTTCGAATTGTACTGACACATCGGCGAAACCACGACCCGGTTCGGCAGGGTCAGCCCGCGCATCGTGATGGGAGAAAACAGAACGCTAGCCATTGGGAGGACTTCCTTTCACTGCGTGAATTTCAAATGCCGGTATGGAAGGCGCGCATGGCGACGACGAGACAGCAGATCGCCCAGAACACGCAATATTCGACGCCACCAATCACCCAAATCCAACTTTTCGTGACCTTGTAAGTCGCGGCCGCTGCAACCAGCAAGTGGATAAATGCGATGAAGGCGACATATTGCAGGAAGATTCCGAAAAACAGACCGATGCACAGGACCGTCTCAATCGCGCCTGCGATGTACATCCAGGTCGCCGGCGGCTTGAAGCCCGCCTTGACGAAGAACTCGAGAGTTGCCGGCACGGTGATCTTGCCGACGATGTGCGGAACAAAAAACAGCGCGCAGATGATGCGCAGGATATTGAATTCATTGAGCAGGTTGAATTTGTCGGCCAGTGACATGGCTGTTGTCCCCCCGTGGCGCGGGCCACCCGTGTTCAAAATTGCACTTCCTGAAGCGCGCGCCAACCCCTCGCGTCCGTTCTAGAGTTTCTTGCCTTTGAGCCAGGACTCGCCTTTGGCGTAAAGCGCCGCAAGCGGCGGACCGTCGAGGCCGGGAAGTTCGTCTTTGATCGTATAGCCGATCTTGCTCTGCAGGTAGGCGAGGTGACGATACCCTTCCGGAAATTGCGCCAGGTGTGCTTTGTCGAGCGCGAGTCTTGCATCGGATTCGACAGGGTCGATGCGGTCTTTCTCATAGGCGAGCCGCCGCAAAACGATACCCCAGCGACCTTTGCGCTTCTCGAGAAAGTCGTAAAAGCGGCCGGTGCAGACAACGTCGCACAATACGCCCTCGACCTTGGCGCGCTGCGAGATGGTCATCTTCGTCTGCGCGATCGCGCGCTTGCCCTTGATGTCGATGCTCATGCCGCCGAGCATATGCATGATGCGCACGCCGCGATCGTAGCCTTCCTGGCTGACACGAATGAAATCCTCGTAGGGGCCCTGAAACCAGGTCGCCCACATTTGCCCGTCTTTGTGCCAGACGGTGCGAAAGCGGTCCCACATGCGGGCGTCGCGCCAGAGCACCCAGTTCTCGATCAGGTCGCGGATCGCAAGGCGGTCAGCGGTGTCGCGCGGCATATTATTCTCCCCAAGCAAAGCGTCATGCCGGCACTTGTTGCGGGCATCCACGTCTTGCATGATGAAACCATAAAGACGTGGATGGCACACGCAACTTCGGTCTGCCGGATTTGCGGATGGTTATAAAGTAGCCGCAAGTCGGGTAGACCCGACTTGTGGGCGACAAACCCGGCCATGACAGTCTATCGGAGGACTGGTATGCCTCGCTTGGCCGGAAAAACCGCAATTGTCACCGGAGGTGCGAAAGGCATTGGCCGTCACTATTCGCAGGCGCTCGCGGCCGAAGGCGCGCGCGTGATGATCGCGGATATTGCGGATGGCCGGGGACTGGCCGAGGAAATCGCCGGGCGTCACGGAACGAATTCGGTCGCCAGCGCAACGTTCGATGTCAGCGACGAGAGCGCGGTGAAAGGCCTGGTTGCCGAGACCATCGAGCGGTTTGGGCAGATCGACGTGTTGGTGAACAATGCCGCACTTTATTCGGCGCTTAAACCGCGGTCCTTCAATGAATGGGACGCCGAGCTGTGGGATCGCGTGATGGCGATCAACGTGCGCGGGACGTATTTGATGGTCCGCCACGTCGCGCCGCACATGATGGCGCGGCGTTGCGGCAAGATCATCAACATCGCCTCGGGCGCGCCGTACAAAGGCGTTCCGCGCATGCTGCCCTATGTGACATCGAAGGGCGCAATCCTCGCCTTTACGCGCTCATTATCGCGCGAGCTCGGCGAATATGGCATTGCCGTCAACTCGCTCTCGCCTGGATATACCTTGAGCGATACTGGCCTTGAAAACACCGCGCATGTTGAGGACGAGCGCATTCCCGTGCGGAACAGCCGCGCTTTCAAGCGCGACGAAACTCCGGAAGACCTGATCGGCGCGCTCATATTCCTGGCATCAAGCGACAGCGACTTCGTGACGGGCCAGTCGCTGGTGGTCGATGGCGGGTCGGTCAACAACTGAAGGAAATACGGCAATGAAGGTCGACGGCCAATGCCATTGCGGGCATATCCGTTACGAAGCGGAAATCGATCCGGATACGGTCGCGATCTGCAACTGCACCGATTGCCAGACCTTGTCCGGTTCGGCGTTTCGCACGGTCGTGCCGACGAAAAAGGGCAGCTTCAAGCTCTTGCAGGGTGAGCTGAAGATCTACGTCAAGACGGGAGAGAGCGGAAACAAGCGCCCGCAATCCTTTTGCCCTCATTGCGGCTCGCCGATCTACTCGACCAGCACCGAACCCGATCCCAAGGTCCATTCGATCCGCGTTGGGACCCTCAGCCAGCGCGACCAGCTCGCACCGAAGCTGCAATATTGGTGTCGTTCCGCTCGGCCCTGGACGTCGAATATCGGCACGCTGACGCGTTTGGAAAAACAGCGTCAGTAGGCCAGAGTCTGGGTGCTACATGGCCGCTATGCACTTGGGTTCACGGGTTTAAGCCCCGCACGCGCTGAGCTATATTCGTTACAAATGGAATAAACGATTCACGGAGGAGCCCAATGACGCTCGCGATCGATACCGCGCAGGCCGGCAACAAGCACAACATCACCGGCGCACGTCAGGCCTACTATGACAAGATTTCGAAGTACCATCTCGCGCCGCTTTGGGAGGTGCTCAAGGGCCTGGTGACGCCCGAGCCGAAGACCCAGATGCAACCGGCGCTGTGGAAGTTCCCCGAGGTCGAGAAGCTGATGCTCGAGGCCGGTGATGTCATCACGGCCGAAGAGGCCGAACGGCGCGTGCTCGTGCTGGAAAATCCCGGCGAGCCCGGCCAGTCACGCATCACCAATACGCTCTTTGCAGGGGTCCAGCTGATCCTGCCGGGTGAGATCGCCGACGCGCATCAGCACGTCGCCTCCGCCATTCGATTCGTGCTCAAGGGCAAGGGCGCCTATACGGCGGTCGAAGGTGAGAAGGCCCAGATGGAGCATGGCGACTTCATCATCACCGCCAACTGGGCGCCGCATGATCACGGCAATCCGGGCAAGGAGCCGGTGATGTGGCTCGACGTGCTCGACATGCCGACGATCAATCATTTCCAGACGTCGTTTGCCTCGCATTTCGACGAGAAGATGCAGCACGTCAATCACCAGAACGGCGACTCATTCGAGCGCTACGCGACCGGCGTGCTGCCGGATGGCGCGCCGGTTCACCTCAACCGTTCACCGGTGATCAATTATCCCTACGCCAAGATGCGGCCGATCCTGGAGCGGCTGAAGTCGACAGGCGACATCGACAAGCGTCATGGCGCGCGCGTGCGCTACGCCAACCCGATCAACGGCGGACCGGTTCTGCCGACGATGGGCGCCAATCTCGCGCTGCTGCCGAAAGGCTTTAAAGGCGAGCCCTACCGTTCAACCGACGGCACCGTGTTCTGCGTCGCCGAGGGTAAAGGAACGACCGTTGTCGACGACAAGGAGCTTTCCTGGGGCGTCAACGACGTGTTCGTGGTGCCGCCGTGGAAGCGCTACCAGCACAACGCCAGCGAGGAGGCCGTGTTGTTCTCAATCTCCGACCGCCCGGCGCAAGAGGCGCTCGGCATCTGGCGCGAAGGACATTGAGCCGATTTAGGGTTCAGTAGGGCGTTGCCGGCACTTCGGCGGCGCCCTTTTTGCTACGCATCCAGTCGATAGCGAGCACGATTATCGCTGCCGTGATACCGGCGGCATTGATCCAGATCGCACCCGTGAAGGTCTCGGGCGGCAGCACCACCGCGAGCGAAATTATGGCGTAAATTACGCGTCCTATCGGGCTGAGCCACGTAAGCGAGAATCCGACCGCCGCAATTGTGCCGAGCCAGATGCCGAACGCGACGCGTGAAAAATTGAGAACGATCTCGGTCAAGCTGCCGTCCATCAGAAGGCTCGGTGTCAGCACGAACAGGAACGGCAGGATGAATGTGCTCCAGCCGACCACGCAGGCCATCCATCCGGTGGTCCAGCCGTCGGTGCGCGCGATATTTGCGGCGGCATAGGCCGCGAAGGCTACCGGCGGAGTAATCATCGACAGGATGCCGTTGTACATCACGAACATATGCGCCGCCATCGGCGTGACGCCGAGCTTGACGAGCGCCGGCGCGAGCAAAGTTGCGGTCAGGATGTAGACGCTGACCGTCGGCAGGCCGATGCCGAGGATAAAGGCGAGGACTGCGATCAGCAGGAGCAGCAGGAAGACGTTACCGCCCGCGAGCGCGAGAAGCTGAATGGTCATGCTGAAGGCGAGCCCGGAAATGCTCATGATGCCGACCATCACACCGGCCGCGGCGCCGATCAGGATGATGTCGAGCGAGACGCGGCCGGTCTCCATGATCGCCTTGAGCATGTCTATGACGCCGAGGCGCTTGCCGCGGTAGCCGAAGATCATCGCCAGGACGATCAGGATCGCAGTCGAGAAAATTGCGGCCTTCTCCGGCGTAAGATTGGTCAGTTCCGGATACATCAACGCAAAGACAAGGAAGGCGATCGGCACCAAAAAGTGCCATCCGGATCGCATCACTTCGGACACTGCGGGCGCGTCGGCGATCTTGGCGGCGCCGATCTTGTGCTTGGCCGCCTCGAGATCGACATGGAAAAACAAGCACAAATAATAGAGCAGGGCGGGGATGGCGGCGGCGATGCAGACCGAGCCATAAGGCACCTGCAGAAATTCCGCCATGATGAAGGCAGCGGCGCCCATGACCGGTGGCATCAATTGCCCACCAGTCGAGCCGACCGACTCGATCGCAGCGGACCGGTGCGGCGTGAATCCGGATTTGACCATTGTCGGGATTGTGACGATGCCGACCGCCAGCACGTTCGAGACCGCGCTGCCCGAGATCATGCCGAAAAGAGCGGAGCCGACGACCGCGATCTTTGCCGCGCCGCCCCGGAAGCGGCCCATGGCCGCCATCGAAATATCGGCGAAGAAATCGGCACCGCCCGTGCGCGCCAAAACCTGGCCGAGAATGGTGAACGGGATAACGACCAGGACCGCGACCTGAAGGATGTTGCCGATGGCGCCGTTAAGGTCGAGTCCGAGATACGTAATCATGCGCTCGGGCGAAACGTAGCGCGTCTGGAAATCACCCTGCAGATGCGGGCTGATATAGACGTAGACCGCGATGCCGGCGATTATGCTCACGAAGCCCCAGCCGTTGGTGCGGCGACTGGCCTCCATAATCAGCACAATCAGGGCGATGCTGACGATCAGCGAGTCGAGCGGTAAAAAGGCCACGTCGAGCGTGAGATGCTCGTAACTCACCGCGATGTAGGTGCATAGAACAAGTGAGACAACGACCGCTATCCAGTCGAGCGCATTGCGTGGGCGCGACGTGTCGGCGATGTAGGCGAGCGCAAGCGTCAGCCCGAGGCAGATCGTGAGAAACTGCTCGGTGTAGAAGCCGATGCCGAACACCGAGCGCGGAATGTCGAGCACCCAGATGACGACCGCAGCCACCAGCAACGACTGAAAAACGTTGGTCCAGAATACGGTAGCGCCCGACGCTGCGGAGGCAAACTCCGCTGCGTCGGGGATAATTCGTTCTTCGCTCAATTGATGGCCTTGGCTTGGATGTTGTGGTCCTTGAAATATTTCAAGGCGCCGGGATGATAAGGCAAATCATAGCTCTTATAGAGCGCCGCGGCGCTGAAGTCGCGCAAGGCCGGCTGAATCGGAATCAGTTCGGCCTTGTTCTTCTCCAAGGTGTCGATGAACTTGTAGACGACGTCGTCCGGCACCTTGGCGTTGGTGAAGATCATGTTGTCCCAGGTGTAGATTCCCATCGGCTTCTCGACGCCGATGAAGAAGCCGTTCGGGACGCCGGGCGTCAGATAGCCTTCCGGCAGAAGCTTCTTGGCCGCCGCCATTCCGCTTTCCGGAATTTCCAATGCGCGGATCCCGCCCACGGTGGCGTCGACTTCCCGCACCTTCGGTGCGCCGAAGGCGAAGAAGAACATATCGGCGGCGCCAGAAGTGAAATCGTCGGCGCCACGGATGACGTTCGGAATGAGGACCGGCACAACATCCTTCTCGGTCAGCCCGCCGGTGGCGAGGATTGCCTTGACCATCGGGTCGATGGTCCGCATCGCGGAGTAGCCCATGCCGACCTTTTTGCCCTTCAGGTCGGCGATCGTCTTCATGTTGGTATCTTTGCGGACCCAGAAGGCACCGCGCAGCGGGTGAAGCGAGCCGATCAAACGGATGTTTGGGCTCGATTGCTTGGAATGCTCGACCTCGAAGATATTGGCGATGCCGAACTCGGCTTCGCCGCGGCTGACCAGCGGGATCAGGACTGACTCGCCTGCCGTTGGCTGAACGACCACGTTCGCACCGGCCTTTTCCTTGAGCACCTTGGCGAGCGCTGAGGCCGACGTGTGATTGAGCGTCCCCGGCTGCATAGTTGCGAAGCCGTAGGTCTGCGCAGTGGCGGCGCTTGCTCCAAGAGCCAGCGCCGCGAAGCCGGCCGCCGCGTAAGCGACGGGCCGAAATGCCCCCATGCGAATTCGAATCATTGTTTGTCCTCCCAGTCGTCGTTTCTGGTTATAACGGCAGCCATAGAAGCGCAGCTTCGGCTTGCCTTGGGTGCAATTTTGCACAGGATGGAAAGCAATGCGAGCTTGCGCGTTATAAATTCTACGGTTTTGGGGACCGTGCCCAACGAATTCATTTCCGGTGATGGGAAATAGGGCGGCCCAGGAGGATTCCATGCAAATGCAACAATTGAGTGCCGGCCGCGGTGCCTTGACCGCCGTGCGAACGGGCACCGGGCGCGATCTTGTCATCCTCCATTCGCTGCTGGCCGATCGTCACGCTTTCGATCCCGTCCTTGAGCCGCTCGCCGCAAAACATCGCGTGACCTTGGTCAATCTGCCGGGATTCCATGGCTCGCAGCCGGCCATGCTTGCGCTGATGGACGCCTACCTCGCCATCATCGAAGACGGGTTCGATGAGTTCGAAATTGCCAAGGATGCCATCCTGATGGGCAACGGCTTCGGCGGCACCATCGCGCTGGCGTTTGCGCTCGCGCATCCTGAACGCATTTCGAAACTGGTTGTCAGCGATGCGGCGGCAGCCTTTCCACCGGAAGGGCGGCAGGCATTCGCGGTGATGGCGGACAAGGTAGCCGAAGGAGGACTTGGCAGCATCGCCGAGATCGCAGCGAAGCGCGTCTTTTCACCGGCTCACCTTGCGGCCCATCCGGAGAAGATCGAGGAACACAAAAATGTTTTGCTGGCGATCGATCCGAAAGCCTTTCAGGCAGCGTGCAAGATCCTGCAGGAAACGGATCTGGTGCCTCAGCTTCATCGGCTGAAGATGCCCACTTTGGTCGTTTGCGGCGAATTCGATCAAGCGACTCCGCCGGCGCTCAACAAGCAGATCGTCGAAAAAGTTGCAGGTGCGCGCTACATCGAATTGCCGGGTTGCGGCCATTGTCCGCCGCTCGAGCAGCCGAAGCAGTTTCTGACAGCAATCGGCGATTTCATCGGGCTCTAGTTTCGTCATTCAGAACAGGATTCGATCAGGTTGAATCGCGATGTCGATTTTCTCCGCGCTCATTCCCGCGCATAGCCGTTCGAAGAACGGCGTGCTTTCGCACGCCTATGGCGGGAATCCAGGGCCACACGACCGGCGGTGCAGTTTGCCCTGGGTCCCCATCGCAAGTCGGCTTAGCCGACTTGCGCACGTATATGCCAACATCGGGTAAACCCGATGTTGGTGCGCGGGGACGAGCGGATAAGCGTGGCAACCTGATCTGATCACGCTCTAGTCAAGTGCGGCCAGCACCGCCTTGGCGATCGCAGCGGTGCCATCACTGCCACCATACTCCATCGGCCTGATACCGCCGGCATAGGCTTTGTCGACGGCGCGCTCGATGCGCATGGCTGCGTCCGCGGCGGGTGGGTGATCGTGCCTGTCGGCGAGCCAGTCCAGCATCATCGCCGCCGACAGGATCATCGCCGTTGGATTTGCTTTTCCCTGGCCCATGATGTCGGGCGCGGTACCGTGACAGGGTTGGAATACCGCGTGCTTGTCGCCGATGTCGGCAGATGGCGCGATGCCAAGACCTCCGATCAGGCCCGCGGCGAGATCGGAAAGGATGTCGCCGAAGATGTTTTCCATCACCATAACGTCGAAATCCCACGGCTTGCGCACCATCAACGCGGCACAGGCGTCGACATAGACATGATCGGTCTTCACGTTCGGAAAAGCTTTCGCGCGTTCGTCGAAGATCGAGCGGAAATAGGCATAGGCTTTGAAAGCATTGGCCTTGTCGACACAGGTGAGAAGGCCCTGTTTTCCTCGACTTTTACGCCGTTCGGCCAGACGGAGCGAGAAGTCGAACAAGCGTTGCGACGTCTTGCGGGTGATCACCAGCGTCTCGCGTGCCTCATCGTGCGTCACCACGCCTTTGCCCATCGATGCAAACAGCCCTTCGGTCGATTCGCGGATTAGGACGAAATCGATGCCATGTTTCTGCGCATCGACGATCGGGCTGGGCACGCCGGGAATGAGACGGGCCGGGCGCACGCCGGCGTAGAGATCGAAGATGAAGCGCAGCTCGACCTGCGGCATGATCTCGGTATTGTCGGGATAACGAACGCTTGGCAGCCCGCAGGCGCCAAGCAGGATCGCGTCCGCCTCATCGCAGAGCTTCACGGTCGAGTCCGGCATCGACTTGCCGCTGTCCTTGTAATGACCCGCCCCCGCTGCGCCATCGGTGAAGCGGAATCTAAGGCTGGGCATGGTCGTCTCGACGCGGCGCAACACCTCGAGCGTGGGCGTCATCACTTCCGGCCCGATGCCGTCGCCCGCCAGGACGGCGATGTGGAATGCACTGTTGGCGCTCATCGAATTTCCGGATGGTTTTGTGTCGGTTGCGGCGCTAATGAATACGTCCACGCCTTCTCGCGCAAGGGATCAGTGAGGCAAGGATGCCGCGGTTTGCCGCCAATCTCGGATATCTTTTCACGGAACGCCCGTTGCTCGAACGGATTGATGCAGCCGCGGCCGCCGGTTTCAAGGCGATCGAGCTGCAGTTTCCCTACGATGTGCCGGCCACCTCGGTGAAGGCCGCTATCGAAAAAAACAAGCTGACGATCCTGGGGCTCAACACGCCCCCCGGAGAGCGCGAGGGTGAATTCGGATTTGCCGCCGTGCCCGGCCGCGAGAAAGATTGGTATCAGCTGTTTGCGCGGGCGCTCGACTATGCCGGCGCAATCGGCGCCAGCGCGATCCATTGCCTGGCCGGAAAGGTCCCATCGGAGCAGAGACCGGCTGCCGAGCGCGTGTTCATCAATAATCTTGTGCATGCCGCCGATCTTGCCGCGGCGAAAAACATCACGCTCCTGATCGAGCCCATCAATGCGCGTGACCGGCCAAACTATTTTCTTAATCACGTCGAGCACGCTGCCGACGTGATTGCGAAAGTCGGCAAACCGAATATCCGGATGCAGTTCGATTTCTATCACGTGCAAATCGTGGGTGGCGATCTGATCCGCCGTCTCGAGAAGTTCTTGCCCGTGATCGGTCATCTGCAATGCGCTGCTGTTCCGTCACGTCACGAACCGGATGAGGGCGAAGTGAACTATCCGGCGGTGTTCGAAGCCGTAGACCGTCTCGGTTATAAAGGCTGGATTGGGGCCGAGTACCGGCCACGCACACGCACGGAGGACGGCTTGGGCTGGGCGCGGAAATACGGCGTCGCGCCGGCCCACCAGGCTTCCGTCTAGGCTGTCAAACTTCTTGAAAACTAATGCTTTTTTTCTTGCCCCGGTGCGGCCCGTTGCTAGAGTGAACAAATGTCCGGACGCACCAATGATCAGGCCGAAGGTACTGACACTCCGCAACCGCTGAAAGAGGCGGTGCGCGAGGCACGTATCGAAGCTGCCGAGCGCTCCGCGGTCATTGTCGATCTGCGCGACGCGGATGTCGCGCGGCTTGAACTGCTCAATGAAGCGCTCGACCCGTTATTCAAGGAGATTCCCGACGACGTAGATCTGTTTGATCGCGGTGTGAGCAAAGGCGACATCCCGCGCCTGTGGATCGACGTTGTGGCGCATGTCGAGATGGGCCGTGATAAACGGCAATACCGTTTCGTGCAGGATACGCGCTATGGTCGCGCGATCCTTGCCGAGTCCTATGAAGCGCCTGCCATGGCCGACGCCATAAGACGTTACGTCGCTCGCCGGTTGGTCGAGCGCGAGCGTGCCCTGACCGATGACGCCGGGCAGTATGTCGCGCAGACCGTCTTGCGTCGCGGACGGCGCCAGCGCCGGCGGCGGGCGATCGGCAATTTCATCCTCGGGCTCGTCGTTGGTATCGTCGGTCTGGTTGCGCTTGCTCTTCTGACACGCCCCTAGCCGAGCAGCTTGATCTCATTTAACTGGGTAACCTCGCCGCCAAGGCCGAGACCGCGCGTAAGCATGTCGCAACGCCAGGCTCCGCGTGCACCGTCGATCCGGTAAAGGTTATAGCCCGCTGCATTCTTGCCACGTCCTGGCGCGCTTGATGCCGACGGCACGCCAACAGCGGGTATGCGCGTCCCATTTGGACCATCCAACCAGTTGATCATGTGAAGGTGATCGTGACCATGCAGCAGCAAATCCGCTCCGTGGGCGGCGATCACGCGCCTGAGGATCGATGCATCCAGCAATCGTTTGTGACGCCCCGCATCGCTTACAGGCGGATGATGGATCAGAATCGCCCGAAAAACATTTTCCGCTTTCAGCTTGTTGAGGATAGCCGCAAGCTCCGAGAGCTGTTTGGTTCCGAGCCAGCCGGTGGCAAGGAACGGAGCGGTCGGTACTCCGGTTGAAAGGCCGATCAAGGCGACATTGCCGCGGCGGCGGACGAAAGGAAAACCGCTGGCGCCCTCATCATCGGCCATATACGCGGTCCACTGCCGCGCGGCCAAAACGGCGGCCTCACGCACATAAATGTCGTGATTGCCGGGAACGAAGGTCACATCGCGAGGAGGCCCCAGGTTCTCCAGCCAGTCGCGCCCGTGCAGAAATTCGGCCGGCAGGCCGATATTAGCAATGTCTCCGGTGACCACGATATGGTCCGGCACCTGCGCCTTGAGATCGGTGACGATTGCTGAAAGCGCAGATGCGTCGTGAACAAAACGGCGCTTTCTTTGCCAATTGATGTAGCCGGTCACCCTTTTGCCTATCAGCTCGCCCAGGCGCGGCTGCGGCAGCGGTGCGAGATGCGGATCGGAAAGATGCGCGAGGGTAAACATCGCATTCCGTCATGCGCGGCGCGGCCATCGGAAGGACGGCGCGCTGGTGCAGGCCGCCGTGCATCCAGGCTTCCTTGATGCGGGATCATGAACTCCCGATCAAGATGCCTGCAATGAATACGAGCACGCCACCCACCACGACCTGGAACGCCGCCTGGAGAAACGGAGTATCCATAAAGCGGGTGCGGATCCATGAGATTGCGGCCAATTCCACCGCCACAACAAAAATCGCAGCGATAGTCGCGATGTAGAAGTCGGGAATGAGAAAAGGCAGGGTATGGCCGAGCCCGCCGATCGCGGTCATCACACCGCACACCGTTCCGCGCAACAAGGGAGCACCACGGCCGGTCAATGAACCGTCGTCGGAGAGCGCCTCGGCAAAGCCCATCGAGATGCCAGCGCCGACGGAGGCGGCGAGGCCAACCAGGAATGTTTCCCATGTGTTGTGGGTAGCGAAGGCGGCCGCAAACAACGGGGCGAGCGTCGATACCGAGCCGTCCATGAGTCCGGCAAGTCCGGGCTGCACGTATTGAAGGACGAACATCCGCCGTGCGGTTTCATCCTCCTTGGCCCGGGCGCCCTTGGTGAGAATTTCCTGACTTAATTTGTGCGCCAGGCTTTCGTGACCTGCTTCCGCTTCGGCAAGCTCCACGAGGAGCTGCCGCACCGAGGCATCGCGCGCGTTTTCTGCCGCCCTGCGGTAGTAGCGCTCGGCTTCGAATTCCATGTTCTCGGCGAATTTGCGCACCTCTTCGAGGCCGAGCGGGCGCGTAAGCCAGAGCGGCTTTTTTGGATGCAGGAAGCCTTTGACGTCCTGGCGGCGGATCAGCGGCAGGTATTCCCCGAATTTCCTGCGATAGAGGTCGAACAGCATCGTGCGGTGGTGAACTTCCTCGTCCGCCATTTCATCGAAGACTTTGGCCGAGGCGGGGAACTGCTCGCGCAGACCTTCCGCAAATCCGCGATAGATGCGGCTATCTTCCTCCTCGTTGGTGATGGCGAGGGCCAGCACCTCCTGTTCGCTCAGGTCGGAAAACCGTTTCACGTCAATGCCCTCAATCGCTGACGGATGTCCTTATGGCATATGTTGGAACGCTTCTAAACTATGAATTGGACAGCTGGGAGCGCTAAGGATGTATCGCAGACCGCGGGGACAATGATGGAACAGCTGCATCGCCTCCGGCGCGCGTTCGAGCCGCTCATCAGCCGGATCATGCACCTCTACTGGCGCTTCTCGCGCGGCGCGACATTGGGCGCGCGCGCCATGGTGGTCGACGGCGCGGGGCGCATTTTCCTCGTCAAGCACTCTTACGTGGACGGATGGCACCTGCCCGGCGGAGGCGTGGAAACGGGAGAAACGTTTCTCGACGCACTGGCCCGCGAACTCGCCGAGGAGGGAAACATCCGGCTCGGCACAAGCCCGCAGCTGTTCGGGATTTATTTCAACAAGCGGGTGTCGCTGCGCGATCATGTCGCCTTATTCATCGTGCGCGATTTTCGCCAGGACGGTGATCCGCGCCCCAATCGTGAAATCGTCGCGCACGGATTCTTCCATCCCGATGCATTGCCGGAGGATACTGCTCGAGGCACGCGTGCTCGCGTTGCCGAAGTGTTCGGTGATGCGCCACTCAGCGCAATTTGGTGAGGTCAACCGAATTTCGCCCGGTCGTGACCCGCTGCAAAATCAAGTTGCGGTCCGACTGGAACGATGCCGGCGGGATTCACATGGCGTTGGCTTCCATAGTAATGCCGCTTGATCTGCGCGATGCTCACGGTTTCGGCAACTCCCGGCACTTGATAGAGATCACGCAGATAGTTTGACAGGTTTTGATATTCGTAGATGTGCCGCCAATTGCACTTGAAGTGCGCGTAATAGACGGCATCGAAACGGATCAGCGTGCAGAATAGCCGCCAGTCGGCCTCCGTGATCGTGTTGCCGACAAGATAGCGGTGCTGCGAAAGAACCTGCTCGAGTTCCTCGAGCGTATCGAAAACATTTCGGAAAGCCTGTTCATAAGCCATCTGCGATGTCGCAAAACCGGCGCGGTAAACACCATTGTTGATGTTCGGGTAGATCAGGTCGTTTAATTTGTCGATCCGAGCGCGAACAACTGCGGGGTAGTAGTCGGTATGCACGTTGGTGAACGCGTCAAATGCGGAATTAAACATCCGGATGATTTCCGACGATTCGTTGTTGACGATCGTTTTCTTTTTCTTGTCCCACAGAACCGGCACGCTCACGCGGCCCGTATAGCGCGGTTGCGCGAGCAAATAGATTTCCGACAATTTCGATTTTCCGTAAACGGCATCACCGGTGGAACCTTCGTCGACGTTGAAGGTCCAGCCGTCCTTGAGCATGTCCGGGGAGACGACCGACATCGACACCACGTTCTCGAGCGCCTTGAGCTTGCGGAAGATGATCGTGCGATGGGCCCACGGGCACGCAAGCGAAACATAAAGGTGATAGCGGCCGCTTTCCGCGGCGAAATCACCGGTGCCGGAAGGCCCCGGACTTCCATCCGGCGTGACCCAATTGCGGAATTGCGTCGTCGGCCTGACGAAATGGCCATCTTTGGTACGCGAAACATCTTCCTGCCAGACGCCGTCGACGAGAAGTCCCATGCCGATCTCCTTAACCTTCACCGCTCTTCATTTAGGCTGTCGGCACGCGCCGCGCCACGGGCAATGGACCAGAATCGGGCCAGATGCTAAGCGGCTGCGCCTGACAGCGGATATTTTATTGTCTATGAGCGACCTCGCTCTCACCATTCTGCCGGAAACGATCGCCGATGCCCCGGCCATCGAGCGGCTGCACGAACGCACGTTCGGGCCGGGCCGTTTTGCGCGCACCGCCTTTCGCATTCGCGAGGGCAGGGGCCACGTTCTCGACCTCTCTTTCACGGCACGCATCGGCACATTGATGGTCGGCTCGGTGCGTTTGACGCCGATCTGTATCGGCGAGACGGCGGCACTGCTGCTCGGGCCGCTCACCGTCGAGCCGCCGTTCCGCTCGCACGGTGTCGGCACCGCGCTCGTGAAACGGGCACTCGAGGAAGCCAGGAAAGGCGGGCATAAACTGATCGTGCTGGTTGGGGACGAGCCGATCTACGCCAAATCCGGCTTCAAACGGGTTCCGAAGGGGCAGGTCAAAATGCCGGGACCGGTCGATCCTGCACGGCTTCTGGTCGCGGAGCTTGTAGCGGGCGCCTTCGATGGCGTCTCAGGCCTGATACGGCCGGACTGGGAGTAGCATTACCGACCCTCCCTCGCCCAGGTTGCGGCCAGCGAGCCGACCAGCAGCAGCAAGCCGATCATTCCGGCGAATACCGGAAGCACGCCTATGCCGCGCACGACACTGACGTCGCGCATCTTCACGCCGATCCAGTCGTCTCCCTTGAAGGTCGTGCTGGTGCGCACGGCCACTGCCCGAGGCACATTGAGACTGTTGCCTTCCGCAATCCGCCGCGCATCGCCGCCGGTGGCGCTGCTCAACGCCTGCAGGACATCAGGCGTCGATGTCACTTCCGCAAACTCGCGTGGATTGGCGGGGCCCACATTCGCGAGCGCCGTAAGCTTGCCGTCGGTGGCGCGCCACAGGCCGAGCTCGTTGGCCGCAGTCACCGCGCGCCAAAGACCGGGCTCGACCGACTGCAGATCGATCGTCCGGGTCGCGCCGGTCGGAGACGTCAGCGTCACCTGATTGACCGTGTCGGCCATCGTCTGCCGCTGCACGGTGATGTCGCGGCCCCGCACGATCAGCCGCAGCGCCTCTTCCTCGAGATCGGGCTGCTTCATGAGCCAGTGCGATAGCCGGCGGAGCAAGTCGAGATGCGGCCCGCCGCCTTCGTAGCCGCGCGCCCACAGCCAGATGTGGTCGGACAGCAGCAGAGCCACCCGGCCTTTGCCTTCGCGTCCGAGAACGAGGAGGGGCTTGCCGTCCGGTCCCTGCATGACATTCGTCCCGGTGCTGCGCCTGATGTCGACCAGCCGGAACCAATTGCTCCAGTGCGGTGGGTTGGTATCCGACCCCTCAAGATCGCGCGTGACCGGATGGCGTCTGCCTGCGTCCGTCAGTTGCGGCAAAAACCGTCGCTCGGTCACTTCGCCGGTCGGCTCCGCCGGCAGAATGCCGTCGAGCGGGGTGCGCCAGATGCTGGTGGGACTCGCGTAGTCGGGGCCCGCAGCGATCAACACCGCGCCGCCGTCACGCACATATTTTGCGATGTTGTCGAAGTAGATGAGCGGCAGAACACCTTGCCTGGCATAGCGGTCAAAGATGATCAGCTGGAATTCGCCGATCTTCTGCTGAAACAGCTCGCGAGTCGGGAACGCGATCAGCGACAGCTCGTTGATCGGCGTGCCGTCCTGTTTCTCCGGCGGACGCAGAATGGTGAAATGCACGAGATCGACGGAAGCATCCGACTTGAGAAGGTTGCGCCACGTGCGTTCGCCGGCATGCGGTTCGCCGGAGACGAGCAATACGCGCAGCTTGTCCCGCACGCCGTCGATCGAGACGACGGCGCGATTATTCACGGGTGTCAGTTCGCCATCGAGTGGTGAGGCTTCGATCTCGACAATATTCGGTCCGGCGTGCGGGATCGGCACATTGAACTTGACGTCGGTGTGGACGGTTACGACCCGCTTTGTCAGCTCCTCGCCGTCGCGGCGGACCGTGATTTCGGCCGCGCCGATTTTTGCGCCCTGATCTTCGACGCGGAATCCAATCGTCTGCGATTGCCCGACGATCCCGAACCGCGGCGTTTGCGTAAGCACGACGCGCCGGTCGATCTCGTTTTTATGGCCGGTAATCAATGCATGGAGCGGCGCGGAAAACCCGAGCGCGGCCGTGTCGGCCGGCACGTCATGCACGCGGCCGTCGGTTATCAGGATGGCACCGGCGACGCGGTCCGGCGGAACGTCAGCGAGCGTGGACGACAAGGCCGCGAACAGCTTGGTGCCGTCAGTCTCCCCATCGGCGGCGCCGGCCTCCGCCACACGCACCTCGAGACCGGGAATCCGCTTGAGACGCTCGACGAGCGTTGCCCGCGCCGCCTCGGTCTGCTGCGCGCGGTCGCCGAAGCTCTGGCTTGGGCTTTTGTCGACGATGACCGCGACGACCGAAGGAATCGGTTCGCGATCCTCGCGGGTGAGCGACGGATTGGCGAGTGCCAGCACCATCAGCGCGAGCGCGAGCGCGCGAAGCGCTGCTCCCCGGCTGCGCGCGAGCAGCAAAAGAGCGGAAATCAGCAGGGCGACGGCAAATGCCGTCCATACCACGTATGACGGAACCAGCGGAGCAAACGAGATGCCGAGATTCATGGCGCGCTCCTACTGTCCCAGGCGTTCCAGCAGTGCCGGGATGTGGACCTGATCGGCTTTGTAATTGCCGGTCAGCGCATACATCACGATGTTGACGCCGGCGCGGAAAGCGAACTCCCGCTGACGCGGCTCGCCCGGCACCAGCGGAAGCATCGGTTGTCCGTCCGGACGCATCGCCCATGCGCCCGCGAGATCGTTCGAAGTAATCAGGATGGAGGAGACGCCATCGCCGGCGCGGGCCGGGCGATTGGTGTTTTCTTCCTCGCCGGCGGCAGGTAATGCCTCGACCCACAGTTGCCCGTTGGTGAAGCGGCCGGGAAAATCGCGCAACAGGAAGAATGTCTTGGTCAGCACGTGATCGTGCGGTACCGGCTCGAGTTCCGGAATATCGAGCGACGACAAGAGCGAACGCAGTGCCACCATGCCCGGACTACGCATCTCGCCGCCGCGTCCGGGAGGTGCGTCGACCGCATCACGCGTGTCGAACAGCACTGTACCGCCGCGCTTCATATAGGCATCAATCTTGTCGAGTGCGGCCTGCGTCGGCTTCTGGGCGCCTGGCGAAACCGGCCAGTAGATCAGCGGGAAGAATGCGAGCTCGTCACGGGCCGGATCGAGTCCGATCGGATCGCCTGCTTCCAATGCCGTACGCTGTGCCAGAAACATCGTAAGGCCCTGCAATCCGTTCTTGCTGATCTCGTCGACGCTGGCGTCTCCGGTGATCACGTAAGCAAGGTGGGTCTGCAATGTGGCCTTCGTGGCAAAATCGAGTTGCTGGGCAGACAAGGGTTGCGTTTGCTGCGCCGGCTGTGGTTGCGCGGGAGCCCGCGGCGGCACCAGGGTTCCAACCAAAAGGAACGCGACGATCGCCGCGGCCGCGCCCCGCGGGCGCATGAAGCCGAGACCACCCGAAAGCCACATCACGACCAGCGCGTCGATCACCAGCAACGCCAGTGCAGCAAGAAATATCGGGCCCCGCAGGTCGAGCGGTTCGCCCTGCCGGTATGCATCGAGACGTGCATTGAGTGGCGATACATCAAGTTGTGCCGGACGGTCGGCCGGGGCGAGGGTGTTCACCGCAACCAGCCCTTCCGGCGGCCCGTAAAAACCGGGCGGGTGGTCGAGGCTGCCACGGCCGGAAAAATTGCTGGGTATGGGACGCGCCGTTGCCGGTGGCGTGGAGAAAGCACCGAAGCCGTCGAGCACGCGCGTGGGCGGTACGACCTGCGTTGCCCGGCTGCCGGCTGTGTCTGATCCCGCCTCCGTGGTTTCAGCGCCAGTCGATCCGGCCAGGGTCACCAGCCGCCGCAACATGTCGACGAATGCGCCGGAAAGAGGCAGGTCGGACCAACGCGTGTCGGCCGTCACGTGGAACAGCACGATCAGTCCTTTGCCGCGGCGTTCCGCCGTGACGAGCGGCGTGCCGTCGGCGAGGGTGGCCCAGGTGCGATCGGTGAGTTGCGAATCCGGCTCGGCCAGCACCTGACGGGTGACTGTAACATCGGTCGGAACCGGCATGCCGTTGAACGGGCCGTCTTTCGAAAATGCTGCCAGCTGTTGCGGCTTCTCCCAACTCAGACTGCCGCCAAGAATGCGGCCCCCGCGGCGCAGCTTCACCGGTACAAGCTTGTCATCGGCGCCAGCAAGGTGAGGGCCGGCGAAGCGCACCAGGACGCCGCCGTTGTCGATCCATTTGTTGAGTTGGTCGAGCGATTCATTGACATTGCCGACATCGGCAAGGATCAACATCGGCAACTGTCGATCGAGGAACCGCGAAATGGCTTCAGCAGGAGCAACACCTTCCGCGAGGCGGACATCGGCGAACGGGTTGAGTGCGCGCGACAGATAATAGGTCGCGCCGATCAATGGTTGCGAGCGGTCGGCGGTGGATCCGGAAACGATGCCGACCGTGCGCCGCCGCCATCGCTTGTCCAGCAACTGGACGGCACCTGCCGAACGCTCGCCTACGATCTCGAGGCGCGCGACGTCGTTGCGGATTTCCACCGGTAGGTCAATGACAGCGTCAGTTTCGCGGTCGCCGGGCCTGAAGCTGAACGCCGCTTCTCCCAAAGGCAGGCCCTTGAGATCGATGGCATTGACCAGGCCGTTTTCACCCACGTTCGTGTGCGCGCGCAGCACTTTCACCGTCAGCGCGCCTGCCGCATTATCTGCAGCAGCGAGCGCATGTGAAATCGGCAACCCACCTTCGACGATGGTGAGCGGATGACTTCCGAGGGCGCGCTTCAGACCTTCAACAAATTCGGCACCCTTTCCGAGGTCCACTCCGTCCGTCAGCCAGACCACTTCGACGTTTGGTGCGGTTGCGAGAAAGCGTTCGATCAGCGGCAAGGCTTCAATACGGTCCACGCCAAAGGGCTTCGGTTTGAGCTGCTTGATCTGGACGCGCGCAGCGCCTGCAAGGCGCATGGAAATGTCGCGGTCGGTTTCCGAAAGCGGCATGATCGCGACGCCGCGGTTGTCGGCTTCCGCGCGCGCGATCATTTCGTCCGCGGTCCGCAGGCGGGCATCCCAGGAGGCCGCCGCAGGCCAGCCGTCATCGAGCATGATGAGCAACGGTGCGACACGATCCGTCGTTGCAAGGGGAGGATTCCATAGCGGGCCTGCGGCTGCGACGATGATGAGCGCCGCCAGTGTCAGGCGCAGCAATGTGAGCCACCACGGTGTGCGTGCCGGCGTTTCCTCCTTCGGAGCGATCTCGAACAGCAGGCGCGTTGGCGGGAAGTCGATCCGGCGCGGTCGCGGCGGCACAAGGCGCAGAAGCCACCATAATACAGGCAGGCTCAGCAGCCCGAGCAACACCAACGGTTGAGCAAAACCGAGCGGTATCGACCCGATCATGCGGGGCTCGCGGGGTTCGCCGTCGCGTGGCGGCTGCTGACGACGAACGGTTGCGTATTGTCGCCCATGCGCGAATGCAGCACGAGGAGAAGTTCGCTTGCCGGGCGGTCGGTGCGATGGATTGCGAAACTCCAGCCGCGCAGGTCGGTCTCGCCACGAATGGCGGCGCGATGCCGCGCAACGATATCCTGATAGTCATTGCGCCATGTCTCGGCGCGGCCGGCGGTTATGCTGCCGGCGCCTTCGGGCTCGATAAACTCGACTCGTCCGGAGTACGGAAAGCTTTCCTCGGCAGGGTCGACAATCTGGACGACATGGCCATGCGCGCCTGTGGAGGAAAGCTGCGTGATCGTGCCGCGCACGTCGCCGAGCGTGACCCACAAATCGGAAAGCACCACGACCTCGGAGAGCGGCGACGGGGCGAATGAAGGCGGCAGGCTCGCGCGCTCGGAGGAATCGTGCAGGATTGCCTCCGCCATCTTTTCGATGACGTTGCGGCTCGCCGTCGGTCGCGTGAGACCGGGAACGCCGACCCGTTCACCGCCCTGAACGAGCACCTCGGCAAGCGCAAAAGCCACCACCAGTGCGCGCTCAAGCTTGCTGTCTTTAGCCAAGGCGGAGGTGAACATCATCGATGGCGAGCGGTCCGGCCAGATCCACACGGTGTGCGAAGCTTCCCATTCCCGTTCGCGCACATACAGATGATCGTCCCGCGCAGAGCGGCGCCAATCGACAGATTGTGCGGGTTCGCCCGAGACGAACCGGCGATACTGCCAGAAATTTTCGCCGGGGCCCGCGCGCCGCCGGCCATGCAACCCGTGGATAACCGTGGACGCAACGCGGCGCGCCTCGAGAATAAGTCTCGGCATGGCGTCGGCCAGCTTGCGCGCGCCTAACGTCGCCTGCTTTACCGTATCGGTCTCGATATCGCTCGGCTTCAACTCCGCCATCGCAACTATCCGATGCGTGCCTTCAGCCGGCGGATCACATTCGGAATGGTTTCGCCCTCCGCGCGTGCTCCGAACGTCAAGGCCATGCGATGCTTGAGCACGGGCTCAGCCAATTCCAGCACGTCATCGACCGAGGGCGCGAAACGACCATCCAGCAGCGCGCGGGCGCGGACCGCGAGCATAAGCGCCTGGCTGGCGCGCGGGCCCGGGCCCCAGGAGATCAATTTGCCGATGTCGCCTGCATCGGGACCGGGACGTGCCGAACGAACGAGGGCAAGGATTGCCTCGACGACAGATTCGCCGACCGGCAGACGGCGAACAAGTCTCTGCGCCGACAACAGATCCTCGGCGGTCATCGCCGGCTTGGGGCGACTCTCTTCCGCGCCGGTCGTGTCGAAGAGAATCTTACGTTCGGCGTCCTGATCGGGGTAGTCGACATCGACTTCCATCAAAAAGCGATCGAGCTGCGCCTCCGGCAGCGGATATGTGCCTTCCTGCTCGAGCGGGTTTTGTGTCGCCAGAACGTGAAAAGGCTTTGGCAGATCGTGTCGAACACCCGCGACAGTCACGTGCTGCTCCTGCATCGCCTGCAGCAGTGCCGACTGGGTGCGCGGGGAGGCACGGTTGATTTCGTCGGCCATCAGCAATTGCGCGAAGACCGGCCCTGCGATGAAGCGGAAGCTGCGCTTTCCTCCCGGGTTCTCCTCGAGCACTTCGGTGCCGAGAATGTCGGACGGCATCAGATCCGGCGTGAACTGGATGCGCCGCGCATCGAGGCCAAGCGCTGTGCCCATGGTGTCGACCAGCTTGGTCTTCGCGAGACCTGGCACACCGACCAGCAACGCATGACCGCCGGAGAGCACCGTGACCAGCGCGCGCTCCACGACCACATCCTGGCCGAAAATGACCGCGCCGATCGCGGCCTTCGCCGCGCGCACATGCGCTGCCGTGGACTCGGCGGCGCGCACGATCATGTCCTCGAGTTTCTCCAGGCTTTCGCCGCCGGATTTCGCCATCATGCCATTCCTTTCGTCGCCATCGATGCCGCCCGCTATAGATAGGGGCGGCGGACGATTTCGCTGCATTATTCGGGCCGAATCTGCCTCAATCTCCAGCGAAGCTTACGCTATCTTCCAGCGCCGGGCCGGGTGAATCACGAAGATGCGAACAGGCTCGCTCCGGCTGATTATCGAAGGAAAACAATGGCGAAGGCAGGGCAGGGTGGACTGGAAGCGATCGCGGCAGGGCTGTCCCGCGAAAACAAGGCTCCGCCGCCCATCGAACTTTGGAATCCACCCTTTTGTGGCGATATCGAGATGAGAATTTCGGCCGATGGCACTTGGTTCTATCAAGGGACTCCGATCGGACGTCCGGCCTTGGTCAAATTGTTTGCATCCGTGCTCAAGCGGGAAGGCGACAAACACTTTCTCGTGACACCGGTCGAGAAAGTCGGAATCGTCGTCGAAGATGCGCCCTTCCTCGCCGTCGAAATGAAAACCTCACGTGGCGACAGCGGGCAGATCCTCGAATTCCGGACCAATGTCGATGACTGGGTGACTGCGGGACCCGGTCACGCATTGCGTTTCGAGCTGCAGTCGGTAACGGGAGGGTTGAAGCCCTACCTGCATGTGCGTCGCGATTTGTGGGCGAAAGTGACCCGCGCCCTTTTCTATGACCTGGTTGAGCTCGGGGAAGAACGCAACGTCGGCGGCAACGCGATGTTCGGTGTCGCTTCGCAAGGTGAATTCTTCGCGATGGCTGAGGCGAGTGCCGCGCGGGAGTTCGCCTGATGCAACATTCGCTGACGGCCCTTTCGGCCGAAGATTTCTTCGCGCGCGTGCAGAAGCGTTTGACACTCGATGTGCCTCTGGGTCTCACCGATCCTTCCGTGACACCGGCGCGCGGCGACCACGATGTTGACCCCGTGATGCGCAAGATCGCGGAAGTGCGGCCGATCCGCCCGGCAGCGGTGCTTGTGCCGATTGTGGATCACTCCCAACCGACGGTGCTGTTTACCCAGCGCGCACAACATCTCCCTGACCATCCCGGGCAGATTTCGTTTCCCGGCGGCAAGATCGAAAGAGGCGATATCGATCCGCGCGCATCGGCTTTACGCGAAGCCGAGGAAGAGATTGGGCTCGATCGCCGTCACGTTCAACCGCTCGGGTATCTCGATCTTTACATGACTACGCTGGGCTATCGCATTGTACCGGTGATTGCTCGCGTGAAGCCGGGTTTCTCGCTCAAGCTCAATATCAGCGAGGTGGATGCGACCTTCGAAGTCCCGCTCGACTTTCTGATGGACCAGAAGAACGTCCAGCGTCATTCGCGCGACTGGCAGGGCATGACACGGCATTACTATGCGATCACTTTCGCCGAACGCTACATTTGGGGTGTCACGGCTGGTATCCTGCGGAATCTCTATGATCGGATATACCGATGATCCGCCCGGTCCTCACTGAGGTCCTTCTGTTTCTCACGCCGTTCGTGCTTTATGCCGTTTTCCTGTGGGCAACAAATGCGGGCGTGCTTGATCTCAAGTCATGGCCGCTGGTGCGGATCCTGACTCTCGCGATTGCGGCATTGCTGCTCGTGCTTGGCAGCTTCATTTATTTTGCGCACTTCTCCGGTGCGCCGCCCGGATCAACCTACGTGCCAGCCCACATGGAGAACGGCAAATTCGTGCCGGGGACCACTAAGTAATGGTGTCACAGGCCGGACAAACGGAACGGAAATTCGCCGATGCCGCATGGCTGACGTCTGGAGCGCTGGCGAGCCTCCTCGATGTGCTTGATCGCGACGGCGAGGAAGCGCGCGTCGTCGGGGGCGCGGTTCGCAATGCCTTGCTGGGTCTGCCGGTCCTCGAGGTCGACATTGCGACCACGGCAGTACCTGACGAAGTGATGAACCGCGTCGGCGCAGCGGGATTCAAGGCCGTTCCAACCGGTATTGAGCATGGAACGGTGACGGTCGTCATCGACAAGCATCCATTCGAGGTGACGACGCTGCGCAAGGATGTCGAAACCTATGGCCGGCATGCGAGGGTCGAGTTCGGCCGCGACTGGAAAATGGATGCCGAGCGCCGCGATTTCACAATCAACGCGCTTTCGGCAACGCGCAATGGCACGATCTATGACTACGCTGGCGGATTGGATGACCTTGCCCATCGCCGCGTGCGCTTTATCGGCGACGCCGCAAAACGCATCGAGGAAGACTATTTGCGGATTTTGCGGTTCTTCCGCTTTCATGCCAGCTATGGGACCGGTCACCCTGACGCGGCTGGCCTGGCTGCCTGCATTGCCGCGCGAAAAGGACTCGACCAGCTTTCGCGCGAGCGCGTCCGCATGGAGCTTCTGAAGTTGCTGGCGGCGGCGCACGCGACGCCCACGCTTGCCGTGATGTCGCACGCGGGATTGCTGTTGCTTGTGCTTGGCGGCGTTCCGTACCTCGCCGACTTCGAAAACATGGTCAAGGTCGAGGCTGCGATCGCAGCAACACCCGATGCCGTGCGCCGGCTGGGCGCTCTTGCTGTCGTCATTGCCGAAGACGCCGACCGCCTCTGGCAGAAGCTGCGGCTTACCAACAGCGAGCACGAGCGGCTCGCATCGATGGCCGAAGGTTGGCGGCGTATCTCGCCGGCGCTCGGAGAAAAAGCTGCGCGAACGCTCTTATACAAATTCAATCCTCAAGAATTTACCGATCACGTCCTGTTGGGCTGGGCGCGCTCGGACGCAACCGCAAATGATTCCGAATGGCGCACGCTCGCAACGCTGCCGCTACGCTGGACTGCGCCGGAATTTCCACTCAAGGCAGCGGACTTCATGAAGCGTGGCCTGGCGCAAGGCCCCGCGCTGGGCGCGGCAATTGCGGCCGCCGAGCGTGCCTGGATCGCCGCGGGATTCCCGCAGGACGCACGCGCGCTGGATGAAATTGCCGAAGCCGCAGCGAAAAGCGCGGCTGATTCATGAATGTTCTTTCCGGCTTGGCCGATATTTCGTTCTGGCAGTTAATCCTGGTGGCGGCAGTCGCGCTGTTCGCCTCCATCGTGGGCGGCATCTCCGGCTACGGGACCGGTGCTTTGATGCCGCTCGTCCTGGTGCCGTTGGTGGGTGCCGAGCCGGTCGTGCCTATCATCGCTATTTCGGCGATGTTCACCAATTCCAGCCGGGTCTTTGCTTTCCTGAAATATGCGGACTGGCGACGTGCCGCGATCGTGCTCGCCGCGTCTGTGCCAACATGCGTGCTTGGTGCATGGGGCTATACGCACCTTTCGAGTGCTGGTGCGGCTCTGGTCATCGGCGGCATGCTGATTGCGAGCGTGCCGCTGCGACGCCTGCTGCGCCACCACGGCGTCAGAGTTGGCGACGGCGGACTTGGGCTCGGTTCGCTTGGCTATGGCCTCCTGGTCGGCGGCACCGCCGGGTCGGGTGTGATTCTGTTGTCCTTGCTGATGGCTGCCGGCGTCGAAGGGGCGGGCGTTATTGCCACCGATGCGGCTATTTCCATCGTGATCGGCATCGTGAAGATTTCCGTCTTTGGCCTTGCCGGTGTCATTACGGCACAAGTGATTGCCTTTGCGCTTCTCATCGGAATCGTGGCGCTTCCCGGCGCATTTCTCGCAAAAGCCTTTGTTGAGCAAATGCCGGTGCATGTGCACACGGCGATTCTCGACGTCGTGGTGTTGTTGGGAGGCGTATTTCTTGTGTATGGCGCGTTGCGTTGATCGGTCACGGCCACTTCACGACCGGTGGCATCGAAGAGAGTATTGATTCGACATTTCCGCCCGTGCGGAGTCCGAAAATCGTGCCGCGGTCATACAGGAGATTGAATTCCACATAGCGGCCGCGGCGGATCAGCTGCTCCTCGCGATCTGCTTCGCTCCAGGGTTGCCCGAAATTCCTCCGCACCAGGGCCGGGTAGGCGCGCAGGAATGCGCGGCCGACATCTTGCGTGAAGGCGAACGTCTCGTCCCAATCGGTCTCGAGATAGTCATAGAATATTCCCCCAACACCGCGCGGCTCATTGCGGTGCTTGAGAAAGAAGTACTCGTCGCACCATTTCCTGTACTTGTCGTAGGGCGCGATCTCCGCATGTGCATCGCATGCGGTTTTCATCGCGGCATGGAAGGCAATACTGTCAGGATCGTTGTGAATGCGCCGCCGCTCCAGCACAGGGGTGAGATCCGCACCGCCCCCGAACCAGGATTTGCTGGTCACGACGAAACGGGTGTTCATGTGCACTGCCGGCACGTTCGGATTATGTGGGTGAGCAATCAGCGAGATGCCGGATGCCCAGAAGCGGGGATCGTTTTCGGCCCCCGGTATCTCTTTGCGGAATTCCGGCGCGAATTCACCGTAAACGGTCGAGCAGTGTACTCCAACTTTCTCGAACACGCGGCCGTGCATCATCGCCATCACGCCACCGCCACCGGCGCCGCCGTCATGGTCGGTTCGCTGCCAGGGTGTTCGCCGGAAGCGGCCTGCGGCACGCTCGACAAAAGGGGCGTTCTCCGGCAACGCATCTTCCAGCAGCTCTAGCGCTGTGCAGATATCGTCGCGCAGCGCCTCGAACCATGCACGGGCTTTAGTCTTTCGTGATTCGAGCAGGGCCTGGTCCATGTTTTCAAATAACCCGTTTGGGGGCGATCCTATCACCGCGTCAAATTCCGTGTCTGTCGCAACGCCTCTCCGGCAACCATTGCGGCGGCCACGGCTATATTGAGTGACCGCATCCCGCCCTGCATGGGAATACACAGGCGGACATCCGCCGCGTCATGAACGGCTTTTGGAACGCCCGCGCTTTCGCGGCCGAACAGCAGTACCTGGTCGACATCGAACGCATGATCGAGGTAAGACCGTTCGGCGGCCGTCGTAAGCAATACGAGTCGAAGCCGTTCGCGCACTCGCCAATCTTGAAATTTTGCAAACGAGCCATGACGCGTGATGTTGACATTGCCGATGTAATCCATGCCGGCACGGCGGAATGCGCGGTCGGTGACAGGGAAGCCGCTTGGTTCGATGATGTGCGCCTCGATGCCCAGGCAGGCGCATAGCCGGAGAATCGTCCCGGTGTTCTGGGGGATATCCGGTTCGTAGAGGGCAATCCGCATGGGTGGTCCGCGCGCTCGTCGGTGACGCAAAAAAGGCACTGTAGACGAATGATTTATGCGACCAATCTTCGCGGGCCCGGCGCGCAACCAGCCTGATGGGTCGCCGTTTCGGCACCCCCAAAGCGGCTCCAGCCGACCTGGGTAAAGATGACTTGGGCAAGATATTCCGGCCGATCCCGGTCAACCCGAGATCGGTATCGCGCGCATAATGCAATATTTAAAGCGTGGCCAGACGCAAAACCGGTGGTCACTATTGGTGGGTGCGCTTTTGCGGGCTTGCGCTCTTACGGCAAGGGTGCCAATAGAAACTCACCGACGCGCTGCCCTGTCTTTTCCAGGACTGCCGCAACCGGTCCGCCCCGCCGCCCTTCGGACTTCGGTCCCGGGTTCCAGCCTCGGGCGGGATGAACAAGCCACCGGAGGAGAGGGCTAAAGACGTGACGACCGTGTCTTCGGCGGAGCACACGCGCCGCGACTTTCTTTATATCGCCACCGGCGCCGTCGGCGCGGTGGGAGCAGCGGCGGTGCTGGTCCCGCTCATTGCGCAGATGAATCCGGACGCATCGACCATCGCGGCCGGTGCACCGATCGAAGTCGATCTCGCCCCCATAGCCGATGGCCAGATCATCAAGGTGTTCTGGCGCTCGAAGCCGATCTTCATCTTCCATCGCACGAAGAAGGAAATCGAAGAGGCGCAGAAGGTCGACGTTGCAGCGCTGCCCGATCCGGAGCCGGACTCGGCGCGTGTCAAGCAAGGCCATGATCAGTGGCTTGTGGTCATCGGCATCTGCACGCATCTCGGCTGCATCCCGCTCGCGCACCAGGGCGAATATGATGGCTGGTTCTGCCCGTGCCACGGATCGCAGTACGATACGTCCGGGCGCATCCGGAAGGGCCCGGCTCCGAGGAACCTCTTCCTGCCACCGTACAAGTTTGTTTCCGACACCAAGATCCAGATCGGCTGAGCGAGATCGCATTTAAGGTTCAATCATGAGCGGACACTCGACCTACCAACCGCAGAACAAATTTCTGCAATGGTTCGAGAAACGGTTGCCCCTCGGCGGCCTGATTCATTCGTCATTCGTCGCGTACCCGACGCCGCGCAACCTCAATTATCTTTGGACCTTCGGCGGGATCCTCGCATTCATGCTCGGGGTGCAGATCGTCACCGGCATCGTGCTGGCGATGCACTATACGCCCCACGTCGACCTCGCCTTCAGGTCGGTCGAAGGCATCATGCGCGACGTCAATTTCGGCTGGCTGTTGCGCTATCTGCATGCAAACGGTGCGGCGATGTTCTTCCTTGCCGTTTACATCCACATGTTCAGGGGCATCTATTACGGATCGTACAAAGAACCCCGCGAAGTGCTGTGGATCCTCGGCGTCATTATTTACTTGCTGATGATGGCGACCGGCTTCATGGGCTACGTGCTGGTCTGGGGCCAGATGAGCTTCTGGGCAGCGACCGTCATCACCAATTTGTTCTCGGCCATTCCGGGTGTGGGCGACGCGATTGTGACATGGTTGTGGGGCGGCTTCGCGGTCGGCAATCCGACGCTGAACCGTTTCTATTCGCTTCACTACCTGTTGCCGTTCGTGATTGTGGGTGTGGTCGTGTTGCACGTTTGGGCGCTGCATGTTGCCGGGCAAAACAATCCGACTGGCATTGAGCCCAAGTCCGACAAGGACACTGTGCCATTCACACCTTACGCGACGATCAAAGACGGCTTCTTCATGGTCGTGTTCTGTATCGTCTATGCGTGGTTCGTCTTTTATATCCCGAACTTCCTCGGCCATGCCGACAACTACATCCCGGCCAATCCGGCTGTGACACCGGCGGAAATCGTGCCCGAATGGTATTACCTGCCGTTCTATGCGATCCTCAGATCGATCCCCAACAAGCTCATGGGTGTGATCGCGCTGTTCGCCTCGATCATCGTGTTGGCGTTCATCCCCTGGCTCGATACCTCGCGCGTGCGCTCGGCACGCTACCGTCCGCTTTTCAAGCAATTCTTCTGGCTCTGGGTGGCTGCCTGCATCGGCTTGGGCTGGCTCGGCTCGAAGCAGCCTGAGGGCATCTACGTCATCCTGTCGCGAATTTTCACCGTCTACTACTTTGCATTCTTCCTGATCGTCATGCCGCTGCTCGGCATCTTCGAAAAGACCAGGCCGCTGCCGAATTCGATCTCGGATTCGGTTCTCGGCGCCAAGGCGTGAGCGGGGGCAGGGCCATGACAGTTTTGAAACGCACGGTATTCGCCTTCACCCTGGCCGGCGCGGCTGCCGTGCTGGTTTTGCCGGCGTCGGCCGAAGAGCAGGTGGCTCCGCCAAGGCTCACGTGGTCGTTTGCGGGACCCTTCGGGACATATGACCCAGGTCAGTTACAGCGCGGCTTCAAGATCTACAAGGAAGTTTGTTCTGTCTGTCATTCAATGTCGATGGTTTCCTTCCGCAATCTCGCGGAGCCGGGGGGGCCCGGCTTCAGCGAAGCGCAGGCAGCGGCTGTCGCGGCTGAGGCGAAGATCCAGGATATTGATGACAAAGGCGCGCCCACCGAGCGCCCCGGCCGTCTGGCCGATTATTTTCCATCGCCGTTCCCGAACGAGCTTGCCGCGGCCGCTGTGCACGGCGTCGCGCCGCCGGATATGTCGACGCTGGCAAAGGCGCGCACCTTCCAGCGGGGTTTCCCCTGGTTCGTGTTCGACGCCTTCACGCAGTATCAGGAACAGGGTCCCGACTACATCGCCGCACTGCTGAAAGGCTACGAGGACCCGCCGCAGGGCTTTCAGCTGCCGCCCAACGGCCACTTCAACAAATACTTCCCCGGTCACAACATCGCCATGCCGCCGCCGCTGCAGGACGGTCAAGTGACCTATGACGACGGCGCGCCGCAGACGCTTGATCAATATTCGCGGGACGTGGCGGCGTTCCTGATGTGGGTTGCCGAACCCCACCTCGTGCAGCGCAAGCGCATCGGCTTTCAGGTGATGATCTTCCTGATCGTGCTTGCAGGCTTGATGTACTTCACCAAGAAGAAAGTGTGGCACGAAGTCGAAAAGCCCCGCGAGCTCGCGCACGGCCAGGATCCGAAGAAAACCACGATCTGAGCGATCGCTTTCCGCGTTCCTGCCCGATCCGCTT
>DATBHE010000049.1:0-5594 GCA_036557605.1 Pseudolabrys sp.
ACCGCGCGCAGCCGCGCTGCGATGCTCTTTCGCTTTTTAGCCATTGACCTCTCCGGAGTATGGCTCGCTCTCGACCAGGTTTGAGCCCCGAGGCGTGATCCCGGTACGCACCTTGGCGATCCTGATCCGCGCCGCTAGAGCCTTTGAGCCGAAATCGCCGGAGCCTTTCAGCTTCGATGCGGTGCCTTCCGGGTTGACCGCGGTGTGCGCGTGCGCCGCGCGCGCGAGCGTCTTGTGCGCCTGCTTGGCGCGCTTCATGCTGGCTTTCGCGCTCTTGGGTGCAGGAGCTACGCCCCACTGCTTGTTCGAGCGTGGCTCCGCGGTAGCCTTGGTGCCCTTGATGATATCGAAATTCCCCTCGCTGCCGGGATGCTGAGCGACTTTCTTCGCCATGGCTCGCCTCTTACGCTGGGCCGATCTTCGTGTGCGCGTCCCCGGTATTGGTCAGGTCATCCAGGCGCGAGCGGATGTCGCCCTGATACGCATAGGAGTCCATGCGCTTTTGCGTGGTCGGATCATTGCGCCAATGCGGATGCTTGGGCGCGAGCACGCCGATGCCAACCTTATCGGTGTCTGGACCGACCTGGATTTGCGGTGGATCAATCTGCGGCGTGACGTTGCCTTCGAAGGCATTGCCGAGGCTGGATGCATCCGACATGACTACCTCCTATGGCTTGGGAAACCTATCGAGACCCGGACGCACCCTCGTGCCGAAAGAATACGGCTGAGGCTGGCAAATGGGTTTCGGCTCTGATGATTTCGGGCTGAAAAGAGAGACATGCCGCCCGATTATTCGGTCAGCTCGTCAGTGCGCTCGTCGTCGGTGACAAAGCCCGGATGACCTGGCATTCGGCGATGCGCCCACCTTTGCAGGAGGCAAGCGTCTGCCGTAGTTCGGTACGCAGTCGCTTGAGCGCGGTAATTTTCTTCTCGGTTGCTGCCAGCTGGCGCGCAACAATCTCATCGACCTCCGCACACGGCCTCTCTCGGTGTTCGGCAAGGCCGAGCAATTCGCGCACATCCTCGATCGAAAATCCCAGTTCGCGCGCCCGTCGAATGAAGGCCAACCTGCGCGCATGGTCGCGCGCGTAGCTGCGGTAGTTGCCGGCGGTGCGGGCGGGTACCGGCAGCAGCCCGATTCGCTCGTAATAACGAATCGTCTCGATCTTCGTGGCCGTGGCTCTCCCCAACTGGCCAATCGTCAATACGTTCGTGGTCGGCATGGGCTTGACCCTGTAGTGGCTACAGGGTTCACACTAACATGACTGGTCACCAGCGAACAATGAATGCGACCATGCGTACCGTGTGCTGCAGCCATTGCGACGACGACGATCCCCGGCGAGGCGGGGCCGTCTTCCGGCGCGTGCTGTGGGCGGTACTTGCCATCAACTCGGCGATGTTCGCCGTCGAGGTCGGTGCGGGCCTCATGGCAGGATCGGCTTCGCTCCAGGCCGACGCCCTCGACTTCCTCGGCGACGCGGCCAACTACGCCGTCAGCCTGTTCGTGGTCGGGATGGCGTTGCGCTACCGCGCCATGGCGGCGCTTGCCAAGGGAGCCACGATGGGCGCTTTCGGATTGTGGGTGCTCGGAGTCACTGGCTGGCATGCTTCGTATGGAACATTGCCGCAAGCCGTCACCATGGGCGCGGTCGGCTCTGCGGCGCTCATCGCCAATGCCGCGTCGTTCGGTCTTTTATGGAAGCATCGTGGCGGCGACGCTAACATGCGCTCGGCATGGATTTGCACGCGTAACGACGTGCTCGGCAACCTAGCCGTGCTACTCGCAGCAGCCGGAGTTTTCGGCACTGGAACTGGTTGGCCGGATTTGACCGTCGCCGGCATCATGGCGGGTCTCGGCCTGCAAGGGGCGGTGTTGGTCGTTCGGCAAGCGTGGGGTGAGTTACGGCACACGCGCCCGATGACTGTAGCGGCTGAATAGAACGCGCTACGCGGGGGCAAAAACATGAAAAATGTATTGATAGTCGTAACGGCACTCACGCTCCCGGCAGTAGTTGCTAATGGCAAGGAGCTTGAAACCACGCATTTGTTCGGCTTCACGCTTGGAAGCGACGTGAACGATGTGGGTGAAAAGGAAGCGGAGAGCGAAACCACCGGACGTTTTGCCGAGAGTGGTGGCTCGTACACCGCAGTTGAACAAGTATTCGGAGTGAAATTGATACCTTTTCAGGACTTTTCAATCGAGCCCGAACTCGGCGTTGCCCGCCACCATATTTCTAACGTCTCGGGACTTGATGATCGCCGACAAATGCAATTCGATACGGTGACGTTTGAAATGCGATATCGAGTGCTCAATCGCGAGCGCGCACCATTCGGGCTCACCATAGGCGCAGACCCGCATTGGGGCCGGGTTGACGACATAAGCGGAGAACCGGTTGACCGGTATGGGGCCGACCTTTGGGTCATCGCGGACAGAGAGATTGTCGCAAATAAGATATTCGCTGCCTTCAACTTGTTGTACCAGCCCGAAGCCATCCGCTTGCGCGCCACGGGCGCATGGGAACACCAATCGAATTTCGGCACGTGGGCCGCGGCCGTGGTGCAGGTATGGCCCGGTGTCCTGCTTGGCGCGGAAGCGCGGTACATGCGCAGCTATAGCGGGCTTGGGCTTAACACCTTGACGGGACAAGCTCTGTTCGTTGGCCCAACCTTCTACGCAAAATTTGCACAATGTTGTTGGGTGTCGGCTGCGTGGAGCGTTCAGATCGCGGGCCGTGCGGTGGAGGACGTTGGATCACTCGACCTTGTCAACTTCGAGAGGCATCAGGCCAAACTGCGCTTCGGCTATAATTTTTGAGAGTAACCAGAGTGCTTTACTTCCGATATGGCACGCCAAGTCGCTGCGGTACAGTAATCTCGGGGCTATGATGGCTCACCACGCATCTCGCTGTGCTGATCAGTTAGACGGTGGATATGTCGCGCAGCTTGACCGCGGTGTAGTTCTCATTCTTCGGGCCTTCGTTGACCTTATTCTTTTTGATCGAACTGCGATCGTCCATGCGCTCTTTCGTTTTCGGATCGTTGCGCCAATGCGGGTGCTTGGGCGCGAGCACGCCTGCGCCGACCTTATCGGTGTCGGGACCGACTCCCACTTGCGGCGGATCGATCTGCGGCGTCACGTTGCCTTCGAAGGCATTGCCGAGACTGGATGCGTCCGACATGATCGCCTCCTGCGGCTTGATTTTCGGATGAGGGCTTAAGAGCTCGGGCAACCCCTATCGAGAGGGTACGCAGGCTCAGAGGACGGCTGAGAGTGAGATGTGGATCGGATCGGCGGTGACGCTCCACCAGGATACGGAAGGACAACTATGTACTATCAAGTGATTTCGCAGTGCACGAAAAGCCTGAAGAATTTAGAGACTTGTCTCGACAAGGCTGAGCAGCATGCGGCCGCCAAGAAGTTCGACGTCGGCGTGCTCATGACCAGCCGCCTTGCGCCTGATATGCAGCATTTTGTCTACCAGGTCCAAAGCGCTTGCGACTATGTCAAAGCCGCGGCTGCCTGGCTCTCAGGGCAGACGCCGCCAAAGCACGAGGACACCGAGCAGACGGTCGATCAACTGCGTGCCCGCATCCGGAAGACTGTCGCTTTCGCGGAGGGCGTGAAGGAGGCACAGTACGCGGGCGCGACCGAATGCAAGGTGAAGCTCTCCTGGGCGCCCGGTAAGGTCATCGCCGGCGAGGACTACCTGCTGCAGATGACGATCCCCAACACCTTCTTTCACATCGCGATGGCTTACGCCATTCTCCGCCACAACGGCGTCGATGTCGGCAAGATGGATTTTCTTGGTCCTATCAATCTGGTCGACGCCTGATCGGTCTACCCCGCAAGTATTGCGGCGATTAGGTTCGCCATTCTCCGCATATTCACTGTGCAGCGAAGTTCGCGTTAGCCGCGGAACTGCGCCATCACCTTCGGATCGCCGGCGACCTTGCCGCGCCTGGCGCCCTTGCCCCGAGCATTGATCGGATACGCCTTGACCGGCGGAATGACGTTGGTATGTGCGTGCGCGATCGAGGAGAACCGATCGAGACGCTGCCGGGTTTGCGCATTCGGATTCGTCGCCTTGACCGGCGCGCTCGGCTTCCGAAACTTGGTTGGGAAGCCCTTATTGAGCGGATGCGTTCGGACGGGCTTTCCGCTTTTGGGCGCGCTTCGCTTGCTGATCGTCGCCGGCTTCGGGGGTTGAGACCCGCCGCGGCCTTTTGCTTTCATCTTCGCCATGACTGTTCTCCTGCTGAGCGAGGTTGGCAAATTTCGCCTCGCGCATCGCGCGGAGCGCATCAAGACGTGGGCTGGACTTGCCCATTCTTAGTAGCTGCTGTCGTCCGGATTGACCTTCGTGTGCTTGTGGGCCGTGTTCGCGATCGCGTCCATGCGGCTGGCTTGCTCGGGATGCTTGCGCCAATGCGGATGGGCGGCCATCCCTTCCTTCGGCCCTTTGGTCTCGACGATCGACGGAGGACCATCGCTCTCGCCGGACTGCGTCTTGCTCGGCCCGACCTTGCCCTGCGTCCCTTGCCAGGTGGAGCGCGGCGTTTGCTGCTCAAAGGTCTGACGAGGGTTATCCTCGAAGCTCTTGAGCGGGCCGCGCGCGGTGCCGACATGCGGGCCATCTGCCGGCAGGTGCCTGGACGCCATTTGATCGTCGAAATGATTTTTGCGGACTTGCACCATTGGGGCACTCCCGGTTTCATAAGGGGCCACTACACGCTCGTAGTGACGGCGGTCTACTCTCGCATTTGGAGCATGGCACAATGAGACTCTTCACCGCGTGCTTAATAGGAATCGGTCTTTTGCTATCGAGCACTCGTTCCGATGCGGAGACACCGGAGGAATGGATAGCGCTAGGCTCTCGCGTCCACGGCGGCTTCGGTTCTTTTATTCCCCTCGGCATTAGGATCGGGCTTGATTCTGTCACCCGGCTTCATGCCAAGCCCCGTGAGTTGAACGTCTTATATTACGATACCGATGCCTCCCCTTGCGCCTGTTTTGCGGACGGCATTGCTATAGCGACTTATGCCTCCGTGGGGCAGCGGACATTGACGATTGCAACTGAGAAAGCGCCAGCTGGCGACGCAGCAGTGATTGTCATTCGGCCCCGTAGTGGCGGCCCTGGATTCAAGTACACGATCCCGGTGGAGACCCTTGGGAAACTGAGCACAATGAACAGGGACCTTGATGCCCGCGGTCGGTACGATGCCGCGATGGCGGCCCCTGATCTATTTCAGGTCGAAGCTATTCCGTGAACGGCGGCAGATCCCGAATCAGAGCTTGCTATGCTGAAATCCTGGCGCGTTCGAACGCGGCAGCATCGCGTTTGCGCAGCTGATCGAGCGTCAGAATGTGACGCCGGTTGTTCGTGAACTTGCGAATGTCCATGTGGCCGAGCCGGAACAGCCGGCCTCGGGTCGGGCCAAGAGCTTCGTCCTGGACCTCGGCTGGTTGCCGCTTGAGCCAGTCCACATAGCGCAGCCGATAGGCCGGCTTGCCGGTCAATCGGCGTTGATGATCCGGGTGCGCATTGCGAATGGCTCGGGCATGCCGCCGCGAGATCCGTGCAATCCGTTCCGCG
>DATBHE010000050.1:0-59441 GCA_036557605.1 Pseudolabrys sp.
TTCATCAGCCGATTTATCGTGCCGCCGCCGTCCGAGATTATCGCCAGTTTCGGACGCGTGATCGTCGAGGAGCATGTGCTGCGCCGGTTTCTGCTGACACTGGGCGAGTGTCTTGCGGCAGGAATCATGCTCACGATCTTCGGCATTGCCGGCGGCGTCCTGATGCATCGAATAAAGCTTCTGCAGCAGGCCTGTGAAACTTGGGTCGCTGCCATGGCTGCAGCGCCGCTGGTGCTCGCCTACCCGCTCTTCATGGTGATTTTCGGCCGCAATGCATGGACCATCATCATGATGGGTTTTTTCGCGGCGCTTCCGCCCGTGATCCTCAAGACGCTCGAAGGCATGTCCAACACGCGCAGGGTGCTGATCAATGTTGGACGCAGCTTCAATCTGACGCCGGCACAGCAGTTCTGGAAGATCATGTTTCCCGCCGCGTTGCCGACCATATTCGTCGGCGTCCGGCTCGGCCTCATCTTCGCACTGATCAATATCGTCGGCGTGGAGTTCCTGATCAACTACGGCGGCCTCGGACAACTCATCAATGATCTCGCCGAGCGATACGATCTGCCCGGCACCTATGCGGCAATCTGCTTCGTGATCCTCGTCAGCGTCCTGTTCTTTATGGCTCTGGAAAAGGCCGAGCGATGGCTACGACCGATCGATTGACCCGCACCGCAGCAGCCGAGCCGTGGACAAGCCCGGTGACGTTATTGCGTATCGCGATCATCCTCGCGGTGCTGGCGCTGTGGGAATTCCTTGCCCATTCCGGCTGGCTCTACCGCGATGTGGTCCCCTCCCTGCTCGCCATCGGCAGGGCGCTCTATGAGCTGCTGTCGCATGGCGACTACTATTTCCATCTCGGCGTCACCGCGGCGGAGATTGGCGCGGCGCTTCTGATCGGCGGCATTTCAGGCCTTGCGGTTGGCATCCTGCTGGGAGCCAACCGGTTTCTCTCCAAGGCGTTCGAAGCCTACCTTTATTATCTGGGGCCCACGCCGAAAATCATCTTTTTCCCGATCATGATCATGTGGTTCGGCGTAGGTCCCGGCTCGAAAATCGCACTCGGGACATTGTCCTGTTTCTTCCCAGTGGCGCTGTCGGTTGCGGCCGGCATGCGGCAGATCGACAAGGTCCTCATCCGCGTCGGCAATAGCTTCCGCGCGTCGACCTGGCAGATGATCATGAAAATCTACCTACCCGCGATGCGGCACCCGATCATCAATGGCATCAGGCTTGGTCTGGGCGTGGCGGTGATCGGCACACTTCTGGCGGAGACGAAGTTATCGAACAAAGGTATCGGTTTTCTGATCATCAACGCCTACAGCACGTTCGATATGCCGCGGATGTATGCCATGCTGATCGTGCTGTTCGTGCTAGCGATCGGAGCCAATGCGCTGGTCGGTCGCCTTGGTGGCCTTGAGAATATCAAGCGAACCTGACGAATGAGACAGATATGGGAGGGACAGATCATGAAGAAACGTGCGTGGAGATTTGCGGGCATGGCCGTCGCGATAGCGGCGCTCACGACACAGGCAGCCGCCGACGATCTGGTGAAAATGACCATCGGCCAACGCGGAAACTGGGACACGGCGATCACCCATCTCGGCGACAAAGCTGGCATCTTCAAGAAGCATGGGCTGCAGCTCGAAATGATCTACACCTCGGGCAGCGGTGAAACCCTGCAGCCAGTGATTTCCGGCAGCGTCGACCTCGGCCTGGCTGTGGGCACTTTGGGTGCCATGGCGGCTTATTCAAAGGGCGCGCCAGTCCGCATCATCGGAGCCGAGGCAACAGGCGCGGCCGACTATTGGTATGCGAAAAATCCGGCGATCAAGACCCTCAAGGATACAAACGGACACACCATTGCCTATTCCACCAACGGATCTTCCACCAATAGCGTGGTGCGCGCCTTCATTGATGAATTCAAGCTGACCGCCAAGCCGCAAGCGACAGGTAATCCGAGCGCGACATTGACCGCCGTGATGACGGACCAGGTCGATGTCGGCTGGGCGGCGCCCCCGTTCGGCCTGAAGGAGATAGAAGAAGGCAAGATCCATCTGATCGCGCGCGCGACGGACGCCGCTCTCGTGCGTGGGCAGACAATCCGCGTCCTCGTTGCGAACGCCGATGCCCTCGTAAAGCGCAGAGAAGTGATCGATCGCTTTATGAAGGCCTATCGCGAGAGCATCGACTATATTTATTCCTCGAACCCGCAAGTGCTCAAAGACTACGCGGAATTCGCGAGGATTTCGGAACCTCTGGCCAAGCGCGTGCGCGACGAGTTCTTTCCCAAGAACCTGGTCAATCCGGACCAGATCCATGGACTCGCGACCCTCATTCCGGAAGCGGTTAATCTGAAATTCATTCCGGCACCCCTGACCAAGGAGCAACTCGCCGAGCTGATCCAGATTTCCCCGCGCAAGTAACAAAGAACAGGTGCCGCCATGACCACCGCCGTTTCCCCGCAAGCCGCCTCCGCGCAAGCGGTGGTATTGCCAAAAAATCGCGGCGCCTATTACGGCGGCGCCTGGCATGAGCCGAAGGCCGGTCGTTTCGTCGACACCATTAGCCCGGGCACCGGACAGTCGCTCGGCAAGGTCGCCGACTCCGGTGCCGAGGATATCGATGCGGCAGTGGTTGCAGCGAAAGCGGCGTTTGCCGAATGGCGCCGGGTATTGCCATTGGAGCGCGCAAAGATTCTGCGGCGTATCGCAGAAATTCTGCGTCAGAACGCCAATGAGCTCGCCATGATCGATGCCGCCGACTGTGGCAACCCAGTGAAGGAAATGGTGAGCGACGCCATGGTCGCCGCCGCACAGATGGAGTTCTTTGCCGGATTTGTCACTGAGATGAAGGGCGCCTCGATCCCGATGGGTCCGGACGTGGTCAATTTCTCGGTCCGCGAGCCATTAGGGGTGGTCGGCCGCATTATTCCCTTCAATCACCCGTTCATGTTCTGCGCCGGCAAATCTGCGGCACCGCTCGCCGCGGGCAATACTGTTGTGGTGAAGCCGCCTGAACAGGCCCCGCTTTCATCGCTGCGGCTTGCAGAACTGATTGGCGGTTTGTTACCGGCGGGTGTCTTCAACGTGGTGCCAGGCGGCCGTGAGGCCGGGCAAAGGCTCGCCAGTCACCCGGATGTCGCGATGATCGCTGTGATCGGCAGCGTGCCGACCGGCCGTGCCGTGATGAAAGCAGCCTCCGATACGGTCAAGCGCACCATGCTGGAGCTTGGTGGCAAGAATGCGCTGATTGCCTACGGTGATGCCGATCCGGACGAGGTCGCCGGCGCAGTCATCGGCGGCATGAATTTCACCTGGTGCGGGCAATCCTGCGGCTCGACCAGCCGAGCCTTCATCCACGAGGCAATCTACGATGCCGTCATCGGGCGCCTGAAAGAGAAAATCAAATATTACAAGCCGGGAATCCCCACCGACCCCGCCACCACGATGGGCGCAATCGTATCTAGGCAGCAGTTCGACCGGGTCATGAGCTTCATCGACTCGGCAAAGAGTGAGGGTGCGCAGCTCATCACCGGCGGCGGGCCGCCGGCCGATCCGGCGCTCAAGGGCGGATTCTTTATCGAACCGACCGTATTCGCCGTCACCGAAAAGAACCGGATCGCGCGCGAGGAAATCTTCGGGCCTGTGCTCGGCGTCTTCAAATGGAACGACGAGAGCAAAATGCTTGCGAGCGTGAATTCGGTCGAATACGGCCTCACCGCATCGATCTGGACGAACGACCTCTCGACCGCGCACCGCACTGCGCTCGCCGTGCAGGCCGGCTATGTCTGGATCAACGAGGTCAGCAAGCACTTCCTCGGCGCGCCTTTCGGGGGCTTCAAGCAGTCGGGGCTTGGGCGCGAGGAATGCTTCGAGGAGATGCTCGCCTTCACGCAGGAAAAGAACATCCACGTGAAACTGAGAGCATCGAAGGCCTAGCTGATTTTCTCCGCTCATTCCCGCGAAAGCGGGAATCCAGCGGCGCACGATAGGTCGCGTAACTCCGCTCTGGGTCCCGCTTCCGCGGGGACGAGCGGGCAAATCGAATCAAGCTATAGCCGCCGGGTCAAACCCTGCGTAAGCCCACGCAGCGCGATGCGACGGATCGGTCATGAATTTGATAAAGGCCGCGGCGGCGTCGGGTGCCGGGCTCGCCGTGGCAACGGCAGCGCCGTAGATGGTCGTGAGCTGGATCGCGGCCGGCAATGGCCCGACCACGGTGAGCCCGTCGGTGTTGACGACCTCGCTCTTCGGATAGAAGCCGATCTCGGCCTCCCCGCTCGCAACCAGCTGCACGCCGCCCTCGAGCGCGGGCCGATGGATGATCTTGCTCTTCATCGCCTCGGCGATGCCGAGCAGGTCAATCAGCTTTCCCATGTGCGTGCCGCTTGGTGTCTGTCCGGGCGTGGCGTGAGTGATGGCGCGGCTGTTGAGAATCGCCTGCTTGACCATTTCCGGAGTTGAGAGATCCGGTTTTCGAGCACCGTTCCGCACCACCGCATTGATGCTGACGAGACCTAGCACGGCGCGGCCCTCGCGCCGTACGATATTTTCCTTCTGGTATCCGTCCAGGATATTTGTCGGCATCACCAGCACATCGGATTTTTCGCCGGTTGCGACCTTGTCGCGCAGCGCCGACATCACGGCGAACACATAGTCAACCTTATGACCGGACTGCTTTTCGAATGCAGGCGTCAGCCGCAGGAAAATTTCCTTGGGCGCGCCGCCGCTCAAAACACGGATTGTGGCCATTGCAAAACCTAAAGCTTGAATGTTTCGAGGGTGCCGGGGTGGAACAGTTCCTCCACCGTCACCAGCCGCGACGAGAGCCCTTGTGAGTGGTGGTGGCGCAGGAATGTCTCCAGCGTCTTGCGGTTGGCGGCAACCCCATAGGACCAGAAGTCCTCACCCATCAACGCGCGCGCCTCAATCAACTGCTCTTCCACGAACGGCAGCGTCACTTTGGTGGAAGAGGTATCGGCAAGCTTTTCGATGGCGATCGCCTTTGAGTGTTCGAAAGCCTTGAACACTGCGCCCGGCAACCAAGGATGCTGCTCCGCGAGTTCACGCCGCACGCCTATCAGATGCATGATCGGGAAAATGCCGGTGCGTTTGTAGTAATCCTTGGCAGCGGCGACAGGATCAGGAAACAGCCAGCCGATCTTCGGGTCGCCCCGCTCGAAGGCCGGCGGCACGCGCGGTCCGATGAAGCCATCGATCTCTCCAGCATCGAGCATGCTGGAAAGCGTCCGGCCCCTGGGAATGTCGTCGAGCCTCACACCTTTGGGCAAGGTAATGGCAATTTTTTCGAGCCGTCCGGCTTCGGTGAGCCCACCTCTGATCCAATGGATGTCGGACGGCTTTACGCCGTGATCATCCTCGAGAATTGCACGCGCCCAGACATTGGCAGTGAGCTGATACTCCGGCACCCCAATTTTCTTGCCCTTGAGATCCGCCGGTTTCTTGATGCGGTCGGTTCGCACGTAGATGGCTGTATGGCGGAAAGCTCGCGAGACGAAGGCCGGCACGCCGACATAGGGGCAATTGCCCTGCGCCGTTTTCACGGTGAAGCTCGACATCGACAATTCGCAGATGTCGAACTCCCCCCGACGGAATGCGCGGAAGAAAATTTCCTCCGGGTCGAGGGCCATGAATACTGGATCGACGCCGTCGATTTGCACCTGCCCGTCGCTCATGGGACGGGTACGGTCATAGTCGCGGACGGCAACGGAAAGATTGAGCTTGGCCATGGAAAACCCGGCTGGATAAGCGAAACCCCGGGTTGTCATATGCGAAATGACGCCCGGGCGCTACTCCACCCCACGTCTTTGCGTCTTGTCGTCGGGCGTCACGTCGATTGACAGCGCGCGCCCTGTGATCGCCACCGGCCCGCGGCAATCCCTCATGCAGGGATTTGGATTCCAGAAGGCTCGCTCGCTCGTTTCGCGATCGTCGTCGAAGAACCCTCCGCTGTTCGGCATCTTGACCTGCGCCCACGTCTCTTTCGAAAGCACGAATTTCTCGTCCACAATGTCATTGAGATAGAGCACGTAGGCGACGACCGCATAGAGTTCGTCGTTACTCAACGACTCAGCATCGCCGAAGGGCATCGCGCGTCTGATATAGTCGACGACGGTGGAGAGGTGCGCGAAATACGAACCGACGGTTTTCACCGGATCGTGTGAAGCGAGCGTGCCTTTGCCTTGCGCGATCTGCGGCCAGCGGCCAGCGCTTTCGCCGAACTCCCCGTGACAGGCGGCGCACTTGTCCATGTAGGCCTTTTCGCCGTCTTTCACCGAGCCGCGGCCCGGCGGTGCGCCCTGCCCGTCCGGACGGATGTCGATGTCCCACCCGGCAATCTGCTCCGCGGATGCCGGGTGTCCGATTCCGTAGTTGCGCACCTGCGCCGCAGCACAGGTCGCCGCCGCCGACAACGCGAACGCGATCCCGATCCTAGCCAACTTCGACATTCTCAACCTCTCCGGAAGCCCTCAGGGCCCAGGTTTGGATGCCGTTGTTGTGATAGATCGAATTGACGCCGCGAATTTTACGCAAGTCATTCTTGCTCGGCTGCACGTAGCCGGTTTCGTCCATGGCACGCGATTGCAGCAGAAGCTCATCGCCGTTCCAGTCGAACTCATAGTAAAAGCGCACGCAGGCCTTGTCGAAAACCGGACCATCGAGGCGCGCCGCGCGCCAGTTACGTCCGCCATCAAGTGAGATGTCCACACGCTTGATTGGGCCGCGGCCCGACCATGCCAGCCCCGAGATGATATTGAATCCCTTCTGCTTCACAGGCGCTTGCGGCGATGGCGAGGTGATCACCGACTTGGCGTCCATGACGAACGTGAACTGACGCGCTTTGCCGATCTCAAGCAGATCGGTGTATTTCGACGTCTCCTCGCGCGTGAACCAAGGCTGGTCGCCGACCTTCAGCCGGCGAATCCATTTGATCCACACGTTGCCTTCCCATCCCGGGACCACCAGACGCGCGGGATATCCCTGCTCAGGACGCAACATTTCGCCATTCATGCGATAGGCGATCATGCAGTCGTCGAGTGCCTTACTGAGCGGGATTGAGCGGTTCATCGCCGCGGCGTCCCCGCCTTCCGCCATGATCCACTTCGCGTTTGGCCGCAGGCCGGCCTGCTCCAGCAGCAGCTTCAGCGATACGCCTGTGTATTGCACGCAGTGGACCATGCCGTGCGTGTACTGACAGCCGTTGAGCTGGGCACCGCGCCATTCCATTCCGGAATTGGCCGCACATTCGAGAAAGTAAATCCTGTTGATGCGCGGCAGACGCTTGAGATCATCGAGCGTAAAGATCAGCGGTTTTTCGACGAGTCCGTGAACCATCAGCCGATACTCGGCGGGGTCGATTTCCGCGATACCCCCGTGATGGCGCTCGAAGCAAAGGCCATTCGGCGTGATGATGCCGTCGAGTTGATGGAGCGGAGTAAAGCTTACCGAGGACTCAGGCGTGGCGGTCAACCAGGATACCGTGCGTCGGACGACATCTTTTTCGTATTTCGATGGATTGCCGTAAGCGCGCGTACCGACGCCGTCGCCAAGTTGCCGTGTCCAGCCGGCAATGTTCGGCGGAACGTTCTTTGCATTTTCGGCGCGGGCGGAAGTCACGCTTGCCACCGCAAGCCCGCCAGCGGCGGCCAGAAACGTACGGCGCGTCGTATTCTTCGGGTTCTTCATTGGCCTCTCCCGGCAGAGGGTCTGCAGCGAGCTCATATCATATTCTATTTTATGAATGTAATTGAAATTTGCCCGTTAGACACCAGAAATTTTCACATGCGTGTTGGGAGCGACGCGCACGCTTTTTTTCACCGAGACATATCGCTCGACCAGTTCCCATACCGGCGGGCCCTCGGTGCCTTCATTCACGCTCGCCCATCCGGCAACAACGTACTCTTTCTTCGCCTCGACCGCCTTGCCTGATTTCAAATGCACCATTGCCGAGATACGCTTTCCGATCGGCTTTGAAATATCGATTGAATACGCCAGGCCGCCACAACGCACCATATCGCCGCCCTGCTGGTAGTACGGATCGGGATTAAAGAGATTGTCGGCGACATCCTCGAGCACCTCTTTTAATCGTTCGCCTGTCATCGTGACGCGGTACACTTGCGGATAGGTGATGGCAGTCGCGTTATGAATGTCCTCGATGGTGATCGCCTGACCGGGCAAAACGCTCGTGCCCCAACGGAACCCCGGCGACAACGCGATCTCCGCGTCGCGCTCCTTCAGAAGCGCAGCGCAGATCAGATCGTCGAAGGTACCGTTGAAGTTCCCACGCCGGTAAAGCAGCGACTCGGCATGACCCACGACGCGTGACAGCTCCCGCGCATAAGGTGTGCGCGCGCTGGCGATCGCGGCTGTCATTTCCGCGTCGGGCCTGATCACGTCAGCGAAAAGCGGAATCAATTTGTACCGGAACGCCTTTACGGCACCGTCCCGGACGTCAAGATCGAGCCGGGAGACAAATTTGCCATGGCTGCCTGAGGCAATAAGGAGGGTCTGACCGACCTTGATCGGCTCGGGCAACGCATCATGCGTGTGGCCGGTGAGTATCACGTCGATGCCGGCTACGCGCGAGGCAAGCTTGCGGTCGACATCAAAGCCGTTGTGCGACAGGAGCACGACCAGTTGGGCGCCCGCTCTGCGCGCTTTCTCGACATTGGCCCGCACATCCTCCTCGCGGATTCCGAACGACCATTTCGGCATCATCCAGCGGGGATTGGCGACCGGCGTATACGGAAAGGCCTGACCGAGCACGGCGATCTTCACGCCGCCTTTCTCGAAGAATTTCATCGCTTCGAATACCGGCTCGTTCCATTCGGTATCGCGGATGTTGAGCGCAAGGAATGGAAAGACGAGCCGGTCGATCAGTTCTTTTACCCGTGTTTCGCCGTAGGTGAATTCCCAGTGGCCTGTCATCGCGTCGGGCTTGAGTAATCCCACGCAATCGACCATGTCCTGGCCCTTGCTGCGGTTCGCGCCGAGCGAGCCCTGCCAGGTATCTCCGCCATCGAGGAACAGAACATTGTCAATTCCGCGGTCAGCACGGACGCGCTTGATAACAGCGGCCATGCGATCGAGACCGCCGATGCGGCCATACGACCGGGCAAGCGCCTCGAAGCCTTGATCGGTCAGCGCGTAGGCAGCCGCCGACTTTTCAGCAATGCCAAAATGCTTGAGGAAGTTTCGGCCGGTAATGTGCGGTGGGCGGCCCTTTGCCTCGCCGACACCAAGATTGACTGAAGGTTCGCGGAAATAGACCGGCAGAAGCTGCCCGTGAATGTCTGTCACATGCAGCAGGGTGACGTTGCCGATCGCGTCGAACTTGAGCAGTTCGGATTCGGTCAGGCGTTGCTGCGCCATGGCGCGCGTAAATGCGCCCTCACCGGCCGTAAGTGCGGCCGCCGCGGCCCCGACTTGAAGAATTTCCCGACGGGTGATCATTGACGCTAACAAAAAGAAATTGGCCGGGCGGACCCGGCCAATCCGATCAATGCCGGATACCCGGCACGCTCAACTTGAGGCCTTCATTCATAGACGCCAGGTACAATTCCAGATCGCCGTACTCCTTGGCGTCGGGCGGCAGCTCGTCCGCGCGAATATTGACCTGGCACCACTGGAAACGCTGGCGGATGTCCCAGACCTTCAGCAGGCTCGTGCGCCAGGTCGGGAAGTGGTCGTACTGCCCTTTCGGCTCGCCGAGCCACTGGCCGCGGATCCAATGGTTCGCAACTTTGCCGTGGCAATCGGTGCAGGCCATATTGAGCTGGCCGACCTTGCGCGCAGACAGCTCTTTGCCGCGCTCGATCGCCGCCTTGGCCTCGGCGCTGGTGGTATCAACCTTGATCGGTGTGCCGTTGGCAAGGAAGCGCAGATAGACGGACATCGCGAGATTATTATCCGTCTCCATCAGCCAGTCGGCGCCGGTTGTTGCCTTAGCATGACGTGTCACGAACTCTTCTATGCCCAATACCTTGTTGAGCCGCGGCTCCCACTTCGGCATGGATGCGGCCCAGGTCTTGAACGTTGTCTGCGGATCGCTATGGCAGGTGTTGCATGAAAAGCCGGCCGAGCCCCTCTGTTTCCAAAGCTCCTGCGCCTTGTCGACCGCCCACATGCCGGGATTCTCGATCGGATCGAGGTTGTCCCGCTTCTCTACCGGCGGCGGCCGCTTGCTCGGATCATCGAGCGCGGTCTTGAACACCGCCGGGGACTTCAGGGTCTTAAGGAACGCCACTATGTCGTTGATTTCCTGATCGCTGAAGAAGCCGTGACTTCCCCAAGGCGGCATCACGGTGTCGGGATTGTAGACACGCGCATCATAGACATAGTTGAACAGCCATTCGTCCTCGCGGCTCGCGTTTCCGATTTCCGAAAGATCAGGTGCGACATTGCCGGGCAGATTGGCACCGCCCGCCGAGCCCATCACGTGACAGGCAAGACACGAGCCGCCGCGGGTGCGGTCCGCCACCAGTTTGGCGCCGTTGGCGGCATCACCCGTAATGGGTCCGGTGATCTTGCGCGGCTCCTTCGGCGCCGCCGGCGTCGCGAGATTGCCGAGCGTGTTGTATTTCGATTCATCACGTGTGGGCCATCCGGAGTAACGTTTCCATGGGCGCTCGGAAGCATCGCCCTTGAGCTCGAGCGGCGCTCCACTTTTGTTCGACTGCGCCGCAACCGGCCCAACTGCGACAAAGGCGGCTGCCGCCAGCAAGCCTGCCGCGGCGGCGCCCGCCAGAATTCCTCCACGCGTCATCCGATCCTCCCCGCAAAATTATTTTCATTGTCCGTCGCGCGTTTTCTGCGCAACGGGTGTTAACTCACGGTAATTTTTTCCTCCGCCGTGATGACGGTGCCGTCGTCATCGGTCCATGTGAATTTGAATGTTCCGCTTTCTTCCACTTTGGCGTGGAACTGCATGTATGGATTGGCCGCGATCGCCGGCTCCATGTTCGCTGCGAACACCGGCTTTCCGTTGAACTCGCAGGCGAACTTGTTGATGATCTTGCGCGGGATCGGCTTGCCATCCTTATCCTTGCGCTGTCCCGACTCCATGACGTGGGGCAGCAGCGTCTTAATTTCGATGACGTCGCCCTTTTTGGCTTCTTTGGGAACTTTGAGGCGCGGCTTTTCTGCCATGATTGTCTCCTGATTCCTCTTTGTTGCTCGCTCAGCCGCCGCAGCCGCCGATGGTGACCTTCACCAGCTTCTGGTTGGTGAAGAATTCGCCTTTGCTGGTCTTTGCCACCACGATGATATTTTGCGTCGTCGCCAAACGGATGCGAGTCGAGGCTTCAGCTTTGCCCGCCAATGGCGAAAGATGGAAAGTCGTGACGCCAGGGTTCGGATTGCCGTCGGCAACGACCAGAATTTCGCTGACATAATTGTCGGTGGTCATCGGAGCATCGACGGACACCGACAGCGGCACGGTATTGCCGTTCTCGGCGATCTCCGGAAGCTCGATCGAGATCTTGCCCTTCTCCGCCGTCTTTCCGCCTGTAAACTTGGCAATCTGCTCGGCGGCCTCCTTGGCCGCGGCGGTTGCGCTCGTGCTCCAGCCGATGACAGTCAGCGCCGCACCCGAGGCGCCAAGCGCCAATGCGTCGCGACGGGATAGTTGCCGCATTCTGTTCCTCCAGTGACCGCTTTGGACAGCCGTCTGCCCTTGTCCGATCAGGACCATAACGTTGCAGAGGTGGCTATTCAAATCATATTCATAAAAGAGAATATCGTTCTCGGATGCGCAAATTCCGGAGCATAACGCAATCAGCTGGGTCGCGATTTCAGATAATCGTGCAGGCTCTTGTCCTCATAGGCCTTTTCACGGACGTAGCGGAACATGGCGAGGAAATCGTCGGGCAGCATATAGCCTGACGCGCGACTCACCTCGCGTTTGGCAGGCGCCAAGGTCCTCAACTGCGCCGCCCGTTCGCCAAAGAACTGGAAGGTCGGGGTGAAACGCACGCCGTACTTGGCGGCCATTTCCTTTTCCGACAATTCCTGTCCGTCGAAGTCGGTGACCTTGCGCGAGCCGATGATGTTCAGCTGGAGCACCTCGAAATTTTCTTTCACATATTCCGCAATTCTTGGTTGCGCAAAATTCACAAGGTGCGTTTCCTTGCAGTATGGACAGCCACGCAATTCCCACATGATCGCGAAGCGTTTGCCCTCTTTTCGTGCGGCCTCTAGATCGTCGGCAAGATCTAGAAAACTTTCCAGGAACCAAGGCTGCTTGTAGAGGCCGTCATCGGTCAAAATCGGTTGCTCGGCACGTGCATCCCATGCGGCAAGCAACGCGAACGATGCGGCCCCAGCGAGCAGATTTCGACGTCGGATCATGGTTGCAATCCGTAAACCACGACGGGACAGGGTATCTCCCCGCCCGGAGCAGCCTTTCCTATACTCATAGTCCTAATCTGTAGTGCGTCAAAATCCGGTGAATGCCGTGTTTGGCTCGGTTGCCCGAATTGCATGCCTCATTGCCATCCTTGTCAGCGGGGCAACTGCATCCGGTGCTGCCGACCTTGCCGAGTTCAACGCGGCGGTCGAAACCGTAAGCGCCCATAACCGGATTGCGATCGGTTATCTCCGTACCGAAAATGTCGATCTGGCTGCTCTTGAGATCGATCGTCTGCGCAACGCATGGGTCATTTTTACCGAACGGTTTGCGGGAAACCGGCCTCAGGCGTTCGAAGGTAACCCGCATTACAGCAATCTCTTCACGGGAATCAGCGCCCGTCTTGTCGGAGCTGATATCATGTTGAAGAGCGGCCGGCTTGATGCCGCGCGCAACGGACTGAACGCGATCCGCAAGGATTTCTACGAGCTGCGCAAGGCAAGCGGCATTGTTGTTCTGGCCGATTGCATACGCGACGCCAACCTCGCCATGGATGAGCTGATGGTCTTCAACGACCCGGCGCTCGACTGGGAAAAGCCCGGTACGGAAGCGGAAGTAGCAACGAAAGCATCGGGCTATGCGACCGCGCTTAACCGCTGCGACAGCATTGCCACCGAGCAAACGCGGCAATCGCCGGAATTCCGGCGACTGATTGATGGCGCCAAGACCAGTCTTGCGCTTGTTCCACAGGCGATCGCTAGGCGCGACGCCGACCTTCTGCACCGCGTTCTTATTGAATTGCGTTCTTTTGAAAATCTTTTGGACTTCCGCTTCGGCTGAGTTTTGAGGCGAACTCGTCCGGTTTCATGCTATAATTTGTGTGTCGAGCAAGACATATTATCATTCGTTCGCACGAGAGAAGAAAGTTGGTTTCTTTTTCCGCAATTTTGGAATTTTTTTCTCGCAGCATCGCATTGCTTGCATTTGCTAACATTTTTTGCGCGACAAACACGATCGCTGCGGAACTTATCATGTTCGAACAGGCCGGCTGCGTCTGGTGTGAAAGATTCGACCGTGAAATCGCGCCTATTTATCCCAAAACGACCGAAGGCCAGCGCGCGCCTTTGCGGCGGATAAACATCGATTATCCATTGCCGGCCGATCTCGCTTTCATTGACGTAGAACGGCTTGCACCGCTCTTCGTATTGGTCGACAAAGGCCAGGAAATCGGTCGTATCCGCGGCTATCCGGGTGAAGATCATTTCTGGGGATTGCTCGGTGTGCTTATCCGGAAGCTGGGTGCTGACGGAGCGGGCTGAGAAAGCCAGTCGATCACGAAATAGGTTGCACGTTGGCTGTTGTTCGTCTGTATTCACGCCGCACCCAAACAGAATTCGTTGGTGTACGAATGGAATTGCATCACCTCGAAAACCGCAATCGCGCCAGCGAACTCGACAAGATGGTCGAGAACGCGACTCGCGCCACCAATTTTCTCAAGGCGCTCGCGCACGAAAGCCGTCTGATGATTCTCTGCATTCTGGCGGAAGGAGAAAAGTCGGTTGGCGAACTCGAGGACTTGCTTCAACTGCGCCAGCCGACGGTCTCACAACAACTCGCGCGCCTTCGCGCCGATGGTTTAGTTTCAACGCGTCGGGACGGAAAAGCGATCTACTACAAGTTGGCCAGCGAGGAAGCGCGCATCATCATCGGCGCAATCTATGACGTGTTCTGTCGGAAAGTACGGAAACGCTAGACGCTGTCGGCATCACGGCGATGGGAAGATCGCAGCGGTCCGCCCCGTCAGCCGATAGGCGAGCAATCCGATCCACTCATAAGCAGCCAAATCCAGTCGATGCAGGCCGGCGGATAGTGTCCATTCCATCAGTTCGAGTCGTTGAGTTGTGCGCCATCCGACCGGATAAGCTTCAACCTGAAAACCGGCTTGCCTGAAACAACCGATAGCGCGCGGCATATGCACCGCTGACGTCACCAGCAGCCAGCGCTCTGTCGGCTTCGGATTTACGAGTTCTTTCGTGAAGGCGGCATTTTCCGCAGTGTTGCGCGAGCGTCCCTCCAGAATTACGCGCTCGCGCGGAATGCCGAAACCTTCGAGGAGCGGCCGGACGAATTCCGTTTCCGGCACCCCGGGAGCAAAAAAATCGGCATTTCCGCCCGAATATACGATACGCGCGTCGGGATAAGCCCGTACGAGTTGTGCCAGCGCGACAATCCGGCCGGAGTCATTCTCAATAACCGGGCGACCATAGGCGCGCGAGAGCTTTGAAGAAATCGCACCTCCCAGAATTACAATTCCATCTGGTGCGCCGCGCGCGTCATTCCATGCCGGAAAGCGTGTTTCAAGAATGTGGATGAGCGCGCTTCCGATCGGCAGAAACCCGGCCGCCGCCAGCAAGGCGGTGCTCGCGACGAGAATTCCGAGCCCGGCACGTCTCCAGCGAGTCGCAACCAGCAGCGCGCCGGCAAGCCCAAGAATGATGAGAAGATTGGAAGGCAGAAACAGGAAAGCGACAGTTTTCGAAAGGGCAAAGAACATTAGCGCCTTTTCTTCCATTCCTCATAACGTTTTTTGTTTTCTTCGTTGGGCGGATAAAGCCCGGGCAACTTCTCCCCCTTCTCGACTTCCTGCACCAGCCAGCTTTCCAGGAGCTCATGCTCCGCGCCCTCATGCGCGACGAACTCCACCAGATCCTTTGGAATCACCACGGCGCCGTCGTCATCGGCAACGATGACGTCGTCCGGGAAGATCGCGCAGCCGCCACATCCGATAGGCTCGTTCCAGCCCACAAACGTGAGCTGATTGACGGATGCCGGCGCCGCAACGCCTGCACACCAGACCGGTAGGCCGGTCGCGAGCACGCCATGCTTGTCGCGCATCACGCCATCGGTGACGAGCGCTGCCACGCCGCGCTTGACCATACGCATGCATAGGATGTCACCGAATATTCCGGCGCCGGTGACGCCCATCGCATCGGCAACCACCACGCAGTGTCCGGGCATGGCCTCAATCGCACCGCGTGTTGAAATCGGTTTCGACCAACTCTCCGGCGTTGCAAGATCCTCGCGCACCGGAACGAAACGCAAGGTGAAGGCCGGACCTACAATCCGCTTGCCTGAAAAACCGAACGGCATCGCGCCGGCCATCCAGGAGCGTCGAATACCTTTCTTCAGCAGCATCGTGGTGACGGTGCCGGTCGTGACATTGCGGAGAATTTCGAGCGCGGACGCCATTGCAACAGGCCTTTGCGAATTCTTATGCGGGTTTCAAGCCAAGCCGTTCGTCGCGCCGCCGGATCCAGGCAACGAGCGGAATTGCCAGCAAAACCATCCAGAGCTTGCCGAGAACCTGGCCGAACAGGAAATCGAGCGACCCAAACGCAAGCCACAGAAAGACAATCGAATCGACGATGAGTCCGACGGTGCTGGATGCGACCACGGCTGCGACGAGGCGCCGCCGCGCGAGAGGCGTGTAGACGGTAAAGTCTGCGAATTCCGACAAGAGAAACGCCGCGGCCGAAGCCACCACCAGCGAACCGGGCGCAAGGCCGGCCGAAAGCACGGCGCCAACGATGATCGCACCGATACCGAACTCAACGCCCAGCCGGCGTTGAACAAGGTCGCGCAGGATAAGCGCGGCCCCCACCATGAGCACGCCCGATGGCGCCATAACGCCGGGCGCGACCGGCACAAGGCAAAGCCCGCCGTCGACGCAAACGGTCCCGATATGCCCGATCATCCAATTGGCGGCGGGGATTGTCAGGCAGAACAGTACCAGGAAGACAATGCCCTCGAGCGACCTGCGCCTCTTGTTGTCGATCATTTCCTTGCACTCATGAACTTGGCAAACCCTCGCGCCCGCAACTGACAGGCCGGGCATGTCCCGCAGCCATAGCCCCAGTCATGGCGTCTGGAACGGTCACCGAGGTAACAGCTATGGCTGTCTTCGATCAGGAGATCAAGAAATGCCTTGCCGCCGATTTGCTCGGCCATGGCAAACGTGTGCGCCTTGTCGACCCACATCAGTGGCGTATGAATCGTCACTCGCTTGTCGAGTCCGAGCGTGAGCGCAACCTGCATGGCTTTGATAGTATCGTCGCGGCAGTCCGGGTAGCCTGAGTAATCAGTCTCGCACATGCCGGCGACAAGATGACGGGCGCCCCGACGGTAAGCCAGCGCTCCGGCAAAGCAGAAGAATACGAGATTGCGCCCCGGCACAAAGGTCGTCGGGAGCCCGCTCTCCGCGATTTCGATTTGCATTGGGCGGGTCAAGGCGGTGTCAGAGACCGCGGCAAGCGCATCGAGCTTGATGAGATGGTCCTCGCCAAGACGCGCGGCCCAATGGGTGTTCAACGCCGCCATCCTTTCGCGCAGACGCGCGCGAACGCCAAGCTCGACGGCATGGCGCTGACCGTAGTCGAAACCGATCGTTTCAGCACGCGCGAACCGCTCGAGCGCCCAGGCAAGACAAACCGTTGAGTCCTGCCCACCAGAAAAAAGCACAAGAGCCGTGTCGGAATTCATAACCCTTCCCTACACCATTTGCCGTCTGGTGTGCTAATGAGTGCCGTTCAGACGCAAGAGGTGCCGGATCATGGCGGGAAACGGAGCTGCGCACGGAATGATCGGTGTCGACAAGATGGGCGGCAAAGTTTTGTTCATCGATCCGGTGACTTTTGAAACACAAAAGGTGCTCGATGGTTTCCAGCGGACCGTACACGAGTTGCTGATCGTGCCGGAGACCGCACTTGCCTACGTCCCGATCTATGGGGACGGTATCCATGGCCGCAATCCCAATCCCGGCCACACGTTGTGCGTCATCGATCTCAAGAGTCGCAGCCACGCCGTCGATATCGATCTGCGCCCTTATATTGCGCCACACACATTGAAGCTCGGACCCGACGGATTGATCTACATCACCTGCGAGAATTCCGCCGTAGTCGCGATGATCGATCGAACCGCGAATAAAGTGGTGGGCGCTATCGATTCGGGATCGACGAATGCACATCGTCTCATCATCGCGCCCGATGGCCAGCGGCTCTATACCGAGAACGAAGAAGACGGTGAGGTTTCCGTCATCGACCTTCCCAATCGCAAGCTGTTGGGAAAGATCAAGACACCACATCCGCTTGCGGGCATCACGATTTCCGCCGACAGCAAAACGGTGACTGTCGTGTCCGACCAGGAGCCGGTTCTCTTTCTGATCGACACGCAAGCACAGAGCGTAAAGGAAACGGTACGCCTCAAGGACGTACCGAAGCCCGCGCAAATCGCGCGCTACAGTCCCGATTGGCGCCTGCTCGGCGTCACCAGCCTCAACAGCGATACGGTGAGCCTGATCGACGCGTCATTTTGCGAACAGACTGCCATCAAGGTCGGCAGCCAGCCGATGGACATGGCTTACCGCGGCGACGAACTGTACGTTGTCTGCCAAGGCGACGGGTCGGTGCATATTATCGATATTCCGGGCAAGCGCTGGAAGCATAGTTTCAAGGCCGGCACCGGCTGCGAGTCGCTCGGATTTTTTTAGGGCGACGTCACGCAGATTGAATGAACGTTCGTCCCGGCGATGTGCCAGAATTCGCTGGATGAGGTTCCGCTGCTGGAGTGTCAGTCCCAGTTCGGCGACCAGGTCCAGTCGACGATACGTCCGCCGCCCCGTGCAAGACCGGCGATCTCCCGCATCTCGGAATCGCTGAGCTCGAAGTCGAACAGCGCAAGATTTTCTTCCAGCCGCTCGACCCTGCTTGTGCGTGGAATTACGACAATCCCCTGCTGTACGAGCCAGCGCAGGCAGACCTGTGCGGCTGTTTTTTCGTGCGCCCTACCGATTTTTTCCAGCAAGCTGTTGCCTTTAGCGCCGCCACGCGCGATCGGGCTATAGGCGACCACAGCCATTTTGTGCTTTCGGCACGCAGCAATGACCTTGTCCTGGTTCAGGAACGGGTGGCACTCGACCTGGTTGCAGACCAGGGGCTCGCTCGAAATCTTGTTGGCTTCCTCGAGCAGCGCCACGGTGAAATTCGAGACACCGATCTGCCGCGCATACCCTTCGCGCTTCATCTTCGCCATTGCTCCGAGCGTTTCTGCGAGCGGCACGCGCGGATTCGGCCAATGGATCAGCAGAAGATCGATCGTATCGAGGCGCAGCCGAGCGAGGCTTTCTTTCACGGAGCGCTCGAGGTCGAGCGGTGCCAGCAAGGTCGGCTGTACCTTGGTCGTGACCATCACCTCTGACCGTAACCCGGAAGCGCGAACGCCCTCGCCTACTTCGCGCTCATTGTCATACATCTGTGCGGTGTCGATATGCCGATAGCCGATCCGGATGGCCTGTTCGGTCAACCGCGCGCAATCGCGGCCGCGCAGCGCCCATGTGCCGAGACCGACAATCGAAATCTTGAAGCCTTTAACCTCTACGGCCTGCATGTGGTTCACTTGCCTTCGGCGTCATTGGCAAATCCCAGCAGAAACAACGCCCGCCGACCTGTCTCCCGGCTCTGGCAGGCCGCAATCATCGTGTTTGCCATGGTGCCTTCGTAGTAGTCGTAGAAGAAGTTGCAGCTTCTGTCGCGCGAAGCGATCCAGGCTCGCTGCATCTCGCGCATCTTCCGCGCCTGCTTGTCCTCGAGCTTGCCTCGCAGGCGGCGGAAGCTCTCGTTCAGGATGCTGTCCCACACGAGCTTTTCGCGCTCGTAGCACGCCATGACCTGGGAAGGCGGAATCGCCGTTTCATCTTTCGCGCAGCGCTCCGACACCGAGCCGATGCAACCTTCCCACGCCCAGTTTCGTCCGGTCTTGGCTTTGATGCATTCCTGCACCGCTGCAAGATCCCGTACATCGGGCTTGTCGTCCTGCGCCATGACCACGTCCGTTGCCAACAGCAACAGAAAGACGGAGATGACGCCAACCTGCCTCACGGCGTATCCCACTTCGGGGCATGCGGCGGATTGACGACGCGCATGTTGGTGGCGTTGAGCTTCTTCAGCTCGGCCATTTCGGCATCTGATAGCTGGAAGTCGAAGATGTCGATGTTCTGCTTCAGATGCTCAGGCGTTGCCGTGCGCGGAATGGCGCAGACGCCCATCTGCACAAGATAACGCAGCGACACTTGCGCGGCGCTTTTGCCGTGCGTCTTGCCGATACGCTCAAGCGCGTCGGCGCCCGGAACCTTGCCTCGCGCGATCGGGCAATACGCGACCACAGCCATGCCGTGTTTTTTGCAGGCGGCGAGCACCTTATCCTGATTGATGAATGGATGCATCTCGATCTGATTGCAGACCAACGGCTCCGATGTCACCGCCCAGGCATCATCCAGCATTGTCGTCGTGAAATTGGCAACGCCGATGTGTCTGGTCTTGCCTTCTTTCTTCGCTTTGCACAGTGCGCCGACCGAAAGTTTGAAAGGAATTTCCGGATTGTTCCAATGGATCAGCAGGAGATCCACATAAGGAAGGTTCAGGTTGACGAGACTTTGCTCGAGGACCTTGGCAAATGCGTCGGGCATCAGATCGCCTTGCCTGACCTTGGTGCAGATGAACACGTCCTCGCGCTTGATACCGGACTGGCGCAGGCCCTCCCCATTCTCTTTTTCATTCCCATAGAACGCGGCGGTGTCGAGGTGGCGATATCCGATCTGCAGCGCCGTTTTGACCGCCTGAACGCATACGTCTTCTTTAAGGGTCATGGTGCCGAGTCCGATGGTCGGAATGCGGGCGCCATGAGCTTCAACCACTTGCATCAGATTCTCCCTGCAACGGCGTTGATAAGGATGGACGGAGGGGGTGTGAAGAATGCCTCGCGACTTGGGTCGTGCCAACGGGGGTGCCGTGCCCGCGTTAACCGTGAGCCAGGACAATGCGTCGAGATCACGCAGAGTTTTCGAAACGAAGCAATACTTTGTGCCGCAAGCTTTTCGCCCTCATTCTTACATTGGAATAATTCGAGAGTAAAAGAAAGCTATTGCATGATCAGGATTTATCGCTTTTGTGAAGATCACCATTTTGCACCGAGGACCGAATGCGCAAAACACTGTTTCTTGCCGGATTGGCCGGGCTGCTTGTCGCCGGGGCTGCGGATGTCCGCGCACAGGATTATGTAGTGACCATCAAGGATCACCGCTTTACGCCGACTGAACTCAAGGTGCCGGCCAACAAGCGGGTACAGATCACCGTGGTCAACGATGATGCGACGCCCGAGGAATTTGAAAGTCACGAGATGAAGGTCGAGAAAGTAATCCCCGGCAAATCGAAGGGCGTGGTGCGGATCGGTCCGCTCAAGCCCGGCCGCTATCCTTTCTTCGGTGAGTTTCACGAGGCCACGGCAAAAGGCACAGTCATCGCGGAATAGTCATGCTCGGCGCACTTGTCATCGTCTTTCGTGAAGTTCTCGAAGCCGGGCTCATTGTCGGCATCGTGATGGCCGCGACACGCGGCGTGCCTGAGCGTGGCCGCTGGGTGTTGATAGGGATCGTCGGCGGAGTGCTCGGCGCCGCCGTCGTTGCGATATTTGCCGGCGCGATATCGGAAGCGTTTCATGGCTCCGGCCAGGAGCTGTTCAACGCCAGCGTCCTCGCCGCCGCAGTCATCATGCTGATGTGGCACAACGCCTGGATGGCGCGGCATGGCCGCGAAATTGCGGACGAGATGCGGCGCGTCGGCACGGCGGTGAGCGAAGGATCAAAACCCCTCACCGCGCTCGCCATTGTTGTCGGTCTGGCGGTGCTGCGCGAGGGGTCGGAGGTCGTGCTGTTCCTTTATGGCATCATGGCGTCCGGGACGTCCGGATCGGCCCTTCTTGTCGGAGGCATTCTCGGCATCGCCGCCGGCGCGGCCTTCACCGGCCTGACCTATTTCGGTCTGCTGGCGATCCCGAACCGGCACATTTTCTCGGTCACAAGCTGGCTGATCGCACTGCTTGCGGCAGGCATGGCCGCGCAATCCGTGCAGTTCCTCAACAACGCCGGTCTTGTAGTGTCGCTCGATGAGACCGTTTGGGACTCATCATGGCTTCTTTCGGAAGGAAGTCTGCTCGGCCGGCTGCTGCACATCCTCGTCGGCTACACGGAACGGCCGACAGCGATGCAGCTCCTGGTCTACGTCGCGATCCTGATCGCGATGTATATCCTGATGCGGATTGCCCGTCCGTCGCCGCGCAGGCCGCTGCCCGCTGCAGCCGAGTGAGCGTCAGCGGCGCCTGCCCAAGGTGGCAAAAGCCACATCGGGCGCCTGATCGATCAGTTTGAGCAAGGCGCGCGCCGGCCCGCGTGGATGGCGCTTGCCTTGCTCCCAATTGCGCACGGTCTCGATCGGCACCTCGATCTTCTCCGCGAACGCAGCCTGGGTCAGGCCGCATCGCGCGCGGACCTGACGCACGAATTGCGCCGGATCGCTGTGATCAATGGTTCTTTCGCTTCCGTCGGGCAGGATTTCGACAATCCGCCCATCGGCCTTCAGCCGCACGCGCATCATGGCCGCGACCCCTTTGCCGGATGTGTCGGCCAATGCACTAGCTGATTCGCGAGTGTGAAAAGTTAATGCGTGGAGACCTGGCCGTCGCAACTGAGGGCGGACTCCCTTCCCCGTTGCCAAGGGAGAGGTAAAGCCAGCTGCGGCGACATCAAAAGTGGCTCAGCGTGTCTTCTCGAAGATCTCGCGTCCGATCAGCATACGGCGGATTTCCGAGGTGCCGGCGCCGATCTCATAGAGCTTGGCGTCACGCAGCAGGCGGCCGGTCGGAAAATCATTGATGTAACCATTGCCGCCCAGGCACTGGATTGCTTCCAGCGCCATCCATGTCGCGCGCTCTGCGGCATAGAGAGTGGCGCCTGCGGCGTCCTCCCGCGTGGTGCGGCCCTCGTCGCAGGCGCGTGCCACGGTATACACGTAGGCTCTGGCCGCATTCATCGTGACGTACATGTCCGCAAGCTTGGCCTGCACAAGCTGGAAGCGTCCGATCGCCTGCCCGAACTGCTGGCGTTCGTGCACGTAAGGGATCACCACGTCCATGCAGGCCTGCATGATCCCAAGCGGTCCTGCGGCCAGGACGACACGTTCGTAGTCGAGACCGGACATCAGCACATTGACGCCGTTGCCGACAGCGCCGAGCACGTTTTCTTCCGGCACCTCACAGTCGGTAAGCACCAGTTCGCTGGTATCCGAGCCACGCATACCGAGTTTGTCTAGCTTCTGTGCGGGCGAAAATCCGTTGAAGCCCTTTTCAACGATGAAGGCGGTGATCCCGCGCGCGCCGGCGGTGCGATCGGTCTTGGCGTAAATCACCAGCGTGTCAGCGACCGGCCCGTTAGTGATCCACATTTTTGAACCGTTGAGGATGTAACGGTCGCCTTTCTTGTCGGCGCGCGTCCGCATCGATACGACGTCGGAGCCGGCGCCCGGCTCCGACATCGCCAGCGCGCCGACATGCGCACCCGAAATCAGCTTGGGCAGATACTTCCGCTTCTGCCCGTCAGTACCGTTGCGCCGGAGCTGGTTGACGCAAAGATTGGAATGGGCGCCATAAGACAGGCCGACCGCCGCGCTCGCCCGCGAAATCTCCTCCATCGCCACACAATGCTCGAGATAACCGAGACCGGCACCGCCGAACTCCTCCTCAACGGTGATGCCGTGCAGCCCTAGCGCCCCCATTTCCGGCCACAGATCGCGGGGAAAAACATTGTCACGATCGATTGCATCGGCGCGCGGCGCGATACGATCCTGCGCAAAGTCGTTCACGGTCTTTCGCAGCATGTCGACATCGGGCCCAAGCCCGAAATCGAAACCCGACCAGACGTTGGGAATCATGCGCCGCCTCCGCTCGCCCCCGATGGGGGCGCCGCGAGCGACTCTATAAGCACTTCGTCACGCTGTCAGCGTCTCGCCCGACGACGACCGAAGCGTGCCGTCCTGCTTTGCCTGCTCCAGAAGCCGATCGATCGCGCTCGCCGGCCCCGGCCTGGCAAAGAGGAAGCCCTGCATCTCGTCGCAGCCCGCGAGCCGCAGCAGGACGCGCTGGTGCTCGGTTTCGACGCCCTCGACCAGCACCGAGAGCCCAAGTGCACGACCAAGTGCCACCATCGCCTGAATGATAACGCCGCCATTGGAAGAGAGTCCGAGCGCTGCGATGAAGCTCTTGTCGATCTTGATCTTGTCGAGCGGAAACCGCTGCAGATAGCCCAGGTTTGAATAACCCGAGCCGAAATCGTCGAGCGCGATGCGGACTCCAAGCTCATGCAGACCCTTGATGCGGTGGACCATCTCCTCCGGGTTATCGATCAGCACGCCTTCGGTGATTTCCAGGACGAGCCGCGACGGCGATACGCCGCTTTCGGCGAGCGCCGAGCGCACCACTTCCAGGATCGTCCCGTCGCGGACCTGCAGCGGCGACAAATTCACCGCAATGTAAAGATCATCCGGCCATCGCTTCGCTTCGTGCAGCGCGCGGCGCAGAACGAAGGCGCCGATCGTGTCCATCAGTCCCATTTGCTCTGCGACCGGGATAAATGTTGCCGGGGGTATCGAGCCGCGTATCGCATGATTCCACCGCAACAGCGCTTCCATCCCGACCATGCGTCCACCTTGCGACGACACGATGGGTTGGTAGTGCACATCGAGATCGCTGGCGCTGATCGCACGCGGAAGTTCGCGATGAATGAATTTCTGATCGGTGGAAACAGTGTCGATCGAAAGATCAAAGGCAACGATTGACCCAGGGCCTCTTTTAGCCGCCGCGCGCAACGCCAGGTCCGTGCGTCGCGTCAGTTCGCCGCGAGTTGAGGCATGACGGGGAGCCTGTGCGAAACCTGCATGCGCGCTCACTCGCACCACCGCGTCAACCCAATAGGGCCGCGCGATCGATTCGATCGCGGTGCGAATGATGGCAACGGCCTCGGCGTCTTCGGCTGCGGTCAGCGTCACCGCAAACTTGTCACCGGCAATGCGCCCGCAGGTGACACCCTCCGCCAATGTTTCTTGCAGCCGCCTCGCCACCGCCACAAGAAGCTCATCGCTGCCGAGAACGCCGTGCGTCGCGGTGACGTCATCCATGCCGTCAAGCTCGATGAGTGCAAAGGTCGTATTTTCACCGTCTTCGCGCTCGGCCAGCGCGAGATCCAGCAATTCGAGGGTCTTGGCGTGGTTGGGCAACCCCGTGAGCTTGTCTTCGTCAACGGTACAGGCAATCTCCGCCTCCCTCACGGCAAGCTCGCGCTGCGCACGCTTGAGCTGCCAGCGTGACAGGGCGGCAAGTCCGAACAACACCGCACCCATCGCGGCGAAGAACGCCACCAGTCGTCCGATCACCTGGCTCATCTGGCGGCCTTTATCCCAGGTGAAAAACCCGACAATACGCCCCGCCGAATCCGTCATCGGGTGCATCTCGCGATTGCGCGCGTCCGGACTGGTTTCAAATTTCAGATTTTTCAGGCCGGGAATGTGTTGCGCTATTCGCCAAAGGCGCTCATCCGGCGGACTTGGTTGCTCGGCCGGTGGGCGGAATTCCGCGATGGCGTTGCCCAAGGCGGCGTGCTGGCCGAGAGAGAGCTGCTCGTCTTTCTGGCGTGCCAGCTCGAAGCCGATGGCACCAATTGCAAGCATTCCTGCAACGGCGAGGACCGAAAAAAGGAAAATCAGCCGTGCCGCCGCCAGGATCCATTTGGTAGGCGTCGCCGCGAGCCCGGGCCCGGACGAGGATTGGTAGCGGCTCGTCACCCAGGCCGACAGCCCAGCGCGCAAGCCTGCTGCGCCAGTATTGATCTCGTGCACCGGAGTGCTCCCAGCCTACGATGCGGCGTGGGGTAAAGGGTTACGGTGCGCCGTTTAAGCGTTGGTCAGCAAATAAGGTGAACAAATCGTAACCCGGGCGGCAATTAGCTCAACGCAGGCCGAACCATAAGGTCGCGATACCCAGGAACGAGAAAAATCCGACGACATCCGTGACAGTGGTGACGAATGGACTCGATGCCACCGCCGGATCGAATCTGAGCCGGTGCAGGAAAAGCGGGATGAGGATTCCTCCAAGAGCAGCGGCGACCAGGTTGCAGATCATGGCAAGGCCGATCACGAAGCCCAGTCCGGGCACTTGGAACCAGATATAGGCCGCCGTCCCTGTGATGACCGCGAAGGCGATGCCGTTGAGCAGACCCACCATCACCTCGCGTGTGATCACGCGCCAGGCGTTGGCGTCACTGAGATCGCGTGTCGCGAGGGCTCGCACCGCTATGGTCATTGTTTGCGTGGTGGCGTTGCCGCCCTGGCTTGCAACGATCGGCGCCAAAACGGCCAATGCCACCATTTTCTGCAAAGGCCCTTCGAACAGTCCAAGCACCGAGGAAGCGAGAAACGCAGTAGCGAGATTGACCAGCAGCCAACTGAACCGCCCCCGTGCAATTTTCCAGACCGAATCTGACAGCTCTTCATCGCGGACGCCGCCCAGCGCTTTGATGTCCTCTTCCGCTTCTTCCTCGATGACGTCGGCGACGTCGTCGAAGGTAATGATGCCGACCAGTCGGTCATCGACATCGACCACCGGCGCCGCGACCAGATCGTAGCGCTGGAAAAGCCGTGCGACCTCCTCCTGATCCTCGCTGGCACGGATTCGTCGCCGTTCGGGCTCCATCAGCTCGGAGATCGGCACGGGCCGCTTGCTGCGCAACAGCCGGTCGAGCGGGACGGCTCCGCGAAATCGGCCGCTGTCGTCGGTGACATAGAGCTCATAGAAGCGGTCCGGCAGCTCCTGCGTCTCGCGCATGTAGTCGATCGCCTGCCCGACATTCCATGCGGGCGGGACGGCGATGAATTCCGTCTGCATGCGGCGGCCTGCGGAATCTTCGGGATAGTCCAGGCTGCGCGCGAGCGCCGCACGGTCAGGCTGCGGCAGCTGTTCGAGGATCTGGGCCTGCTCGTCCTTCGGCAGATCCTCAAGAATTGCCACGGCGTCATCGGATTCGAGCTCACTGACCCCTTTTGCGACGGCTTGAGGCGCTAACTCATCGAGAATCTCGTCCCGCACGGCATCGTCGACTTCAGTGAGCGCGGTGAAATCGAAATCGATGCCGAGCAATTCGACCAGACGAGGCCGCTGCTCTGGCTCCAGCGCCTCAATCAGCGCGCCCATGTCGGATTCGTGCAGGTCGCCGACTAACGCCCGCAAGCCGGATGCATCGGCCGCCTCGATCCGTCGCCCGACACTCTTGACGAAGGTCTTGCGGATAGAGCCGTCCTTGTTGCGCGGCAGCTGCGCGACTTCCGCAACGGAGGCTTGTTCGTGGTCGAGCATGGCAAAGGCTGCTTGCGAGAGGTCAGAAAGCGGGACGCTTGTACGCCCTTCCCTAAGCGCGGGGCAAATGATTAGCGTGTGATGGCTGCAACGAACGAACCATGACCCGCTTTTTTTGTTTGCTGATTGTAGCGCTGCTTCCGTGCACTGCTTGGGCGGCCCCCTGCCCCGGCAATCCGCAGGCACTCGGAACGGAGCGCGTCATGGAAGTGGATCTTCGGCTCAACCCGCGGGTCGGGCGCAAACAATTTCCATCGACTTTGCCGCTGAACGCGAAGGAGCTGGTGCTGACGTTCGATGACGGTCCTTGGCCGGGCACCACGACCAAAGTATTGGATGCGCTCAAGGCGGAATGCGTCCTCGCCACTTTCTTTGTTCTTGGAAGAAATGTTGTCGCGCACCCGCAGCTCGCGCGGCGCGCCTTGAGTGAGGGGCATACGCTTGCCCATCACAGCTATTCGCATCCGCTCCTCAACCGCATGACCCTGCCGAAAGCTGAAGCGGAGATCGACCGGGGCATTACGGCAGACGAGGTGGCCCTCTACGGCAAGCGCCATCCAACGCCCGCGACGCCGTTCTTCCGGTTTCCCGGCTTTGCCTCAAGCCAACCCTTGCTCGAGCGGTTGAGCGCACGGGGAATGGTGGTGTTCGGCACCGACATCTGGGCAAGCGACTGGCTCCCCATGACCCCCGAAAAGGAGCTTCGTCTGGTGCTGTCACGGATCGAGCAGGCAGGTCGCGGCATCGTGCTCTTCCACGACACGAAGGCGCAAACCGCCGCGATGCTCCCGGCCTTCCTGCGGGCGCTGAAACAACGGGGCTTTCGAGTCGTTCACATCGTCCCGGCCGGCAGACCGCACTGAAGGTGTCGCTCATTTACCGCGTCTGCCGAAAAATCACGAAAGGGGGCCAAAAACGCGTTCACAACGCGTAAGCATCCGTTAATGTCGCGCACAATAATGTCGGGGCCTTCCGTCGGAGGCGATCGGCGTGAGGTCGGGGGGCCTGATGCGCAGCGTACTTATTTGCATTTTTTGTATTGTTGGGAGCATTGCCGCATCAGCGGCAGAGCCCTGCCCGGGCAATCCGGACGCTCTTGGGACCAGCCGCGTTCTGACAATCGATCCAGACCAGTTCGCGCGCATCGGCAGCATGCAATACGCGCAGACACTGCCGCTCAACGACCATGAGGTGGTCATCACCTTCGACGACGGTCCGATCCCTCCGTACACAAATGCCATTCTCGATACGCTCGCTTCCCAGTGCGTGAAGGCGACGTATTTCCTCGTTGGCGAAATGGCCCGAGCCTACCCTTCGATTGTCCGGCGCATCTACAACGCTGGTCATACGATCGGCACGCACAGTCAGAACCATCCTTATGCCTTTCAGCGTCTCAGCGTGGAAAAGGCAGAACGCCAGGTTGAGGGTGGCATCGAGTCGGTTGATGCCGCTCTGGGCGATCCGAAAGCGCTCTCGCCCTTTTTCCGCATTCCCGGGCTCGGACGGAATAGCGCGCTCGAGAGCTATCTCGCCTCCAAGTCGTTGGTAACCTGGAGCGCGGACGTGGTCGCCGATGACTGGAAGCACATCAATGCACACGAAATCGTGCGACGGGCGATGCGGCGCCTGGAAGAAAAAGGCCGCGGCATTCTCCTTCTGCACGACATCCATCCGGCAACCGCTTTGGCGGTGCCCATCTTGCTCAAGGAGCTGAAGGAGCGTGGCTATCGCGTCGTCCAGGTTGTCGCTTCCGGCGACCGCCCCGATTCGGTGCCCGAATTGCCGGAATACAACAAAGAGGGCTGGCCGCGTGTCGTGAAAGCAAGCGTGAGCCGCGAAACGACGGGGAAACTCGCGATGCGGCATGGCCCCAGAAAGATGACCAACGGCAAGCGCCAACGCCCGGCCGCTGCCGGAGGCAATGATGCCGATCAAGGCTCCCATGCCGGTCGCTGGCAACAGCAGAGCCATGTTCGTCGCGGCCTGGCGTGTTCCTTTCCGGCGTGGTGCGGTCACGCGTTGTCGCCCTGACATCTTCCCCTTTATTTCGCTCTTGCGTCAGCTTTCGTCCGGCCATCCAACAAGACCTGGAAACCAGATGGCGCATCCGCCGTTGAACATTCCAGGCGACCCCTTTGCGCCGGAGTTCCACGATGACGAAAGTAATCGTTTTGGCATCCGCTCTTTTGATAACTACCGCGGCGTTCGCGCTGTCAGGAGAGATGACATGGGCCGCCGAAACAAAGAGCGAAACTGCGACGCAGAAGGCCCGCTGCGAGCGGAACGCAATGCTGCGACTCTACACCGGCAAGCAAAGAGCCAGATACATACGGGAATGTCTGGCTCGTGAACGGTCGGAAGGCAAAGCTGCAGCGCGCCGACCAGCCTTTCGTCCGCTCAGTCCCGGAGCAGTCCCGAAGGTGACGCCACTAGGCGAGGTCAGTCGCCCCAGCAGATCCATGGGCAGCACGGCTCCCAGCAATGCGCCGGTCGCGCCTAGCACGCCGGTGACAGGCTCCAGCGCGACATCAACGACAGGGTCCAGCGCCACGTCCACAAGCGGCTCCAGCGGGAGCAGCATCGGCAGCTCCGGCGCGCGTTAGGTTGCCGTTGATTGCGTTGGCACCGCACCGACGTACCTCAAGCAACGCCCAATCGCGCTGCGCTGTCCCTTCTTCCTTCTTCAAAGTTAATGCAGCAAAGACATTTTAAACTAATGGGAAACTCTCTCATTAAGTTTCAGTCGTTTGGCACCTGCGGCGAGGGCATGATGAAAATCTCTACCCTCGCACGATAGGACCGGAAATGAAGCGGCTATTCTTCGCGTTCCTTGCTGTCGGTCTCGCTGGGTGCGCCAACATGGATTTCGCTCGACAGGAGCCGGCCGAAGTTGCCCCGGAAACCGGACACGTCTTATCCAGAACAGAGTCGATCCCGCAAAAATCTTCCGTCTCTCAGGCCAAGAATAAAACGGACGCAAACGAAATCACGAAAAGCGCCTCACTGATGGAATGCGTGAGTGCGGCCTGCAAGAGCCAATGCGCTTCGGGGACGGAAAGAAATTCGAGACCGAAGTGGTGCATGTACTTTAAGCAGCCAGCAGATACACACGCCGTAAGCGTCACATCTGACGAATTGAAGAAGAGTGCGGAATAATTCCAGATCTTGCTCCCTCACGCACTGAAAGTGCACGCGCGATGACAGCAGCCCATGACAAGGCGCGCACGATCGATCCCTGAGCGTTGGACTCAAGGGTCGGGAAGCTTGGACGTCGCGTTTGCCTCGCCCCTGCGATCAATCGGCCTTCAATAGCGATAAGTGAGGGACTTCCGATGCGCCGCTGCCTTGTCCGTTGACATTGATCCCCTGTGCCTGCGGATATTTCCCTGGAAACAGCGACGGCGCGTCGATGGCATTTTCCTGCCGCCGCGACATCCCCTCGAATTGTGCATTCTCCTCGATTGCCAGCGAGCAGTGATAGATATCGCCCTCAACCACAGCGGTGCTGTTCAGCTTGACGCGGTTGGCATGGATCGTCCCCTTAACGCGACCGCCGATCGTTAATTCCTCGGCGATAATATTGCCCTCTACCTGCGCGCTGTCGCCTACCTGGACGGTCGAGGCGTGCACTTCCCCCTCCACGTGACCGAAAATCGCGAGCTTTCCTTGCCCAACAATTTTGCCGACAATTGAAAGGCCCGAACTGATGGAAGAGGTCGCTTCTGGCGCCGCCAGTGGTCCAACAGTGTGGGGTTTCATCTCGGGCGATGGCAGGTCTCGTTTGATGTCTGCCGCATTGCCTTTGGATTTTCCGAACATGTTGCTCTCCTTACGTTTGTACTCGTTGATGAAGGTTCAAATTGCTCAGGTTGCGTAGTAGACGCGGTGGAAACGGCGACCAAGATGACTGAGCACTTCGCGCGCCGTCGATTTGCTTGCCGCTGCAAGATCGTCGATGCTGATCTCTGGGCCGATAAGTGTGACCATCTTGCCGCGACGCACGGCGCTCTGGTCTGAAATGTCGGTTACATCGATGGCCACAAGATCCATCGATGGATGCCCGACGACCAGGCACCGCTTGCCGCCCACAATTGCCTGTAGTCTTTTGTCAGCAGCGCTTGCCGATCTTGGATAGCCGTCCCCGTATCCTGCTGATGCCAACGCAAGCCGCGTCGGCCGCATTGCAGTCCAACCGGTATCGGCGATTGTTTCCCCAGCGGCCAAATTTAGAACATGGACGATGCGTGCGCGTAATTCGATCGCCGGCAGCATCGGGTTGGCGGCGCGCGGCGTGGGATTAACACCGTAGAGCGCCGCACCCGCTCGCACGAGATCGAAATGGACCTTCTGTCCGATGAAGATGCCGGACGAATTGGCCAATGAGGCCGGAATGCCTTGATAGAGTCTGTGCAGGTCGCCAAACAGGCTGATTTGATGGTCGTTTGAACGATGGGCAGGTTTATCGGACCTGTCGAGGCTGCTCATCAGAAGTGTGATGCCGTGCCTGCGCGCACTAGGCGCAAACGCCGCCGCTTCTTCAATCGACAGACCGAGTCTGCTTTCGCCAGTGTCGACGTGCAGCGCGCAGCCGCCTGCCCATCGATGCGAACTGACAAAGCTATCCCATTCCGCCATTTCGATGGAGCTGTAGATTACAGGTCGAGCATCGATTTCTGCATAAGCTTGTCCAGTTCCGGCGCACAGCCCGCGCAGAACATAAATCGCCGCGTTTGGCGCAACAGCGCGAACGCGCTTAGCTTCTGGAATATCGGAGACAAAAAATGTTCCGCAGCCATTTTTGGCCAACGCTCCCGCGATGGGTTCTATGCCGCAACCATAGGCATTGCCTTTGACCACGGCCGCGCATTCAGCCGTCCCGTATCTCGCCAGCTTCTCCCAATTGGATACAACAGCCGTCAGATCGATTTTCAGAACACCACAAGCTTCCGCTTCCGCGGGTCCATCGGTCGTAACACATGATGCATGCGGCTTATTATTGACTACGAGCCTCCCGCCGCGATTTATGATTTTTCCGTCGACCGAACCTTCGACAACAACTTTCGCCCCCGGCTCGATTGTCAAATTGGCCAGGAGATTTCCACGAATATGTAAGGAGCAATTCTTTTGAACAACCGTGTCGTCAAGGACAGAGCCGTTTATGTCCGATGAGCTTACAACGGGCGGTAACTCCCCTACCGCTTCCTGCGCTGAAAGCGTTGCAACCGACACGGTCTGAAAAATCCCCACTGGCCGAAAAAATCTTTACGCCTTTCAGTCGGCACTACAAGGTAAACGGCGCGCAATGGTGAATCGCAGTGGTAATGGGCTCCGGATTTTGTAGCTTCGGCGTCGCCCACGTTGCGTTGCTTTGCGACGCGGCCCCTAAGCTGACTTCCCAACCAGTGAAAGGCTGGGCCCGGAAGAACTGTCACTGGCAAGGGACAGGCCCGGTAAACTGAATTAGTTCTGTGCTAAGTTTGCCGCCGCGATGCGCGTGTTGCCGGCTGCTTTGTGTGTCGGTTCCTCGTGCCACGGAGGAAACAAGCAAGGGGCACTGATACTATGAATGTGACCATGGACGCTGAACAGATAGAAGAGATTCTGAGCCCGGACATTTCCGACGAAGCGCTGGAGATTGCCGGCAACGGGCAAACAGTTGTGGGGGGCTACACTCTGCAATATTGCACTTCGATGGATTGTGCTCTGGTCTCCTAGAGCGTGACGCTGCCAGACATTCGGCTGTCATTTTGAGTAGCCGCCGGCTCCGCTTCACCCTTGACGGAGATGGCATTTTTGCGTCGCACACATTTTTGCCAGCGCGTCCTTCACTCGATCACCTCATCGGCAATCGCAAGGATGCCCGACGGAATTGCAAGGCCGAGCGTTTTCGCGGTTTTGAGATTGATCACCAACTCGAACTTGGTCGGTTGCACGACCGGTAGGTCCGCGGGCTTCTCGCCCTTGAGAATGCGCGCCACGTACAGCCCTGCTTGGCGGTAGGTGTCAGGCTGACTGGTGCCATAGCTCATCAGGCCACCCGCCGCCACGGCTTCGCGCAGCAGATAGATGGTTATCAAAGCTTGCCGCGCAGCGAACGCGACAAGCTGCCTGTGCTGGCTGCGGGAGAGAAAAGCGCCGGCGCCCACAAGCAGCGCGCCGGGGCGCGCACGGGAAATCGCCGCGAAAGCGGCCTCGAGATCAGGCACGGTGCCAGCCTGTATCACCAGGATGTCGCGTCCAAGCGCGCGCGCAGCTTCCTTTGCCTCACGCTCCTCGGGCGCGAAATCGGCGGCGCGCGGATCGAGCAGGACGGCGATGGCGGCGGACTTTGGTACCAGCTCATGCAGCAATTGCAGTCGCTTGGTCGTTAAGGCGTAACTTAGGGACGTAATGCCGGTGATGTTGCCGCCCGGTTTATTGAGGCTTGTAACGATGCCACTCCGGACCGGATCGTCGCCGCCGACGAACACGACCGGAATGGTCGTCGTCGCGGCTCTAATGGCCGGCACGGCAAAATTATTGCCGACGATCACCGCCACCCCGCGGCGCACCAGATCGCTCGCCAGTGCAGGCAGCCGGTCGAAATCGTCGTCCGCAAAGCGAAGCTCGATCACCACGTCTTTGCCTTCGGCGAATCCCGCCTCGGCAAGGCCCTTGCGGAATGCTGCTACCAGAGGCGTGGAGGCGGCGGCCGACGTGGTGCGGATGAAGCCCACCACAATCGCCGACTGTTGAGCGCGCGCGGTGAGTGGCCACGCCACTCCAGTGCCGCCGAGTAAAATGATGAACTCGCGCCGCCTCATGTCCGCTCCCAAGGCCAACCAAGGCATCGCCCGATAATTACCGCATAAACTTAGTGCGTTTTTGGGGATTCAGGTGCTTAATTTTTAAATGGTGCGGCCGACTGGACTCGAACCAGCACGGATCTCTCCGCTAGCACCTCAAGCTAGTGCGTCTACCAATTCCGCCACGGCCGCATTTTGTCGAGCACGATCTTGTCCGAGAACCGGTTCCCGCCTTTCGGCATCATGCTCATGGGGAGAGGACGAAAAGGCCTGGACCCCGCGTCCTGATGACGGCGCAGCATGTAGCAAATAGGATGCCGAGGGACAAGGCCCGCGCATCCTCGCCCCGGTTCTGATTTTGCAGCAGCCTCAGGACTTTGCGGCCTAGCGCATATTCGGCGGCCGCGGCAGCAGCTCCGCGACGTTGACGGCGATGCGGTTGCCGTTCACAACAACCGTGCCCTTGGCCACCGGCAGATTATTCGCAAGGATGCTCACCGCATCCTCTTCCGAGGCGTCGAGCTCGATAATGGCGCCGCGACCCAGTCGTAAAACCTGGTGGATCGGCATAGATGTGGTGCCAAGCACCACGGTGATGTCGACGGCAACCTTGTCCAGTGTGGCCACGTTTGTTTCCCTGTTGGCGTTCCGCGTCCGGCGGACAAACGTCAGGTCACCACGGTATGGTGAATGAGTGGTTAACACGCGAAACGCATTGATTGTCGGGCTTCTACAGGCCGCCGGATCAACCCCGGTGGAGTGGCGAGTGAGCGATTCCCCTGTCGCGTACGAGGACGCCGTTGCCATTATGGAGGAACGGGCAGCCGCGATTGCCGCAGGCAAGGCAGCGGAGCTCGTCTGGCTGCTCGAACACCCGCCTCTTTATACGGCCGGGACCAGTGCGAAGGCAGCAGACATTGTCGAGACGCGCTTTCCGGTTCATGAGAGCGGCCGCGGCGGGCAACTCACCTACCATGGACCGGGCCAACGCGTGGGTTACGTCATGCTCGGTCTCAAGCATCGCGGGCCCGACGTGCGGCGCTTCGTCGCCACTCTCGAGGAATGGGTCATCCGCACGCTGGCCGCCTTCGGTGTTGTGGGGGAGCGGCGCGACGACCGGATCGGCGTGTGGGTCAGGCGGCCCGACAAGGGCGAAGGCTGCGAGGACAAGATCGCGGCCTTCGGCATCCGTGTGAGGCAATGGGTGACACTGCACGGCATGGCGCTGAATGTCGCTCCGGACCTGTCGCATTTTTCCGGCATCGTGCCCTGCGGCATCCGCGAGAAACGCTACGGCGTGACCAGTCTTGCCGATCTTGGGATCAGGACATCCATGGCGGATGTCGATACGGCGTTACGGCGTGAGTACGAACAACTTTTTGGCCGGACTCAGACCGTTGGCAGAACTGAAAACGTTTCACCGAGCGGGCGCGCTGTGAGATCGGCTTCGGTGCCGGTCCGCTGATCGAGAGCCGTCACGCGCGCTGAGAAGGGACCACGCCGGCACGCCTCAATCATGGCCTCGACCTCCACCGGCGAGCCTGCGAACACGGCCTCGACCGAACCATCACGCCGGTTACGTACCCAGCCGCGCAGTCCACGCTGGCGCGCCTCATCTTCGACAAAAGCGCGATAGCCGACGCCTTGCACGCGCCCGCGCACGAAGACATGACAGATGCTTTCACTCACGCCGGCTCTCCGGCGTCGCTGACGCGCGCTCCTGTCCAGTGGGCTACGGACAGCCGCTCGATCGAGCGGACATAGGGTTCCGGCAGACGCCATCCGCGCGCAGCGGCCGCTATCAACTCCAAATAGCCAGGACGGGGCCTGCCGCGTGCGCGCCGGCGCAACAGGTAGATCATCGCGCGCACGCGCCTATGTCCGCTGCGCACCGGCAGATATCGCACATCATAAAGTCCCTGATGAAGAAGCTCGTAGGCATGCAGTGCCGCGATATCGCGCGGAGTCAGGCGCCAGAGAATTCCATGAACAACACTGCCTGCGCTCGGCGCGACCGAGCCCCAGCCTTCGATCCCGACGAAGAAACGATAGCCATCGAGCGCAGCCGGACCCATCACGCGTGCGCCCGGACACCGGCGCTGCATCGCCGGGCGGTTCATGTTGGAGCCATAGGCAAAGTAGAGGGTCATCGCCCCGGCATAGCAGACCGTGACCCGCCTCGTCAGCGCGCCCGTGCGGCTGCATCCAGCCGGTCAATCTCGCGCTCATAATCGTTGGAGGTTGCGTCCTCCTGATCGTCATCATGTATCGGATGTTGCGCGTTGCCTCCGTCGGACGCTGGGGTAAAGCCCCCTCCGGCCGACACTTCGCCGCTCTCTTCGCCGTCGCGCGGCGGTATTGAATCGGGCGGGGTCTGGCGCTGGTCGCGCCGGCGCAGATCGTCTCGCAGCGCATCGGGTGGCGTATTCGTTTCCAGATCAGGTGTTTGGCGCCGCTTGCGCGGTTTGTCTTGCATGGCCCGACTCCTTTTGTCTGTCGGAAACCAACGCTGCGCGATGGACCGGGTTCCTGGTTCGGGTGGCATGGCTCAGGCGAACTCGAGTATGACGGCGTCGACCGCCAGGCTGTCACCCGGCTTTGCATTGATCTTCTTGACCGTGCCGTCGATCTCGGCGCGCAGCACGTTCTCCATTTTCATTGCTTCGACGACCGCGACGGTCTCTCCGGCCTTGACCTCCTGCCCTTCCTTGACCGTGATCGACACCACCAACCCGGGCATGGGGCAGATCACCTGCTTGCCGGTATCGTTGACTTTCCTTGCCGGCATCAGGCGTGCGTAACCGGCCTCGCGTTCGGTATAGACATACGCGCGTGTCTCGACGCCGCGGCAGGAGAGCGCAAAACCATTCGGAATGCCGCGCACCTGGACTGTCACCGCATAGTCATCAACCGTTCCATTCCAGACCGGACCGACAGGCTTCCAGTCCGATACAACCCGGCAGGCTCTGGCCTTGCCGTCGTGGAAGCGAACCTCGATCACGCCATTCTCCCGCTTCACCGCCAGGCGGACGTCTTGCTCACCGAGCCAAACCACGCGCTCGCTCTCGCGCGTAACTGCCTTGCCGCCGAGTTGTCCGGAAATGCGACGCTTGCGTTCGCCGAGCACATGATCAATTGCAGCGGCAACGGCTGCCAGCACTTGTGCCGTTTCGCCTTGCGGCGCCTGCGGATGAAATCCGCCGGGGAACTCCTCGATAATGAAAGCGGTCGAGAGCTTGCCGGCTTGCCAGCGTGGGTGTGCCATCAATGCGGCAATGAAGGGAATATTGTGCCGGATGCCGTCGATTACGAACTCATCCAATGCGTCGCTTTGGGCGGCGATCGCGGCGGCCCGTGTCGGTGCGCTCGTCACGAGTTTCGCGATCATTGGGTCGTAGTAGAGCGAAATCTCGCCGCCCTCGTAGACGCCGGTATCGTTGCGCACCGTGACGCCGCTCGCGCTTCCCTCCTGCGGCGGGCGGTAGCGCGTCAGCCGGCCGGTCGAAGGCAGAAAATTCCGGTATGGATCTTCGGCATAGATGCGGCTTTCGACGGCCCAGCCGCTGAACTTCACATCGGTTTGCTTAAAAGCCAGCTTTTCACCGGCTGCAATCCTGATCATCTGCTCGACAAGGTCGATGCCGGTCACCAGTTCGGTCACCGGGTGCTCGACCTGGAGCCGCGTATTCATTTCCAGGAAGAAGAAGCTCTTGTCCTGGCCGGCGACGAACTCGACCGTCCCGGCGCTGTCATAGCCCACGGCCTTGGCGAGTGCGACGGCCTGCTCTCCCATCTTGTTGCGGGTTGCCGCGTCGAGCAACGGCGACGGCGCCTCCTCGATGACCTTCTGGTTACGACGCTGGATCGAGCATTCGCGCTCGCCGAGATGAATGACATTCCCGTGCTTGTCGCCGAGCACCTGAATTTCGACATGGCGCGGATCGGTGATGAATTTCTCGATAAACACGCGCTCATCGCCAAACGAGGATTTTGCTTCGGATCGTGCGCGGGCAAAGCCTTCCTTTAGTTCCTCTTTGCCGTAGGCAATGCGCATGCCCTTGCCGCCGCCGCCGGCACTCGCCTTGATCATTACCGGATAGCCGATTTCTCCGGCAATCCTGATCGCATCCGCCTCGCTCTCGATCACGCCGAGATACCCCGGGACGGTCGATACTCTGGCAGAGGACGCCGTTTTCTTCGATTCGATCTTGTCACCCATCGCCGCAATGGCTTTCGGATTCGGGCCGATGAATACGATCCCGGCTGCGGCGAGCGCCTTCGGAAAGGCCTCACGCTCGGAGAGAAATCCGTAGCCGGGATGCACGGCCTCGACACCGCTTTGCCTGCATGCATCAACGATCTTTTCGATTACCAGATAGCTTTCGGAGGCCGGCGGCGGACCGATCGCGACCGCCGTGTCCGCCATCTCGACATGGAGCGCGTCCCGGTCCGCCTCCGAGTAGACGGCGACCGTCTCGATCCCCAGTTTGCGGGCAGTCTTGATGATCCGGCAGGCAATTTCGCCGCGATTGGCAATCAGGATACGCTTGAACATGAAGTATGACTGGCCCCAAATGCCGGGCATTTGGATTGAGGCGTCACAACAAAAAAGTCAATTGCCCAGGACCGCCGATTGCCGAGGACAAATCGCCTGCGGTCCTGACTTGTTACAATAATGTCTTGGGAGGGGCGTATCAGCGCGGCGTCATAACAATAAGGATTGGGAGAATTGCCATGTCTTTCCGGTCACCTGCTCTCCTTGCCGCGACCTGTGCCGCTGTTCTGCTGCAGATTGCTTCAGCCGACGCACAAGATAAGCGCAACCTCATATTGTTTGTTCCTGACGGCCTGCGTGCACTTTCGGTAACCCCGGAAGCGACGCCGGCCATGGCCGCGGTGCGTGACAAGGGCGTGAACTTTGCCAATCCCCATTCTTTGTTCCCGACGTTCACGATGGCCAATGCGTCCGGATTGTCGACCGGTCATTTCCTCGGCGACACCGGTGCGTTCAGCAATACAATTTATACCGGCTTTCCGGTCGCCCATGCCTCCAACAGTGTGACGCCTTTCATCGAGGCCGATCCGGTGCTCGGTGATATTGACGAGCACTTCTCCGGAAATTTCGTCGACGAGGACGCGATTCTGCTTGCGGCCCGCAGACAGAATTTGAGCACCGCCGCGATCGGCAAGGTGGGCCCTACAATGATGTTTGACCACACCGGCCGCAAAGGTGAGAACACGATCATCGTCGATGATTCGACGGGCAGCCCTTCCGGTGTTCCATTGTCACAGGCCATGAAGGACGCTTTAGCGGCCGCCGGACTTCCCTTGGCTGCGCCAAAGCGTGGCGCCAACGGCAAGAGCGGCGATGCAAGCACACCAGGCACCGCAGAAGCCAATGTCGAACAGCAGAAATATTTCGCCGACATTGCCGCCAAGGTCGTGCTGCCGATGTTCAAGAATCGCAACAGGCCTTTTGTGCTGGTCTTCTGGTCGCGCGATCCGGATGGCACGCAGCACAACCAGGGCGACAGTCTGCTGAAACTTGAGCCCGGCATCAACGGGCCAACATCGCATGCAGCCATCAAGAATGCCGACGACAATCTCGCGCAACTGCGTACCACCCTCGACGAACTCGGGCTGGCGGCAAATACCGATATCGTTATCGCCGCCGACCACGGATTCTCCACCATTTCGAAGGAGAGCAAGACGAGTCCTGCCGCGCAGGCGAGTTATCAGGGTGTGCCACCAGGTTTGCTGCCTCCGGGATTCCTTGCGATCGACATCGCCAAGGCTATGGCCTTGCCCCTCCACGATCCTGATGACAAGAACGCCGCGGTCTCGGATGGCAAGTATCCAAAACGCGGCAACGGACTGATCGGCTCCGATCCAACGAAGCCGGATGTGATTGTCGCATCCAATGGAGGTTCGGATCTGGTGTACGTCCCCGGCAGGGACCCGGCGATCACCGCAAAAGTCGTGAACGCTTTGCTTGAGCAAGATTACGTCAGCGGCCTCTTCGTTGATGACTCGCTGGGTTCGTTTGCCGGCACGCTGCCCCTGTCGGCAATCAACATGAAAGGCTCGGCCGTCACGCCTTACCCCTCAATCGTTGTCAATTTCCGGTCCTTCTCCACCGGTTGCAACAAGCCGGTGATGTGCGCCGTGAGCATTGCGGATACCGGCCTGCAGCAGGGACAGGGCATGCACGGCAGCTTCAGCCGTGCTGACACCATGAACTTCATGGCGGCGATCGGGCCCGACTTCAAAGTCGGCCACGTCAACGATGCACCGATCAGCAATGCCGATATCGGGATGACGATCGCGAAGCTGCTCGGCCTGAAGGTATCCACCAACGGCACGTTAATGGGACGCGTTATCGAAGAAGCGCTCCCCGGCGGCTCAAATTCGCAGGTTGAACCCTTCATCGAGCGGGGCGCGCCCGACCGCAACGGTCTTGCGACCATTCTGGTCGGTCAGCGCGTTGGCCAAACGCGCTATTTTGATGCTGCCGGCTTTCCCGGCCGCACCGTCGGTATGGAAGAGCGCAAGGCCGCCAGCCGGTAGCTACTCAGATTTCAACCGGGTGGAAAATGCTTTTCCACCCGGTGCCTTAGCATCAGCGCATTTGTTCTCTCGCCTCGGCAAGCCGCCGCACGCTGATACTCTTTGCCGCCCGGCCTATTCCATGTCGTTACACTCGACTATATTAAGGACGAATTCGTAACGATTTGAGTGGAGGACGATCATGACGTTGGCGATTGGTGATACCGCACCCGATTTCGAAGCTGATACCACGGAAGGCAAAATCCGATTTCACGATTGGCTGGGCAATTCCTGGGGCATTTTGTTCTCTCACCCGAAGGATTTCACGCCTGTCTGCACTACCGAGCTTGGCACCATGGCCCGGCTCAAGCCGGAATTCGACAAACGCAATGCCAAGATTCTCGGCATTTCTGTCGATCCCGTCGACAACCACAAGAAATGGGCGGCCGACATCAAGGATGTCGTCGGCTTCGCCCCGAACTACCCGATGATCGGCGATCCGGAACTGAAGATTTCGAAGGCCTACGGCATGCTTCCGGCAAGCACGGGTGGCACGTCGGAAGGCCGCACGCCGGCCGACAATCAGACCGTCCGCAATGTCTTCATCATCGGCCCGGACAAGAAGATCAAGCTGATCCTGGTCTACCCGATGACGACGGGTCGAAATTTCGACGAGATCGTCCGCGTCCTCGACTCGCTTCAACTGACCGCCAAACACCGCGTCTCCACACCGGCAAACTGGAAGCAGGGCGAAGACGTGATCATCGCCGGATCGGTCAGCGACGAGGAGGCCAAGAAGATCTGGCCGCAAGGCTTCAAGGCGCCGCGGCCGTATATCCGCATCGTGCCGCAGCCGCACTGACGGAGTCAGATTGCACGCAAAGGGCGCGGACGATAACGTCCGCGCCCTTACTTTTTTGCCGGCTGGGAGCATTGAATGAACGAAGCCGCCAACAGGCAACCGCCATTTGCCGAATTTATCGGGATGAAGATCACCCACGTTTCTGCCGAACGCGTCACGGCCGAACTTGTGGCACGCGAAGAGCTCAACAACCGCTTCGGCATTATGCACGGGGGTGCCCTCATGGCGCTTGCCGACAACCTCGGAGGCACCGCCACGACCGCCAATCTCAAGCCCGGTCAGTCGACCGCGACAATCGAAAGCAAGACAAACTTTTTCGCAGCCGTTCCGATCGGCGACATTGCCAAGGCCGAGTGCACGCCGCTGCATCGCGGACGCACCACCATGGTCTGGCAGACGCGCATCACGCGAAGCGACGGCAAGTTATGCGCGCTGGTTACCCAGACCCAGCTCGTCATGGAGCGTGCAAAATAATCGTCTAGCTGCCGCCCTGCTTTGCGGCCCCACGATTGGCCAACACAACGCCGATGGCACAGATGAGCATGCCGAAAATCGACAACGCGTCGAGGTGCTCGCCGAACAGGACATAGGCGAACAGGGCGGTGACTGCCGGCACCAGGTAGAAAAGGCTTGCAAAGCTGGTCGCTGCCGAGCGCCGAATGAGCCAGTACATCAATCCTACCGCCGCGATCGACAGGACCAGCACCAGCCACGCGAGCGCGAACACGAGTTCGCCAGTCCAGCGGATCTCGCGTGTCTCGAATGCAAAAGCACCGATTGTGAAGAGGACTCCGGCGCCGAAATATTGGACCAGATTGCCGGCGCGCCAGTCGATGCCGCCGCAAAAGCGCTTCTGGTACAAGGTGCCGAACGTGATGCCAATCAGCGACAGAAAACTGGCAGACCAGCCCAATGGCGAGCCCGCCATAACGATCTCCCGGTCATGGAGTACCAGGACGACCCCGGCAAGCCCGAGCGCGAGACCGAGCCACTGAATGCGGGTCACCGTCTCGCCCATGAAACGGTTGGCAATCGTGGATGTGAGGATGGGCTGCAATCCCGGAATCAGCGCTGAAATGCCGGCCGGCACGCCTTGGCTGATCGCCGTAAAGACCCCGCCCAGATAAAGACCGTGAACCATCGCGCCAGCGGCCAGACTGTGTGCAATTTCAGGCGGGCTTGGAAATCGCGCGCCGCCAATGCGTGCGATAGCCGCCATCAGCACGACCACGAAGCCCATCCGCACGGCCAGAAATGTCAGCGGCTCGATGTACGGCAGGCCAAAGCGGGCTCCGATAAAGCCTGTGCTCCAAAGCAGCACAAAGACCATCGGCGCGGCCGTGATTGCCAGTTGCGTGAGGCGCGATGACGGTGACGGCACGGGGGTGAATATTCAATGGAGGCGGGACGCCGCACGCCTATACCATTTTTTACGCAGCGTTTCCTTGCCCCCCGTTGTCCGATGGGTCCCTATGCATGGGGCGATAAGGCGATAGCGGGATTTGATGTCATGAGATTGCTGGTGTTTTACATAGTTTTTGTCGCGGTCGGGCAAGGCATCGCCTACTTATTGGGTCGCGCCGTCGAGCATTGGTCCGAAGCAGCCAGCCTGCCGGTGTTCCTAACCTGCTTTTTCTTCATGTTATGGGGCGCCTGGAGGCTTGCCGTTCGTGTGACCTGAACAAGGTTCCAAACTCACGCGCTTGTTAAAGGAACCGCAGCCGCGCCCCGCGGGTTTCCTTCATTCGAGGCATACGTCTTGAATGCAAGGAGGATGTGTCATGACAGATCCGCGTTTTACCGATCCACGGTATAACGATCCGCGGTTGAGCGATCCGGTTCTACGCCGGGATGAAAACGTCGGCGGCATGTGGGGTTGGATCGCGGGCGTAGCCGTCCTGCTGCTGATCGGATTTTTGATCATTGCGGGCTGGAACAATAACAGCAATACGGCGAGTAACGGTTCGTCGCCGGCGACCACCAACGCGCCAGCCACGACCGGCGCTGGCGGGACTTCGCCGCGGCCTGCTACCCCCGCGTCGCCGACAGCACCGGCGCCGACAGCACCGGCACCGTCGCAGAGTGGCGCGAAATAAGCTGCATCTATAGGCAGAAGAGCGCTCCGGCGTGGAAATCACGCCGGAGCGCTCGTACTTGAACGACCCGGAGTGGGCTGATGAATTCGTTCGACAATGACCCGGTACGGAATCTACCGCTGGTAACGCAGCCGAGGCCCGGACCAAAACGCGCGGCCTGGTGGCAAATCGCTCTCACGACAGTTGCTGTCGTTGCGATCGTTGCGATCTTTCTTTGGGGCATCAACAATCAACACGAGGAAGGGGCCGACCAGCAAACCGCCGCCAAAGTGACAAGTCCGGCAATGCCCGAAGCACCGTCAAACGCAGGCGCGCCACAGGACCAAAGTCAAAAGGCAACCCCATCAACAACAGGTCAGGGCGGCAGCCAAGGAAACAGCCAGGGAGGCGGCGAACCGCAGGGCGGTAGCGCGAATAAGGACCATCAGCCGCTCGACAGCAATGGCGAGCCGGCTCAACCGCAACGGAAATAGTTTTATATCAGGATCGACGAAATACCGAAGCCAAGCGTTGCGCTCACGACGGCTTCGATCGTCTGAAACTGAATTCCCGTCAGTTCATGACTTACATACGGAAAAAGTTGCGCGCCAAGCGGCAGCATTATCGTTGCCACCAGCGCGGCGCACAGCACTCTGGTGAGTGTCACCCTGTCGAGCATTATTTTTCCCCTACCCCGTTTTTTCATTGTGCATACCAGATGTTATTCAGGCAATCTCATATCCTGAGCGCGTCATCAATAGGAACCCGATAGCCGTTCGCCAGCCTATTCGTCTCATTCGCCATTCCAACGATCGCCATCAACTCACCGAACATAGCCTCACTCATCCCCGCCTTGCGGGCCGCTGCCGAGTGCGTCGCTATGCAATAGGCGCACCCGTTCGTCACCGAGACCGCCACATAGATCATTTCCTTGACGAGCGGATCAAGCGCGCCCGGCGCCATCACCTCTTTCACGCTCTCCCATGTGCGCTTGAGGGTCTTCGGATCATGGGCCAGATATTTCCAGAAGTTGTTCACATCTGGCACGTTGCGCGTCTTTTTTATGTCGTCGAAAACCGCGCGAACCTGCGGTGAAGCATCGGCATATTCGATCGGTGGCGGTGTCGGCATGAATACTCCTTCAGCGCTCGAGTGCTCGGCCTCGATATTGTCATTGCCGGGCTCAAGGCTGCAATCCATGATGAGCCCGGCCACCACCGGAGAAAAATATGCCTAGGACGCCTGACTATTTTGTGGGAAAGACGATCATCATCACCGGGGCAGCCAGCGGCATCGGCCGGGCGACGGCGCTGATCTTTGCGCGTGAGAAAGCCAACGTCGTATGCGCCGACATAGACGAGGACGGGGTCAAGGAGACGGCGGAGAAAATCAACGCCATCGGCAGTCAGGCTCTTGCGCTTACCATCGATGTCACCAGACGCGGCGCGGTGAAAGACATGGTGCAACTCGCCATCGACGGCTTTGGCACCGTGCACTTTCTTTTCAATTCGGCGGGTGCGGCGATCAGACGCGCAAAATTTCTCGAGATTGACGACGACCTTTTCGACAGAACCTTCGACCTCAATGTCAAAGGCACGCTTTACCCGATGCAGGCGGTGCTGCCCCACATGCTTGCCAACAAATTCGGCGTGATCGTCAACATGGGCAGCATGTCGCATCGGCGCGGAGGACCGGGCTCATCGGTCCACTATGCGGCGGCCAAGGGTGCCGTTGTGACGATGACAATGGGCGTCGCGCGGGAGTTCGCAACGCAAGGCATTCGGGCCCTGTCGATTTCCCCCGGTCCGGTCCGAACTCCGTTCCAGGCTGCTGCCAGCAGTTCACCTGAGCTCGTGCGGAGATTCCTCGATGATGTGCCGATGAAGCGGTTCGCCGAACCCGAGGAGATCGGCGAACTCGTGCTGTTTATGTGCTCGGACGCCTGTGAGTTCATGACGGCTGACACCGTCTATGTGAACGGCGGTGGCGGCTGGCGCTAAAAAAGATGCGCGGGCCATACACCTGGCCTGCGCATCAATCTGCGCTTGGCGGCCGTCTAGGCGGCGGCCTGCGCGGGCTGCAAGAGGCTCGCACCCTCGAGTTCCAGCAGGGCGGCCTTCTTTGCGTTTGCCATCAGCTCGGTAACCGGAATTGTCGCCTTCTCGTTCTCGCGCACGAGCGGCAGGCGCAGATACGGCGGCTCGCGGAACCAGATGTATTCGTAGATGTGACCGCTTTCCGCATGCTCCACCGCGATCGTGCGTCCGTGAATTCTGATGCCGAAATCACGAACGCAGCCCTCGGTCGCCAGCTTCGGTGACTGCAGGCCGAAAATCCGGTGCAGGACGGCATCGATTTCAGGAGGGAAGAACGGCTTCTGCATCATGGCGGCGGCGCCAAGCTTGAACGCCTCACGTTTGAGCGCTGCATTTTGTTCGGCCGAGATCATCACAACTTCGGCTCGCGGGTTCGCCTGCATCAGACGGCCAAGCGTCGCATAACCGTTCAACCCCGGCATGTTGACGTCGAGAAACACCACGTCGAAGGTCTCCGCATTGCAGCGCTTGATGGCCTCGGCTCCCGAATGTGCCTCCGCGATGTTCAAACGAAAGATCGAGTTCGCCAGGACCTTGCGCATCACCTTCAGGGATACGTGGGAATCATCTACAAGCAAGACCTGCATCGGCGTCGCGACGCGCTGGTATGTGGACAGGATTGCCGCAATATCCTCGCTGTCGAACGGCTTGGTCAGAAATTCATAAGCATCCAGTTGTCGCGCGAGCTCGATGCACCTGCGGTTGGGCCGGCCCGAGATAAGCGTAACGAATGTCTTGTTTCCGGCGATTCGTGCAGACCATAGCGCATCCATGCCGCCCATCGTGGGCATGTGCACGTCGATAAATGCGAGCTCGACGCCATGATCGAGCGCATGCAGGCATTCCACCCCGTCGAACGCGTGAATGACGTTCGCTGAATATTCGGCGGGAAGCGCATCACCAATGAAATGATGAACAGTGCTGGAGTCGTCAGCGATGAGAACTTTCGTTTGTCGTTGCTGCATCAAAACACCCTCTGTCTGCGCCCACGCTAAAATGCGCCGCGGCGCCATCCGTTCAAGATCGAATTGAGGATGAACGAGTTCCTGACTAATTTGTGCTTGGATAAGTGAAAAGGTTTTGAGTCAATTATTCTGATACGCCGCAAAATCAGTCGCGACGTCAACGCGACTACGCCCATACCTCTCGAAGCGCCATTTACTTTGCAGGTGTCGCCAGCGGCTCACCTTTGCGCACGATGTACACGGCCAAAACTTTTGCGCCGCTTGCGCCGCTCTTGGCGTCGTGAATTGTGCTGGCTGGAATTTGATAGCTGTCGCCGGCCTTCAATGGCTTGGGCGGCTGGCCTTCAATCATGAGGACAAATTCACCCTCCAGCAGATAGCCGGATTCCGGACCGGGATGCGTGTGGCGTCCTATCAGTACGTTCGGTGCTATCTCGGCGATCCCGACCACTGTTTCGAGCGACGTGCCGGGGACGTCATATTTCTGCAAGGGTATTCGCTTGATCGGCGGCGCCTGCTGGGCCGCAGCGAAACCTGTCGCGCCGGCCAGGATAAGCGCTGAAACAAAGGCAACGGTGAGAGATTTTTTCATGGCCTACCCCATTTTGGTGGGACCAGCCTATCGGGTGCTCGGCTGCGACGGAAGGATGGATCAGCAAATAATCGGCGGCACGACGGAATAAGCTTCCTCCGCTACAGTTTGTCCGTTAGGACGAAATCCTTATCGCGGGGAAATCAATGAAAAAATCCGTGCTCGTTGCATTGGCCGCTGCTGCCTGTCTGGCGGGACCTGCTCTTGCACAACAGCAAGCGCCGGCCAACCCGCCAGTCGGGCCCGACTGGTCAAAGATCGAGGTCAAGACATTCGACCTCGGCAATCGCACCTACATGCTAGAAGGCTTCGGCGGGAACGTCACGATTGCCGCCGGAGACGACGGCGTCATCATGGTGGACGGCCAGTTCGCGCCGATGCACGACAAGCTAAAGGCTGCGATCGCCGCGGTCACGCAGCAGCCTGTGCGCTTCCTCGTCAACACGCATTATCATCGCGATCACGTCGGCGGAAATGCGCCGTTTAGCAAAGACGGTGCGGTTGTCGTTGCGCATGAGAATGTCCGCAAGCGTCTTGCCGAAGGCACAACAATGGCGGTGCCCGAAGTCAAGTACGCGCCCGCGCCGGAGGAAGCACTTCCCGCCATAACGCACAAGGAGGGCATCACGCTTCAAGTGAAGGGCCGCGCCGCGCAACTCAAGCACCCCGCCAACGCGCACACCGATGGCGACACTTTCGTCTATTTCGCCGATGCAAATGTCGTATCAACCGGCGACACCGTCGCAATCGGACGCTATCCGAACATCGATTTTGCCAATGGCGGCGGCCTCAAGGGAATGATCGCGGCATCGGATGCTTATCTGGCGCTCGCCAATGACGGCACGAAGATCGTGCCGGGCCATGGGCCACTCGCCAGCAAGGCGCAACTTGCCGAATATCGCACAATGCTCTCGACGGTGCGCGACCGCATGCTGGCGCTGATCAAGGAAGGCAAGAGCGAGGCCGATGTCCTTGCCGCCAAACCCTTCGCCGACTTCGACGCCAGGCTGAAGGCCAATGATCAGGCCAGCACCAACTGGGTGCGCGTCGTCTATGCGAGCGTGAAGAGCGAGTAGTAATTTAAGTTGGCATCTTTCCGCCGGCGGCCTCATAAAAGCTTGCTAGCTGACGCGCTAGTAGCTTCGCGAGTAGCTCTTCCATTTTTGAAACGTCAACTTTTCCATTTTTCCACGCAGCATCGGCTGCATCGAGGGCGTCGAAATAGGGATTCCTATTGTCAACAATTTGGTCAGGTATCGTGGGCGTCCCTGGGAGTACATAACCGGCTCGGATCGATAGAACGACATATGAAACGATCCGCGACGTCCTTCCATTGCCATCCGCAAAAGGATGAATCCAATTCAATCGCCACATAATGTATGCAGCGAGATGAATTGGCGTTGACCGTTCCCAGTGGGCATTGACGTAGTCGCACATCTCCTCCACCAGCTCGGGAACCTGATGAGCGCCAACTGGTTCGTGTTTACTGCCTTCGATTTTTACACCGCCCGGCCGAAAATTTCCTGCATAGACGCTAATCTCTTGTAGGGCTTCGCGCTGTAACCCGAGGATTGTTGACAGACGAAGCTTGAACGGCGGTCTTTCCAACGCCGTTTGGATCGTTTTTATACCTGCGTCGTATTGCCGGAGGCCGTTTCTGGCTTCTGCTTCGGCTCGCGCTTGTGGATCTTTTATTAGATCCGGCTCAAGAGCCTTGCTGTCCCGCCGCTCACTTTCCGTTGCCACTATTGGCCTCTCGTGCCAGCCGTTCGGCCTCACGATCTACCATTTCTCGGGTAATACGATCGTTCTCAAAACGAGTGTTCCCATAAGCAAAACTTCTCCGCTGCTCCTCTTTTTGCGCAGGGGTTTGCTGAATGGTTTTTGCAGCTTCCAAGAGCTTTCGGAGATCTTCAGTCATGCCGCACCATATGGGGATTCGGAATGCAAATATACGCCCTCAATTTCATTTGAAAAGGTTTCGGAACCGTAAGGGGCTCCGGCTCAAGTGAACAAAGGCAATTGTGCTGCATTCTCGGTAATACTTGTTCCTCAACATGCACTAGTCCCTTCGAACCACAGTTTGTTCGCTACAAGGGCAAGTTATCGTGCTTCCTCGCCGGCATTTCCACGTGCTTGTTGCGCAGCATGGCGAGCGCGCGGGCGATGCGCCTGCGCGTGGAGTGCGGCATGATCACGTCGTCAATATAGCCGCGCTCGGCCGCTACAAAGGGTGAGAGGAAGCGCTCTTCGTATTCCTTCGTGCGCGCGGCAATCTTTTTCGGGTCGTTCATATCGGCTCGGAAGATGATCTCGACGGCCCCTTTTGCTCCCATGACCGCAATCTGCGCCGTTGGCCAGGCATAGTTGACATCGCCGCCGATGTGCTTGCTTGCCATCACGTCATAAGCGCCGCCGAAGGCTTTGCGGGTGATCACCGTCACCAGCGGGACCGTGCACTGACTGTAAGCAAACAGGAGCTTGGCGCCGTGCTTGATCAGCCCGCCATATTCCTGATCGGTGCCTGGAAGAAATCCCGGCACATCGACGAAAGTGACGATCGGGATGCCGAAGGAATCGCAAAAGCGCACGAACCGCGCCGCTTTGCGCGAGGCGTCGCTGTCGAGCACGCCTGCCAGCACCATCGGCTGGTTTGCAACGAAGCCGACCGTGCGGCCGGCAACGCGTCCGAAGCCGGTAACGATGTTCTTGGCATAGGCGGATGACAGTTCGAAAAAGTCGCCCTCGTCCGCGACTTTCAGGATCAGTTCCTTGATATCATAAGGTTTGTTCGGATTCTCCGGCACCAGCGTGTCGAGCGAGTCATCGATGCGGTCGGATTCATCCTGCGTCGGCCATTCCGGCACGCCGCTTTCGCTATTCGAGGGCAGAAAGTCGATCAGCCGGCGCATCTGCAAGAGGCATTCCACATCATTCTCGAATGCGCCGTCGGAAATGCCGGACTTGGTCGTATGCACGGACGCGCCGCCAAGCTGCTCCGCCGTGACCAGCTCGTTGGTGACCGTTTTCACGACATCGGGGCCGGTGACGAACATATAGCTCGTCTCCTTCACCATGAAGATGAAGTCGGTCATCGCCGGCGAATACACGTCGCCGCCCGCGCAAGGCCCCATGATGACGCTGATCTGCGGGATGACGCCGGAGGCGATCACGTTGCGCTTGAAGACCTCGCCGTAACCGCCAAGGGCAGCCACGCCTTCTTGGATGCGCGCGCCGCCGGCGTCGAACAGGCCGATGATCGGGCAGCGCGCCCGCATCGCCATATCTTGCACCTTGATGATCTTCTGGGCGTGCGCCTCCGACAGTGAGCCTCCGAATACCGTGAAGTCCTTCGAGAAGAGATAGACCGCACGTCCATTCACCGTACCCCAACCGGTGACGACACCGTCGCCCGGGATCTTGGACTTCTCCATGCCGAATTCATTCGAGCGATGCTCGACGAACATGTCGAACTCCTCGAAAGAGCCCTTATCGAGAATGAGCTCGATGCGCTCGCGGGCGGTCAACTTCCCGCGCTTATGCTGGGCTTCGATGCGGGCCTTGCCGCCGCCGAGACGGGCCTCCTCGCGGCGTTTCTCGAGTCTATCGAGGATGTCTTTCATTTGTTGCCCTGCCCTCGCAGAATCCCACCTGCGCGGAAGGGATAGCATTCTTCTGTCGTCCCGGGCGAGCGACCGCGAGGCATAAGCCCGTTTACGCGCATCTTCGACGCGCTAAGGGGCCATACTCCGCAGCCCCTTCGGCGGTCCGCGGCGCCGGGGTCCCGTACCCCGCGGACTGCGGCCGAAAGGCTTGGCACCGCCCCCAAAGACTGCTTACAAGCCGGGCATGACTGAGCATCCGACCGCAGCGGAACTGATCCAGCAGGGCCTTGTGCACCATCGGGCCGGGCAAATTTCGCTGGCAATGGACCGCTATACACAGGTGCTGCGCAACGACCCGCGGAATGCCGACGCGCTCTATTACATTGCTCTCATCGCCTGTCATGAAGGCCAGTTCCAGCAGGGCATCGATCTTGCCCGCCGATCGCTCTCGTTTCAGCCCGGCCAGGCGCGCGCGCATAACCTTGTCGGTCAAGCGCTGCACCGCATGGGGCAGATCAAGGATGCGCTCGAAAGCTTCGACAAGGCCCTCGAATGCGACGTCAATTTTGCCGACGCCTATGGCAATCGCGCCAACATGCTCACCGAGCTCGGGCGTCACGCTGAGGCGATGTCGAGCTTCGACCGCGCTATCGCACTCAAGCCGAATTCGGCACCCGACTGGCTCAACCGGGGCGCTACCTTGCACGGGCTGGGGCGTATTGAGGAGGCAATCGCGAGTTACGACAAGGCGATCGCGCTCGACCCCGATTTCTGCGTGACACATAACAACCGCGCGCACGCTTTGCTTGATGCCGGCCGACATGATGAAGCGCTTGCCGCGTATGACCGTGCTGTCACCCTTGAGCCGGGAATGGCGGAAGCTTATCTCGGGCGGGCGCTGGCACTGAAGAAATTGTCGCGCCTGGATGAGGCGCTCGCCAGCGTGGACAAGGCCATAGAACTGAAAGGCGACGTCGCCAGGATGCACGAGGCGCGCGCCTCACTGCTGCGCGAGCTCGGGCGAGACGAGGATGCGCGCGCGGCCGATGCCAGAGCTGGCGAACTTGCCGCAAAAATTGGCAGCGGTAACTCGATCGCACCAGTGGCAAATTAACCTTGCATATCAATGGAACTTTTGGCCAATCTTGACCGTTTGGCGAAATAGCCAGAAGGACATCCCACATGAATCACGCCACCCGCGGTACGGCTCCTCGCCTTGCCACTCCGACCGACCTTGGTGCGAACGCTGCAAAAGACATCGCAGGCGCCCTTAACGGTGTCCTGGCCGATACCTTCGCACTGTATCTCAAGACCAAAAATTTCCACTGGCACGTCAGCGGGCCGCATTTCCGTGACTACCACCTCCTGCTCGATGAGCAGGGCGAGCAGATCTTTGCTGCGACGGATGTGCTCGCGGAGCGCGTCCGCAAGATCGGACAGCCGACCTTGCGCTCGATCGGCGACATCGCACGCCATCAGCGCCTGTCCGACAATGACGCCGCCTATGTCGATCCCCAAGACATGCTGGCCGAACTGCGAGACGATAATCAGCGCGTTGTTGCGTCGATGCGTGAAGCGCATGATGTCTGCGACGAGCACAATGACGTAGCCAGCGCAAGCCTGCTGGAGAATTTCATCGATGAAGCTGAGAGGCGCGTCTGGTTTCTCTACGAAGCCAGCCGCAAGGGCGACCCGACGGGTCACTAGCCGCCGTTAGACTGTAAGCTTCAGCACCGTCGTCGCCGCAAGGAATTCCGCCTCGCGGAATGCGCGGCGCTGAAGCGCCAGTTCGTCACGACCCCACTGTGACATCTGCCAGTCCTCGTCGACATGCGCGGCCCGCCAGACTTCGCCGGGCTCAAACGCCCCGTGCGCAAGTGCGACCGCGAACAAGCCGGAGCCGGTCAAGGTCGTGATCGATGAAACGGCGCCGAGCCGCCAGGGCTCGGTGGGAATCGCGGCGCGTAAAGCCTCGACGGATTGGCGCGGCTGAGCCAAGTGCATGATCCCTAGCGCCAGAACAAAGTGGGCGTTGAACCGCTCGCGTGCCCAGATCAGAACCGGGTCCCATGCCCGCGACTGCAGTTCGACCAGACCGGCCGGCCCCTCCGCGCGATAGAACACCAGATCGGAACGCAGATATTTCTCGATCTCCTCGGCAACGGGCCCCGGAGCGTTGCTAACCGTGTCGATAATGGCATTGGCAAGCCGCGTCAGCGGCATGCGTGCAGGGTCAACCACGTCGTGTTGTGAATTCCACTCGACGGCGATTGCGTCGGCTAACTCGGGCGTCGGCGCGGTCAACACGCGCCGCGCCGGCGTCCGGATCGGTTTGCCATCCAACAGAACCGCCCCACTCTCGCCGCTATGCGCCGTTTCGTAGAAGCGCTTGCGAAAATTCGGCCGCGTCGAGCGCCGCGCCGCTTCGACCGGGTCGAGTGGCTGGCTTTCGAATATCTCGGTAAATATGTCGCGCATCAGAACGTCGTGATTGTGCGCCGCAACATTAGCGAAAACAAAGCCAGCAAGCATTAAAACTTGGTTGCCTTATCGGCCGTTGGTACTAGCTAAATCGCCCTGCTTCGGTCATCACTGTGCCGCTTTCAGAGAGCGAAAAACCTATCTGAGACTTGCGGTTGATAGGGTCGAACCCTGACGGAAGGATAGGTAGCCTTGTGGGTTGGTACCCAATAATATCTGCCTCGGAATCGCGCCGGAAAAACACGGCCAATTGAGGACAAAGGCCGCCGGGGCTGTGACGCGACGCCGTTTATACAGTGTGGAAGTAACGGGGCGCGTTTCGAGGAGTCAATGAAGAATACCGACATTTCTGCCCCGGATTACTTCCACAAGGTCGTGGACTGCCAGTGGGCCTGCCCGGCGCATACGCCTGTCCCCGAATACATCCGTCTGATCGCGCACGGTCGCTATTCCGACGCCTACATGATCAATTGGCGCTCGAATGTGTTCCCGGGAATCCTGGGACGCACATGTGATCGCCCTTGCGAGCCGGCCTGCCGGCGCGTCCGCGTCGAGAAGGAGCCGGTGGCGATCTGCCGCCTGAAAAGAGTGGCGGCCGACTACAAGGACGACATTCGCGAGCGTCTGCCGAAACCCGCAGCGAAAAAGAACGGCAAGCGCATCGCCCTGATCGGTGGCGGGCCGGCTTCCCTTACTGTCGCCCGCGATCTTGCCCCGCTCGGTTACCACTGCGTGGTCTTCGACCAGGACCCAAAAGCCGGAGGCATGATCCGCACCCAGATTCCGAAATTCCGTCTGCCGGACTCTGTCATCGACGAGGAGTGCGGCTACATCCTCGACATTGGTGTCGAATTCCGTGGCGGCAAGCGCATCGACAGCATGAAGGCGCTGCTGGCCGAAAACTGGGATGCGATCTTCGTCGGTTCGGGCGCACCCCGCGGGCGCGACCTCGACATTCCGGGCCGCAAGGAAGCCGCCAAGAACATTCACATCGGCATCGATTGGCTCTCGTCGGTATCATTCGGCCACATCGACAAGATCGGCAAGCGCGTCGTCGTCCTCGGCGGCGGCAATACCGCGATGGACTGCTGCCGCTCCGCCCGCCGCCTCGGCGGCGAACAGGTCGATGTCGTCGTCCGTTCCGGCTTTGAGGAAATGAAGGCGTCGCCCTGGGAAAAGGAAGACGCCATGCACGAGGGCATCCCCATCCACAATTACCTCGTGCCGAAGGAGTTTGTGCACGAGAACGGGAAGCTCACCGGTATTACCTTCGAGAAAGTGAAAGCCGAGTACGATGCGAAGGGTCGGCGCAAGCTCGTTCCCGCCGGCGAGCCAGACCAGCATTTTCCCTGCGACGATGTGCTGGTCGCCGTCGGTCAGGAGAACGCGTTCCCCTGGATCGAACGCGACGCCGGCATCGAATTCGACCAGTGGAATATGCCGAAAGTCGACACCGTCACCATGGCCTCCACACACCCGAAAGTCTTCTTCGGCGGCGATGCGGCGTTCGGCCCGAAGAACATCATCTGGGCTGTGGCGCACGGGCATGAGGCCGCCGTCTCGATCGACAAAATGCTCAACGGCGAGGACATCACCGACCGCCCCGCTCCGGCCGTGGAGATGATGAGCCAGAAGATGGGCATCCACGAGTGGAGCTACGACAACGAGATCGCGCTCGATAAGCGCTATAAGGTGCCGCATCGCGACACGCTGATCGCACTGAAGGATATCAAGGCGGAGGTGGAACTCGGCTTCGATGACAAGCTCGCCTTCGCGGAAGCCGGCCGCTGCCTGAATTGCGACGTGCAGACCGTATTCTCGGCGCAGCTCTGCATCGAATGCGATGCCTGCGTCGACATCTGCCCGATGGATTGCATTACCTTCACGCCAAACGGCGAGGAAGCCGATTTGCGCAAGCGGCTCAACGCGCCGTCGCAAAATCTCACCCAGGATCTCTACGTCCAGGATGGCCTTAAGACCGGTCGCGTCATGGTCAAAGACGAAGACGTCTGCCTGCATTGCGGCCTGTGCGCCGAACGCTGCCCGACCGGTGCCTGGGACATGCAGAAATTCTTGCTCGATATGACTCACGCAGGGAATTCATGCCGACCGCCACGCCGATCAGCCGCGTAAACGACTTCGTTATACGCTTCGCCAACGTCAACGGCTCGGGTTCGGCGAGCGCGAACGAGATGTTTGCGCGCGCGGTGATGCGCATGGGCGTCCCGGTGGCGCCACGCAACATCTTTCCTTCGAATATTCAGGGTTTGCCCACCTGGTACGAGGTGCGGGTGTCGGAAGCCGGCCACCTCGGAGCGCGCGGCGGTACCGACCTGATGGTGGCGATGAACCCGCAGACCTTCGACAAGGACATCGCAGGCATCGAGCCGGGCGGCTACCTGTTCTATGACTCCACCAAGCCCATGCCGCCGTCGAAATTCCGCGATGACATCACCGTCGTCGGCGTGCCGCTCACCGCCATCTGCAATCGCGAGTACACGGATCCTCGCCAACGCCAACTGTTCAAGAACATCATCTATATCGGCGTACTCACCGCGCTCCTCGACATCGATGTGAAGGTCGTCGAGCAACTCATTGGCGAACAATATAAAGGCAAGGACAAGCTGATCGAGCCGAACCTGAAGGCGCTGCATATTGGCCGCGACTACGCGATCCTGAACCTGCAATGCCCGCTCGGAATCAAGCTGAAGCGGGCCAACGCGGTCGGCGACCGGATCTTCATAGAGGGCAATTCCGCCGCGGCGCTCGGCGCCGTCTATGGAGGCGCGACCGTTTGCGCCTGGTACCCGATAACCCCATCCTCCTCGCTCGCGGATGCCTTTACCCGGCACTGTGCAAAGCTGCGCGTCGATCCGCAGACCAAGCAGGCCAAATACGCGATCATTCAGGCCGAGGATGAGTTGGCCTCGATCGGCATCGTAATCGGCGCCGGCTGGAATGGCGCGCGTGCGTTCACGGCGACGTCAGGTCCAGGCATCTCGTTGATGCAGGAATTCATCGGCCTAGCCTATTTCGCTGAGATTCCTGCCGTTCTGTTCGACGTCCAGCGCGCGGGCCCCTCGACCGGCATGCCAACACGCACGCAGCAGTGCGACGTCACCTCCTGCGCCTACGCCTCCCATGGTGACACCAAGCACGTACTGTTGTTCCCGGAAAACCCGACCGAAAGCTTCGAATTCGGCGCTCAGGCCTTCGATCTGTCCGACCGGCTGCAGACGCCGATCTTCGTGATGCTCGACCTCGACATCGGCATGAACCATCACCTGTCGAAGCCGCTCGCCTGGGATGACAGCCGCAAATATGACCGCGGCAAGGTCATGACGGCGGAAGAGCTGGAGGCCGGCAAGGAATTCGGCCGCTACCTCGATGTCGACGGCGATGGAATCCCCTATCGCACCTATCCCGGCACGCATCCGACCAAGGGCTCGTTCTTCACGCGCGGCACATCACGCGACCGCTATGCGCGATACACCGAAGAAGGCGCGCCCTACGTCGATAACATGCAGCGGCTGATCCGCAAGTTCGACACCGCCAAGAACCTGGTCCCGCGGCCCCTAACCGCAGCCGCCGGAAAACCGACCAAATACGGCGTGATCTATTACGGCTCGACTTCGCCCGCGATGGACGAAGCGATCCATATGATCGAGGCGCGCGGACATGCGCTCGATCGCATGCGCGTGCGCGCTTTCCCCTTCCATTCAAGCGTGAACAGCTTCGTTGCCGACCATGATTTCGTGTTCGTGGTCGAGCAAAACCGCGATGCGCAGCTTCGTTCGCTGATCGTGAATGAATGCGGCATCGACCCGGTGCGGCTGGTGCCGATCCTGCACTATGACGGCACGCCCATCACTGCCCGTTTCATCGCCAAAGCAATCGGGGATCACCTCGATAAGTTGACGGTAAAGCCGATGAAAGTGACGTCATGACCTATCTCGCCAAGCCGAAATTCCACCACCCGGACCTGCCGAAGAACTCGCTCGGCTATACGCACCGCGATTATGAAGGCACGGTTTCGACGCTGTGTGCGGGTTGCGGGCACGACTCGATCACGGCCGCGATTATCCAGTCCTGTTTCGAGCTGTCGATCGAGCCGCATCGCGTCGCCAAGATTTCGGGCATCGGCTGCTCGTCGAAGACCCCAACGTACTTCCTCGGCAATTCGCATGGCTTCAACTCGGTGCACGGCCGCATGCCGTCGGTATTGACCGGTGCCAACCTCGCCAACCGCGACCTGATTTATCTCGGCGTCTCCGGCGACGGCGACAGCGCCTCGATCGGCCTCGGCCAGTTCGCACACTGCCTGCGCCGCGGCGTCAACATGGTCTATATCGTCGAGAACAACGGCGTATATGGCCTCACCAAGGGCCAATTCTCGGCCACTGCCGACCGCGGGTCGAAATCAAAACGTGGGTTCATCAACACCGACAATTCCATCGATCTCGTCGCCATGGCGTTGCAACTCGGCGCAAGTTTCGTCGCCCGTTCTTTCTCCGGTGACAAGCAACAGCTGGTCCCGATCATCAAGGCGGCGATTGCGCACAAGGGCGCGGCTTTCATCGATATCATCTCGCCGTGCGTCGCCTTCAACAACCATGCCGGCTCGACCAAGAGCTTCGACTTCGTGCGCGAGCACAACGAAGCGGTCAACCGCCTCGACTTCATCTCGAGCCGCATGCCGATCGAGGTGAAACAGGAGCCTGGGACGGTCGAGATTGTCGAGCAGCATGACGGCTCGCGGCTGTCGCTGCGCAAGCTTGCTGCCGACTATGATGTGCATGACCGCACCGCGGCCCTCGGTTTCCTGCAACATCATGCGGCCAAGGGACAGATCGTGACCGGTCTGCTTTATGTCGAGAAGGAAGCCGAAGATCTACACGCGCACCTGCGCACCGTCGACGCGCCGCTCAATGCGCTTGGCGAAAAGGACCTCTGCCCCGGCCAGGCGGCACTCGAGAAATTCAACGCCAGTCTGCGCTAGTGGAAAAGCGCCGTCTCGGACAATCCGATCTGCACCTCGCACCGCTGATGCTTGGCGGCAATGTGTTCGGCTGGAACGTCGATGAGGCGGCATCGTTCGAGATCCTCGATGCCTTTGTCGACGCCGGCTTCAACGCAATCGACACATCAGACAGCTATTCACGCTGGGTGCCGGGCCATCCGGGCGGCGAGTCCGAGACGATCATCGGCAACTGGTTCAAGAAAAGCGGCAAGCGCAACAGGGTACTAATCGCCACCAAAGTCGGCGAGGACATGGGCGAAGGCCGCAGCCTTCGCAAGGATTACATCCTTCGAGAATGCGAGGCGTCGCTGCGGCGCCTGCAGACCGACCATATCGACCTCTACCAGACCCATTTCGACGACGAGGTCACCCTGCCCGAGGAAACCATGCAGGCCTATGCCATGCTGATCGCAGCGGGCAAGGTGCGCGCGATCGGGGCCTCCAACATGACGCCTGCGCGGCTGAAGGCATCCCTCGCCGCCAGCAGCAAGGTTGGCGCACCGCGCTATGAGAGCCTGCAGCCGCTGTACAATCTCTCAGACCGGAAGGAATTCGAGACCGAGTTCGAGCCGATCTGCCGGAAGGAAAAGCTTGGCGTCATCAACTACTACTCGCTGGCGGCCGGCTTCCTCACCGGGAAATACCGATCGGCGGCGGAGGGTGCCAGGCATCCCGGGCGCGGCGAGAGGCTCAAGCGCTATCTCGACCCGCGCGGCATGGGAATCCTCAAGACGCTCGACACGGTGGCCGCGCGGCACAATGCCCTGCCTGCGCAGATCGCCATCGCCTGGCTGATCGCAAAGCCCATCATCACCGCGCCGATCGCCAGCGCCACCAGCCGCAAGCAGCTTGAGGAAATTATGAAAGCGCCGGACATCAAGCTCTCAAGCGAGGATGTCGCGGCGCTCGATGCAGCGGGCGCCTGACAATTAGCACGTCATGTCCAGGCGCCGGCAGAACTCACCCAGCATTTGACCGTTTTGGGCACGCAAACGGTCGAGCAGTTGCTTCGGCTCGCATCCGCCAATGCTTTGAAGACGGTACTATTTTGATTGCCCATCAAGGATGGGTAAGATTTCGCAGTGGAACTTGCGCAATGGAACCCGCGTTGTTGGCGGGCATGAGCGCGCGCACCTCTCCCACTAACCACAAACATCGAGCTGCAAAGCCGTCAAAACGCGGTCGGCGGAATGGCATCACAGGCGAGGAGATCAAGGACGTCGAGGAGCTGGCGACCCCGCGCACGCCGGTGATCTACGAGGTTGTGCGCCGACTCGGCGAAGAAGAGATGGAGCGGCCCCTGACGTCGTTGTGGTGGTCGGGAGTGGCGGCCGGGCTGTCGATCAGTTTCTCGCTTCTGTCACAGGCGATCCTAACGACGCATCTGCCCGAGGCATCTTGGCAACCGCTCGTCGTGAGTTTTGGCTACTGCGTGGGATTCATCATGGCGGTGCTTTCGCGCCAGCAACTGTTTACCGAAAGCACGATCACGGCAGTCCTGCCGATTGCCGCCGACGTGACGTGGGGCAATATTTTGCGCATGGGCCGGCTCTGGGCGATCGTGCTTGCGGCCAATCTGGCAGGGACGCTGTTCGCCGCACTGTTCTGCACATTCACGCCGGTTTTGCCTGCCGACATTTACAATGGAATGCTGGAGATCAGCCGCGATCTGCTCGCACTCGGCTGGTGGGACATGCTCTTTCGCGCCATTGCTGCGGGGTTCCTGATGGCGGCCATGGTCTGGCTGATGCCGGGCGCG
>DATBHE010000051.1:0-3986 GCA_036557605.1 Pseudolabrys sp.
CTCAAGCCCGAACAGATCAATCTCACTTACGCCGATGGCATGCTGTTCAAGCGCATGGAACTGTTGATCGACGGCAAGGCGCCGGCCGTGAACCTGTTCAGCGGGCCCTATTACTTCGCCGAGCAGCTCAGGTTCCGGAAGGTCATCGACACGACCTTCATGATCGGCACCATGATCCATGGCGATCCCGATCCGGAAGACCTGCGCAAGTTCTTCCGCGCTTTGCGCAAGGCGCAGCGCGACATCGACCTGCGGCCCGAGCTCTACACCCACTATTACAAGAACGAATTTCCCGACCGCTTCCACGACAAGATGGATACGCGACGCTGGGGACCCGGCGAACGGCTGGTATTCGAGCCCTATACCAAGGAGGTGTACGAGGAGTCGTTCGAGTGGATCGCGTCCCACGGCATCTTCCCGGAGGGCAAGATGGGCAACGGCCAATACGAGCGGGCGACTTTGTCGCTGGGCTGACAACGACTGTTTGCACGCAAATAGTTAGGCATCCAACCAATGGCGCCGCGAACGCAGGGTCGCGGCGCTTTTCTTTGCCTGGAAGGTAAGGCATTCTACCGGTAACAACATAAAGCAGCGGTTAGGGGAGGAAATCATGAAACGCTCGCTATTTGCCGGCGCCGCCTTGCTTGCGGCAGCTTTGTTACCGGCAACGGTCAATGCCCAGGATACGATCAAGATCGGCGTCATCAGCGCCTTTTCGGGCCAGTTCGCCGACACGTCGGCGCAGATCGACAACGGCATCAAGCTTTATATGAAGCAGCACGGCGACAAGGTCGCCGGCAAGAAGATCGAGATCATCCGGAAGGATACGGGTGGTCCCAGTCCTGACGTCGCCAAGCGACTTGCCCAGGAACTCGTCGTCCGCGACAAGGCCGATATTCTGGCCGGGTTTGCGCTGACGCCGGAAGCACTCGGTGCCGCCAGCGTCGCCGACGAAGCCAAGAAGTTCATGGTGGTCATGAACGCGGCGACAGCCGTCGTCACCGAGAAATCGCCTTACATTGCCCGCGTCTCCCTGACGCTGCCGATGATCGGTGACACGCTCGGCACTTGGGCCGCCAAGAAGGGCGGGGTCAAGAAAGTCTACACGATGGTCACCGACTACGGTCCCGGCCTGGATGCCGAAGCGGCATTCCAGAAAGCATTCAAGGCGGCCGGCGGCGAGGTCGTCGGATCGGTCCGTATGCCGATCGCCAACCCGGACTTTTCGGCTTTCGTCCAGCGCGCTAAGGACCTCAATCCGGAATCGATCTTCGTGTTCATCCCGGGCGGCGCGCAGCCTGCAGCCCTTGGCAAAGCTTTTGCCGAGCGCGGCATCGATCCGAAGAAGATCAAGATCCTGAGCACCGGCGAGCCGGTCGATGAAACAGCCATCAAGAGCCTGGGCGACCTCGCGCTCGGCCGCTTGAGCGCGTGGCATTACGACTACAATCACAAGTCCAAGACGAACGCGGACTTCGTGAAGGCGTTCAACGCCGAGTACAAACGCAACCCCGACTTCTTCGCGGTTGGAGGCTATGACGGCATGCATCTCATTTATGAGACGCTCAAGAAGACCGGCGGCAAGACCGACGGCCCCGCCCTCATCGCAGCCGCAAAGGGCATGAAGTGGGAAAGCCCGCGCGGTCCGATCTCGATCGATCCGGCGACCCGCGACATCGTTCAGAATGTGTACATCCGCCGGGTCGAGAAGGTCGGCGGCCATATCGTCAATGTCGAGTTCGAGACAATCCCGAACGTGAAAGATCCGACGCACAAGTAGGGCGGCACGCCCTGGCGCATCAACGAGGCTTTACGATGGGGCGATCGCATCGGATCGCCCCATTCGCTATCACACAGAAAGCAATTCCCGCTCATTCCCGCGCAAGCGGGAATCCAGTGCTATGATTCTGGACTCCCGCTCATGCGGGGATGAGCGGACAACCAGGGCAAACCAAACCGACATCATGCTGCCTCCGGTCTTCGGCGTCCTGTTCGATGGCATTGCCTACGGCATGTTGTTGTTCGTGCTGTCGGTGGGCCTGTCGGTGACGCTCGGCCTGATGAACTTCGTAAACCTCGCCCATTGCGCCTTTGCGATGCTCGGCGGCTACGTCTCGATCACGCTGGTGAACGACTTTCACTGGCCGTTTCTGACGACCCTGCCTCTGGCGTTTCTTGCTGCCGCTATTGTCAGCGTGGTCCTTGAGCGAACACTCTACCGCCGGCTTTACCGGTCGAGTGACCTGGATCAGGTGCTCCTGACCATTGGTCTGGCTTTCATCTCGGTGGCGGTTGCGGCCTACGTTTTCGGGACCATCCAGCAGCCGATCGAAACGCCCGCTATTTTGCGTGGAGGCATCAATTTTCTCGGTCTGGGACTCGGCAAATACCGACTATTCCTGATCGGAATAGCGTTGGTGGTGACTGTATTGCTCGTCGCTGGCCTTGAATATACGCGTTTCGGCGCGCAGGTACGCGCGGCCGTGGACAATCAACGCATGGCGCGCGGCCTTGGCATCGATGTCGACCGCACCTTTGCGTCGACGTTTGCTCTCGGCTCGGGCCTTGCCGGCCTCGGTGGTGCGCTTGCCATCGAGATCGTCGGCCTCGATCCGAACTTCGCCTTCACTTATCTCGTCTACGTGCTGATCATCGTTTCGGTCGGCGGACTCGGTTCAATTGCCGGATCGTTTGCCGCCGCTGTTCTGATCGGAGTCAGCGACGTTGCGGGCAAATACTACGCGCCGGAGCTCGGCGCCTTCCTCATCTATCTAGTCATGGTGGTGGTGCTGATGTGGCGCCCCGCCGGCCTTTTCGGGAGGCGGTGAGATGGGGACCGTGCCTTCAACACGGAGTTTCACTGCATCCGAAACCGTGGCCCTGGATCCCCGCTTTCGCTGGGATGAGCGGAAATGGTGCCGGATATGAGGGTGGCCAGCAGCTCCGCAGGCATGACGCCCCGAGCCTATCTGCAGGCGCAGAGCCGCTGGCATCCGCTCGAAATCGCGTTCTGGCTGGCGACGCTTCTGCCCTTCGTGCTGTTTCCCGATTATCTCTCGCTGGCGAGCCAGATCGCGATCACCGCTTTGTTCGCGCTTTCCCTCGACATTATTCTTGGATACGCGGGTATCGTCTCGCTCGGCCACGCGGCATTTTTCGGCATCGGCGCCTATTCGGCGGGTTTGCTGTCAAAGTACGGTTGGGGCGAACCGCTGACGGGACTCATCTTTGCGGCTGCAATCGCCGGCCTTGTCGGCTTCGCGATCAGCTTTGTGATCGCGCGCTTCCGCCATTTTACCCTGATCATGATCACACTTGGCCTCGGCTTGCTCGCTTTCGAAGCGGCAAATCGCGCGCATTGGCTCACCGGCGGCAGTGACGGTCTGCAGGGTGTATCGATGTGGCCGGTGCTTGGACTGTTCAGATTCGATCTCTATGGATACACTGCCTACAGCTATTCGCTGGCCGTCCTCTTCGTTGTTTTCCTCGGCGCGCGACGTCTGATCAATTCGCCGTTTGGACTCGCGCTTCGTGGCATTCGTGAAAATTGGGTGCGCATGCCGGCGATCGGCGCCGACAGCCGCGCCCACATTCGCAACGCCTACACGATTGCGGCCGCCATGGCCGGCCTCGCCGGCGCAGTTTTGACGCAGACCACCGAGAGTGTTTCCCTGGAATCGATTAGCTTCCAGCGCTCCGCCGACGTGCTGGTGATGTTGGTGCTCGGCGGCGCGGGCCGTCTCTATGGCGGCTTGATCGGCGCCATCATCTTCATGGTCGCGCGCGATCAGTTTTCCGGCATCGCACCGCAATACTGGTATTTCTGGATCGGTGTGCTGCTGGTGACGGTCGTCATGCTGCTTCCCAACGGCATCCTGGGCGGACTGTCTCATTTCTATGCGAGGTGGAAACGGAAATGAGCACGCCCGCGCTCTCTACCCGCAACCTGTCGAAATCGTTCGGCTCGCTGCCGGTGGCTCGTGATA
>DATBHE010000052.1:0-14172 GCA_036557605.1 Pseudolabrys sp.
CGTGAGAGTGGCGCGGGCCGGGCCGCTTTCGAGCGGCAGACCATCCATATTCGCGACGTAACTGCCGATCCGGAATATACCTTCAAGTCAAAAGACATCGCTCCACTCGGGACTGTCCTTACCGTTCCGATCCTCAAAGGCGACGATCTGCTTGGCGTCATCCTCACCTATCGCCTGGAGGTCAATCCTTTTACCCAGAAGCAGATTGCGCTGGTTGAGGCATTTGCCGATCAGGCGGCGATTGCGATCGAGAATGTGCGGCTCTTCGATGCCGAGCAGCGGCGCAGCGCCGAGCTTGCCGAGTCATTGTCGCAGCAGACCGCCACCGCCGATGTGCTCAAGGTTATCAGCCGGTCCACTTTCGATCTGCAGATCGTGCTCGACACTTTGGTCGAGTCGGCAACGCGGTTGTGCGGCGCCGATTACGCCTGGCTGTTCCAGAGAGACGGCGGATATTTGAAGTTTGCGGCTAGCTATGGCGATGAACCCGGGAAGCACGCGCAGATCAAAGAGTATTTCCAAACCCATGAGGTCCCTATCGATCGCGGCGGTGTCACCACGCGTGCAGCTCTCGAGGGTCGTGTCGTGAACGTTCCCGATGTGCTGGCGGATTCGGAATACAAGTTCGGCGAACTCCAGCAAATCGCAGGTTACAGAGCCGGGCTTGGTGTTCCGTTGTTGCGTAAAGGCGAGGTCGTCGGCGTCATTTTCGTCGGCAAGAATGCGCTCCAGCCGTTCACGGAGAAACAGGTCGATCTGGTCACGATATTTGCCGACCAGGCCGTTATCGCCATCGAAAACACGCATCTGCTTAACGAATTGCGCCGGCGCACCGACGATCTTTCCGAGGCTCTGGAGCAACAGACGGTAACGGCCGATGTCTTGAAGGTCATCAGCCGCTCGGCCTTTGATCTTCAGGTTGTGCTCGACACGCTCACCGGGTCTGCCGTGAAACTGTGCGAAGCAGATATGGCCGGCATCATCCGACCCCAAGGCGGTGAGTACTACTGGGCCACGAGCGTCAATTTTCCGGCGGCTTTTATGGAGCACGTCAGGACCCGGCCGATCTTGCCGGCTCGCGGCTCGGTTGCCGGCCGCGCTTTGCTTGAGAGCCGCGTGGTCCACATCGCCGACGTTCTCGCGGATTCCGAATTCACCTTTAACGAAGCGCAGAAACGCGGCGGTTATCGAACAGTTCTTGCCATTCCGCTGCTGCGCGAAGGAAGCCCGATAGGAGTGATCGTGCTCACACGCACGGCAGTCCGGCCCTTCACCGAAAAGCAGATCGAGGTCCTCACAACTTTCGCGGACCAGGCCGTCATCGCCATCGAGAATGTGAGGCTGTTTGACGAAGTGCAGGCTCGCACGCGCGAGCTGTCAGAGGCACTGCAGCAACAAACCGCCACCGCCGATGTGCTCAAGGTCATCAGCCGCTCGACATACGATCTGCAGGCGGTGCTCGAGACTCTCACTGAGTCGGCGGCGCGCCTCTGCGAAGCCGACATGGCCGCAATCATTCGCCAGAAGGGTGACGGTTACTACTGGGCCGCGACTTATGGCCTAACTCCGGAAGTGAGCGATGACCTGAAAACTGTTCGGCTCGAGCCGCAGCGGGGCAGCACGGTCGGGCGTGTGTTGATTGAAGGGAAGACCGTACACATTTCAGATGTGCTGGAGGACCCGGAGTATATTCATTTTGCTGAGCAAAAGAGGGCGGGCTTTCGTACCACTCTTGGTGTTCCGCTTCTGCGAGAAGGAATTCCAATCGGCATAGCGCTGCTGATGCGCAAATCGGTGCGGCCCTTCAATAGCAACCAGATTGATCTGGTGGAGACTTTCGCCGACCAGGCAGTAATAGCAATCGAGAACGTTCGCCTGTTCGACGAAGTTCAGGCCCGCACTGCCGAACTGGCTGATTCACTGCAACAACAGACCGCCACAGCAGAAGTGCTTAAGGTCATCAGCCGTTCGGCGTTCGATCTTCATACGGTGCTGCAAACGCTGGTCGAAGCGGCTGCCAAGCTCTGCGAGGCTGACCAGGGCACAATTGCAAGGGAGCAGGCCGGCGTCTTTGTCCGCGCAGCAAGTTACGGTTTTTCGCCCGAGTTTGTCGACCTCGTTAAGGATCTGCCGGTGGCTCCGGCACGCGGCTCCGCAACTGGACGGGCTCTGCTGGAGAGCCGCACCGTGCACATTGCGGATGTTCGAGCCGATTCCGATTACACGTTTTCGGAAGCGATCGAAAAGGGCGGCTTCAAAACGATCCTTGCGGTGCCAATGCTGCGCGAGGGAAAAGCGATCGGCGTTCTAGCGTTAACGCGTATTGAGATGAAACCGTTTACGGACAAGCAAATCGAGCTTGTTTCGACATTCGCTGACCAGGCTGCGATTGCAATTGAAAACGTGCGGTTGTTCGAAAGTGTGCAGACACGCACGCGCGAATTGGCGAAGTCGCTTGAGGAGCTGCGGGCCGCCCAGGACAGACTCGTCCAGACCGAAAAACTTGCTTCGCTTGGCCAGTTGACCGCCGGTATTGCCCACGAAATCAAAAACCCGCTCAATTTCGTCAACAATTTTTCCGCTGTCTCTGCCGAGCTGATCGGCGAACTGCACGAAGCTTTGCAACGCGTGCATTTTGATGAGAAGACAAACGATGAAATTGACGAAATCACACAGATGCTGCGCGGCAATCTCGAGAAGGTCGTGCAGCATGGCAAGCGTGCCGATTCTATCGTGAAAAACATGCTGCTTCACTCACGCCAGGGGTCCGGCGAGCACCGGGCGGTCGACGTCAATGCAGTCGTCGAGGAAAGCCTCAACCTCGCTTACCATGGAGCGCGGGCGGAGAAGCAAGGCTTCAATATAACCGTGCAAAGGTCTTTCGACTCGTCAGCCGGCGAGGTCGATCTGTTCCCGCAGGAGATTACCCGGGCTCTTATCAACCTCATTTCCAACGGCTTTTACGCTGCCACCAGGCGCAAGGCGGAAACAAACGGAGGCGATTACGAGCCGACGCTCGCAGCCGCGACGAAGGATCTGGGCGACAGTGTCGAAATCACGATCCGCGATAATGGCACGGGCATTCCGCCCGACGTGAAGGAACGGATATTCAATCCGTTCTTCACGACCAAGCCGGCGGGCGAGGGGACAGGCCTCGGCCTGTCCATCAGTCACGACATCATTGTCAAACAGCATTGCGGGTCGATCGACGTCGATACCGCGCTCGGTGAGTACACCGAATTTCGCATTACTCTTCCACGAAAAGCCGCAACGCTTGCCAAAACAGGAGCATCTGCGTGAATCTTCTTATTCTTGTTGTGGATGATGAACCGGATGTCGAAATGCTGTTTCGGCAGCACTTTCGGCGTGATCTTCGCGCCAATCGTTTTACCATGGAATTTGCGCAGTCGGCGCCTGTAGCGCTGGATTGCATTACCAATGCCGGTACAGCATCGCTCATTCTGATTTTGTCGGATATCAACATGCCGGGAATGAGCGGTCTCGAGCTTCTGCCCAAAGCGAAGGAGATCCGGCCTGATGTCCCGATCATCATGATCACCGCCTATGGCGATGCCGACACCAAGCGCAAGGCGTTGGAGAGCGGAGCCGATGCGCTGTTCACCAAGCCGATCGATTTCGTCGCTCTCCGCACTGAAATCGACACGCGAGTGGAAGGGGCCGCATGAGACCCCGCCGCAAAGAGGGTTGAGTTGCCTCGGATGGCTGCATGAAACGGAATGAATTCATCGTGGCACTTGGCGGGGCGATGTGGCCTATGGCAGCTCACGCGCAGCAGGCAAGAATCGCGAAGCTCGATGTGCTGTTGGTGGGAAGTCACGAACCACGCCGTGCCGACGAGGTGATCGAGTGACGGATCGCGCGGCACCGGATCAAGCTGGCCCACCGCCGCGGCGCGAAATTCGTACTCGTCTCTTTTACAAGTATGTCGGTCTGCTCGTTGCGGTGGTTTGCGTCGCGCTTTTGATCAATGGCCTGCTCGAGATTTGGGGCTCGTATCAGGAACATAAAAGTGCGCTGGTCAGGATTCAGCACGAGCAGGCAGAATCGGCAGCCGCCAAGATCAGCCAGTTCATCAAGGAAATCGAAAATCAGGTCGGATGGACAACGCAGCTGCTGTGGTCAGCCGAGACGATCGAGCAGCGGCGATTCGATGCGCTGCGGCTGCTGCGTCAGGTTCCAGCAATTACGGAGCTTGCGCAGGTCGATGCAAGCGGCAAGGAGCAGCTGCGCGTTTCGCGCCTCGCGATGGACGTCGTGGGCAGCGGAGTGGACCTCTCGAAAGAGCCTAAATTCACCGAAGCCGTCAAAAGCAAGGTTTTTTACGGCCCCGTCTATTTTCGCCGCGAGTCCGAGCCATACATGACCTTGTCGCTCGCAGGCACCCGGCGCGATGCGGGCGTGAGCATCGCGGAGGTCAATCTCAAGCTGATCTGGGATGTCGTTTCGAAAATCAAGGTGGGCCAGCGCGGCCAGGCATATGTGGTGGATGGGCGGGGACGCTTGATCGCTCACCCGGATATCAGCCTAGTGTTACGTAACACTGATATGACGCGCCTGGCGCAAGTTCAGGCCGCGCTGCGGGGTGAAACAGCGGCCTCGGCCGAGGACATTCAGACGACAACCGATATCCAGGGCAGGCGAGTTCTGGCGGCTTATGCGCCAGTGGCGCCTCTTGGCTGGACAGTTTTTGTCGAACTTCCGGTCGGCGAAGCTTACGAGCCTCTGTACAGCTCCATTAAACGATCGGCGCTGGTCCTGCTGGCGGCGCTCTGCCTGGCGGCGCTCGCTGGAATATTTCTTGCGCGAAGGATGGTGGTGCCAATCCAGGCTTTGCGCGAAGGAGCCGCACGCATTGGTGGCGGTGATCTGTCGCAACGGATTTCCGTAAGGACCGGCGACGAGCTCGAAGCGCTCGCCGATCAGTTCAACGACATGGCCGGCAGGCTGCAGGAATCCTATTCCGGGCTGGAAAAGAAAGTCGAGGATCGTACGCAAGCTCTGCGCGAGACACTCGAGCAGCAGACCGCCACTGCCGACGTGCTGAAGGTCATCAGTTCTTCACCGGGTGATCTCGATCCTGTATTTCGCGTGATACTGACTAACGCCACGCAGATTTGTCAGGCACGGTTTGGCACCTTGAATCTTTACGATGATGGACTTTTTCGCAATGCTGCGATGCACAATCCGCCGCCCGGGTACACGGTGCAGCTTGGAGAGTCGTTTCGTCCTCATCCGGCAAGCGGGCTTGGCTATGTTGCGCGCACCCACCAGATCGCGCATATCGAGGACATCCGTACAGAGCAGCCGTATCTTGAGGGACACAAGGCCGTCGTAGCGCTGGCAGATCAGGCCGGCGCACGAACACTACTCATTGTCCCAATGGTCAAGGAGCGCGAACTGATCGGCGCTATTGCAATCTACCGCCAGGAAGTTCGTCCGTTCACCGAAAAGCAGATCGAATTACTCGACGCCTTTGCCGCTCAGGCCGTCATCGCGATCGAGAATACGCGGTTGCTGAACGAATTGCATGCTCGCACGCGCGAGCTTGCGCAATCGGTACAGGAGCTCCGTGCGCTTGGTGAAGTGACCCAGGCGGTAAATTCGACGGTCGATCTTGAAACCGTCCTGACCACCATCGTTGCCAAGGCGGCCGAGATTTCGGGCACGGAAGCCGGTGCGATCTACGTATTTGACGCCGTAAATCAGGAATTCCGGCTGCGGGCAACACATGGGCTCGAGAATGCGGTCGCCGCCGAAATCAAGGATCGCCGTATTCGCCTGGGCGAGACGGCGATTGGCGAAGCGGCGGAACGGCGGGCGCCGATTCAAATTCCGGACATCCAGAATGACCGGTCGGCCACGCTCGATATCATCGTTCGTGCTGGGTTCCGCGCTTTGTTGATCGTTCCTCTTCTGAGCGCCGACGAAATCGTCGGAGCGCTTGTCGTCAGGCGCCGGCAGCCTGGCGAGTTTTCAAAGGGTGCGGTCGACTTGCTGCAGACCTTTGCAGCTCAGTCGGTGTTGGCGATACAAAACGCAAGACTGTTCGAGAGCGTGGAGGCGCGAACCCGCGAACTGGCCAAGTCCCTCGAGGACCTGCGGACCGCGCAGGATCGCCTGGTGCAGACCGAGAAGCTTGCTTCACTCGGCCAACTGACCGCCGGCATTGCCCACGAGATCAAGAATCCACTCAATTTCGTCAACAATTTCTCGGCCGTCTCGGGCGAACTTGTCGATGAGCTGCGCGAGGCGCTTGCCGGGGCGAACCTCGATGACAAGCTGAAGGCCGAGATCGCCGAGATTGCCGACATGCTGCAAGGCAATCTGGACAAGGTCGTGCAGCACGGCAAGCGCGCGGACTCGATCGTGAAAAACATGCTGTTGCATTCGCGCCAGGGCTCAGGCGAGCACCGGCCGATGGATATCAACGCCGTCGTGGAAGAAAGCCTCAATCTTGCTTACCACGGCGCCCGTGCCGAAAAGCAGGGTTTCAATATCACCCTGCAGAAGTCATTCGATCCCGGCGCCGGCGAGGTCGATCTTTATCCGCAGGAGATCACGCGCGTCCTGCTCAACCTGATCTCCAATGGGTTCTACGCGGCGGCAAAACGCAAAGCGGAGGCAAATGGCGCGGATTACGAGCCGACGCTGGCCGCCACAACCAGGAATCTCGGTGACAGTGTGGAAATCAGAATCCGCGACAATGGTACTGGCATTCCGCCCGAGGTAAGAGAAAAGATGTTCAATCCGTTCTTCACAACGAAGCCGGCTGGGGAGGGCACCGGTCTGGGCTTGTCACTCAGCCACGATATCATCGTCAAGCAACATGGCGGATCTATTGAGGTCGATACCGTGCCCGGCAAATTTACCGAATTTCGTATCGTTCTGCCGCGCAAAAGTGCCATCCTTGGCAAATCGGGAGGGCTCGCGTGACACTTCTTATTCTGGTCGTCGACGACGAGCCTGATGTCGAAATGCTGTTTCGGCAGCAATTCCGGCATGATCTGCGTGCCAACCGGTTTACGATGTCATTTGCACAATCAGCCCCGGCTGCACTGCAATTCATCAGCAACGCCGGCGATGCATCGCTCATCCTGATTCTCTCTGACATCAACATGCCGGAAATGAGCGGCCTTGAATTTCTTCCGAACGCGAAAGCCATTCGACCCGACGTTCCGGTGATCATGATCACGGCCTATGGCGATCCCGACACCAGGCGCAAGGCGCTGGAGCGGGGCGCAGAAACGCTCCTGACCAAACCGATCGATTTTGCGATGCTGCGCACCGAGATCGATACGCGGGTAGAACAGGCCGCATGACCGCGCGCATCCTGGTAGTTGACGACGAACCGGACATGGAGACGCTTCTGCTCCAGAAGTTTCGTCGCCAGATTGGCGAGGGGTCGGTTGAACTCTTGTTTGCCCGCGACGGCGTTGAAGCGCTGGATGTTCTGGCATCGAACGGCAGCATGGACATGGTGATTGCCGACATCAACATGCCTCGCATGGATGGACTGACGCTTCTGCAAAAGCTTCAGGAGACTGATGAAAAGCTTTCGACGATTATCGTGTCGGCCTATGGTGACATGGCCAATATCCGCGTGGCGATGAACCGCGGTGCGTTCGATTTCCTGACCAAACCGATCGATTTTCCTGATCTGGAGGCGACGATCGCCAAGACGATCGGGCATGTGGAGCGATTGCGCGAAGCGAAGCGTCGGCAGCTGGAGGCTGAGCGCGCCCATGCCTCGCTCTCACGTTATTTTTCTCCAAATCTTGCGCAAAGATTGGCCAGCGAAGTCGATACGATCGATCTCGCCGGCCAACGCCGGCAAATTGCGACGCTTTTTACCGATATTGCCGGATTCACGGCATTGGTTGAGACGCTCGAGCCGAGCGTGCTTGGACCGTTGCTCAATGACTATCTGACAGGCATGACCGATATCGTATTCGAGCACGATGGCACCGTCGCGAAGATCGTCGGCGATGCACTGCACGTGCTCTTTGGTGCGCCCGGCGAGCAGCCTGATCATAGTGCCCGAGCCGTTTCCTGCGCACTGGCGCTCGATGAATACGCCAACTCATTTCAGTCGGTGTGCCGGAAAAAGGATATTTCCCTTGGTACGACCCGGATCGGCGTTCACGCCGGGCCGGCAATCGTGGGAAATTTCGGCGGCGGACGGTTCTTCGATTACACCGCTTATGGCGATACCGTTAACGTCGCCGCGCGATTGGAGTCCGCGAACAAGTATTTCGGCACGCGCACGTGTGTAAGTTCCGTCCTGGCATCACAGGTGAGCGATTTCCGCGGCCGGCCGATCGGCGATCTCCTGCTGAGAGGCAAGACCGAGGCGATGCGGGCATTTGAACCTCTGCGTCCCGAGAAATTCGAGAGCTCGGAAACAAAAGGTTACCTGCAAGCCTTTGCCAAACTTGAGGCTGCCGATCCTGCCGCCATGGCGGCCTTTGCGGCGCATGTCGGCAGCTATCCGGATGATGCGCTTGCGAGCTTCCATCTCAAAAGACTTTTGGATGGAAAAAAAGGCACGCGAATTGAACTGCAATGATTCAGCCGCCCGCGGGCGGCTCTTTTCTTTGCGAAGGAATCTGGGAAGATGCCGTCCGCATCCTGGAATCCGTGAATGAACGTCCTTGTACTTCCCGGTGACGGTATCGGCCCTGAAATTACCGCCGCCACCCTGTCGGTGTTGCGTGCCGCTTCGGACCGGTTTGCGCTGAGGATTCAAATTGAAGAAGCAGCAGTCGGCCACGCCGGCTTGCGTGCGCACCGGAGCACCATCCACCCTGACATCGTTGAAAAGGCGCGTCAGGCCGACGGTGTGGTGCTTGGGCCCACGTCCACCTTCGAATTCAAAGATCCGGCGCGCGGCGAGGTTAATCCCTCGATGATGCTGCGCAAGAGTCTCGATCTCTTTGCCAACATCCGGCCGGCGCGGACCTATGCAGGCTTTCCCCTGCGTTGCGGCGAGTTCGATCTGGTCGTCGTGCGTGAAAATACTGAGGGTTTCTACGCTGACCGCAACATGGAGGCCGGCAGTGGCGAGATGCTGGTGACGAAGGATGTCGCCATTTCATTGCGGCGGATCACTCGCGCCTGCAGCGACCGCATCGCACGCGTTGCGTTCGAGCTTGCGATGAGCCGGCGCAAGCGGGTGACGATCGTGCACAAGGCCAATGTTCTGAAGGTCACTGACGGGCTCTTCATCGAGGTGTGCCGCCATGTTGCAAAGGAATTTCCCGCGGTCGCGGTCGACGATGTCATTGTCGATGCGATGATGGCGCATGTCGTGCGCAATCCGCAGCGCTTCGATGTCGTTGTAACTACGAACATGTATGGCGACATACTTTCCGACCTGACCGCGGAACTCTCCGGCAGCCTCGGGCTGGCCGCCTCGCTCAATGCCGGCGCTCGCCACGCAATGGCTCAGGCGGCGCATGGCTCGGCTCCGGACATCGCCGGTAAGAATGTGGCCAACCCGTTGTCGCTTATCCTTTCAGCAGCAATGCTGCTCGCCTGGCACGGCCGACGCACAAAGAGCAAAGCCCTCGCCGCAGCCGCCGCGGCGATAGAACAAGCGGTCGAGGCTGCGGTTGCGGCGAAGCAATCGACCATCGACATCGGCGGCCGCCTGAGTACGCGCGAAACCGGCGACGCGGTTGCTGCGCGTTTGCTCGCGTGACCTCGAATGCGCTGCGATACTCATGTTCACATCGTAGGACCGCCGGAGCGCTATCCGCAGGCTGTTGGCCGCACTTATCTCGCGGATGTTGCCACGCTGAAGCAGCTCGAGCGGGTTTCGGCGGCACGAGCGATCAGGCGCTTCGTCATTGTGCAGCCAAGCTTCTACGGCACAGACAATTCGCTTTTGCTGGAAAGCCTCGATGCGCTCGCCGGACGAGGGCGAGGTGTTGCCGTCATCGATCCGAAGACGACTTCCGCAAGGATGCTCTCCGGCATGGCGACGCAGGGCGTCTGCGGCCTGCGTCTGAATTTTTACAGTCCGCTGCATGAGACGGCTCCATTGACGGAACGCTTCGAGGCGGTTGCCGGCCCGGCCTACGAGCTGGGCTGGCACATCGAGGTCATCGCTCCGATCGAGATGTTGGCGGAAAACGCCACGCTACTGCGGAACGCGCGCGTCCCGGTCGTGATCGACCACTATGGACTCTTTGGGAATGTGAGACCCAGTCAGTCCCAAGGGATCGCCTTGCTGGCGCTGCTCGCGAAACCGCATGTCTGGATCAAGCTGTCGGCACCATATCGGGTCAGCGCGGACTCCCTGGCCACCAGGCCCGACGCGACCTGGCTCAAGGCCTTGCTGAAGGCTGCGCCGGACCGGTGCCTGTGGGGAAGCGATTGGCCGCATACTCCGCCACGCGACCAGCACAAGAGCGGCGCGGTGATCTCGCCGTATCGCGCGCTTCGCTATGAAACATTGGTCGACGAGTTCATTGAGGGCACGGGATCGGAACAATTGGCGGAGCGCATCCTGTCCGACAATCCAGCGAGGATTTACGCCTTCCCTGACCGATAGAGCGCCGTTCGGATTAACCAGCGGGGCGAGTAACCCCCATAAAATTCCCGTAAACAGCGAGATTTAGCTACCCGTCTGGTGCGGTGGTAGTATTGTACGAACACCGTCGCAGCGGCTTCACACAACAAAAAGATCGCGGGCGGCAAGGGCGGAGGGGGGTGGGGGCCATTGCTTAATGGTCACAGCGATTATTCGCCCAGCCTAAGGCCGGGCGGAGGGTCTGTATTCCTTGAATGCTTGCTGTCGCGCAGAGCAGCCAAGGCAGGCTCATTATTTGTCCTCAGACAGAATTCTTTCGCGAAAGGCGACGTTCAAATTGCCTGCGCTTGGTCCGTTGACCAGGCCGTTGTCCCAGCGCGGACGGTGGGGCAATGACTCGATCGTTCATTCCGCCCGCCAATCCGCAAATTCAGACACGCGCGATCGCACACGATCACGCAGACCAGGCCTCACTCACCGTCCCGGATGCGGACCTGTTGTTCTCGGCCGACTTCAAACGATCGGGATCGGACCTGACCCTGATCGGGCCGAACGGACAGAAATATATTATTTTTGATTATTTTCGGTTCGAGAAACGGCCAGATCTGATCTCCAGTGACGGCGCGGTACTCTCCGCAAAAATTGTAGAAGCACTCGCGGCTGCGAACACGCCGACGCAATATGCGCAGGCGACGGCGCCCGCTCCCTCCGCACAAATCATCGGAAAGGTTGAAAAAGTTGCCGGCTCGGTGACGGCCGTACGCAACGGTGTTGCTGTAACGCTTAACGTCGGCGACGCGCTGAACAAGTCGGATATCGTTCAGACCGGCAGCGATTCAACTTGCGGAATCAGCCTGCTTGACGGAACTGCGCTCAATCTTTCCGCAAACACACGGATGGCGCTTATTGAATTTATATTTGATGCCAATGCCAGCAGCGGAAACGCAAGTCACCTGACGCTCATTCAGGGCGCGTTCGCCTTCGTCTCCGGATTGGTCGCGCCGACCGGCGGCCTCAATATCGAGACTCCGGTCGCGAACATCGGTATTCGTGGAACAGTCGGTGTCGCGGTCTGTTCGGTGGGCGGCAATTGCGATTTCTCTGCCGGCAACGAAGTGAGCCGGGATAAAATTGGGCAGCCGAGCACGTTCGAGCTTATGACCGGTGGCCATTATGAAAATGGCCGGTATGTCGACGGAACGGTCATCGGAACGGTGACAGTCGGATCGACTCTCTCGGTGGCACCGGCGGGACCAGGCAATCCGCCACAAATCACATTCGTGCCAGCGCAGGCGGCAGATCCCGGTCTGACATCATTGCTGCAACAGGTGATCCAATTCTATCCGCAAGTATTTGTGCCGCCAGCGCCGCCAGGGCTACAGCAACAGCAGCAACAACAACAGCCGCAGCAAGATCAGCAACAGCAACAACAGAATCCGAATCCACAATCCGGTCCAAGTGGTAGTCCGCAGCTGCCGCCGACACCCCCGTTGCAGCAGAACGATCATCCCGAAAATCTTCAGCCCTTGGCTGCCATTACCAATCCATCACAAACTTTCGTTGCGACCGTACCACCGGAACAGACTGCGGCGACCACGACGACGACAGCGGTCGCGGACGCAATTATCCTTTCCTTCGAACCACCACCGCCGGTGGCTGTGGCCAATCCGATTGCCACGCAAAGTTCGAACGAGGATGGAACCTGGGACTTTGTCGTCCCACCAGACACGTTCAGCGGGCTGAACAATGCAACCCTGACTCTGGCGGCATCGATGGTCGATGGCTCGCCTCTACCGAATTGGCTGAGTTTCGACGCCCCTACCGCCACGTTCCATGGAACAACGCCGCAGAATGCGAACGGCTCGGTGCAATTACAGGTCGTCGCCACCGACGGACAATCGAGTATCGCCGATCTGTTCACGTTAAACGTCGTCCCGGTAAATGACGCGCCCATCGTCGTAAATGGCGACGTATCGCTCCCGACGATCAATGAAAACACGGGCAATCCCGCTGGCGCGACATTGGCCACCTTGCTGAACGGGCATTTTTCCGACCAAGCGGATGAAGTGCCCGACGGTTCGCACGCAAACCTGCTGGCGGGTATAGCCATTTACTCCAACCCGGCGAATCCGGCGGGCGTATGGGAATGGTCCGTCGACGGTACGACCTGGAATTCAATCGCTACCGATCTTTCGGATAGCCATGCGCTGGTTCTGGACACATCGACCAAGATTCGTTTTGTGCCCTCCGCGGGCTTCCATGGCGAAGCGCCTGCGCTGCTGGCACGGCTGATTGACGATTCGAGCGGCAGCGTCACGAACGGCACTTTCGTCGATCTGCTCGCAAGCGGCGTCGGAGATTCGACTCCATACAGCGCAGACCCTCTAAACATTGGCGAAGCCGTGAACGATGCGCCGATCATCGACAACGTTGGCGGTACGGTCTTCGTTGCGGAGGACGTCGTCGCTCTGCTGCAGGCGCCGCCGGCCGCGGTGGTGACGGATACTGACGGCGACACGCTGACGATGACGGTGAGTGTGGCGCACGGAACGCTGTCACTGGGTCAGGCGGTATTGGATGCGATTACCGCCGGCACGCTGACGGGACTCGATGGCGATGGCAGCGACGGCAATCTGTCGGTGAGCGGGTCGGCGGCTGCGATTACGGCGGCGATTCAGGCGGGCATTACTTATACCGCAGATGCGAACTACAACGGCCCCGACACGCTCGGTGTCGAGATTACCGACGGTCTAGCGACAACAAACGCTTCGGTCGCCATCACCGTCACGCCGGCGAACGACGCGCCGACGGTTGCGAATGCGATTGCGGATCAGAACGCGACGCAGGGCAACGCCTTCCTGTTCCAGTTTGCGTCGAACACCTTCAATGACGTCGATGGCGACGCGCTTAGCTATACGGCAACATTGGACTCTGGTGCCGCGCTTCCCGGCTGGCTGCATTTCGACGGCAGCACCCGCACATTCTCCGGCACGCCGACGAACGCCGATGTCGGCACGATCGCGGTGAAGGTGACGGCAAGCGATGGCAGCGCGCCGGTGTCGGACACCTTCAATATCACGGTCGGCAATACCAATGATGCCCCACAGGGGGCGGACAATACGGTCACGACGCTGGAAGACACGCCGCGCACGCTGACGGCGGCCGACTTCGGCTTCAGCGATCCCAATGATACGCCTGCGAATACGTTGCTGGCCGTCAAGATCACCACGCTGCCGGCAGTGGGCACGCTCAGCAACAACAATGTCGCGGTGAGCGCCGGGCAGTTCATCAGTATCGCCGAGATCAACGCCGGACTGTTGAAGTTCATGCCCGCGGCCAATGCCAACGGCACTGGCTATGCCAGCTTCACCTTTCAGGTACAGGACAACGGCGGCGGCATCGATCTCGACCCAACCCCGAATACGATTACCGTCGACGTCACCCCGGTGAACGATGCGCCGACGGTAGCGAATGCGATTACGGACCAGAACGCGACGCAGGGCAACCTGTTCTCGTTCCAGTTTGCCCCGAATGCCTTCAATGACGTCGATGGCGACACGCTGGCCTATACGGCGACGCTCGACAGTGGCGCGGCGCTTCCCAGCTGGCTGTCATTC
>DATBHE010000053.1:0-20032 GCA_036557605.1 Pseudolabrys sp.
GACATCGGTGTCGTTGGTGAGCACGTTGCCGGTGGCCGAGTCATCGCCGGCGAACGGCGTGTTGCCGGGATTAACACCGGCCTCGGTGACTGCGTCGCCGGCATTGGTGTCGGCAACCGCCACCGGCCCGTCATTGGTGCCCTGAATGGTAATAGTAATAGCTTGCTCGTCGGACAGTGCCCCGCCGAACGAATTGTCGGTTGCGCGCACCGTGTAGGTCAGGGTGAGGCTCTCACCGTCGGCCAAAAAATCGAAGGCATGTGGATCGGAATTAAATGTCCAGACGAGATTGTGCGCATCGGCTGAATCCGCGCCGAGGGGGCCCGGCGTCACCGACAGCATGTTCTCCACATCGGCGCTGGACAGGCCTCCCGTTGTCCCGCCGAGCGTCACGCCCGTCACCTCGGCTGTCACCGTATTGGAAAGATCAATATCGGTTACGGTGAGTGTGCCGCCGATACTTAGCGGATCATTGGTTTCGATCAGGGTCTCGGCATCCGAGTCGGCGCCCACTAGCGAGATAACCGGCGCATCTTCGGTGCCTTGGATCGTAACGGTGACAAATTGAGTATCCGTTCCGCCGTGCCCATCAGCGATTTGGACCTCGTACTTCAGCTCCACGGACTCGCCGGCACTCAGGTAATCAAACGCGCTGTCCGGCGCGGAAAACTGGCCTCTTAACTCTCCTGAGGATGAACCGGCCGACTTGATGATCTGCAATTCCGTTAGGTAGGACTCTAGCGTGGCACTGCCCGGCAAGCCGCCAGTCGCTCCGCTCACAGTCAGGTTCAGAATTGTCGCGGTGTATGATGACCCAGCGTCATTGAGGTCAGGATCGGTGAAGAAAAGAGAGCCCGACGCTGTCAGAACGCCCGGAGTGCCTGTGGCATCCGTCGTTTCGATGCGAACAATTTGTGGATCTTCAGAAATGAAAGTCGGCGCATCATTCGTGCCGAGCACCCTGATGGTTAGCGTCGTCTCCGCCGTTGTCGTGCCGTTCGTCGCCGTATAGGTAAAAGGGTTGTCGATCAGCGACTCGCCCTCAGCCAGCGCCTTCACTGCCGCGTTGGAGTTATTCACCACGTAGCTGTAGGTGCCGTCCGAACCTATGGTGAGTGTGCCGTAGAGCCCGTTAATCGACGTGCCGTTAGCCGAATTGGTGTTTGGCGCAACATCAAGACTGTCGTTGGCATCCTGAACATGAATGACCGTCAGCGGGCCACCCGTGTCATTATCCAGCACGTTGCCGCTGCCGGTCGGAGCTGTCGTGCCGTCCGGATTCACAAGAGGCGGTGGCGGCGGTGGTGGTGGCAGCGGCGGCGGATCGAAAATGCTCGAACCCTGGCCCGTTGTGCCGCCTCCGGGTGGACCGGCGGGCGGAGGACCGGGATCGTTTGGCGTGAAATTAATCGGCTGCACGAACGGCGGCGGGGGTGGAGGAGGAGGTCCGCCCGAACCACCGGGGCCGCCTATGGTTGGTCCTTGACCCAGCGAAAAAATGCGCAGCACATCCTGCTGCTCGTTCTGGTACTGCAGCATCTGCGCGATGCTGTTTGTAATCGTGCTGTCGCTGATCGAACTTCCAACTGCGCGCAGAACGATCGTTTTCGTCGGATCATCGAGCATGATGACTCGCTCCGGCGAGGTGCCGGTCGCGTGCACTGTCAATTCGACGACGCCGAACTGAGCATCGATGACGTCTTGAGAATCCCGGATATTGATGATGCCGTCGTCGATAAACGACAGATCGCTGTTTATCGCCTGCGCTTCTTCCATGGCTGCGAAGAAAAAGGAGGCAAGCGACAGCATGCCGATTCCGCTTCCGCGGGCACGACTCCGAATTGTCGCAAATGGCGTTTCAAAGCGAAGCGCTCCGGATTTTGCCATCTCGCCGGCAATAAAAGCGAACGTGCCGCGACTGACATCAAGCACTGCAGAGGGCGCCTCGCCGTCGCAGACAAATTCGGTCAGCACCGCACGGGCGTTGTCCGATAAATTGAATGCCGTGCCGTCAACGAATCGAATGCCGACTTTGCTGCTCGGTCCGTTCTCGATGATGTCGCCCTGACAGACCGGATCGCCGGGCTTGGCCTGAAATGGATTGCCACACGGCCGCGTCAAAGTGCACGACCCGCTGACGGTCTCGATCTGTCCGACGACCAAAACGGATCCGCCGGCTGACTTCATGGCAAAGTCAGCCGCAGCACCGCCCGGCGTAACGTTGTGACCGGACACTGCGCCCGCCCCTCTGAAATCCTGCGCCGGGTCTTGGCAGTTGTTGAGTTTCTAATGCCAGCGCTTGTGGCTGTTAGGTCGAAACTATCGCGCTGATTACAATCTAAATCAACGGTTACCCGATCCGGAGGGTTCAAATTAATGGTTTATTTTAAAGTGTTTGCGGCAATTTGTGGATGAGCCAGACGGGGATCGTTGCGGGCTGCAACCCCCGCATTGTTGATACAGCCCGGTAACACTGGTAGTTTCAATCGGGGACACCCGCCCAGAGGGAATGACGATGCGCGCGCATAAACAGGCCGTAATCGTAACGGGGGCTATTTTATTTTCGGGTTTGTTTTTTCCCGGTCAGGCACCCGCACAAAATGCACCCGCGCAGCCTGCTGTTCAGGCCGCGTCCATAAAGCCGATCGGCAAAGTGGTGACGACGACGGGTTCGGTTTCGATCGAACACCCGAGCGCGCTTCTTGTTCAGGCGAGTCTCGGCCCTCAGCCGACGGCCGCAAAGGTCGGCGATTCGATCTATCTTGGTGATGTGGTCGCCACCGGAAATGATGGCAAAGTCGGCATCACGTTCACCGACGGCACGGCGTTTGATCTTTCTAGCAACGCGCGCATGGTGATGACAGAGTTCGTCTACGATCCAAACAGCACATCGAATTCGACCCTGCTGAGTCTGACGAAGGGTACATTTACATTCGTCGCCGGCAAGATCGCAAAAAGCGGTGACATGAGAGTCGATACGCCTGTCGCGACAATGGGCATTCGAGGCACGACGCCGCGGGTTGAAATTGGAGACGATGGATCTGTGAAGTTCTCCACTCTCATCGAGGAAGGCAAAGACCGGGTCACTCGCGGGGGGACGCCAGGAGCGGCTCCCGCGATCGAGGAACGCAACAAGCCCAATCTCCAGATTTGCCGGGGCTGCTAAACCCGAGGACTTGGCAAGCTGTATTTGGTGCGCGCGATGCCAACACGGCGAAATTCGATGCCAAGTCTTGGTCGGCGGGCTCTGATTGGCGCGGCCGCCCTCATTCTGTTCAACCTATCGATACCGGCGTCGTGGGCGGCGCCTGAGTCAAAGCTCGCGAGCAAACTCAAAAGCATCGAACTCTGTAACGGCGCCGATCGCAGCTCGCCCGAACCACAGATCAGGGGCTGCACCGCGCTGATCAATTCTGAAAATGAGACGACACTGCTATTGTCGGTTGCCCACAACAATCGGGGCGATGCCTACGCCGCAAAGGGAGATTTCGATGCGGCCATCAACGACTATGACGCGTCAATAAAGTTGAATCCGAATTTTTCGCGGCCATTCAACAATCGCGGGGTCGCTTACCAGAAAAAAGGTAATTACGAGCGCGCGATTCAGGATTTCGATCAGGCGATAAAGCTCAGTCCGGATTACGGAAGAGCTTTTGCCAACCGCGCCGAGACCAACACGAAACGGCACGACTATCAGAGTGCGGCTCGTGATTATGACAACGCAATTCGCGTTCAACCTGATCTGGAGTCGGTGTGGAACGGGCGCTGCTGGGCACGCGCTGTTCTCGGCCAGCTGCAGCCCGCGCTTGCCGATTGCAACAAGGCTCTCTCTCTTCGGCCGAACGACGCGGCGACGCTTGACTCGCGCGGGTTTATCTACCTGAAAATGGGTCAACTCGATTCCGCGATCAACGACTACAGTTCGGCGCTGCGTGCCCAACCGACGCTGGCAAGCGCGCTCTACGGGCGCGGCATTGCCCGGATCAAAAAGGGCGATGCGACGGCCGGCAATGCCGATGTCGCCGCAGCGCAAAGACTTCAGGGAAAAATCGCCGAAGACTTTTCGCGCTACGGCCTGAAGTAGCGCCCGTCGTTCCTGCGGTGCGGCGCATGTGGCCGGCCGGCGATGAGCGCCACGACCGTCCGTGCCGGACCATCACAGATCGATAATTTGTCCTTCGCGCGCCGTCACGGTTCCGGCGCGGACATCATTCGCTTCAGCAGCGAGTGTGTCCATGAAATCGTCGTCATGAGAGGGATCGTGGTGGAACAGGCAAAGATGCTTGACGCCGGCCTGGTCGGCCAGACGAATGCCGCGCAACCATGTGGAATGACCCCAGCCGGTGCGTGACGCGATTTCACCCTCGGTGAAAGTCGCGTCATAGACGAGCAGGTCCGCAGCATTGGCGAGCACCAACAAATCGTCGTCGCACTTGCCGGGAAATCCTTCCGTGTCGCTGGCCAACGCAAACGTGCGACCGCCATATTCGAGACGATAGCCGTTGCTTCCATCCGGATGATCGAGGGGTGCTGTTCGCAGGACGATATTTTCATGTGGGCGCAGAACGTCGCCTGACCGGAAATCACGAAACTCGATCGCGGCCTTGAAGATTTCGATCTGCACCGGAAAAAGCGGCGAGCTCATCAGCATCCTGGTGACGCGTTCGATACTGTTCGACGGCAACAGATTTGCCGCCCAAACACGGACGCGAACGCCCTTGCGAAACAGCGGAGCAAAAAACGGGAGCCCGACCACGTGATCAAGATGACAATGTGTAATGAAGATATCGACGTGGCGGATATTTTTGTCCTTGGCGAGTTCGAGGCCGAGTGGGCGCAGTCCTGTCCCGGCATCGAAAACGAGAACGTGCTCACCGCAACGCACCTCGATGCAGGGTGTGTTGCCTCCATAGCGAATCGTCGATGGACCGGGACAGGCGATGCTTCCGCGGACTCCCCAAAACCGAACGCGCATCGGTGATTTCGACATTCCGCCGCCCGAGTTCACGCCGGAAAGTTTTATTTGGAATGAGTGGCAATGTCGAGCACGTGCGTGAGTGGCGAGAATATCTATTTCGATTTGGATTTTATTCGATTGCGCACGTTTAGAATCTGCTCGGCCGCAGCGACGCCGGTAATCCATCCTCCATGCGCAGTAGAGAAGTCAGCACGGGAGCAAGCCTCACCGGCGAAAAAGAGCCGGTCATCGACCGGAGCAGCGAGCACGGCACGGCAATCAGCCATTCCTGGAATTGCATATGAATAGGATCCGCGCGCGAAGGGATCCGAACGCCAGCGATGGATGCGGATTGGCCTCACTCGTTGCGCAAATTTGCTGCCGAGCAAATCAACCAACTGGGACACCGCGAAATCAAAAAAAGCCTTCTCGCCTTTCGTCTCGAGATCATCGGCCAGTTGGCCGCCGAAATAGACTTCAATCTGGGGTCGGCCGAATGGCCGCAGATGATATGTCGCGGTAGCGGTTTGATCCGTGCTGCCAAACAGCCGGCTGTCTTTTTCAAACTCTTCGGCATGCTCAAGGGATAGAAAGAGTTTGTCGGCAAGACCAAGCGGCAGGTTCTGCGCGGCGGCAATTTTTTCAGGAAGCGACGGCGCGAAGAAATCATCGGACTGCGCAAGGACCGCCGTTGAAACCGTGACGATGACGTGATCGGCGTGGATTGCACCATCCGGTGTTTCGATTCTGAGACGCTTGCCGCTATGGTTGATAGTCTGCACCGGACAATTGAGCCTTACAGGCAACGAATCTCCGCAGGCGGCAATCGTTGCGCCGTAACCTTCGACAATCCGCCAATTGACCCCGGTGTCGTCAAAATTGTCGAAGTCGCGGGCCGATAAGCAATCGAGTTCTGCGCCACTGATATAAGTTGCGACAGCGTTGATCAAATTGTTCCAACGTGCGCCGGGTGTCAGCAGTTCGGCCACTGCGACGTCAGGTTCTCTTTGTGCACGCTCGCTCACCCGCGCAAAAAACTCTTCCTGAGCCTTCAGAAACTCCCTTTGACCTCCAACCGGAAATCCGGTTGGAAGGGATAGCCGCCTCCAGGGTGGCGGTGTCTTGTCGATCGTCTTGCGTTGTTCTTCGGCGATGGATACCCACGGATTCCGGTCAGCAGAATGAAGCCACCCGCAACCGAGATCGATTGGAAATCCAGACGGATCTGTGATCGTCCAGGCGCGTCCCCCAAGGCGTGGGCGCGCTTCGACAATGAGACAATTTATCCCGGCATTGCTCAGCCGCCGACACGCAGCGATTCCAGCCGCGCCACCGCCAATAATCAGGGTCTCGACGTCATTATTGTTTGCCATTTGCGAGAATCTTCACCCGACCGTCTGGGGCAATTCCGAATGTAAGTATGGCGTGAAGATTCCGATACCTCCGGAACGGTCCCCAACTCATACATGGTGAATTCAAGTGCCGCCGCAAATTTGACGCACATCAACGGAAGTTTTTCACGGCCAAAAAACGGGATGGAGGGATCCAATGCGCAAGATCGTACTGCTCGCTGTGATGGCGCTGACGCTCGCCGGGTGCCAGACGGCGCGCGAAGACCGCATACTCGGTGGTTCGCTCATTGGGGGCGGTACGGGCGCATTGATCGGAGGTCTCGCCGGTGGAACGGCGGGTGCCGCCGTTGCAGGCGGGTTGGTCGGCGCGGCCGCCGGCGCGATCATTGCCGACGCCACTCGTCCCGGGCGCTGTTATTACCACACGCGTTCCGGACACAGGCGGTACGTGCGCTGCCCCTGAGTGCATCGCTGCATTCCTGACAGGTTGACGGGTGCGTGCCGCTTGCGAAGCTGCGCGCCCCTTATGATTCGTCCGCGCTGCGATAGCGCAGACAGCGGTCATGCGCTCAAGGAGCTGTGCAATGCCGGAGCTGACGTCTCTTATCCGGAAAGTTCTGATGGAACGTTTCGGCGAGCAATTCAAAGTCAGCGATGATCTGTGCGGGCTCGACGGGCTTGCCCGGATTGCAGCGCACCGCGTGCATCGCCGTTATCTCCAGCGGGACGTCGCGCCCGACTTGCTGCGTCTCCTCTGCGCGTGCGCGCTTTCGGGTCCATCAAAAAGCGACTTGCAACAGGGCGATATTCTCATCGTCCGGAATAAGTCGAACCGAGACGCGATTGCCGACTTGCTCCCTGAAATGCCATGGGTGCAGGAATCTCCGGTGTTTCTGGTGTTTCTGGCAAACGGCCGCCGGCTTACCGAAATTTCGCGAATGCGAGGCAAGCCGTTTCCCAACGATCATCTCGATCTGTTTTTCAATGCGACGGTCGACGCCGCAATCGTCATGACAACGTTCCTGCATGCGGCTGAAGCCGCCGGTCTCGGCTGTTGTCCGATCAGCGTCATCCGCGATCACGCGAAGAAAATAAGTGAAATGCTCGACTTGCCGCCAAAGGTCATACCGGTGGCGGGCATGTGCGTCGGATGGCCGGCAGAAGAGGGCGGTATCACGCCGCGGCTGCCGCTCGACGTGACAGTTCATGAAGAGCATTTCAAGGACAACGGTCTCGCCGGACAAATCGATGCTTATGACCGCCGCCGCGCGGCTGCGCGTCCCTTTCGTAATCAACGCGACACCGAGCGTTTCGGGCGAAGCGATTTTTACGGCTGGTCCGAGGACAAGGCACGGCAATACGCGGTGCCGATGCGCGCCGATTTCGGCGCGTTCATACGCGCCAGGAATTTCAATCTGGATTGATCAGCTCTTCCGGATACGGAAGGTCAGGACACCGTCTGCTTCCGATTTGTCTTCGAGCTTGTCGCCGGTTTGCCGCAACAGGTTCGGAATGTCGATGGTCGTCAACGGATCGGTGCATTCCGCGACGATCAAGTCGCCGCTTTTCAGTCCGGACAGTTTCTTGCGCACCCGCAGCGCCGGCAGCGGGCATTTCAGACCGCGCAAATTCATAATTGTTTCAGTCATCGGCTGAGTGGAACCATCGATAGCTGCTTGTCGGTCGCAGGAATATGCGCTTCCTCAAAACCTAGCTCCTTGCGAACGATGTTGGTCCCGCGCGTGAGCGCGATCATCTTGTAGAATGCGTGCATGCGGCTCATGGACTGCCGTCCGAAGCCGCAGTCGCTTGTCAGAATCAGCCGTTCCGGCTCGATGTACTTGAGGGCTTTTCGTATCAGGTCGGCGACTTCTTCCGGCCGTTCCACCTGCAATGTGCGATGGCTGATGACGCCGACCGCGACCTTCTTGTCTTTCGAAATCATTTTGCCGACGTGCTCGAAGTCCATGCCACGATTGAAGGCGCCTTCAATTGTCAGCACATCGACGTCCAACTGGTCGAGATAAGGCAGCGCATCCTTGTAGGACTGGTCTCTGCTCGCCACCCGTTGCGCCGCCGGGCTGCCCCAGCACGTGTGGCACCAGACTTCGCATTTGTGGCGCAAGCCTTTGACTTCGAGATTGAAAGCTTCCACCCATTTATCGGGTTTGATCGGCTGCTTCGGATCGTAGATCACCTGGTGGATGGCCGGCTCTTCGATCTGCACAAGCGGCGCGCCGGCGTCGGCAAGCGCGTGATATTCCTTGTTAAGCGCGGCCGAAAGGTCCATCAGCAGATCAAGCCTGTTCTGGTAGTGCTCGTTCGCGAGCATTAGCGCGAGGATCTGCGCGGAAATGGAGCCGATCTTCACTGGCCTGTCGGTCATCGGCGCGATCGCCTTATAGGCGCGATCAAGCTGCAATATCGTTTCGCCGATCTTGCCGGTCACCGGCGGCGTCATTCGCGTTTCGATCACTTCCCACATCAGGTCACCGGGCCCTTTGTCGGCCATGAAGCCGGCCGGGGGCACTTCGACGCGCGGGTTGCCAATCCCGGCAATGCGCTCGGTCGCGTAGCTCACCCAGGCCCGCCCCGCCACGTCGTCGTCGAGGCGCGTGTCGCCGTCGACGAAGATGTCGATGCCGGCGCGATGCTGGGCGGCCACGTGGCAAGCAAGGCAATCGAAGTGTTGCTCGCGGTAGGCGAGACGCGAAAAACCCTGCGACAGAGGAATGCCGCGCAAATTTTCGGTGTACCAGCTGGGGCGGGGCAAGGCCCCAGTGGTGGTCGTTAGAAGAGCCTTGTCCTGTGTCGTCGTAAACACGCTTACTTCCCCGGTTCAGCAATAGAACGCCGCGCTGTATGCACGGCGATGTTCAGGTAAACTGAAGTCTCTGACTTCAACAAGGTCAAGCACTGCGAATGGCGGCGCCCGGAGCAATACAGACGATTTCACGGCTGACGCCGCTCGCCGATGTGCTGTTGATGGTCGACGCCGAGGTGAAACCGGTCACGCCGCGGACGATCGACATCTCCGCGGCCGCCGGCCGTGCGCTTGCAAGTGACGCTATGGCGTCGGCGCGCCCGGCCTCATCCGTGGCCTTGCAGGACGGATGGGCGGTGAGCTCCGATGAAACGCTCGGGGCGAGCGGTTACGCGCCCACCCCGCTTGCGCGCATGCCTTCGCGCATCGAAGTCGGGCAGGCGATGCCCGCGGGTACCGACAGCATCGCGCCGATCGACGCTGTGAAGATTATAGGGGGAGTCGCCGAGATCCTGATGCCGATCAATCCCGGCGAAGGCGTTCTGACGGCGGGCGGCGATAGCGATCCGGCAATTCCGCTGCGGCGTGCCGGTGAGCGTTTGACTGCGACGGATCTTGCGGCCTTTGCGGCCGCCGGAGTCGCACGGATTACAGCGCGGGAACCCCGCTTTCGCGTCTTGCCGCTGCGTGGTAGCGGCATCATCACCGCAGCGGCGCGACTGGTCTGCACGGATATCGAGCGGCGCGGCGGCGCGGCGCGGCTCGACGACAGCGGCCGCGGTCTCGGCGTGGCAATGGCTGCGGAGAGCGCTGACGCGATCATTGCCATCGGCGGCACTGGCAGCGGCCGTAACGACAACGCCGTCCAGATTCTTGCGCGCGAAGGCCGCCTCGCGGTGCACGGCGTCGCGGTTACTCCGGGCGAAACCTCGGCGATCGGCTTTGTCGGTGCCACACCCGTCCTTCTCATACCGGGTCGTCTGGACGCTGCATTGGCGGTCTGGCTCGTCATGGGCCGTCGTCTTCTTGACCGGCTTGCTGCCGCAAGAAGCAGCGACGGAGAGATGACGGAAGCATTGCCGCTTGCGCGCAAGGTCGCTTCAACTGTCGGATTGGCCGAGGTCATTCCGGTCCGCCGCCATGCGGGGCAGGCGGAGCCGTTGGCAAGCAAGTACCTTCCATTCTCGTCACTGGCCCGGTCCGATGGTTGGATATTGGTGCCGGCCGACAGCGAAGGATATCCGGCGGGCGCGACAGTTCAGGTAAGATCGTGGCCATGAGTCATTCATCATGAGCGAGAGTGCTAAACCGCGACCGCATGCCGACAATGATCTGATAGCGCGTGTGCGCGCGGCGGCCCGCCAGGAGCAGTTCCTCGAAGTCGTGTCTGCGGAGGAAGCGCGGTCGCGCTTCGAACGGCACCTCAATCTTAAGCCGATTGCGTCAGAGAAAGTGGCGCTTGCCGGTTCGCGTGGCCGCGTGCTCGCGAGCGATGTAATCGCTGCGGTCGATGCTCCGCCCTTCGACCGCTCGAATGTCGACGGGTTTGCCGTGCGCGCGGCCGATACCATTGGAGCCAGCGATGGCAATCCAAAGGTACTGACGCTCAATCCGGAAGTGATTGCCTGCGGCCACACGCCGGTAGAAACGATAGCGGTGGGGACATGCACGGCGATAGCCACAGGCGGTGTGATTCCGCGCGGTGCCGACGCCGTTGTCATGATCGAGCAGACCGAGTTGGTTGAAAGCGCTAAGCCGCGCGTCGAACTGCGCCGTGCCGTGTTGCCGGGACAATTCATTTCTTACGCCGGCTCCGATATCGCGCGCGGTGAAACATTGTTAAGGCGCGGTACTCCAATCGGCGCGCGGGAAATCGGCATGCTGGCGGCCTGCGGGCTCGATCGTATCGAAGTAGTCAGGCGACCCAAGGTGGCGGTGCTTTCGACGGGAGATGAACTTGTGGAGCCGGGAAAGCCGCTTGGGCCTGCCGGCGTCTATGACAGCAATGGCGCGACCATCAGTGCCGCTGTCGCCGAAGCGGGCGGCAATCCGGTTACGTTCGGCGCGTTTCGCGATGATGCAGCGGCGCTCGAAAAGGCCGTGCGTGAAGCGCTGAGTGCAAGTGACATGGTCGTGCTGTCGGGAGGCACGTCGAAAGGCGCAGGAGATTTGTCGCATCGTGTCGTTTCGCAGCTTGGCAAGCCGGGAATTCTTGTACACGGAGTTGCGCTCAAGCCAGGCAAGCCGCTGTGCCTCGCCGTTGTCAGCGGCAAGCCGATCGTCGTGCTGCCCGGGTTCCCGACCTCGGCGATTTTCACCTTCTACGCTTTTGTCGCGCCTGTAATCCGCGCCTGGGCTGGCCTGCCGGCGGAAGCCGAGAAAACGGTCGCCGCTCGCGTGCCCGTCCGCATCGTTTCCGAGCTTGGGCGTAAGGAATTTGTGCTCGTCTCCATCATTGAAAGCGAGGACGCAACCTTTGCCTTTCCGATCGGAAAGGGTTCAGGCGCGGTAACCGGCTTCTCGCAGGCCGATGGCTTTGTCGAAATCGACGCGCTCTCAGCAGCGCTGGACGCCGACAGCGAATCGCAGGTGACGTTGCTCGACAGCCGCAAGCAAACGCTCGACCTCGTGATCATGGGCAGCCATGACGTCGCACTCGATGTTGTTGTCGGCGCGCTTGCCGACCGTGGTTTCACCGCGCGTACTTTGGCGGTTGGCAGCCAGGGCGGAGTCGCCGCCATCAACCGCGGTGAATGCGATGTGGCACCGGTTCACCTGATTGATCTCGCGACCGGACACTATAATAAGCATCTGGTCAGTCCCGGCCTTACGCTGGTTCCGGGTTGGCGGCGGATGCAGGGCGTCCTGTTCCGGCCCGGTGACAAGCGCTTCGAAGGCCGCAGCGCCCGGGAAGCGCTGAAAGTTGTTCTCGCTGACGACTCCGTATTGATGGTCAACCGGAATGCCGGAGCCGGCACACGCGTGCTTATGGATCGCCTGCTCGATGGTGCGCGTCCGGCGGGCTACGCCAATCAGCCCAAGTCACATAACGCGGTTGCAGCGGCGATTGCTCAGGGTCGCGCCGATTGGGGCCTTGCGATCGAGCCGGTTGCGAAACTCTATGGTTTGGGATTTCTACCGGTGGCACCGGAACATTATGATTTCCTGGTGGCCGACGCGCGGCGAAACCGTCCGGCGGTGCAGGCCTTCATCGATGTCTTGCGCGACGAATCGACACGCGACCGCATTCGCGCTCTCGGCATGCAACCGGCCGATTGAATGCCGGAGCCGCTACAGATCAAATTGGCTGTCATCATTTACGAGAAAGCGAAATACGGAAACCGACGCCTCAAAATGTTCTAAACTCAGGCCGATACTTTGCGCCGGCCCTTTATGACCTTTTGGACGAAGCAACTCTGTACAGGCTTGTTTTTGTGCCTGCTCGCCCTCGGCTCGGCGCACGCACAATTGCGCGGCCACGGCGGGCCGGTGAAGGCATTGGCAATTTCACCGGACGGCACGCATGCGGTGTCTGGCAGCTTCGATACATCGGCAATCCGCTGGTCACTGGAGCGCAATGCGGCCGAGCAGGTCCTGCGCTTCCATGACGGCGCGGTGAACGCTGTCGCATATCTCAGGGACGGCCGGGTTATTACTGCAGGAGCCGATGCACACGTGGCCATCTGGGTTCCTGGACAGCCCCAGCCCGAAAAAGTTTTCGACGGACATTCCGGTCCGATTTCCGGGCTCGCGGTTTCGCCTGATGGCAGCCTCATTGCAACGGCGTCCTGGGATCGGAGTGTGCGTGTGTGGCCTTCGAATGGCGGTGCAGCGCGTGTGCTCGAGGGCCATGGGCAGAATGTGAACGGCGTTGCGTTCACGCCGGATGGGAAAACGGTGCTGAGTGTCGGGTACGACGCGACGTTGCGGATCTGGCCGCTCACCGGCGGCACACCTGTGGTTCGTACACTGCCTTCGCCGCTCAATGCCGTCGCCGTAGCGTCAGATGGAGAGATCGCGACCGCGGGTGCGAATGGCAAGGTGTACTTCCTGTCGCCCGGCGGCGAAACTCTCGGCGAAGTCGACGCATCGCCCAATCCGATCATTTCCATCGCGATTTCGCCCGATGGTAATCTCGTCGCCGCAGCCGGCATCCGGGGTTCAGTCGCAATTATCGAGCGCAAAACCCGTAAGCTCACCCACACACTTGTTGGTCCTGGCCTGCCGGTGTGGTCTGTCGCGTTCTTTCCGGATAGCCGCACCTTGCTGACAGGTGGTGCCGACCGCATGATCCGGCGCTGGGATGCATCAAGCGGCGAGCCAATCGGTGGGGTGGTGGTCGGCACGCAGGACGATCCGCTCGCGGCCTACGCCGGCGATCATGGAGCGGAGGTTTTCCGAGCCTGTGTTGCCTGCCATACCTTGTCTCCTGATGAGGGCAACAGGGCTGGGCCCACGCTTTACGGGATCTTCGGACGCCGTATCGCGACGCTGCCAGGCTATAATTTCTCGCCGGCCTTGAAGAAGCTCGACATCGTGTGGACGCCAGAGACAGTCTCCAAGCTGTTCGAGGTCGGGCCGGAACACTACACGCCCGGCACCAAAATGCCGGAGCAAACCATCGGGTCGGCGGACGATCGCAAGGCTCTGGTGGATTTTCTGGCAAAAGCCGCCGCAAAAAAATAGCTAGCCTTCGCCCTTTTCCTCACGCTCACGGAAATAGTCCTCGGTCGTCCGCACAGGAGCCCGGTGCGGTGCACCGAACGGGTCGAACTGCTCCTCCGCCATTACTTCCACGCGGCAGTTGTCGCACATGCGGATAATATCGAGTCGTTTCTTGGAATTTTTATACATCCAGTGCTTGCCCTCGAGCTTGGCAACGACCCGCTCCACCGAGCTTTTCACACCGAACGGCTTGCCGCAGCGGAGGCATTCGGCGGGCTCCTCCTGTTTGATCACCCGGCTCATCGCGGTGGCGGCGCGGAAATCGATCTGCGGCCGCAAGGTGATGACTTTTTCCGGGCATGTTGCCTTGCATAATCCGCACTGCACGCACGCGTCTTCGGCGAAACGCAGCGTCGGCCGCTCCGGATCATCAGAGAGCGCACCGGTCGGGCAGGCCGACACGCAGGAGAGGCATAATGTGCAGCCTTCGACATTCACCTCGAGCGTACCGAACGGCGCGCCGGCAGGCAGCGGCACCACATCGACCGGCACCGGCGCGGCCGCGTGCAGTTCGCGCAGTGCGAGCCGCATCACCTCGCGCTTGCGGCCGGTTGCCGCAAAAGATGCCGGCTTCGCTGTCGCGGGAAACGAGGGTACCGCCCGCAACGTATCGCCCAGCGCCTCGGGATCATCGGTTTCGATTGTCGCAATGCGCGCGCCATGAAAACCGAGGCCGGCAAGGATCGGTTCGGCCAATGCGATCGTCTTTTGCAGGCCGGCGATATCATGCCGCGGCCTGGCGCGGACAAGCATTCGCACCGCGGTTGCCCCATAGGCAATTGCGCCCGCGACTGACTCCAGTCCCACTTGCGTGACCTCGTTGACTTCGACAGGCAGCACGTTGGCCGGCAGGCCGTCGCCGTGACGGGCTAGCGAATCAATCAATGCCCCGCCGTGCTCGGCATCATGAAACATGATGATGGGTTGCGTGCCGCCCGCCTGGCGGTAGGCGGCGAGCAGGATCCGCAATTTCCCCAACAGTGCATCCGATGGCGGCAGCGCATAGGCCGCGGCGCCGGTGGGGCAGGCGGCGGCGCATTGCCCGCACCCCGCACAAATATGTGGGTCAATGGCGACATGATCGCCGGCAGGTGCGATGGCGCCGGTCGGGCAGAGGTCGAGACAGCGCCGGCAGCCGACAATCTTCGAGCGAGAATGCGCGCATAGGTCTTGCGTGAAATTGATGTAACGCGGCTTGTCGAACGCACCGCTCAGGTCCCGTGCCTTGAGCACCGCGCGAAGAATGGCTGCCGGATCGCCAGGGTCCGCGCGTAAATAGCCGTCGCGCAGGTCGGCAGCAGAGAATAATGACGGGCCCCCAGAAAGGTCGACAAGGATATCGCATCGCGATATTGCGCCATTTTTCGCCGCGCCAAATGCGAAAGCGCCGCGCGAGGAGGGGGCAGGTGCAGCGTAGTCATCGACCGTCACTTCAAATGCGCCGAGATAGCCCTTTGCCGACCGTATGACGCCCTTCACCACAGGAAATTCGGTCACCCGCCGAGGCGGGAGTTCAGAACCCGCCTTGATCAATACCGTCACGTCGAGGTGCTCTTTGAGCAACTCGGCGGCCTCGATGACTCGTTCGTCTTTGCCATAAAGTAATGTCACACCGTCGCTCGACAGCGATACGAATGAAACATCGGGCGCGGGTGAGGCGGCTGCTGCAATCAATGCCGCCATTTTTGGTCCGGCCTTCGCCGGGTCATCGGACCATCCAGCGGTTTCGCGAATATTGACGAATACCGGAATGCCGGCACCGCTCTCTTCCAAGACCTCTTTGAAGAGCGGCGCTTCCTGAGTGCAGGCGATCACGATCGGCTCGCCGCCGGCCGCGACTTTCCGGACCCGCTCGAGCTCGGCGCGGCAGAATTGCCGGCCTTCGATAATGACGGAATCACGGCACACGCGCCGCACCTTTTCGCCGTCAAGCGGAATGCTGTCTTCGCAGGAGCAGATCAGAATCTTTCGCGGCCCTTCGGCCATTTTGGTCGTTACCCTTTTCGCTTGCCCGCCACGTCAAAACCGAGCGCAGATCGATACTGCCTCACATTATTCCCGGTAGCCGCGGGACTGGCTTCGGGACCTTCCAGGTTATAGTTATAGGTATTCTAAACTGAATGGTAGAGCGAGGAACAATGCCGGTTGAGACGGCCCGTCCGCAAACGCGCGCTGCGCCGGAACTGGTATTGCCTCCGCCATTCACGGCCATACGCCTGCGCGAAGTTGGCGACGCTTTTACCCACGCGGTGGCGATTGCTCCGGAAAAAGGCGCGGGCACGCTGGTCTACGTTGGGCGCTTCGATCTTGCCGAATTTGCCGTGGTCCTTGAGCCTGACGAGCCGCTGCTGAAAGCGCGCCGGATATTCTATGCCGGCATGGTGGCACTGGCCGACGCGCTTGCCGCGCACGCCCAGCCAGAGACCTCGATCGTGATCGCGTGGCCGGCTTCAATTCTTGTCAACGGTGGGCTTGTCGGCGGCGGCCGCCTCGCCTGGCCGGAAGACACGCGCGAAATTGACACACCGCCATGGCTCGTCTTTGCCGGAATGATCCGGACCGTTTCGATGACGGGCATCGAACCCGGATTGAATCCATTGGTTACGGCACTCGAGGACGAAGGCTTCACCGACTTGATGTCCAATCACGTGGTTGAAAGTTTCGCACGGCATCTCATGGTCGCCATTGATGCCTGGCAGGACAGAGGATTTGGCGTCGTCGCAAAGAGCTATATCGAGCGTTTGCCGCGCGAGCAGGGCGTACGGCGCGATATCGATGACAACGGTGATCTCCTGGTCCGCCGCATGGGCAAGGCGGAAGTTACGCGCATGAAATTCCTGCCGAAGCTTGCCGAGCCGGCGTGGTTCGATCCGCACACGAGAGGCCCGCGCCTGTGAAGCTCCTGCGCATCATACGGCTCGATCCCTCCGATACTTTCGTGTTCGAACAGGCGGCCGAGCCGGGCGAATGGGCAGTGTCCGGTGCGTTCGTGTTCTGGAACAGCGACCCCGCGACACTGGAAGGCAAGGCGCGCACCGCTTTTCGCAGCGGGTTTCTCGGCATTTCGACGCTTGGGTGGTCAACCCTCGTGCAAATCGTCGATGCCACCGAAAGCGATCGGCTGGTTGTGGTCAACAGACTGGCCGAACAATTGACGACAAAGTTCGGCGCGCCGACCAGAGGCGACGCCATCGCGGCGGCAGAAGAGGAAATCGCTTTCGCTGAATCGCTTTGCAATCAGCCGTCCGATACGCTGATTGCGGTGCATCGCACATTCGAAGACGGCTCGGTCCGGGAGTCGTTTCGCACGCTACGTCCCCGTAGCGGGCCAAGGCCCGCGCGAGCCTTCTCGTTCCTCGAGGTTGACGGCGAGGACGAACAAACTGCCGATGACGTCAATCTGATTGAGATCGCCGCGCAGGAGCGCAAATGAAGGACTTCTGGATCTCCAGCGGCCATCATTTACTCGACCGCGGCTCGGATGGCGGCCTGCACGTCACCGACGAATTTCTGAAACTCTATCTCGCGCGCCCGGAATTGCTTCCGCCGCCGGAAGCGTGCTCCGTCGAACGCGCATTGCACGCTGCGCTGCTTGCCGATCCGCGCATCTCAGTTTCGGCATCGGATATCGACGCGATTGCCGATTCCGATGCACGCGAAAACTGGAAGCTGATGGTTGCGTTTCGCGACCGCCTGCTGCGTCATGGCACCCTGGAGGCAGCGTTCAGAGAATTGGTGCGCACCGGTTTTGGCAATGTTCCGCCGCTTTTCGTCAACCAGCTTGTCCACGTGATCCTGCGCAATGCGCTCGATGGAACCGAGGATGCGCAGGTGCTGCGCGCCGCTGAGCTTTTTTTCCGCACACAGCGCGTCACTCTGCATGAGGCATCGTTGATCGTGGCGGACGAGGACACGATCGGCGGCATCAATGCTACGCCGGTTACGCCACTGGTTTCCATGCTGGGCATTCCGCCCGAAGCTGAAATCGATGTCATCAGCAAAGACAACGCGGACAGCTATTGGGAACGGAGCGACCAGTTCAACATGGCACTCGATCTGACAGCCGGTCGGACGGGGCTCGACGCACTGGCCGAGGCGATGTGCCGCTGGACCGGCCATTTACTCGGCATAGACGTCCGCATTGAAGCCTTGTCCGAACTGCAGAATGTGAATCTAACCTGGTATGTCGGTCTCGATGCCGATGCGACCCGGATCGGTGATATGCTCTGGCACGGCGAAGAGATCGACGAATCGACCATGGCGCGCGTGGTCGGTCTGTTCCGTCTGACATTCGCCGACCCGTCATTGATGGTCGAGAAGGTCAGGGGCGATCCGGTCTATCTGATCCTGGCGATGACAAGTGACAAGACAATCCGTATGAAACCGCAGAATCTGCTGACCGGACTTCCGGTGCAGCATCTGGAGGTTGTCAGTTGAGCATTATCGCACCACTTGCCCGTTATGAAGTCGGCATTGTGGTCGAGCGCAGCAAGGGCGTGAGCCAATGGGTCGACTTTCACTGGCGCCCCGTCAGAGTCCTTGTCGGCGCGCCCGACACGCCGCCCTGGACCAAACTGACGGATGATGGCGAACGCGCGACCTTTTACGCCGGCGCGGCAGCCGTGGAATTGTACAGAACGGAAACTGCGCACTATCGCGACAACCTGCAGATGGATCCGCCGCAATTATGGGTGGTCTTGCGTCCGGTCGAGCGCGATCCGCCTTATGAGCTTGCTATGGTTACTGCCGATCCGGCGGAAGGCGAAGGGATGACGGAAGCCGGTGCAAACCTCGTCGAGCCATTACCGATGCCCGAACAGCTGCAGGAGGCAATTGCCGCGTTTGTGACGGAGCACCATGTCGAGCGCGCATTCGTGAAGCGCAAACGCGACCGTGCGAATCCCGATGCGTTGGCACGGCGCGGACAGGCAGCGCGGGAGGATCGCAAATGAATGATCCTGACAACTTCCTCAGTCGCTGGTCCCGCCGCAAGCGGGAAGCAGGCGAAAGCAAAGAGCAAAATAAGACAGGCGAGGCGGCTGCCGCATCGGCGCCTGAGAACCAACAGGATAAACCGATCGCTGCATCGAACACCGCATCGATTCCGGAATTCGATGCTGAAAGCCTGCCACCGATTGAAACGATCAGTGCGGAGACCGACATCGCGGCATTCATGCGGAGCGGCGTGCCTGAGACGGTCAAGCATGCGGCGCTTCGTCGCGCCTGGTCCGCCGATCCGGCCATCCGGGAGTTTGTGGGCCTGAACGAAAACTTTTGGGACGCAGCGGGCCCCGATGGAATTCCAGGCTTCGGAGACCTCGACCCCAATCTCGACGTCAAGCGTCTGGTGTCTGAACTTTTCGGAGAAGCGCCACGCCAGGACGTGGCGACCGATTCCGAAACGGATAACAGGGCGGATTCCTCAATGCAGCCAATCCCAACCCAGTCCGAGGTGGCGAACCCGCCGCCGCCGGATCATTCATCCGCCGGAAATTTATCGCAAAGCAAAGGAAATGCTGCGGCGCAAACAGAGCCAGCAGACGCCGTCATCGAGAAGAAATTTGCGCGGCGCCATGGCGGCGCAATGCCACAGTAAAACCCGGTACATTTGGGCCGCCTATAGCCTCAGGCTATTGACCCATCTACCGATCGACCGATAGGCTTTCATTATCATAATTCGAAGAAGTGGAGTCGGATGAGAGATCCGGGCCTTTCCGAAGCTATTCGCGTCGCAGGAGGCGTGAGCGAACTCGCGCGTCAAATCGGTATTTCCCAGCCGTCCGTTTCGAACTGGATTCGGGTACCCGCCGAACGAGTCGTCTCCGTCGAAGCGGCGACCGGAGTCGATCGCGCAGTGCTGCGGCCGGATCTCTACAGCGGAAAAAAAATGGCCGGCGACATCGATGAAGTGGATGCAGCGCGTGCACAGGAATATGCGCTGCTCGCTGCGCTGCTGACGCGAGCTCCGGACGCCGATTTGCTTTGGCGAATTTCGCAGCTGCGTGCCGATGTTTCGCCGCTTGGTCTCGCGCACGCCGCGCTCGCCGAAGCTGCCGAACAGATCGACGCCGAGCGTGTCGAGCGGGAGTTTTTCGATCTGTTCATAGGTCTGGGTCGCGGCGAGTTATTGCCGTATGCCTCATATTACCTGACCGGCTTCCTGCATGAGCGTCCGCTCGCGCGCCTGCGCGAAGATCTTGCGAAGATCGGCATCGCGCGCGCGGAAGGCGTTGT
>DATBHE010000054.1:0-33330 GCA_036557605.1 Pseudolabrys sp.
AACCGCGCACGGCGAGCGTGCGTTTGCGAAGCTGATCCGGCACCTCTCCAATGGCATCGAACGTTTTTTCGCCGCGGCGAATGTAGATCGCAAACCGCATACGGTATGGTGACGAGACAGCATGATGCTCGTAGTTGACCAAGATGACTTCGTCGCCGGGGTTTGCGTCACTAAGGCTGATGCGACAGGGACGTGGCCCATCGGCGATCCGCCGGACGGCACCCTGCTTGGCAAGATCGACATCTGAGAGCGTAAAAAGATGATCGAATTGGCGGGCGTCAAGGCCGCGGATACGAAAATTCACAGTCACCTCCATTACATTTGATGCGCAACAGAATGGCTGGCCTAAAATCTTCTGACCACCCGTTTTCTGCTACCAGTTTGGATGCCTCGGCGCCGCGTCATTGCCATGGCGGACTCCTCCGGGATGTTCAATGAACGCGCCGCAAGGTAGCGATGCCTGACGCGCCAATCGAAACCGTCGGATTTTTCCACGTCAGTTGGTTGCCCGTGAGCGTAAGGGCGCGCCGCAGTTCGGCGCCTTCCTCGTTTGGATGGGGGCTGGCTTCGATCCGCATGATCAACGTACCGCTGCTCACCGCATGGGCCCCGAGCCCATCCAAGCTCGATTTCGTGGGCATCACGGCAGTCGTGACAATGTGATGCGTCACCATCGGCACAGTCGTTTCCGCAACGAGAAAGAAGTTCTATCCTGCCTTACTCCAAAGCCTACGAGGCTCACCATGCAGTTCACGCTCGAGGTCAACGGCCGCGCCCATACGGTTGATGTCGATGAAGACACGCCGCTCCTTTGGGTTCTGCGCGACGAAATTGGTCTGAAAGGCACGAAATTCGGTTGCGGTGCCGGATTGTGCGGTGCCTGCACAGTCCATCTGAACGGTGCGCCAACCCGCTCGTGCTCTGTGCCAGTGTCTGCTGTCGCCAACGCAGCGGTTACGACCATCGAAGGTATTGGCGATATCCCCGCCGGCGCGCAGCTGCAGAAGGCATGGCTTGATGTCGACGTGGTGCAGTGTGGCTATTGCCAGGCCGGTCAGATCATGTCGGCGGCAGCCCTGTTGGCGCGAACTCCCACGCCAAACGATGACGACATCATTTCGGCGATGAATGGCAATATTTGCCGCTGTGGCACCTACTTGCGCATTCATGAAGCAATAAAGCGCGCCGCCAAGACGAGCCTCGGTTCGACGATCACGAAGCAGAGGACGTGATGCCATGTTGCGCAAATGTCTTTCGGCCAATTCGACTGATCGGTCCTCGCCCAACGATATAGCCGGCAACGCGCCCACCGGAAGAACGTCACGCCGCGGTTTTCTCAAAGCGACCGGCACGGCGGCCGGCGGCATGCTGCTGGCGCTCCGCTTCCCAACCCTCGCGAAAGCGGCGGCGAGCGGCGCAGCGCAGAAAACGTCTGCTGCGCTCACCGCTTTTGTTAACATTGCGCCCGACAACGTCGTAACCATCGTGGCGAAGAATCCGGAAATTGGTCAGGGCGTCAAAACCATGCTGCCGATGCTCATCGCCGAAGAGCTCGACGTCGATTGGGCCCAAGTCCGTGTCAAACAAGCCGATCTTGATCCCGCGCTTTATGGCAATCAGCATGCTGGAGGCAGCACAGCGACTCCGCAAAACTGGGATCCGTTGCGGCGGGTCGGCGCCGCCGCGCGGCAGATGCTGGTTGAGGCTGCGGCAAAGCGCTGGAACGTCGCGACTGACGAATGTGCAACGGCGTCGGGCCAGGTTCTCCACAGAGCGAGCAATCGCGCCCTACCCTACGGCGTATTAGCAGAGGACGCCGCGATATTGTCCGTTCCACCGCTCAAAAGCGTAAAGCTTAAGGACCCGAAGGACTACAAGATTATCGGCCATTCAATCCCCGGCGTCGACAGTCCGCTCGTGGTCAAAGGCGAGCCGCTCTTCGGGATCGACACCGTGGTACCAGGAATGCTCTATGCCGTGTTCGAAAAATGCCCGGTATTCGGCGGCAAGGTAGTCAGCGCTAACGTCGATGAAATTGTCAAATTGCCTGGTGTTCGCCACGCATTCGTGGTCGAGGGCACGACGAACCTCAATGGCCTGATGCCCGGCATTGCCATCGTCGCCGATTCATTGTGGCGCGCGGAAAAAGCGCGCGGCAAGCTCAAGGTCAGCTGGAACGGCGGTTCGACCAGTCAGCAGAGCAGCGCCGGCTTTGCGCGCCAGGCTGCCGAGTTGTCTACAAAGACGCCGGAGCGCAGTTTGCGCAATGACGGCGACACGGCAGCCGCTCTCGGCAGCGCGGCGAAAGTGGTCGAAGCCAACTATTCGTATCCGTTTATCGCACATGCCGCACTCGAGCCGATGAACTGCACCGCCCGCGTGCAAGATAGTAAGATCGAGATTTGGGCACCGACGCAAAATCCGGACCCAGGGCGGAAGCTGGTGGCGCAAACGCTCGGTCTCAATGAAAGAGATATTATCGTTCACATGACGCGGACCGGCGGCGGCTTCGGCCGGCGTTTAGCGACCGATTACATGGTCGAGGCAGCCTGGATTACGCGGGCCGCTGGCGTCCCGGTAAAGCTCGTCTGGAATCGCGCCGACGACATTCGGCACGATTTCTATCGGCCGGGCGGCTTTCATTTCCTCAAAGGCGGCCTCGATGCGAATGGCAAAGCCGTTGCTTGGGAACAGCACTTCATTAGCTATGGCCGCAACGGCAAGTTCGCGCCATCGGCTGACCTGTCACCGGATACGTTTCCAGCGAATCGGATCGCCAATCTGTCCTACGGCGTTTCGCTTATTCCACTCGGTGTGCCAACCGGACCGCTGCGTGCGCCAGGCGACAACGCACTCGCTTTCGTGTACCAGTCCTTCATCGATGAGCTGGCGGACGCAGCTGGCAAAGATCCACTGCAATTCCAGATCGACCTTCTCGGCAAGGACGAGCTGTTGCCCGGCAAGGGCCCAGGCTTCAACACCGCGCGGGTGCGCGGCGTCCTGGAAAAGGTGCGCGAGGTTTCTGGCTGGGGACAACACAAGTTGCCCCAACGAACCGGCAAAGGCGTCGCCGTCTATTACAGCCATCTCGGCTATTTCGCTGAAGTCGTCGAGGTGACCGTGGCGAACAATGGCACGATCAAGATCAACAAAGTGTGGGCTGTCGGCGACATCGGCAGCCACGTCATTAATCCGACGGCAGCCTACAACATGGTCCAAGGGGCAATTCTAGATGGGTTTGCTGAGGCACTACATCAGCAAATCACCATCGAAGGTGGCCGCGTGTTGCAGGCCAATTTCGACACATTCCCACTGCTGCGGATGGCCCAGGCGGCCCCGATCGAGGTGCATTTTCTGCAAACGGATAATCCGCCGACCGGTCTTGGAGAACCACCACTGCCGGCAGCTATTCCAGCGCTGTGTAACGCGATCTATGCCGCCACCGGCAAGCGCATCCGCTCCCTGCCGATCGATGCCGCGATGTTGAAGGCATGAGACAGCGTTCCTCCTCGGGGTCGCTTCGGCAATAGCGGACATACCTGCCGTCGTCGGACGCTCTTGGCCGGGCCAACCCGCGCGCCAAATTCCTGCGATATCCCCCGCTGTATTGCCGCTGCATCGCAGCCGCATCATCCTTTATGCCGCCTCGTCCACATAGGAGAGAAACAGATGAGCCAAATCGAAGCCAAGCTGAGTGCAATGGGTCTCGTGCTGCCGCCAGCGCGCAAATATCCCAGCCCCAACCGATGCGGCTGCGTCCGTGTAGGCACGATCCTGTTCGTGTCTGGTCATCCGCCGCAGCACCCCGGCATGAAAGTCCGCGAGCCCGGCAGACTCGGCGCCGACATGACGGTCGATGAAGGTTATACGGCAGCGCGGGTAGCGGCACTTCTCATGCTGGCGACGGTCAAGAACGAGGTGGGCAGTCTCGACAGGGTCAAGCGAGTCATACGGCTATTCGGCATGGTCAACACCACGCCAGATTTTGCTGATCATCCCAAAGTGATCGACGGCGCGTCTGATCTGATGCTCGAATTGTTCGGTCCGATCTATGGTTGTCATGCCCGTTCGGCGGTCGGAATGGCGAGCCTGCCGCGCGGACAGGCGGTCGAGATCAATGGAGAGTTCGAGCTATTGGCCGAGGCTTGATCGGCAGGTGGCGTACTCCATGAGGCCGATGACTTTACGTCGTCTAGCTGTATGCTGTCTGGGCGCGACGTCGCATTTTGGTCGGGGCGATACCTATGGCAGTTCGACTCTCTTCCTTCGGAAGCAGGTTCGCGTTTGCATTGGCAATCTTGGGGATAGCGTTTCAGGCACGCGCGGCCGACGATCACGCCTATCCCGAGAAACCGATTCGCGTAATCGTCGGGTTTTCCGCCGGCGGCGCTGTCGATCTTGCACCGCGCATCATCGGCGAGAAGCTCACCGAAACCTTGAATCAGCCTATCATCACCGAAAACCGGCCAGGTGCAGGCGGCGGCATTGCCGCACAAATTGTCGCCAAGGCGGCACCGGACGGTTACACACTGCTCTCCGTCTCGGCCGCGCATGTTATCCTGCCGGCCCTGTCGCCTACGAACCTCTACGATCTGAAGGATTTCACTGGCATCACCACAACGATCAGCGTGCCCTCTGTGCTGGTCGTCAATCCGTCGCTCGGAGTGAAATCGGTCCGCGATCTCGTGGCGATGGCGAAGGCGAAACCCGGTGAATTGACGTTTTCGTCCGGCGGGGTTGGCAGCGGCACCCATTTTGCTGCCGAATTGTTCAAGAGTCTGGCCGCGATCGATGTTAGGCACGTTCCGTATCGCGGAATTCCCGAAGCGATGACGGAGGTGGTCGCCAACCGGATCGACTTTACATTCTCGCCGCTCTCGAGCGCGCTTCCCCTGATCCGCACGGGCCAACTAGTTGCGCTTGCGGTTGCGCCGGCAACCCGCGTGGCGGCCCTTCCCGACGTACCGACGCTGGCTGAAGCCGGCGTTACCGGCTATCGCTGGGACTCCTGGTTCGGATTGCTAGCACCAGCGCAGACGCCATCCGCCATCGTCAATGTTTTGAATCGCGAGATCGTGCGGGTTGTCGATCTGCCCGACGTAAAGAAGCGTTGGGAGAATCTCGGTGCCGAGGCAATGCCCTTGACGCCAGAAGAATTCGACAAGTACCTTTTGGAGCAATCCGCCCTGGTTGCAAGGCTTGGCAAAGCAGCCAACATCCAGACCAAATAGGATTAGTCTTTGACGACGCGCGCGCGATGCAACCGAACAGCGCGCTTGCGCGAATGAACGGCGCTTTCACCGGGAGCCAGAACAAATGCGGTTGAAGATTTTTCCGTGGCTTGGACAGGAATTTGTTTCTTTGTCATGGGAGGGTGACGGCGCTGGGACGGTCGAGGAAGAGACCCATGCGATCTTCGCGCTGTTCTCGAAGCAGTTAAAACAACTCGGTCTCTCGCTCGATCACACCGTGCGGACACGGATGTTCACCCTCGATATGGAGACCTGGGTAGCGGCGAACCAGGAGCGCAGGCGCATTCTTTCCGGGAACGCGCGTTCAGTGAGCTCAAGCCACATCTGGCCACCCCGCCTCGGTCCGAAGGCGCGGGTGACGGCGGATCTATTGGCAATGTTTCCGCCGGCATCAGGCGAAGGTAAGGTGCTGAAGGAATACGATCCCGAAACAATCGTGCTGCGCAGAATGAATTGGGGCGGACTGCTTTTTCTTTCCGGCGTCACCGATATGACGCACACGACGTTCGACGAGCAGTTTCCGGTGATCATGCAGCGTTTGACCGACACACTCACGGACGGCAGCGGCTCGTGGGACAAGGTGATGCGGGCGTCGTTCTTTCTGCATCACGAAGAAAAGCTCGACTATCTGCGTGATTGTTTTGCCAAAGCCGTCACAGCAAAGATTCCAAGCCTCGGGTACACGTTCGTCGGCTCCCGCCAAGGCAAACGTCTGGAAATCGAACTGACCGCAAGGCTTGCTTAGCCGGACAAGAGCCATGAAGAAGTTCGTTTTCATTGTCATTTCGGTTTGCCTATTGGACCCCGCCGTGACAGCAGCGGCGTCTGAGCTTACGACGGCGCAGCAATTCGCAATCTGTAATGCCCGCTCAACATGTACGATCGACAGGTCCCACGATGGCGGAACCTCTTCGAGCGGGGCCGCGCTTTCGGTCATCCAGATCCATCTGGGGCTCAAGGATAAGCCCGAGGATGCACCCGACGATGGCTGCCGCGCTGCCTATGATAAGCGCGACGGTGGCGTTGAGTATTGGCTCCTCGAAGGTGGCGCACCACCGAAGCGGCTTTTAAAGCTGTGCAATGACGGTTACGGCGCATCCGGCATCGGCGAAGACAAGGTGACGGTTGGGCCTAACCGCCTCGTACATTGGCGCGTCGGAGGCTCGGCTTGGCGCTGGGAGAGTACGGTTACCTACACGCTGGCGCCGTGGCGGGCCGTGGGCGAGCGGGATTGCAGCTTCAACAACCTGTCTGCCGATAACGGCACAGTTAGTGACATCGACTATGTGACCCTGCGTGCCCGCTCGATCGCCAAGGACGCCAGCCATCCCTGGGGCGAAAGTGTGGGGTGCCCGCAATGGCCAGGCGGCGCCTTACGGCATTTCACGCAGCAACCAGGTCCTGGCCTGCTCGGCGCCTACGATATTCTTGTTCCGATCGTAGGCGACGGCGACGCGCCTCCGAATATTCCAACCGGCACCACCGTCGGCAATTGCAGCGCGGTAATGAGCACTGCTGGAGTCAACGGCTTTATCGTTTTCGGCAACCCAGCGCCGCAGGAAAAAGCCGCGGAGATCCGGGTTGTTGCGCTCTCGCTCAACTCACTGCTGATACAGGTTTTTGACCCGCTGGCCGAGTCCGGTCGCGAAATGGCCTCCCGGTCGTGGATCGATCTGCCGCACATGGAAATCTGGACCGGCCGCGACACGGAATCGCGCCACACGCGTCTGCCGCTGAGCAAAGTTTCCCAAATTGCGGTCGATTTGAGCGGAGGCTTCCACGCCGGCGTTGGGCGAAAGGACACGCCGCCGACGATCGAACGATGGCAGGCGCACGACGTCAACGATCGTTCGGTCGTTGTAATGCGGCTGAATTGGACGGACGACACGTACCTCCTGGGCGGTGCCGCAATCGTCTATTCCCAGGCCGAACGCGGCCGGCAGGCGCGGCTGGTGGCGAACACGGGGATTGTCAACAACCGGCTGCTCTACCTGCCAGACATCATCAGCCTGCCGAATGGCAGCATCGAGCCACCGCCGGGCAAGTGCGTGATCCACGATGGCCGCTTGTCGACGGTGGACGAGAAGTGATCGGGAACACCGGGGCGGACAAGATCTGAGGCGAACCCATGAATCCCGCTGCGCAGTGGGCATCGGCTAGTCCGTCGTCGGCAACCTGGGCAATTGCACGCAATTCGACCCCTGCTCGGAAGTTCCCTATCTAGCCGCCATGAAGCACGGCCAGCAACAGCTGCGTCGTGCCGAAGGCGCGTGGGTTGTACGCATAGAACAAACGATAGCGCTGAGCACCGCTTCGACGAGGTCGTGCTCGCGCAGCGCGGGTCTCCGATATCCGGGTGATGAGCGAGCTTGGCTTGGCGGAACGCTTCGACGCGCGCCTGGAAGGCGGAGGCGTCGCCGATCTGCGAAAGTGGAACCTGTGCGGTCATGATCGTTTTCCGTTCCCTGAGGGTCACGCGATAATCGAGCTTGGCTTGGCGGCTCGCCTCAACCGTGTCATACGAATCCGCTGCGTCTGAGGCTGGCCGTTGTTTCCTCGTGGGTGGGGAGAGGGTGTGGCGATGAAAAGCGTGGTCCAACGCGATGTGGGCGCCTATTCCGATGCGCGACCTGCTGACCTAAACCACGACAAGCCCCAGCACGTTTCTCGCTTACCACTATGGCATGGCCCCCCGCTGTGATGGCGGCACCCCAGGGCTTACTGCCGCAGCGGCTGTTCCTGACTGCGTTGGCCGCGTTCCTGCTCCTGCCATGCGGAGCGACGTTATGGCATCCCCACTTCCTCCGCGCGCCGCCCGTGGACGAGCACCGCGCGCCTGTGGCGTTTCCAGCACTATCGCTGCTGCGTAACGGCGATGGCGCTTTTGCAACGCAGCTCAATCAATGGTTCGACGATCGCTTCGGTGTACGCGACCTTCTTATCCGCACCAAAAATCAGATTGACTATTCGCTGTTCCACACTTCGCGCCGAGTCTATATCGGCCGTGAAGGCTGGCTCTTCGAGCATGCCACCACCGACGACCGGCTTTACGTCGAGCGCGCCGGCGCGGGCGACTTGCAGAAACTTAAAAATGCCTTCGCCAATTTGGCGCAGCGGCTGCAGCAGAGCGGCATTCACCTCGTCGTGGTCGGATACCCCGACAAGTCGATGCTCTATCCGGAAATGCTGCCACCGCAGGCGCCGCATATCCGCCGTGGCGGCAACTACGACAAACTCCGCGCATTCCTTGCGGCGCAGCCGACATTGACGTTCATAGACGCCGAAGCGATTCTGGATCGCGAAAAATCAAAAACCGCCGGACCGCTGTATTACAAGACCGATATTCACGTTAATCAAATCGGCTCGATTCCCGTCGTTCGCGCCATCGTTCAGCGCATCGCTGCGCTGGAGGGGCGCCCTGCCATACGCTGGGATGAGGCGTTCGAGATCAAGCAGTCTCGCCAGGAAGGCAGCGAAGCACGCTTTTTGGCGCTGCTCAGGCCGGTGGATGAATACTCTCATTACACCACGCTGCCCTACCAACCTGGACGCGACGAACCGGACGGACATTGGAATATTCCAGACCCACGCGCATTAGTCTCAGTGGACTACAGCAAGGCTCAACCGTTCGATTTCGAATTTCGCTCACTGCCCGCATTGTGCCCCGAGCGTTTGCCGGGACTCGCAGTGTTCGGCAATTCATTCAGCGATGCCTGGTGGGGGCTCGGCCTGCACCGATATTTCTGCTTTGTCCGCCGCGCCCGCACGCCGATCGAACGGCTACCCAAATTCGTCGCGACCCTGCCACCCGGCACGAAATATTTCATCTTTCAATATGTCGCCGCCTACTTTCCCGGTGAAGCACCATGGCTGACGGCGAAACAATAAGGTCTGGTGTGCCGCCATGGTATTCAGCTCGCAGCTTTTTCTCTTTGCCTTCATGCCGGTGTTCTTCCTGCTGTACTATTCGTTCGCGGCACGATGGCGCAACTGGCTGATCCTGGCGGGCAGCATCGTCTTCTATTCGATCGGCGCCGGCAGCACGGTGGTTGTTCTTCTGGCATCGGTAGCACTCAATCAGTATCTCGCGATCCGAATTCACGAGGCACGAGAGCCGCTGCGGCTTCGGCTGCTGTGGGCGGGCATCGTCGTCAATTTGGCCGGTCTTGCGGTCTATAAGTACACCGGCTTTGCCTGGAACCTCGTGGGCGGGCTCGCGTCCGGCTTGTCGCTCGGGACAATGCCTGCGGCGCCGGCCATTCCGCTCCCGATCGGCATCTCGTTTTTTACCTTCCAAGCGATTTCGTATTTGGCCGATGTGTATCGTCGGGCGATCACTCCGGCCGCCGGATACGGCGAATTCGCGGTGTATCACACGCTTTTCCCGCAGCTGGTGGCCGGCCCGATCGTTCGCTATCAGGAAATAAAAGCCGAGCTGCGCAAACGATACATCGACGAGGCCGCGCTCAGTGAAGGCGGTTATCGCTTTTGCCTTGGACTCGGCAAAAAGATCGTTTTGGCTGACAATCTCGGGACGGTTGCCGATGCGATGTTTGCATTGCCGCCGACCGAACTGAGCTGCGGGCAGGCATGGCTTGGACTGCTCTGCTACTCGCTGCAAATCTATTTCGATTTTTCCGGCTACTCGGACATGGCGATCGGACTTGGCCGGTTCCTCGGGTTTCATTTTCCGGAAAACTTCGATCAGCCCTACCGTTCCGCCAGCGTGACGGAATTTTGGCGCCGCTGGCATATGACTCTGTCGCGCTGGTTTCGCGACTACGTCTACATCTCTCTCGGCGGCAATCGCCGCGGCAGCCTGCGCACCTACGCCAATCTGTGGACGGTCTTCCTGTTGTGCGGCCTTTGGCATGGCGCCGGGCTGACCTTCGTGATCTGGGGGATCTATCACGGATCGCTCTTGGTCATGGAGCGCCTTACCAAGGGGTTCGTCGGCTGGCATCCGAATGGCGCTTTTGGCCTGATAACGACTTTCTTTTTGGTTACGATCGGTTGGGTGTTCTTTCGTGCGACATCCCTTGGGCAGGCGTTCGACTATCTGCAAGCTCTATTCGGCCTTGGCGCCGGAACCGGCGGCTATTACAGCGCAGCCTCATACCTCACCAGCGATATTCTCTTCTATCTTGCCCTGGCGTTGTTCTTCGCGTTCGCGCCGCTCGAGGGCTGGGAGCGGCTGCGTGTGAAGAACTTCCATACGATGGGAATTCAGCTCACCTTCGCCCTATGCAGCCTGGCCTATTCCGCCCTGCTGCTGGCCGCCAACAGCTTCAATCCCTTCATTTACTTTCGCTTCTAATCGGACGTCGGCGGCGAGGCCGGGAACCGGCATATCTCCCGGTCGCGCCAGGCGACGAACGGCGGCTGCAGCATTTTGGCGGCAACGGAGCGGCTAGCCGCTCGTACGCCGCTCCAATATAATCCCGGCGAGCGGGGGGCGAATGCGCCAGCACTCCAATGCCTTTGACCTATTGCGCCTTCTTGGCGCCGGCCTTGTGCTTTGGTCGCATCAGTATGCGTTGCTGGGACTGCCCGAACTTCGATCGGTCCTTTGCGCACGACGCGCACCACGCTTGGCGGCTTGGGCGTCGCAATCTTTTTTATCATCAGCGGCTATCTCAACACGCAGAGCGCCGTCCGCCACGGCGCGATGGCACCGTTCCTCTTCAGCCGTGCATTCCGCATCTACCCAGCCCTCATCGCTTGCGTCGCCTTTACGGTGCTGTTGGGAGCGTTGGTGGCTCCCGACATCAAGACGTATTTTGATTCCACACTGCTGTCGTTCATCGGCAAGGACATCACGCTCTTCACAGGCGTCAAGGCCGGCGTCTCCCATCCTGTGTTCGCCGGCAATGTCCTGCCAAATGCGCTCAATGGCTCGCTGTGGACGCTGCCGTACGAGGTGAAGCTGTACGTCGCCCTCGCCGTCTGCGTTGCCGTGCTGCGCTACAATCCTATCGTCTCGCTCGTGGTAGCCGGATGCGCGGTGTTGGCGCTGGGCATGACAGCGCTCGATACGCTGTGGCTGCAACTACCGGCGCTGTTTATTGTCGGCTGCTTCGTGGCGGCCGTCCGCAGGGTTGCGAATCTGCTTACCGCCATCGTCATACTGGTCGGATCGGCCGGCTTCTTCGCACTAATCGGTCACGCGCTGTTTGCGGGTTATCTGTTGTTGGGCGCGGCAGTCGTTTCGCTCGGCTCTCTCAAGGTTCCCAAATGGTTGCGGCCGCCGCTCGACCTGTCGTACGCGATCTATCTTTATGCCTTTCCGGTGCAGCAGCTTGGTGTGCACTTGACGAAGAATTTTCTGGCTCGCGCTGGTGTTTTCCGCCGCCATGACCGTTTTGCTCGCCCGCCTGTCGGCGTTGTTCGTCGAGCAGCCGGCGCAAGGCCGGCAACGCGACGTGCGAGACTGGATCGAGAGAGCGATTATCGGCCGCGTTCGGCAAAAAGCGTTTGAAGGTGTCTGATCGCCATGTCAAGGCAAGCGCAGCCTGATCGAGCAACGCCGCCCCGTTCCGAAACCGCGGCTCGAACGCCGGTTTGGCGGCCGCATCCTTGTCCATCTCGCGCTCATTGCGTATGGATGTCCAATGCAGAAACAGGCACACACGACGCTCGCGCAGAAGCTCGCGCTCGTAACCTGCTCGGTCATGGTGGTCTTTTTCGTTGTGTGCGCCGGCGAGCTTTATTGTCGCTGGTTCGTCGGCATCAATTTCCTTGGCATTGGACGCGGGCTATTTGTCTCTCACGCCTTCGGCGACAGTTACGGCAACAGGCCAGACTACAAAGGCGAGGTCTTCGGGGCCGCCGTACAAATCGATAGCACCGGCTTTCGCGTCGACCCTGCTTTTCCGAACCCAAGTGGCACCGATGCGGTCCTCATCCTCGGCGACTCCGTGGCTTTCGGCGTCGGTGTACCCCAATCGAAAACTGTCGCAGGCCTCCTTCAGAAAACGAACGCTACGAATTTGCGCTTCTACAATTCTTCAGCGATCGGCTATGGGTTGCATGATTATAGAAACGTCGTAAGCGCGCTCGTGCCCCACAGATCAGAGATCAAATACGTGATGTTGTTTTATTGCCTAAACGACATTTACGACACAAGCGCTCAGGAGATCGAAGCTGCAGTCTCGGAAACCAATGGTACGGCTATCGAGCCGAGCCCGTTATCGTCGCTTCAGGCATTCGCGTCATCAGCAAATCGCTTTCTGCGCACACGGTCCACGCTTTATCTATATGTGAAGACTGCCCTAACCGACCCGGCGGCGCGATATTTTAAGCAGGATCTGGCAGAGTATCGAAGGCGCATCTCCAATATAGATGTTGCGCTGCAGCCACTTCGTGAGATCGCGGAAAAGCTCGCCGCAAGCGGGCTCTCATTCGAGGTCTTTGTCATGCCTTACGAGGCGCAACTGAGGAGGACGGCGGCAGGCGATTCTTTGCTCCCCCAAACACTCGTTACCGATTTCCTCCGCAGGAACAAGATCGCCTATTTCGATGCCCTCTCAGCGTTTCGTCAGTCCGCATTGCCCCCCGAGGCTCTCTACCTGTACGGGGACCCCATGCACCTGAGTGCGGAGGGTCATCTACTTTCTTTCCAGATTGCGGAGGCCGAACTAAAAAAAATGATGAATGGCACGTCGCGAGACTATTGAGGCTACTACTGGAGTCGCCTCATGCAGTTGACGCCCATCGCCGGCGGCGATGTTGCGAGCGCCGTACCGGAGCCGCCGAGAGCGGCAGATCCCTGCCCCATTCATCGACAGCCTGAGTGGTAGCACGCGGCCGGTCCTTAGGGACCAACGAGCCACCGCGGTGGCGTTTCCCCGGTTCGCATGATGCCAAGATAATAGATACGGGTATAAGGCGTGATGCGACGCTCACAATTATGGGTAAGCACGATTGAGAAACCCGCCTCTTGGATCATTTGTCCGAACGTTTCGACAGTCGAGCCGTGATTGTTCTCTTGAATGAGAATAACGCCTTCCGGCTTCAGAAATTGGCCGACCGATTGAAAAAATCGCCGGTGGATATTCCAACCACGATCCCCAAAGCGTGCTTCCCCTGTTTGTGTCCAGTCGAAGTGGGGCGGATTCCCAACGACAAGGTCCCAACGTTCCGGTGCCGGGATATTGTCCAAGTTGTCGGAGCGGTAAATGGACACCCGCTCCTCTAATCCATTGTCGGCGACCGTGCGTTCACAGGCTCGCACAGCGTCGGAATTGATATCGGCAAGGCACAGGGTGTCGCAAAGCCCGAATCCTAATAGCGAAAAGCCGATGAACCCTGGTCCCGCGCACCATTCGAATATGCGCGCCTGCCTGGGCATGCCACGATCGCGTAAGAAGGGGATGTAATCCTGCCCAAAGGCGCTTCCGCCGCCGTCAAGAAAGCGCTTGTGGTGGACCCGGATATCGCCGTAGGTCACATACCGCCACGGCTGAAACGCTCGCTTTACACGTCTTACCGTTGCGTACTCAAGCTGTTTTGCGAAGTCTCGCACCTACTGCCTCTATTCCATTGATGCACCGACACCTTCGCTTGCCGACCGTCGACGGTCAACGACATTGCCATGCGCTATTTCGGATTCGACAACGTCTCCAATTCCTGGAAAATCATGGCCTCTTTGAGACGACGCGGGAGGATGGATTGTATCCAATCAGCCGATAGGCTTCGCGTATGCTGCCGAAGCGCATCGCGTACGTATAGGTGGATGGCACCTCCTCGCATTTCTCAATTAGCCGAAGAGATACGTAGCCGTGACTCCGCCAGAGCTTTCGTAGTGCTTCCAGCATTTCTTCGCGCGAAAGACCGCGCGGTCGCGGCGATATGCTTTGGTAACGGTCGCCCGTCAGCCCTATCAGACGGTATGCTTGCATCAGGCTTCCAAACCGCGCGCGAAAAACGTCGCTGGACGGGACGGCGTCGCTGCCGTTGATAATTGGGGAAGACAGGCGACCCTTCTCTTTTAGCAGTCGCCGTAGCCTTTTGAGCATTTCGTCGTTCGAGAGGCCACGCGCGCGGGCGGGATGCTTTCTGCACCTAGCCTTGAAGCCGACGAGTTCGTAAGCCCAAAAAAGGCTGCCAAATCGCCTCCGATAAAGATGACTGGACGGCATGCCTTCCGTCTCGTTGATCATGCGATTCGAAAGACGACCCCGCTTCCGGAACAACTGCCGCAGCCGATTGAGCATCTCCTCATCGGATAAGCGTCGTGCCGCTTCCGAAAAGCGGTAGTCCCGCTGGTCATACCCAACTAGCTGATAGGCGCTTTGCAACGAATCAAACCGAGCCGCATACACGGTATGAGATGGCATGCTTCCGGAGGTGTCGATAAGTCGATGCGATAGATAGCCATATTCCTTGAAAAGGCTCCGGAGCCTATCTATCATCTCTCGCTTGGAAAGGCCTTTAGGCCGCCCGCGAAACGTTCGATGCTTTCGCTCTCGAAATATCGCCTGAGCTGCATCAAACAGCGAGCGCTCTACAATGGGTTCTAGGACCCCATCCGCTCGCAACCAAATATCTTGACCGTTATGAATTGTCCGGCGCCCAAGCTTGGAAGAATGTCTATTCCAGACACTGTTGCCTATGTACTTCTCGCTCCGCAGTAGATATCCGACGGTATGGGGTCGCCACTGCCTGCCGAGGTCGGTAACGATACCTTCGCCATTGAGAATGGTGGCGATCTGCGCCTCTGATTTTCGCTCACGCACGAATATGTCAAATATCCGTCGTACGGTGTCGGCTTCTTCAGGAGGGCCGGGTACCAGCACAACCCGATCCGATGTGAGGCTCTTCCAATCTCCAGGGGCGAGTATTCCTTTTGCTTCCCGCCGATGGGTCACGAGCAGGCGGCGTAGTCCATATCCAGCGTGGCCGCCGACTCGAAAGCCCATCAGCATCATTCGGCTTTGAGCCGAAAAGATCTTGTGTGATAGGTCGCGGCTGTATTCCGCGGCCATCAGCCGCTTGATGGCTTTCACAATTGTGGAGGTCGGACTACCGTCATTTTCAAAGTGCTCTGCGCAATATTCAACCCGGATTCCAGCCTGCTTACAAATAAACTCGTAATACGCGCTTTCGTCAGCATCTTGGAAGCGGCCCCAACGGCTTACGTCGTACACGAGTATAGTCGTGAAGTCGGCGCGCTGCTTCTGAACATCCTCAATGAGTTGCTGTAATGAGCGGCGCCCGTCTATATTAAGCCCGCTCTTGCCTTCGTCCGCATAGGTGCGAACGATCGTCATGCCGCGACGAGCGGCATAGGCGCGTATTGCATCAGATTGGTTCGCGATCGAATACTTCTGGTGGTCAGTGGACATTCGCACGTATTCGGCCGCGCGTACGTACTGGATATTATCTGTTCCCATCTCGGCACCTGTGGATTGCGATCTGTTCCACATTGCGATGGCGTGGAGGAATTCTTGTGCGTGGCATTACTACTTGGCCAGCGCCGGATTTAACCGAAACCATTCAGCCGAGCGGAAGGGTTGGATAAGGCCACAGAGGTGCCGGCATTTCTTGGACTTCAGGCCGGTTGTAATAGACACGGACGCAGCGGTCGGAAATAGCGTATCCCCAATTGATGAGCTGTTTGGACTGCATTTCGCCTAGATCACTAAGCCTGGTAGCCAGCTCGGCCAGTGTTGCCGTCGTGGCACGGAAGCAAGGGAGTGCACCAGCAGGAGCCACTTTACTGGGGTCGGTATCGATGCCCCAATATGATCCGAACCGTGCATAGGGATCCACACCGTCGGACTTCAGATTACCCGCGGCCTGTGCCGCTTCCGCTGCTTGAAAGCGCGCGACGATATCTCTTCGACGTAGTGCTCGCACTTGATTGTCCGTTACGTCGAGAACCCGTCGCAGCTGACCTATTGGATCCGTTTTGACGTCGGGAGCCCGGCCGAAGGGCGCCCCGCCATCGCTAACGAGTAGTGTCATATATCGCTTCTCAATCGGCTCGAGGCCATGATTGTCATATACGCCGCCATCCGTAAGCAGGACCCGGCTGCGGTAGGGAGTCGGATCAACTATACCTCCGGCGCCGGGACGCTGATGCGGCCAATCCGTTATGCTTCCCGCCGGAGGCGTCAACACCAATGGCGAAAGAAATGGAGGAAAGGCTGAAGAAGCGGTGACAGCGGTTGAGAGAGGCAAATTTGGCTTGTCGAAACGTCCAGCTACATAGTCGCCTGCGTATGGCTTGGAGAACCGCCAAAGCACGCCCGTCTGGATATTGGTGGCGCAAAACACAAAGCAAGGCTGATCGGGCAGGTCTTGCAAGGTCTTATCGTGTAACAGCGACTTATCGTAGCTCGCCGCTACTTGTTGAGCGGCCGACGTCCACGGAAGAAGCCCCGTCAGGATATCTGCCACATCGATCTTTTCTCGTGAGAATGCCAAAATTGGCTCGACATATTTCTGTTGAAATTGATCGAATACGCCGTTCACCGGTTTTAACGTCGCCCAGACTGATGCCAAGAAACCAGCCGCGATCGATCCCCCCGAGACACTCGATATTCGCGCCACCCGCGAGAGAACTCCCAGTTCATTTAGCCGCAGCAGCGCGCCTGCATGAAACAGCATCGCGCGGAAGCCGCCTCCGGACAGAGCAAGTCCGATTCCAGGCTCCAGCGAGTTGCCATCCCATTTGAAGTCGCTGGCTTGTTGGACGATATGGGCCTGGGCGCTAGGAAGAGGATCCGTCATTGTCTTCTCCTGCTGCCTGCATATGGGAAAACGACAATTTATAGTTTGACAAGCAACGACACAACTGGAGATAATACATCTTGTTGCCGATCGGGGGGCTGCTATGCGACACGGCTGGGTACTCTCGGCATTCCTATTTGCTGCAATCAATCTTTTTTTGGCGGCTTCAACCTACGTGGCGTTGGCACAGGGTGCGCCAACCCCCTTGCTTGAAAAAGGACATCCAGTCGACTGGTGGTTCGTCTTTAAGTTCAACACGGCCTCCTTTCCCGCCTGTCACGCAGGGGCTCAACGAGCCTGCATTTTCGGTGGCGAGCCGCAGCAGTATGCCTTTGGTCAGCAGTTCGTCTATGCGAGCAGCGAACACAAGGAGCTCGAGGAGGGCGGCGGCTGCGCGGGCGATTCCGTCAATGACCCTGTCGGCGCGACATTCGATGAAGTTTATAACGGATCTTTTTTTTACGTCGTTTGGAACGACCAGCTTTATGATGACCCGGTCATAGAGGGCTGCACCAATTCGTGCAGTGCTCCTTGGGGGCACTCTAAGGGAATATTGGTCTGGGACGATTCCGGGGAAGGATTTGTCATGCAAGTGACCACTCCCTCCTGGCCGGCGGCAGGCAGCAAGAAACACCCACGCGAATCAGATGGAAACACACTTGGTTGCGTGGCGGATGATAACGTTAAGGTCAGCCAGCATTTCTTCGCGCTCAAACTGTCCAAAGATAACGTTGTCAAGGTGCTGACAGCTCTTGAAAACGCCAGCGTCGTTACCGATCCCGATAATGCGCAGCTGGTAAATAACGGCGGCCCGGCAGACATCCAGCGGCTCGTGAAGAAGCTCGGAACAAAGTCAGATAACGATGCAGTATTACGGGACCATCTCTCAAACGGCTTCGACCTGATTTCAAAACCGTCCAAACTCCATGTCCCGCCATGGCAAATGGTGTCCGCCCTGCTTGGTGGGGTCGACATTCGCGCGGCAACTTGGTGGGCCAATCCCAAGATCGGCACCACGAGTTCATCGACACGCATTACGTGCTGGGATTCGGATCTGGGCAAGCCTGGCGCGGTCGAAATAGCGACATCAGGCCAATGGGGCGATACCCTTTTCGGTCTGACCGGCGGTCCCGGCCCGAATAACAATCACGCCAAGATCGGTGTTTCTACCTCCGACGATCAACACCACTACGCCATTTTCGGCGATATGAACCAGCAGGGCACAATTTCCGGTTCCAACTGCGGAAGTAGTCAAAACGGCCGCGGTGGACTTTTCTACGTAATCGACGACGAAACGCTCGCTCACAGCATCACGGATCTCCTCAAGGGCCACAGCGCTCCAACAGGAGCTCATTGAAGACCGTTGTCATCTACACGAGTGTCACATGGCAAATTTCTACACCGACACTATCCAGAAGGATCCGCGGTTCGACAGCAGCGCTCCTATTAATGACATGGCGCTGCTGGAACCGGTGACTCGAAAGAAGGTCCAACAAATCATTGCCGACGCAGCGGCGCAAGGCATCGAACTGATGGTCTATGAGACCTATCGGAGCCAAGACCGCCAGGCGGCCCTCTTTGCGCAGGGCGCGACCCAGCTCAAGCAAGTTGGCGTGCATCATTATGGTCTCGCTTGTGACCTCGTAAAGGATATCAATGGCCACCCATCCTGGAAGGGGGATTTTAAATTCGTCGGCAAGTTGGCGAAAAAGTACGGTTTGATTTGGGGCGGCGACTGGGGCAATCCAAAGGTCAAACCGAAGCTCTATGACCCAGGACATGTTCAGCGCTGCACAGTCGCGCGCCAAAAATCTCTGTTTAATGGAAAATGGTATCCCGACGACGATTATGACCCCTACAAGTGAATGTAGCAATATTGCTAACAGCATCCGCGGACAGTTGGTCTATCAAGCCGCTCATCCTGCGCGCCCGGGCGGCGTGGGCGCACGACTGGGTCAATAATCCTGCCCTCAACGCCAGCTTCCAGGCGCTGCCCGGCGCCGGCTTCACCGTGTTCGGCGCACCGATCCCGCATGACTCGGCGCTCACCTCGGCGGGCGCGCAGCTGTTCTTCACGCCGAACTGGTCGTTGCTCGGCAAGTTCGACGGTGAGTTCGCAAAAGGCTCGCAGACCTACGCCGGCACCGGCACGCTGTGCTGCACGTGGTGACTGGCGCCGTTAGGACCTCGACGCGTCGTAATGTCAGCTAATGGCATCAAAGCGATATCGATCCGCGGCAGACGGCGCGGATTAATCGCAATGGAGGTTCGGCGGGAGCCTACCTACTGAGGTGGGAGCGTCGGCTTCTGCGTTGGGCCCCAGTGGGCCGCACCGCAAATGGACCGTCGTCACCTGTGATTCAGATCACACCCGTGCCCTTTGAGAAGCGCTACAACCTGCCCAAACAACATTTTCGCGCGATGGAGGCGGACATGAAGAATTTCATCCTAGCGCTGCTGCTCGCTGTCGTTGCGACCGCGGTCGAACGCCCCCCCGTGGGCTCAGACTCGGATACTCAAACCGACAGCAGTTTCGACATCGCGCAACGGTATTGCCCAAACGGTCGTTGCTGACGCGATAGCTGGATGCCGGGAGGTTGCGATGTGGGATACGGTGCAGCAGCAATCATTCCTTATCGGCGCAGGCTTGATCTTAATCTATCAAGCGGCCAGATTCGGTAACATATATGCCGAGGATCCTGTCACAAGCCGCTACGTTTCCTTAGTTCCGGGCGCTAGCGTTCGCGATTTTGCAGGACCACATGCCTATAACTTGGCGCTGGTTACGTTCCTTATCGCGAGCTTTATCGCTTATTCACTACTTTGCATGACTTCGCCGAAAGTTATCATCGGCGCTGTCAAGCTTCTGACCGATAATCCTGATGCCGAAAAAATCGCCGAAGGGGTCCCGCTTCCCCTGTATATCGCCGCGCTCTTCATGGGCCTCACACAGCCAATCATTCCGGGACTCTCACAGTTCCAGGTGGCGCAACTGAACTTCTTTCACGACCGGATCGAGGTCCCACGGCGCATCATCGATCTCTCTGAAAGCCTGACGGTTGCGATCGAAGCGCGGGCCGGGAAAGACAAGGAGCGCCTGGTGGCCGAGCTGCGCAAGCTCGTCGGCGACGATTTCCTGGCGAGTCTGCGGCCGGACGGCGACCTTGCATTCTATAAACTTCAGCTTGAGACGCTCGGCGTGGACGGTGGCGCATTAGAGGCGACCATCAACGACAGCTCCGTGAAGGAGCTTCGCTCTTTAATAGAGCGGCTAGTCCTGTGTGCGCTTGTTGCGGTTTCGCGCAAGTCGGGGCCGGATTCGCTGAGTAAAGTGGCGCAGAAGCTCGAGGTACAATTAGCGGATTTGAAGCGCGATAGCGTTGGTCCCCTGATCGCAGGGCTGCTTGCAAGCGGCGTCCTGTTCTTTGCGGGTCTTTTACTAATCGCGGAACTTCTTCTATCGCTAGCCGGCCCGGTTGACGCTATATTCGGCAGAAGCACGACTGATGGTCTATGGCCCTCCACACTCGAATATTCGTTCGACGAACTATGGTCGATCGCACTTCCAATCGGCGTTTGCATGTTCCTCGCCGTCTGCAAGCTTATCCCGCGCGATGAAATTCGACCCTTGGAGCCTGATTCGGATGCTGATCCGTCGCTCCTCAATGCTTTCCTAGCGTTCGTCCGGTCGAACGCCTCGGTTTTGCTCCTGTGCATCCTAGCGACGGTGGCGATCAAGGTCGGGCTGATGTTCTCGGAATACGGCACATTCAAGCTGCCGGCCGACGCCCGGACGCCGCTACGGCTGACCTTGCCAGCACTCCAGTCGTTCATCACCCTCGCGGTGTGCTTGGTCACAACCTGGTACATCATGTCCTCGGCTGCCAAAGGTCCAAGCCGTGGACCATCGTTCTTGTTTGCACTCTTGCTGATTGCCGCCACGACAGGATTCTTTGCCTTTCTGTACGATTTCGCCTTTCTGGATCAATATTTGACCGCGCATCCAGAGAGCCGGCCGGGCAGCGAGCATCATGTGTTTAGCGTGGTCGCAAACATGCTCGTTTCCGTCTGCGCGTTTTTATCGGTTGCTGTGTTCTTCAGGGCGCGAACAATCAAACGACCGCTGCCAACGGCCTGCGTCCCGCTCGCGTTGCGCGTTCAAGGGCCGTCGCTCGCACCCGCAGATATGGTGGAAGTTGCCCGACCAGAGCGCGCGCAGATAGGCCTTTAAGCCGCGCATTAGCGCGGTGCCTGCGCTGCCGGTCGATACTGTAGTGAAGAACTCTTTATTGGACAGTGTGCGATGGGGGAGGCGGGACGCTGGCCAAGCTAGAGCTCGCAAACCCTGGCAACGCCAAGGTGCGCGGTGCACAGCCTGCGAATAGCGCCGCCGCCCGAGGCCCGAATTTGATCCCGCCCTTTGCCGCATTGACATCGTGGGCGGCAAGGAACACAGCAGGGATCGGGTTGTTCTCTAAGCCGGTAGCGCACGAAGGGTTGAGCCTAGTCGCGAGATATCGCGCGTCATCTTCCTAGATGAAAACAGTCGTCACAGGCAGCAGTGGAAAATTCGGTCAGCATGTGGTGCAAAATCTCACCGCGGCGGGACACGACGTATGGGGTATTGATCGCGCCGCGAATCCTTCGCTGCGCCATTCCCGCGTGTACGATCTGAGCAGCACCGAAGATTTGGCCGAAGCGTTCGCCGGCACCGACGCCGTCGTTCATCTCGCTGCAATTCCTGCGCCTGGCCTGATGCCGGACAATGTGACGTTCAACAATAATGTCAACGCCGCATACAACGTACTTAAGGTTGCCGCAGCCCTGAACATTGCAAAAATCGTCCTGGCTTCGAGCATTGCCGCCTACGGCTTCCTGTACGCGCGGAAAATGTGCGAGCCGAAGTACCTGCCGTTGGACGAACAACATCCCTGCCACCCGACTGACCCCTACGGGCTATCCAAGCTCGTTGGTGAGTCGATTGCCGATTCTTTCGCAAGCCAGACGGGGGCCTCGATTTCGAGTCTGCGCCTACCGGGGATCAATTTCGACCCGGAGTTCAGGCTGATCAAAGAGCGCCTCAGCAATCCGCGCTATCGTCTTCCGGGCTTTTGGACCTACATTGATGCGCGAGACGCCGCGGAGGCATGCCGGTTGTGCCTCCAAAGAGCGCCACCGGGCCACACGATTTTCAATGTCGCCGCTCCGACGAGCAACATGCGGGAGCCGACCGACGAATTGCTGCAGCAGTATTTGCCCGCCGTCAAAAAGAGCCAAAGCCGGCTCGCCGGCAATTGGAGCGGTATGGACAGCAGTAAGGCGGAGCGCATGCTTGGCTTTCGCGCCCAGCACGTCTGGGAAAGGTACATCGGGATTCCGTCCCAAGCCCAGCAGTGAGGCAACCATCAGTCAGCCTTGTCACGCAACTAGGCTGCACCGATAATGCCTGGAGCGAGTGACGAATTGCGACCGGAATGAGAGGTAGAGAGCATGGCTGCGCTCAAAGCTCCCGACACCTATGAGGAATTCTTGGCCGAGTACGCGCGGACGACCGCCGACAGCTTGGCTGGTCAGATGCTGCGGCACTATTGGCATCCGGTGTGCTTTTCGCGGGACCTCAAGGACATCCCCTACGGGGTCCGCATGTTGGGCGAGGATCTCGTCGCGTTTCGCAATGTCGATGGCACGGTCGGATTGGTCGGCCGCAGTTGTCCACATCGGCGGGCGTCGCTCGAATACGGCCAGATCAGACCCGAAGGATTGATGTGCTCATACCATGGCTGGACGTTCAACGCCGCCGGCCGCTGCGTGGCGATGCCGCTCGAGCCGGCAAATAGTGCGCTGATGGAAAAAGCCTCGATATCCTCCTATCCGGCACAAGAATCGAGTGGCATCGTGTGGTGCTATATGGGCGTGGATAAAGCGAATCCGCCGCCGTTGCCAAAACTCGACATGTTGAACCGCGACGACGGCGAGCTGCGCATGGAGCGCGGCGACATCCGGGATTACACCTATCTTAACTGGCTCGAAAATTTTGCCGACAACGGACACGTCCACGTTCTGCACACGCTTATACCGGGTGTCATTCCTGACGATCTCCGCCCCTATGTCAACGACACCGTGGATACGGATTGGCGAAACAGCCAGTTCAGCGCCCTCGAAACCAGCTTCGGCATGAAGACAGTCCTGGTCCAAAACACCGCTGACCCCAAGCTAAAATTCGTCAATACACTAAGCATTGTTTTCCCGATCTGTTACCGCATGTCGAATAACGGCGGCCTACCGCCCGATTGGAGCAACGACCGTCGCGAAGTCGGCGGGCTGCTGCGGATCATCGACGATACGCATTTCGAAGTGATACGGCTGTCGCTATTCCGTAAGGGTAACTATCGCAAAGGGTTCCGGGCAAGCGATCCGGGTTTGGACAGAAATGTCAAAGATCGGCTCCGCGGTACCTCGGAGAAAAAGGACTATGATCACCGCGAATATCCAGGGTGGGAAGGTTCGACGGTGCTCGAAGACCTCATCATGCAGAAGTCGCAAGGGGAGCCGGCGACCAGGGGCAAGGAATTGCTCGGCACTTCGGATATCGGCGTCGTTCGCTGGCGGCGCATTTTCCGCAAATGCCTGGAGGATGTCGCGGCCGGCAATAAGCCCAAGGCGATTGCAGTGGATGAGAACGGCGTCGTCGAGGCCGACACCTTCAAGGGCCTAGTCAGGGTCGATGAATTGAAGATCGGTCCGGAAAACATGCCGTCATCGCTCGACGGTCGCGGCTTGCTGCGAAACGCCAATGGCGAGCTTGCATTTCCGTAAGCCGCGACACAGCTAGCCGCAGGGCGGACGTCAGCGTAGCCGATCATGAGAGCTTTGGTTCTGGTTACCCAAACCGCCTTCGTCGCGCTCATGATCGGACTGTGGGCGTTAGGTTCTTGGATCGGCGCCTTTGATCCGGCGATTCTGCCGCCGCCCGAAAAAGTCGCCACGGCGCTCGGAGCCTTGCTGCAAAGCGGCGATTTTCTTGGCAACGCTCTCGATACAATCATACGTGTGATCGCCGCTTTCGCCATTGGCGCGCCGATCGCGCTGGCCGCCGGCTTCGTCATGGGCGAAAACATCGGCGTCGGGCGCTCGCTGTCGCCCGTCTTCAATCTCGTCTTGGCCGTGCCGCAGTCTATATTCCTGCCGTTGTTCGTCCTCCTGTTCGGGCTGGGCTTCACCCAAAAGCTGATCTTCGGCATAACCCATGTCTTCTTCGTCGTCGCTGTCAACGCCATGGCGGCAGTGCGCCAAGTACCGCACGGTCAGGTGATGCTGGCACGCTCGTTCGGTGCCGACAGGTTGAAAATTTACCGCTCCATCTATCTGCCTGCCATGGCGCCGCAAGTCGTGACCGGGCTTCGGCTCGGCGTCATCTTCGACATCATCGGCATCCTGCTTGCAGAGATGTATGCGTCGCGGACCGGGCTCGGCGTACTCCTGCTGCGTTGGGGCGAATCTTATTCGGTCGACAAGCTGATGGCGGCGACCGTGCTCATATCGATCGCGACGATTGTCATCAACGAGACTATGCGAATCTGGGAAGCCCGCGCCGGGCGCTGGCGCAAGATTTTGGAGGCTCGATGAGTCAGGGCCGGCCAATCGTCATCGAAACGCGCGGGCTTCGTAAAGTCTACGGCATCGACCGGGCACCCCTGGTTGCGCTGCAAGATATCTCGTTTGCGGTCGAAGAAGGCAGTTTCGTATCGCTGGTGGGCCCGAGCGGCTGTGGAAAATCCACGCTGTTGCAAATGCTGGCCGGTCTGGTGCCGAGCACATCGGGGGAAGTGCTGGTCGATGACGTCGCGGTGCGCCAGCCGGCACCGGAGAAGATTTCGGTGATGTTCCAGGACGCCACACTGCTGCCGTGGAAGCGCGTGTCCGAGAATGTCGAATTTCCGCTGGAGATTAGCGGCATGCCGGCAGTCAAGCGGCGCCAGCGTGCAGCGGCGATGCTGTCGCTGGTCGGCTTGGCGGATTTCGCGGAGCGCTATCCACACGAATTGTCCGGCGGCATGCGGCAGCGGGTGTCGATCGCGCGGGCATTGGCGCCGGACCCACGGATCATGCTCATGGACGAGCCGTTCGGCGCGCTCGACGAACAGACCCGCATCAAGATGGGTTACGAGCTGCTTCGCATCTGGGAGAAGACCGGCAAGACCATCTTTTTTATCACCCACAGTCTCACCGAGGCACTTTTCCTTGCCGACATCGTGCTGGTGATGAGCCATCGTCCGGGACGGATCGTGGGCACGATCAAGGCCGACCTGCCGCGTCCGCGCACCTACGAGATCATCGGCAGCGCCGAGTTCGGTGCTGCGCGCAATCGGATCTGGAAGCTCATCAGCCAAGATGATCGCGACGTAAACGGCGAAGGCATGGCGAGCTTATGACATTGCGACGCGGGCTGATGATCTTGATCGTTCTCGGATTGTGGGAGGCAGTCCGGCGCTTCAACCTGGTCGGCCCGCTGCTGCTGGCATCCCCGACCGAAATAGCCGGCGCGCTGGTCAAATCATGGCTCGACTACGCGGTGGCGCTTCGTCTCACCGCCACGGAAATCGCCATCGCGCTTGCTCTCACGTGGACGCTCGGGATCGGTGCGGGAACGATCGCCGGGCTGCGCCCATTCCTGAGTGCGACAGCGGGACCCCTATTGTCGTCACTATTCGCCGTACCTCTGATCAGCTGGTATCCCCTGTTCATGGTGTGGTTCGGCATCGGCATCACCTCCAAGATAGCCTACGCCGTCATCTCCGGATTCTTCCCCATTGCGATCAACACCATGAACGGGATTGGCGCGATCGACCATCAATACGTTCTGCTGGGAAGGGCGATCGGCTGCTCACGCCGGCAGATTGTTTTTCGCATTCTCTTGCCGATGGCGATGCCGGCGATCGTCAGCGGCCTGCGGATCGGCACCGCGCTCGTCGTGATCGGCGTGATCGTCGCCGAGATGCTCGCCTCGTTGGGTGGGATCGGATATCTGATCTCGTACTACCGGTCGATCTATGCCACTGATCACGTGTATCTGGGCATCCTCTTTGCGCTCGGCTGCGCGCTCGCCGCCAATTGGGGGCTCAGCCTGCTCGAACGGCGCTATACCTCGTGGCGCGTGATGCAAATCGAACAACGATAAAGTTTGCGAAACCTCAGCCGCAGAGCGTGAAGGCAGTGCGCGCATAGACGCATGCTGCTTGGTGTAGGCTCTCGATCGTCAAAGCACGCTTCAAGGCATGGCCGGCCGAGCGCGGCCCGTAATTGATGACAGGAATTCCCAGCTCCGCGAACACGTTGCTGTCGCGCCACATGCTCGCTGTCGGGCCAACAACCGGTGGCGGGTCGCCGCCGATAACGGCGCGATGGGCTTCTCTCACGGCTGCGACCAGCGGCTCGACGCCTTTTGCTTCATAGCCGGGTCGAAAGAGATAAAGCTCGATATCATGATCGATGCCAGTTGGCGCCAATGCGGCTCTGATTTCGTCCTGCAGATCCAGCGGATTGGCGCCGGGCAGAATGCGAACATCGAGATACAGGTCGCACAATTGCGGCGACATGATCGGCCGCGTCGGCTCGCCGCTGCGGATAGCGCCAATCTGCACTTTCGGACGGACCTCACCGCCGGGTGAACGCAACACGCTGCGACGCTCATAGCCGGCCGCCCAGCGCTCTATTGCGTCGATCGCAGCACTTGCCGCGGCGATCATGTTGGGACTTGCGGCAGTGTCGGTGCGCTCAGGCATGTACGGCGTGTAAAAGGAAGGCTGTCGCGAGCGCAGCGTGACCTTGAACCACGCCTTGCCGCACTCGATCCAGACAATGCCAAATCCCGTGCCCTCGGCAACGACCACGTAGTCGGCAATGCCCCCGTGGGTCGCAAGGAAGCGCGCGCCCAGCTCCTTCGTGTCGATGACTTCACCCGGAGCGCCGTTGGCCGGTTCATAGGCGGTTTCGGCAACCACGGCGGACAGCAGCAGCTCGCCCTTGAGCTGGTAGCCGGAATCCTTGATGGCTTTTGCAGCGATCAGGAAAGCGGCGATCGGTCCTTTGTCGTTGACCACACCGTCGCCCACCAACAGATCACCCTCGACCCAGGCCTTGTGAAGCTCGTCCCGCATCGGGTCGAGCAGAACGAGATCTGGGCGCGATGGCGCGAACGTGTCCATGTGCCCATTGAACATCAGGCTCGGTCGTCCCCCCGCGGTGCCGGGCAGCCGCGCCAAGAGGTTATAGCGATCGGCGAGCAGCCCAATGCGCCGGACCGGGAAGCCTTCCTGCCCGAACCAATCTTCCAGCCGCTCCGCGACGGCGCGTTCGTTGCCTACCGGGCTGTCGATGTTGCAGATTTCAAGCGTGAATCGAACCAGCTCGTCACGGTCGATCCGAGCAACTACGTCGTCAACCGAGACGCCCATCAGGCTATCCGACGATGCCTTTCGCCTTCAATCGCTGCAGGTGTCGGGCTGACGCACACACACGTCGCGCTGTTGGCCCATCACTGCGACTTGATCGGCGTAAATTCAGTTGAGAAGATATGATCTGCCGTCAATTTCGTTGCCATGCCCGCGCTTGCCGCGAGTTCGAGCGAGGCCTGCATCCATTCAGGCTTCATGACGCCGTCGGGATTGATGCGCTTGATAAAATTATCAACGACCAATTTTACGGCATGATCATCCTTCTCATCAAAGTAATGTTTCAGGAAACTGATCGCCCAGTCCTCGTGATTTTGCATGTAGACGATTGCCTTGGAATTGGCCTCGAGCCACCGGTGTAGAACCGCAGCGCGCTTCTGGATGATGCCGTCGCTCGCCGCCCAGCCCTCCGATACCGAAGGCTCGAACGTGGCACCGAGGTCGTCGATCGATCGGAAATCACCGGCCGCAAGTCCTTGGTAGCTGTAGATCGGCCAGAGGATGGCGGCATCCACCTGTTTTGCCTTGAGCGCCGGCATGACCGCAGGAGCTCCGAGCGGAATTGTCTGCACCGTAACTCCCGCCTTTGCAGCGGCTCGCTGCACCCAGAAATCGGTCAGCGAGCCTTTTTGCGTGACGCCAACGGTCTTTCCCTTCAGCTCGGCCATGCTTTTTATGGGCGACGCAGCCGGCACCAGGATGTACCATCCCTGCGGCGTTGGCGGCACCGACAATGCGACGATCTTTTCCTGAACCCCCTTGGCGATGGCCAGCGCTGCGGCTCCGGGCGTTATCGTGCTGATATCGATGGCGCCTGAGGCGAGCGCCTCTTGAGTCGCCGGCCCGCCGCGAAATTGCGTGATTTCAACGTCCAGATTCTTTTCCTTGTAGAGGCCAAGTTCTTTGGCCGCGTAAGGGACCGCGTAGGCGGGATAGACGGCTGCCAGTCCTACACGCACCGTATCGGCCGCGCGCGCGGAGTACGGCATCGACGCGAACACCGGCAGCGCCAAGGCAAAAACCGCCGCAAATTTAGACTTCGCGCCCATGGTAGATGCTCCTTTTCGCGCCCGCCCAGCAAATAGACACCGGCTCGCCGGCGGTTGCGGCACGGTTGCCATGATCCAATGAGCGTATCGCACCACTATTGCACCGACAAGCGCCGTTCCTTCGCACGCTGTGAACGTCACGATATGCGCTCGCGCGTGAAAGTTTAGCGCCTGCAAACTGAATTTCATCGATCTCATCGACCGACCAGACCGGCAATCGCCTTTCACGGGGAAGATCGGCGGACATTGAGCAGCTCTCCCAACTGCGGCAAAATGGATCTCGGAGGCCTCCACATGCTGCTGCTTGAACACGACGATATTGCCGGCCTGCTGTCTCCCGAGGAGGTCATCGAGGCCTTGCGGGAGGCGCTGCTTGAACAAAGCAAGGGTCTCGTGCAGGTCCCGCCGCGCACCACGGTCGAGTCAACGTCCGGCTTTGGCTGGCTGCGCACCATGCCGGCGATCCTCAACGGCGCCAAAGTGATGGGTTTCAAGGCCATGCACTCGACGCCTGGCGTCGGCGTTGGTTACTTCGTCGATCTCTACGATCTGCCGACCGGCGAGCTCTTGGCGATGATGGATGCCGATTGGCTCACCGCGCAGCGGACCGCAGCGACCGCGGCAATCGGCGTCGACATGCTGGCGCGCAAGACGATCCGCACCGTCGGCGTGCTCGGTTCGGGGGAACAAGCGCGCTCGATGCTGATTGCGGCGAGCAAGGTTCGTCATCTTGAAGAGATCAATGTCTTCAGCCCTACGCCGGCGCATCGCGCAGCCTTCGCCGAAACGATCGGACGCGAGCAGGGGCTGAACATCAAACCGGTCGAACATCCAAAGCAGGTGGTCGTCGGCTGCGATCTTCTGCTGAGCGTGTTCCGTGCCGGCAAGGAGCCGTTTGTGTCCGCCGATTGGATCACGCCCGGCATGCATATCTGTGCCGCCAGTTCGGTTCGGCCGGCGGCACGCGAGCTCGAAGATGCGATCTGGCGCCGGGCCGTTGTCGTCGCGGTCGACGATCGCGCTCATGCGTTTGAGTCGGGCGACGGCAGGAGCGCCATCGCCTCTCGATCGTTCGACCCGGAACGCAGCGTCGAGCTTTGGCAGCTGGTCAGCGGCCAAAAACACGGCCGCGCCACCGACGCCGACATTACCTTGTTCAAATCGGTAGGCACCGCGCTGCAAGACATCGCGGTCGCCAAGGCGATTTATTTGCGCGCCAGAAAAGAGGGATTGGGGCACGACCTCAAGCGCTTCCCGCGAATGCGACCGCATGCGTGAGGATCGTGCTCCGGACCGGAGCGCAGTACGGCGAAACCGACTGTCTTCGCGACAGACGACAAGCTCAGTTCGGATGCCGTCCGATGAAGAAGTCGGCGAAGCTTTCGTCCTTTATATCGAAGCCGGCGCGCAGCATCGCCTCGCGCGAAAGCCGCATCTCACGATCGTTGACCTTATTGACCGGTTGGCGCAGCGGGCCGCCGTTGTAACCGTTGAGCCAAGCCCAGTACTTCCATAGCGATCGGTTGATGAAGTGCGAGCCGCTCATATAGGCGGAGAGCTGGACGCGCAGCTGACGCACCGGATCGATCCGCCAATACAGTTCCATCGCCTCGTCATGCTTGCCGTCGCGCAGGAGCTTGAAAATCTTCGGCGCCGCACCGCCGAAAACTTCATAGCCGCTGGTTCCGGCCCATTGCTGACCGAACAACTCAACGGATACCGGGAAATTCATCTCCATCGGGTCGGCATAAAGCACATTGTGGCCCTTCAGTTTCAGCCAGAAATCGTAGTGTCCGGTGATGCCGCCGACCTCGAATTTGCATGCTACCAGATTTTCAAGCTTGGCCGCCTTGAGCATCACGTTCGGCGGGTAGCCGCTTGGATGCAGCCGCTGGAAATTCCAGTGCGGCTGCGCGAAACCAACGACGGCGAGCTCGGTCCGATTGCAGACATATTCTGTGAAATCGTACAGCTCCTTCTCGCTCTGTGGATAGAACGAGGTTGGGTGGCCGAGCAGCAGGCCGTCGACGCCTATCTCTTCGGCAGCCTTGGCGAAGCGTATGATGTCTTCCACGGTATCAAAGCAGCCATGACACAGAAAATATTGCTTGCCTTTCGCCTCATCGACCGCGATTTCCATGAACTCTATGTATTCATCGTCGCTGGTCGCCGCCTCCGAGACAAGGAGCGCACCCCAGTAGCCGAGTTCGATGTTTCGGCGGACGTCATGACGAATGCCGGATTCGTTGAGCCGCTTCAGATCGGAGCTGAAGCTCGGGATAATGACATTGCAGAGCCCGTGCCAGTTCTGATGTGCCCAGTCCTTCGCCTCATGCTTCTTGTATCTCAATGGCATCTACGTCCTCCGAACAAGGGCATTATGAGGTGACGCGGCAGCGCTCATCCTCTTCCCCTGAAATAGTATACGGCGGAAGCGGCTGCGGGCAAATGCAAATGCCAGGGCGAGAACAATTTGCATCACATGTCAGCTATGCCTGGTGTTGACGCAGAACTGATAATTCGTGGCGACCGCGGGCTATCTTACCGGCTGCTTGCGGTTCATACGAGTACCGTCTGTTCCTAAATGCAGACGCGCGTTGCCGAAGGAACGGTCCTGCGCCGAGATCCATTACACCGACCAGGGCCTCGACCAAATTGCCGCGCCCGGGATTGCCCCTTAAGCAACGTCAGGGGTCGGTGGGATTATCAGCCGCTTCGGCGGTGCTATCTGTCTCACTCTCGATCAGGTCGAGGAGCGATGGTTCTTCCGGGGTGGGAGTTGAGATTCGACTGCGGCTTGCTGGCGTGAAGCCAAATTCTGATGCGATTCGCATCATGATTTCAGCTTGACGGTTCGCTATCGCGACATACGGCGACTGCATTGGAAAGCCCGTCGGTGACTTCACCATCACGCCGTACTTCTGGATCGCTTCGGTGGCTTCGGCCCAGAGGCCATAGGCGCCGCAATAAGCCGCCAAAGCCGCGCGATCGAGCGGCGTCAAGATTCTCAGAGGCGCCAGTTGGCCGACGAGCCGGTCCCATTCGCGGCGGGCGCTCGGTCCGAGTTCGACCGGGCAGTCGGGAACGGCGGGCTCCGGCTGGGGCTCTGTCCGGTTGAGTGGGCGCTTGCCTGGATTGCCGGTCAGCACCTTCATGCGCGTCGGCTTTGGTCGTCGCCCTCGCATGCGGCATCTCCCTCGGAGCTCATCCGGTCTGGCTGCTCGCCACGGTGCGCGGCGACGTCCTCGAAACAAGCTTCCTTTCCTGCGAGCATTGCCTTTCGTCCGGTGAACGCCTGCCACCGGCGGATAGAGACGTCGACGTAGATGGGATCGACTTCAATCGCGATGCAGATCCGGCCGGTGGCTTCAGCAGCAATCAACGTAGTGCCGCTGCCGAGGAAGGGGTCATAGACGAGTTCGCCGGCTTCGCTGTTATTGAGGACCGGCCGTCGCATGCATTCGACCGGCTTTTGAGTGCCGTGCACCGTATCAGCGTCCTGCCCGCCGCTAGGAATGGTCCAGAGCGTCGTCTGCTTACGGTCGCCGGTCCAATGCCCCTTTTTACGCACAGCGTACCAGCAGGGCTCGTGCTGCCAGTGATAATCACCGTGGCCGATGACCAGGCGTTCCTTCGCCCAGATGATTTGAGCCCGCAGTGTAAAACCTTCCCGCTGGAGGCTTGCCGCAACGGTCGTGGAATTTAGCGACGCGTGCCAGACGTAAGCGATATCGCCGGGAAACAAGGCCCAAGCCGCTCCCCAGTCCGCTCGCTCGTCATTCTGTACTTTTCCAACGCGTGAGGAGCGGTTCACGCCAGCCCTGTGGCGCCAAGTGGGATCGTACGCGACCCCGTAGGGCGGATCGGTCACCATCAGAGACGGCTTTGCTTGCCCGAGCAGCACTGACACAGCCGCTTGGTCAGTCGCGTCGCCACACAAAATCCGATGGCCGGCCAGGAACCAGAGGTCGCCCGGGCGCGTGACTGCCACGTCCTGCAAGGCGGGGATCTCGTCCTCATCCGTCAGGCCCGTCGACGTCGGACGAAGCGCATTCGCCAGTTCGGCCTTGGTGAAGCCAAGCACGGAAAGATCGGCACCGAGCACGGACAGGTCCTGGAGCTCGAGCTTGAGCATCTCCAAATCCCAGCCGGCGTTTTGCGCAATGCGGTTGTCCGCCAGAACCAGTTGGCGCCGCTGTGGCTCTGTGAGGCCATGCAGCACGATCACCGGGACTTCACTCAGACCAAGCTTGCGGGCCGCAGCCAGGCGGCCATGGCCGGCGATGATATCGCCGTCTCCTCCTACCAGGACCGGGCTGGCGAAGCCGAACGCGCGGATGCTGCCGGCGATTTCCGCCACCTGAGCGTCGGAATGAGTCCGTGCATTTCGTGGTGACGGAATGAGGCGGTCCACCGGCCAGAATTCCAACCGCATCTCCGCAGGCCCGGTCGATATGGCGGTGCCGCTATCGCCCATACCCCCCACCCCGAATTTCGCGACAATTTTTCGGACGGCCGCCGTGGTGAGCTCGCCTTCCCGTTTGAATTCGTTTGATTTGTCTTTGAAAAATCAAACCGTTTGGCGCGAAAATTTTTTCTGCGCGTGAGGCGCATTGGGGTAACTGGCCGCGACCCGCCAGAGATTTTAACCCCCCTCCCCCTCGTGAGTTTAGGCTTCGCTCTTTAGGCTTTAGGCTTCGAAACTCGACTGCGCCTGGCGAGCCGTCGCGCCTTTGCTGCCCGCATTTTGAATCGGCCAGGAAGGACCCGTGATGGGGCCGGCTGCGGCTATCGAACATCTCGGTAGCCTCCTAACTTAAGCTTTCTTCGGATGTACTCGAT
>DATBHE010000055.1:0-2108 GCA_036557605.1 Pseudolabrys sp.
CGAGGCCCCCGCCGCTGCCGGCAGGGGCCTTCGTGATCTGATAGCAGATTAGCTCAATGCATCCGCATATCCCACGCCCCCGCCGAAAGGCGACGCGCACGTGCACGGATACGGCGGGCGTGGTGCGAACTGTCCATGGCGGGTTCATGTGGCCTTTTACAGCCGGTGTCAATGAAAAAGCCGCACCGATCGAACGGATCGCTGCCGTTGCAATTTGCCGCCGCCTAGGGGACGCCTGCGGCCGGATTTTTGCTCCACCGTCAACGGCCAACGCCCTGCTTGCGGGCATTGCCGCCGATGACGGCACAGATTGCCACAGCACTTGGTCCCACGCCGGATGAGCCGGGTGCACTGCAACAGTCTCGCACCGTGCATGTCAGCGAAGGGTCACGAACGTCACGTTAGGCGCGTGAGGCGGAGGTCCGCTTTAGCCCAGCTGCGGACCTCAGAGCGTTGCCGGCGAGCCGATGCGAGGTGCCAGCAACAGATGTCGATTTGCGAGTCTCGCAATCGGCGATTGGGATGAGGCCAGAGGCAGCAGGAGTGCGATTTCTCGTCGCATGCTCCAACATCCGAAGAAGAATACGCGGTCGCATTCCTATCAAAGAGGGGGCTCGGCAATGGAATCCCATTTCCGGAGTGTTCACAGGCCCATTAGATTGACGCGAGCTGTGACCTTCAGGTCACAGGTTCCCGGCCGCTGCGGGGCTACACTCCTTGTCGGATTCTTCGGACCGGGAGCTGGACGTGAACAAGCATTTGTTGGCCGCCGCTGCGCTTGCGGCACTGGGCAGCACATCGGCTTTCGCGGCAGACATGCCGCTCAAGGCGCCGCCGATCGCTGCCGCCTCCGGCAATTGGTACTTTTGGGTCGACGGCATGTACGAGAACGTACGCTTGCCGTCCTATGGCCTCGGCATTCATGGTATTGGCGATGCTTCGTTTCTCGATTTAGGTCCGGCGCAGACCTTTAATCAAACATTGAATGGCGGCGGGGTGCGCGGAGCACTGGGTTATACGATGCCCGGCTCCGGTATCAGATTCGAAGTCGGCGGCTCCTATGTTTCAGCCAAAGGTTCAAGCTCCCAGACATCGACGCTGATCAACGATGCGGCGCCGATTCTGTTGAGCGGCGCGAACCCGGGCAGCGCCATCGTCGGGAGTTTCCTGTGCGCGGGCATCCAGGGATTTACCTGCACGGCAGCCGGCACTCTCAGTGCCAGCTACGATGCCTGGCAGATCAACGGCAAAATCGCGGTCGACCGGAGATTCGGGGCCGCCACCATTTCGCCGTCACTGGCCGTATTCGGCGGCAACACCCACAACGATCAAAACCTGTCACAGGCTTTCACGCAATTCCTTGCCGGCGCGACATTCCATTCGGGCACTTACTCCGCGAGCACCGCGCTGCGTTGGACCGATGCGGGTGCGCGCGCCGGACTTGATCTCAGCGTTCCTGTAACCGGCGCTTTGACATTCGCCCTCGGCGGTTGGGTCGGCGGCGCAAGCCGGACGGTGTCGCTGTCAGGTTCAGACGTCAGTCACTTTTCGATAGCTATTTTTAATGGCACCAGCACCGTGTCGGCGGGCGACAGCAGAGGCGTCTTGCTCGCCAACGCGGAAGTCGGGCTCGCTTATGCGATCAACCCGATCGTGACTTTGCGCGGCTTCGGTGGCCTCGACTACGATGGCAGCGTGCCCGGCGTCGTGGGCCCCTCGCTTACCGGTAACATTGGTACGCCCACAGCGCGGACGCCCGCCGGCATCGGTTACGCCGCCGAAACGAGTTATTACGCCGGGGGCGGGTTCGCCGCCCGGTTTTAGGTCCGCTTGGTTCAAAAGCGCCGTCTAGCCGCGGCATCGCTAACTGACGCGACGTGCCAGAACCGGACATGGCGGCGGTTCCGGGATCGCACCGTCGCGAAATGCGCTCATGGTACCGCTATCGCTGCTCTCATCAGTCACGCAACGAACGTGCCGCGTGAGTGAAGCGTCTGCGGGCGGCGCGCCGAGGACGGCGGTGCTTGCAATCACGACATCGTCATTCCCAAGCCGTTCATATAGTGGGTGGCGATTTGTTGGTTGTCGAGCACGACGTTGTAGAAGGC
>DATBHE010000056.1:0-4702 GCA_036557605.1 Pseudolabrys sp.
CTTTCGGCGACCTCGCTCTTCAACAGGATCACCCCTGACTTCCATTGTTGGCACGTCGCTGCATTTATCGCGCTGCAGGGGGGATGAACGGACTTGCTTGGGTTCGTAATCCTTCACGCTGCTCGGGGCCGGCAACGCTCACGGATTCATCGCCGCGACCAGCATGAAAGCGCGCCGGATAGGTGACGCGATGATTGGCGCGCGCGATCGACACCTCGCCGGTCTCCAGCGGCTGCCGCAGCGAATCCAAAACCTGCGGCTGGAATTCCGGCAGCTCATCCAAAAACAGCACGCCATGGTGGGCGAGCGATATCTCGCCAGGCCGCGCGTGCAGCCCGCCGCCGACCAGCGCCGGCATGCTGGCCGAATGATGCGGCGCGCGGAACGGCCGGCGGTTGGTCAGCGCGCCGCCTTCGATTTCGCCGGCCACCGACGCGACCATCGACACTTCGAGCAGTTCCGGAATTATGTAGTTGTCTCACCCTCGAAAAAATCCGCTGCCTCGACTTTTTTCGGGCCCAAGATTCCGGCTCGGAATCTTGCTTGGGCCAATTGGCCCAAGCTCCGCTAAACTCCCGGCATGTTCCGATGGCTTTTGCGGCAAGACGCAGTTGACGTGCTCTACGTCATTATCGCCACGGGATTGATGGCGTGGCTGGTCTGGACGTTCCTCTAGGGTCCGCCAATTGGCGGAGGCTCTTAGAGTTCGGGGATGACCCCACGCTGCCTCAATTTGTTACGAAGGGACGTTAGTTCGTGAGGCTTCAGGATTCCGGCCAGGATATGTGCCGACTCCTCAGGAGGGCCAATTGAAAAGGCCTAGGTCGAAACGAACCGCATGCGGAAGCCCTAATTGTCGCAGCCTTTCGTAATTCTGGATGACCAGATCGACGGCGTTGCTCTTCGGAATATTTAGATTCGCGGTGCCGTAGGAAACCCACACCGCGCCGCGATTAGTAGTGGGGTCGCGCTTAGTGGAGCGCACAAGTGCCGGGCGCACGTGCAAGCCCGGCGAACCGTCATCCTCTGGAATACGGCACCAGACAATGCTGTGCAGCCGAGGGAGGGTAGAAGTCGGGAAGTATGTGAAGCGCAACCCCATCAAGGGTTGTGCTTATCACGACTCCTGTTCGACTGCCACCCAGTCGCCACGTTCAAATTCTTCGCGCACAAGTTCGTCGATCTTACGGACTTGTTCCTCCGTAACATCGTTGAGATAGGACACAGGAAGGCCGTCGTGGCGCATAGCTTTCTGCCGAAGCGGGCTCATGACCTTCTCCTAGCGCGAATCACCCATTGTGGATGGTCTGTCCACAACCGTTAACAACCTACCCTAGCAAGGCCGGAAAGGCGTGGCTATGGCCATCCAACGGTTATTTTGCGCGAAAGTTTCCGACGCGCCGAGGGTGTTGTCTACCATAGGTCGTCCAACACACAAGATATTGTGTGCCGTAGCAATATGTGAAGGCAGCGTCACCGGACTGTGACCGGGTGCGCCAAATGGCGCACCCTCAGTGGCCGTTTAGGTGCAGGGTCTGGCAGCCGATTGCTTCGAGGCATTGGACGAAAAACACGGCCGTAAAGCTGCCTCGCGCGATCTTATTGGCGATGTTCCGCTCGTTTTCCTTGACCCCGACAGCGGCCAGCTTTTCGGCCAGGTCGGCATAGCTGACATCCCGCCGCTTTAGCTCGGCTTTGAGAATGCCCTTCACGCGGGCCGTCCAATCGACGTTATCGCGGACGCCGTGCCGCACGATCCCGGTCACTTTGGCCGCCATAGCTCGCCACCCTGCCGATGATATAAATCATCATATATGATGTTTTTGCCATTGACAAGGGTGAAGCTATACACTACATTCGATGATGTAATACATCGGATTTGGTGCTTCGTTGTCTCAGCATTTCCTCCTTTCGGCAGCCGCCCGGACGCTCTCCCTGAGCGCCGTTGCGCGCATGTCGGATCAGGAAGCGCTCGCCACGTTTCAGGCGATCCGCTGGGCCGATAACGGCGGAGAGCCGTATTGCCCGCGCTGCGGTTGCCTTGAAGCCCGTAAACTGGCGACGCGGCCGGTCTGGAAATGCAAGGGTTGCTCCTATCAGTTCTCCGTCACGGCCGGGACCATCTTCGCGGATCGTAAGCGTCCGGTCCGCGATTACCTGCTTGCCATCGCGATCTTCGCCAACGGCGCGAAGGGCCATAGCGCGCTTCAGCTCTCCCGCGACCTGAACTGCCAGTACAAGACAGCCTTCGTTCTCGCGCACAAACTCCGCGAAGCCATCGAGGCCGAACAGCAAAAGACGACGTTTGCCGATACGACGGAAAAGGAAATTGACGGCGCTTATTTCGGCGGTCACGTCAAACAGCACAACGAGGCGGAGAAGCGCGTTGATCGCCGTACCGCCGAACAACAGACCGGCAAGCGCCAAGTCGTTGTTGTCATGCGCGAGCGCAAGGGCCGCTCGCTGCCGTTCGTGGTCGCGAAGGAAAGCGACGCGGTACCGACCATCCGCAAGCATATTCCGTTCGGCTCTACCGTTCATGCCGACGAAGCGGGTGGCTGGGATTCGCTGCACGCCCACTACGACATGCGCCGCATCAATCACTCGGTCGCGTTCAGCAAGGACGGCGCGTGCACTAATCAGGCGGAGTCCTATTTCTCCCGGCTGCGCCGCGCCGAAATGGGTACGCATCATCGGATCAGCGGCCGTTATTTGAACCGCTACGCCTCCGAAATGGCGTGGCGCGAAGATCATCGCCGCGCGCCGAACGGCACTCAATACAGCGGCATTGCAGCGGCCGCCCTTGGGCATCCGCACAGCCGAAATTTTCGCCGGTACTGGCAACGGAGAGCGGCATGAAAAACAGCCAAGTAGTGAACGGCCTGATTGTGCGGCGCGCGGAGTTGGCGGGCGACATCGAGCGCACGCATGAGACGTTGCGCAAGATGGTCGCGGACCTTGAACATCTGGACCAAACAATCCTGCAATTCGATCCGGACTACCGCGTCGAAAGCATCAAGGCCAAGGCGTTCCGTCCGCCGAAGGATTGGAGCAATCGAGGCCAGATGACGCGGATCGTGCTGAGTATCCTGCGCCAAGCCGCCGAACCGCTGACAAGCCGCGACGTTGCGCTTGAACTGTTGGTAGAGCGCGCTTTGGATAAGAACGATCAGCGGCTTTTGCGGCTCATGACAAAGCGCGTCGGGGTCGCGCTCCGCCTGCAAAAAGACAAAGGCGTTGTGACCGCAGAGGGCGGCCCGGGCCAAGTCATCCTGTGGCAGATCGCGGGGTCTCGCTTGCGGTAATTTTCCGCAAGCGTCGGGTTATCTGATTTGGACAGTCTAAAATCGAGCATTGACCCGATTCACTGCCCTGGGCCATGACTCCGGGTCGGTGCGGCTTGATTCGCTACTCTCCGTCCTGACTTCGGTGCCCCGGCAATCTGGAAGCCGCGGAGCGCGCGGGGTGCTTCGGGGCGGGAGGCCCTTCCTCCCCTTTCATGGCGGAGGTCGCGGATGGAATACCGCACCCCGACGGCCGAGGAGAAAACGGTTTTCGTCCGTGAGTACCTTCGGTGCAGAAACGGGAAATGGGAGTGTATTCGCTCCCATTTCCGTCGCCCGCGCCAACGGGCGATTTAACAAACTTCCCATCCACCTTGGGCGGCCCTTCGGGGCCGCTCTTTTTGTGTCCTAATTTCTAGAACACTTTACAGCGCCGCTGTAACACAACCTGGGTGGAGTCCGTCAAGTAACCCTGACTTGTGGGTTGAATCGTGTCGGTTGTACCCCGCGAGGGGACACGGAAACTGTACCCAGGTGAGAACAGTTTCGGCGGCAGTCAGCAAACCGTTCCTGATCGGAACGGTTTATCGCGCGATTCGTCCAATCCTATAGGTGATTGATAATATCATCAATTATGATATGTATGCCGCCAATCTTGGTGAGACAGCGCCATAATGCCGAGCAGTTCGGCGGGCGCGAGCGGCGGCAAAATCGTCGGCAGCCGCGCCGCCAGCATCGATTTGCCGGCGCCGGGCGGACCGACCAGGAGCAGATTGTGGCCGCCGGCCGCGGCCACTTCGAGGGCGCGCTTGGCGCTTTCCTGGCCCTTGATATCGGCGAGGTCGACAGCGGCGCCTGCGACCTCCAAGATTTTGGGCTGGGGCCGCGACAGCACCTGGGTGCCCTTGAAGTGATTGGCGAGCTGAATGAGCGAGGAGGCCGCGACGATCTCGATGTCGGGGCTGGCCCAGGCGGCTTCCGGCCCGCATTTTTCCGGGCACATCAAGCCTTCGCCGCGCGCATTGGCGCCGATCGCCGCGGGCAGCACGCCGGCAACCGGGGCGATCGAGCCGTCGAGGCCGAGTTCGCCCAGCACCGTGAAGCCCGACAGCGCGTCGTGCGGAATGGCGCCGATCGCCGCCATCAGACCAAGCGCAATCGGCAGGTCGTAGTGGCTGCCTTCCTTGGGCAAGTCCGCGGGCGCCAGATTGATGGTGATGCGGCGCGCCGGCAGCGCCAGTCCCGACGCGATCAGCGCCGAGCGCACCCGCTCGCGCGCTTCCGACACCGCCTTGTCGGGCAGGCCCACGATGTTGAACGCCACCAGTCCGGGCGCGACCTGGACCTGCACGTCGACGGGCCGCACTTCGATGCCCTCGAACGCCACCGTGGAGACGCGCTGAACCATCCGACCGCCC
>DATBHE010000057.1:0-31299 GCA_036557605.1 Pseudolabrys sp.
GGTCAATGAGAATGACGCGGCGGTGCAGGCGCTCAACGGCAGCGCCACCCTCACCGACAGCTTCAACTACACGGTCCAGGATCCCGGCGGGCTGACCGACACGGCGGTGCTGACCATCACCATCCATGGGGCTAACGATGCTCCTGTCATCACGTCGGTTGATCCCGCCAATGTTTCCGAAGAGGGCCTAGCGAATGGCTTGCCTGACTCGACTCCTGCTTCTGACACGACCGATAGCGCCGTCACGAGCGGCACAATTAACGCAACTGATCCGGAAGGAACCAGCCTGACCTACACGCTCGGCACACCGGCGGGTACCCTAAAATCCGGTGGCACGACGATAACATGGTCGTTGGACGCAACTCACCACACGCTCACCGGCGCGGCGGGGGCGGCGACCGTTATTACCATCCAAGTCGACGATGGTACGGGTGAATATCATGTCACGCTGTTTCGGCCGATAGATCATCCCGACAACTCCAGCGAAGACGTCCTCACCATCAACGTGCCGGTTATCGTTTCCGACGGTCTCGCCAGCGCGCAGTCGGTGCTGCCCGTCAAGATCGAGGACGACAGCCCACACGCGGCTCCCGTTTCGACAAATGTTGCGATCGGCGAAGGCGTGCCGAAACTCAACATCGTGATTATTCTCGACGTGTCGGGCAGCATGGATGGCAGCAGGCTCGCGCTCGCGAAGCAAGCGTTGGACAACCTCCTGACAAGCACAGACGTCAATATCAATCAGGTTATGGTTGTTTCCTTCTCGACCAACGCCAGCGTCAATGCGCCGAACGGCAATCCATGGACCGACGCGGCAACCGCAAAGGCCTACATTGACGCTCTCAGTGCAAACGGGAATACCAACTACGACGCCGCAATCAGCGCGGTCATGAATAACTGGGGCGACGGCCCGACCAGTGCGGACCAGACGCTGGTCTATTTCGTTTCCGACGGCGAACCCACGTCCGGCCAGGGATTGGGCACAGCAGACACGACCAATTGGCAGAACTTCCTGACGGCAAAGGATGTCGACGCATCCTACGCAATCGGCATCAGCACGTCTGTTAGTGATGCCGATCTTGCGCCCATCGCCTGGACGCCGGCCGATCCCAACTTCCCGCCAATCGTGATCAACGATGCAAACGGTCTCGACGCCACTTTGCAAAACACCATTCCAGCGCCCGTCACGCATAATGTGCTTCTTGACGGCGGGACCGGTTTCGGTTTCGGCGCTGACGGCGGGTTCATCAAGTCGATCCAGATAAACGGCGTCACCTACACCTTCGATGGCGTGAATGTCATAAGCGAATCTGTGAGCCCCTCGCCGCCGGCGGGCTATCAAGATCACGGCAGTTGGATTGTGGTGCCGACAGCGCTGGGCGGTGCGTTCACTTTCTATTTCGCAGCGGCTAACGGTCACCAGGCCGGTGACTGGACCTATGTGCCGCCAAAGGTGGCGTCAGGGAGCGGAGCCGAGGCCGAGGACTTCCTGTATACCCTCACCGATCGCGATGGAGACACATCCTCGGCGCACATTCACATCGACCTGCACGTGCCGCCGACGATATCCAATCTACAGGTCACCGAAACGGGCATCAGTTTCAATATCACCGATCAGGATAGCACGGGCCTTGCATTGGCCCCGCCGTTCGCGACCGCATTCGGCGATCCTTCACTGCATCTGGGTGCAAATTCACTCCTGATACCCGCGCCGGGCGCATCAGCCGTTTCGGGCATATTGCAGGTGACAGACGGCAACACGAGTCCCATCAAAGTTGTCGGTTTCTACCTTGGAACCAACGGAAACGACACGACGGCCGCTCCTGCCTTCTCGATTCCCAATGCCATGTATGGCTTCGGCGGCAATGACAAATTGGTCGGCGGTGCTGCTGCGGATTCCCTCTTCGGCGGGACCGGCAACGACGTCCTTGTTGGCCGCGCCGGCAACGACACCCTGACTGGCGGTGCAGACGCGGACCAATTCCGACTGGCGACAAACAGCGGCGCTGACACGATAACCGACTATATTCAGGGCATCGACAAAATCGGCTTCCTTGATACCGGATCGACCGGTGGCGGAAGCGTCAATTTCGTCAATACAGCCGGAAGTGCCGCTGGTACCGCGCTCAACAGCAGCGATTTCGACGTCCGTAGCAGCTTCAGCGACATGACCAATAGTGATGACAGTCAGGTTGTATTGATTAATCAATCTGGGTTGACAACGTCAAACATCATGACCGGGGATGCCGGCGATGACGCGACGAACACTTTCGTGATCGTGTTCAACGACCAGCTTGATGTTGGTCAAATATGGTTTGATACAAACTGGAACGATACGGCAAACCGCACCTTGGTTGCCACCCTTTCCAACATCACGACATCAACACAGCTCAATTCGATTGTCGCATCGGACATCATCGTCTACAGCACTCCCGACAATCCGGCCGATCCAATCGTCCTTGATCTCGACACTCCGGGAATTTCGTTCACCTCGCTGGAAACTGGCGTCTCGTTCGATATCAACGGTGACGGCATCCTCGATCGCGTCGGCTGGACCGCAAACAATGACGGCATACTTGCTTACGATGTGAATGGCTCGGGCACGATCGACAGCGGTACCGAAATCTTCACGCCCAACTTCAATGGTGGAAATTTCGCTAGCGGTCTGACAGCGCTCACGAGCCTCGACAGCAATGGGGACGGCGTGATCGACAGCGCCGACGCCGCCTTCGGGAAGTTGCTTGTGTGGCAGGACAGCAATCACAATGGTGTCAGCGACGTGGGAGAACTCTCGAGCCTCGCCGAACAAGGGATCGTCGCCATCAATCTGAATGCCGCTGCCGGCAATGGTAGCATCGATGGCCAGGAGTTGCAGGCGATAGGCTCATTCAGATACGCAGATGGCACTGTGGGAGCATTCGTCGAGGTCGGTCTTGATACTGCCTACGGAACCGCACCCGAGACTTCCTCGACCGAGGACACCAGCGAGGCTTCGTCGGAGACCAGCGCCACCGCGACATCACCGGAGAGCACCGGTGACGAAGCCCACATCGCGGCGCCAGGTGTTACCCTGATCGGCAGCGATGGCGCCGATACATTCGTGTTTAAGGAAATATCGGACTCACAGCCGGGCGCCGGCTTATTCAGCACCATCACCAATTTCACACACAGCTTAGATCACATCGACCTGTCGGCAATATCCGGCGCATCGCATATTCAAGGTCAAGTTACTGAGGCCAACACTGTCGACGCCCACAGCATCAGCTGGTTCGTCGACGATGCAAACAGTCAGACGATCGTATATGTCAACACGACCGCTGACGCCGGCCACGTCGACATGGAAATCCGCCTGACCGGGTCGAACATCAACTTCAGCGGCAGCGACATCCTTCATCATACATAGCCGCTATGGGCTGACGTCAGTGTTGCCCCGAATTCGGGGCGATTCACATATTTTCGGACCCGGCCGTTAAGGTTGCTACTGCGCCTCCGGCGACAAATTTTGCCTTTCATGTCATACTTAATGAGGAGAGACTTGGGATTTCGGCTATCTGAATAGCCGCAGAAGCCTGGTCACGTCGGGTAAGTGATCGATGCAGCGTAGCCAATCGGATCGACATCCTCTTCCGGTTCGTTCTGAACTGGCGGCGGCTCTCGCCGCCTGTCGCGGCGCATTCTACGGCACCGCGGTGATCAGCGGCATGAGCAACATCCTGATGCTCACCGGCGCGATGTTCATGCTTGAAATCTACGATCGCGTGCTGCCGAGCCGCAGCCTGCCGACGCTGGTGGGATTGCTGGTTTTGGTGGCGGTGCTGTTTGCGGCGCTGGGCGTGCTCGACGCGATCCGCAGCCGGATCCTCGTGCGCATCGGCGGCGCGCTCGACGAAACGCTCAGCGGGCGGGTCTACGACACGCTCATTCGGCTGCCGTTGCGGATCGGCGGCCAGAACGATGGAACCCAACCGTTGCGCGATCTCGACGCGGTGCGTTCCTATCTCTCGAGCCTGGGCCCGGTCGCGCTGTTCGACCTGCCGTGGATCCCGCTTTATCTCGCGATCTGCTTTGCCTTTCACCCTCTGATCGGGGTAACCGCACTCGCAGGCGCCATTATCCTGGTCGCGCTAACCCTGCTGACTGAAATCCTCATGCGCGCGCCTACCAGGGCCGCCACGCAGGCGGCCATCATGCGCAACAGCCTTGCCGAAGCGAGCAGGCGTAACGCCGAAGCGCTTGTCGCAATGGGAATGGCTGGCCGAATTGCAGCGCGATGGGGCGAGGCGAACCGGCAATACATGCACGGCCAGCAGGACGCCAGCGACCTGAGCGGCGGTCTTGGTGCAATTTCCAAAGTGTTCCGGATGATGCTGCAGTCCGGCGTGCTTGCCGTGGGCGCCTATCTGGTCATTTACCAGGAGGCGAGCGCGGGCATCATCATCGCCGGATCGATCCTCAGCGCGCGCGCACTGGCGCCGGTCGATCTCGCCATCGCGCACTGGAAGGGCTTCGTCAACGCGCGGCAAAGCTGGCAGCGGTTGAACAAGTTGTTGACGGCTTCCCCTGCGCAATTGAAGCCCATGCAGTTGCAGCCTCCGGTGCAGCGCCTGACGGTCGAAGCTGCAAGCGCGACGCCGCCGGGCGTGCCGAAACTCGTCCTGCAGGACATTACATTCGACCTCCAGGCCGGTCAGGGACTTGGCGTCATCGGGCCAAGCGGTTCAGGAAAGTCGTCACTGGCCCGTCTGCTTGTCGGCGTCTGGCAACCCGTGCGCGGGAATGTTCGTCTCGACGGTGCCGCACTCGACCAGTGGTCGCCCGATCTGCTTGGGCGGCATATCGGATATCTGCCGCAGGACGTCGAACTGCTCGCCGGAACGGTGGCGCAGAATATTGCACGCTTCGAAGCGCAGGCCGACAACGAAGCTGTCATCGCCGCAGCCAAGGCGGTCGGCGTGCATGACCTTATCGTTCGTCTTCCGGCCGGCTATGACACGCAGATCGGCGAGCAAGGCTCGGCCCTCTCGGCCGGCCAGGCCCAGCGGATCGCGCTGGCGCGCGCCGTTTATCGCGATCCTTTCCTTGTCGTGCTCGACGAGCCAAATTCAAATCTCGACTCCGACGGCGAGGAAGCGCTGACACAGGCGATCCTCGGGGTACGCGAACGGAACGGCATCGTCGTCGTGATCGCTCACCGTCCCAGTGCGATTGCCGGCGTTGATCGCCTGTTGATGATGAATCAGGGCCGCATTCAGGCCATTGGTCCCAAAGACGAAGTGCTGGCCAAGGTGCTGCAGCGGCCGGTTTCGATACCGCGGCCGCTCAAGGTCGTACCCGAGAGCGGGAGTGCGAGCGCATGAGGATTCCGCGTTTCATATCGGTCGCCGGCGACCGTCTCGAACGTTGGGTGACGCGCTTCATGCCTGCCGCCCCGGCGGGAAGCGCGCGCGACGCGATCAACCGCCATTTGCTGGCCGGCGGACTGATTGTGCTTCTGCTGGCCGGAGGCGTTGGAGGCTGGGCCGCAACCACTCAAATTGCCGGCGCACTCATCGCGCAAGGCTCGGTCGTGGTCGATTCCAACGTGAAGAAGGTGCAGCATCCGACCGGCGGCGTGGTCGGCAAGCTCAACGTGCAGGACGGCGATCGCGTCAAGGCCGGCGACATTCTTGTGCAGCTCGACGATACGATCACGCGCGCGAATCTCGCGATCGTCACAAAAGGCCTGGACGAGCTCGCTGCGCGCAAGGCGCGTCTTGAGGCCGAGCGCGACGGCTCGGAAACAATATCTTTTCCGCGCATGCTGGTCGCCCATGCGGACGAAGCGCCTGTTGCCATTGCGCTTGCAAATGAACGCAAACTATTTGAGCTTCGCCGCAACGCGCGTCTCGGACAAAAGGCCCAGCTGAAGCAGCGCATCACCCAGCTGCAGGACGAAATCAACGGATTGAGCGCGCAGCAGCAGGCAAAAGCACGCGAGATCAGCCTGATCGGCAAGGAGCTCGATGGCGTTCGCGAGCTTTGGAAAAATAATCTCGTGCAGATCACGCGCCTGACGGCACTCGAACGTGACGGTGCGCGGCTCGAAGGCGAGCGGGCACAATTGGTCGCCGCCGTCGCTCAAACCAAAGGCAAGATCACGGAAACCGAGTTGCAAATTATCCAGATCGATCAGGATCTCAGCAGCGAGGTCGCCAAGGATATGCGCGAAGTCGATGCCAAATTCGGCGAGCTGGTCGAACGCAAGGTCGCCGCCGAGGATCAGCTCAAGCGCATTGATATTCGCGCACCGCAAGACGGTGTGGTGCTCGAATCGAAAGTGCATACGGTCGGCGGTGTGATCCCGGCCGGAGACACGATCATGCTGATCGTGCCGGAAAGCGATAATTTGCAAGTCGAAGCCAAGGTCAATCCGCGTGATATCGACCAGATACAGGTCGGCCAATCGGCCCTGCTGCGCTTTTCCGCGTTCAATCTGCGGACAACACCGGAAATCAACGGCACGATCACGCGGGTTGCGGCCGACACCACGACCGACCAACGCACGGGCCAATCGTACTACAACACTCGTATCGCCATGACGAAAGACGAGATCGCGCGCCTCGGCGAGGTCAAACTCATTCCGGGTATGCCGGTCGAGGCTTTCGTCCAGACGGGCGAACGCAGCGTGATGTCGTACCTGATCAAGCCCCTTCAGGATCAGTTCATGCGCGCGTTCCGGGAAAAGTGACCGGGACGCCGCTTCGTCGGGTTGCAGGCGGATTTCGATGACGTGGCTTGCAGGATTGGCGCGGCGGTTTGGTTTTGCCCGCGGGCTTGCCCTTCTGTTGCTGATTGGACTGGCGGCCCTGCGGGTTGCCGACCCCATCCTGCTGCAGGAGATCCGGGTCCGTGCCTTCGACTTCTTCCAGGTGCTGCATCCGCGCGACGCCCAGCAGCGGCCGGTCGTCATCGTCGACATTGACGAAAAGAGCCTGAACAGCCTCGGCCAGTGGCCGTGGCCGCGCACGCGCATCGCCGATCTCATCACCAAATTGACCCAGATGGGCGCACTGGTCATTGCCTTCGACGTCGTTTTTGCCGAACCGGATCGCATGTCGCCGAGCATTGCCGCGGATACGTTCCGCGAACTGGACGAAGCCACCCGCACAAAACTCCGCTCGCTGCCAAGCAACGATGCGGTGTTTGCAGATGCGTTACGCCATTCCCGCGTGGTGCTTGGCCAATCGGCGCTCCCCTTCGCCGTCGCGCAAACAGGCGGCGCACAGCCGCCGATCGGAATTGCGACCATGGGCGGCGACGCCAGGCCTTTTCTTTTGAATTTTCCAGGCCTGCTGCGGAACGTGCCCATCCTGGAGCAGGCTGCCAGCGGCCGCGGGCTCTTTACGATCCGCCCGGAGCGCGACGGCATCGTCCGCCGCGTCCCGGTCGTGATGCAGGCGCAAGGCGCGATCATGCCGTCATTGACGCTGGAAATGCTGCGCGTCGTCAGCGGCAGCAGCACCGTCCTCATCCGATCCGATCGCGCCGGCGTACAGAGCGCGGCGGTGCCGGGCTTTGTGATACCAACCGACCGCAACGGCCAACTCTGGATCCACTTTGCGCCGCACGACAAGGCCCGATATGTGCCGGCGGTCGATGTGCTCGAAGGCCGTGTCCCGAACGAGCGCGTGGCCCAGCGCCTCGTGCTGATCGGAACTTCCGCCGTTGGCCTGCTGGACTCCAAGACGACGCCCGTCGATCCACTTATGCCGGGCGTCGAAGTGCACGCGCAAGTCCTCGAAAGCGTGCTGACAAACTCGGTCTTGTCCGCGCCCAACTACGCGCTGGGTGTCGAGCTCTGCGCGGCGCTTCTTCTCGGTTTCGTCATCATCTGGCTGGCGCCCACGTTGAACCCTCTCGTTCTGCTCGTTGTCGGGGCGATCATCGTCGCAATATCGATCGGCGCCTCCTGGTACTTTTATCTGCAGAACAGGCTGTTGTTCGATTTCACCTACCCTTTGCTGTCGAGTGTTCTCGTCTATCTCACGCTCGTGTTCAGCAACTACATCAGCGAGCAGGCGCAGCGGCGCCGCATCCGGTCGGCTTTCGGACAATATCTGTCCCCCGCGCTTGTCGAGCAGCTTGCGCAGTCGCCGGACAAGCTCGTGCTTGGCGGCGAAGAACGCGAAATGAGCATTCTTTTCAGCGATGTACGCGGATTCACCACTATTTCCGAACTGTACAAAGATGACCCCCAGGGGCTGACGTCGCTGATGAACAGCTTCCTCACGCCGCTGACCAACGCGATCATCGAGCACAAGGGCACGATCGATAAGTACATGGGCGATGCAGTCATGGCATTCTGGAACGCGCCGCTGACCGATGCCGATCACGAGATCAACGCCTGCGAAGCTGCCCTCGAAATGCTCCGGCGCGTCGAAACGCTCAACGCTCAGCGCGAACAGCAGGCCAAGGACGCCGGCCAGCGATTCATCCCGATCAAGGTCGGTGTCGGCATCAATACGGGGCGCTGCGTCGTCGGGAACATGGGGTCGGACCTACGGTTCAACTATTCGGTGCTCGGCGATCCGGTCAATCTGGCGTCGCGGCTGGAAGGACAATCCAAAAATTACGGTCTGCCCATCATCGTCGGGTCGCGCACGGCCTCGGCAATCCGCGAAAAGTTTGCAGTGCTTGAGCTCGACTGCATCACCGTGAAAGGGAAAACCGAGCCGGAGTCCGTCTATACCGTTCTCGGCCGCTCGGACATTGCCGCCAGCGACCGGTTCGGGCAACTCCTTCAGAATGTCAACGACATGCTCGCCTGCTTCCGCAAGGGCGACTTTGCGAGAGCGACAGAATCGATCGAGCGCTGCCGCAAGTTTGGAGATGGTTTCGGCCTCAATCATCTCTTCGATCTTTATTCCGAGCGCATCAGCATCTTTCAGAAAAATCCGCCACCCGCCGACTGGAACGGCGTGTTCGTGCTCGACACGAAATAGCGCTTGCTGCCGGAACAAAGTGCCCCGGCTGCTTGCGATTTTGCTGCCTTTGCGATCATCTAGACATAGATTGACAGCTCGACTGGTAGCACATGGCGAAATCTGCCCGAAAATCCTCCCGCCGCCTGAGATCGCAACTCTGGTTCGACAATCCGGACAATCCCGGGATGACCGCGCTCTATCTTGAGCGTTATCTCAACTACGGCCTGACCCCGGCGGAGTTACGATCAGGCAAGCCGATCATCGGCATTGCGCAGACCGGATCCGATCTTTCGCCCTGCAACCGCCATCATCTCGAACTCGCCAAACGCGTGCGCGAGGGCATCCGCGCTGCGGGCGGCGTTGCCTTCGAGTTTCCCTGTCACCCGATCCAGGAAACCGGAAAACGTCCTACAGCGGCACTCGACCGCAACCTCGCGTATCTCAGTCTGGTCGAAGTTCTTTACGGTTATCCGCTCGACGGCGTGGTGCTGATGACCGGCTGCGACAAGACGACTCCGGCTTGTCTGATGGCGGCCGCGACCGTGAACACGCCTGCAATCGTTCTCTCGGGCGGGCCGATGCTCAATGGCTGGTGGAAAGGCGAGCGGGCGGGGTCCGGAACGGTCGTCTGGAAAGCGCGTGAAGAGCTCGCGGCCGGCCGGATCACGAGCCGGGAGTTTCTGGAAATTGCAGCGGCGTCGGCACCATCGATCGGCCATTGCAACACCATGGGAACGGCATCGACCATGAACGCGCTGGCTGAAGCGCTGGGAATGTCGCTGCCCGGATGCGCCGCAATCCCCGCGCCTTATCGCGAGCGCGGGCAAATTGCATACGATACCGGCGTGCGCGCGGTCGAGATCGTCGAGCAGGATCTGAAGCCCTCGGACATCCTCACGCGCAAGGCCTTCGAGAATGCGATCGTTGCCAATTCCGCAATCGGCGGCTCGACCAACGCGCCGATTCACATCAACGCCATTGCGCGCCATGTCGGCGTGAAGCTTTCAATCGAGGATTGGGAAAAGGTCGGCTATGACGTGCCGCTTCTGGTCAACATGCAGCCGGCCGGTGAGTATCTCGGCGAAGAATATTTTCGCGCCGGCGGCCTGCCGGCGGTCATGCACGAACTGCTCAAGGCCAAGCGTATCCATGCGGACGCGCTGACGGTCAACGGCAAGACGATGGGCGCCAACGTCAAGGGCAGACAGAGCACAAATGCGGACGTCATCAAGCCGTACAACGCACCGATGAAAAAGCAGGCCGGCTTCAAAGTGCTCAAAGGCAACCTGTTCGATTCCGCGATCATGAAAACCAGCGTGATCTCGGAAGACTTTCGCAGGCGCTACCTCTCCAATCCGAACGATAAAGATGCGTTCGAAGGCCGCGCCGTGGTGTTCGATGGACCGGAGGATTACCACCACCGCATCGACGACCCGTCGCTGAAGATCGACGAGCACACGTTGCTGTTCATGCGGGGAGCCGGCCCCATTGGATATCCCGGTTCCGCCGAGGTCGTGAATATGCAGCCCCCGGCTGCGCTTATAAAAAAAGGCATCACGTCCCTGCCCTGCATCGGCGACGGTCGCCAGTCGGGCACGTCCGGTTCGCCGTCGATCCTCAACGCGTCACCGGAGGCGGCGGCGGAGGGCGGACTTGCCCTTCTGAAAACCGGCGACCGCGTTCGTATCGACCTGCGCAAAGGGACCGCCGATATCCTAATCTCGAAGGCCGAGCTGGCGCGGCGCCGAAGCGCACTGCAGAAGCGAGGCTATCCTTATCCCGCAAGCCAGACGCCGTGGCAGGAAATCCAACGTGGCATGGTCGACCAGTTGGCGCAGGGCATGGTGCTGAAGCCCGCCGTGAAATATCAACGCGTCGCCCAGAATGGCGTGCCGCGCGACAATCATTAGGTTCCTGTTCGAGTCCGGACCGCCGCTTGCCCGGCGTGCGGAATGACAAGGAGATGGCATGACTGATCGGCTGAGAAACAAGATCGCGCTCGTCACTGCCGCAGGCCAGGGCATCGGCCGGGCGATTGCCGAAGCCTTCATCGCGGAAGGCGCCACGGTGATCGCTACTGATGTTGCAACTGAAAAGCTTGAAGGTCTGAAAGCCGCGAAAGCCGCCAAGCTCGACGTTCTTTCGACCGAAGCAGTCGCCGCCTTTGCAGCATCTGTAGAAAAAGAGTTCGGAGCGCTTGGTGTGCTCGCCAACGTTGCGGGCTACGTACATCAAGGTACGGTACTGGAATGCTCTGAAAAGGACTGGGATTTTTCGTTCGACCTCAACGTGAAGTCGATGCATCGAACAATCAAGGCGTTCCTGCCCGCCATGCTGAAAAACGGCGGCGGCTCTATCGTCAACATGTCCTCAGGCGTGTCTTCCATCAAAGGCTTGCCCAACCGCTATGCCTACGGTGCCACCAAGGCGGCCGTGATCGGCTTAACGAAGGCCGTCGCTGCCGATTTCATCACCAAGGGCATTCGCTGCAACGCCATATGCCCGGGTACGATCGTTTCGCCGTCCTTCGAGGAGCGTGTAAAGGCTGTCGCAACGCAAACGGGCGCTCCTCTCGAGCAGGTACGCAAGAACTTCATCGCCCGCCAGCCGATGGCGCGGCTGGGTACTGCCGAGGAAGTTGCTGCGCTGGCGGTTTTTCTGGCGTCGGATGAATCGAGCTACATCACGGGGCAGCCGCATCTGGTCGACGGTGGCATGGCTTTGTGAGCCTGGCGGAAATTCGACCGGCCGAACGTCGGGCTTGCCTTTCCCGGGGCGAAAGCCCGATGATTTGCCCCAATGGGCGTTCCAGCGGCCACCCGGACGGATGGCCCTGAAAACAAAGAAGAATAACAATTATGAGTAAGGCCGCGCCAGCGGCCCGGGAGGAGTGAATGGCTTCTGTCGCGATCAGCGACGTCCGCAAGGCCTTCGGTGCGACAAGTGTCATCCATGGCGTCGACATTCTGATCCGCGACGGCGAGTTCGTCGTGCTGGTCGGACCCTCGGGATGCGGCAAGTCCACCTTGCTGCGCATGATTGCGGGACTCGAAAACATCACGGCCGGCGAGATCCGGATCGGCGAGCGCGTGGTCAATCAGGTGCCGCCGAAGGAACGCGACGTCGCCATGGTGTTCCAGAACTACGCGCTCTATCCGCACATGACAGTCGCCGACAACATGGCTTTCTCGATGAAGCTGCGCGGCGCGCCCAAAAGCGAGATCGACGAGCGCGTCAATCGCGCCGCCGCGATCCTCGGACTGTCCCAGCTGCTCCATCGTTATCCGCGTCAGCTCTCGGGCGGGCAGCGGCAACGCGTGGCCATGGGCCGCGCAATTGTGCGCGATCCGCAGGTTTTCCTCTTCGACGAGCCGCTATCAAACCTCGATGCAAAACTGCGCGTGCAGATGCGCACGGAGATCAAGGAACTGCACCAGCGCCTGAAGACCACGACGATCTACGTGACGCACGATCAGATCGAGGCGATGACAATGGCCGACAAGATCGTGGTTATGCATGAGGGCCTGGTCGAGCAGATCGGCGCACCGCTCGACCTCTATGATCGTCCCGATAATCTGTTCGTCGCCGGATTCATCGGCTCGCCGGCGATGAATATGCTCAAAGGCCGAATACGTGCGAACGGCAGCGCGCTGTTCGAAGGGCCGGCCGGCATAAAGTTCGCGCTCAGCACTGCACCCTCGGGCAGCGACGGCAGGCCTGCGGTGTTCGGAGTGCGGCCCGAGCATTTCGCGCTCGCCGACGATGGTGCGGAGGCGGAGGTGCAGGTCGTCGAGCCCACGGGCTCCGAACTTCAGGTCGTCGCCAGGCTCGGCGACAGCGAAATCATCGCCGTGTTCCGCGAGCGCCACCAATTCAAGCCGGGCGACAAGATCCGGCTCAAGCCAGACCCGCGCCTCGTCCATCTCTTTGACGAACAATCCGGGAAAAGAATGACCAGCTAGGAACCAACGGAGGAACGACCATGGACATGCTAACTCGCCGCGCTTTGGTAAAAGGCGGCACCGCACTCGCTGCAACCGGCGCATTGACCGGCCCCGCGCTGCTCGACTGGGCAAAGGCCTGGGCGCAGAACGCGCCGTGGAAGCCTGAAAAGAACGCAAAGCTCTCGATGCTGCGCTGGAAATATTTCGTGCAGTCGGAAGACGACGCATTCGTTAAACTGATCGAAGCCTTTACCCAGGCTACCGGCGTGAAGGTCGATATCGCGCGCGAATCCTACGAAGACGTCCAGCCCAAGGCATCGGTTGCCGCGAATACCGGCACCGGCCCGGATCTGTTCTGGGGCTTGTATTCGCTGCCGCATCTTTTCCCGCAGAAATGCATGGATGTCACCGACGTGGCCGACTATCTCGGCAAGAAGTACGGCGGCTGGGTGGATAGCGCGGTCAAATACGGCCACAGCGGAAACAAGTGGATTTGCATCCCGATCTGCTACTCGGGCGCGCTCATGAATTACCGAATTGAAGCCTCGAAGAAGGCGGGTTTCTCGAAATTCCCCGATAAGCTCGATGCGTTCCTCGAATATACCAAGGCCATGAAGGCGCAGGGAACGCCGGGCGGCTTCGCGCTTGGCCACGCTTCCGGCGACGGCAATAGCTGGGTGCACTGGTGCCTGTGGTCGAACGGCGGCAACTCCGTCGACAAGAACGACAAGGTGATCATCAACTCGCCGGAAACAGCAAAGGCGCTGGAATACGCCAAACAGCTCTACGGCAACATGATTCCCGGCACGGCTGCGTGGAACGATTCCTTCAACAACAAGGCGTTCCTCGCCAGCGAAATCCACTGGACCAACAACGGCATCTCAATTTACGTCGCCGCGCAAAACAACGCCAAGCAGATCGCCGCCGACATGGACCACGCCTACTTCCCGGTCGGCGTGAGCGGCAAGCCGACCGAACTGCACCTGATGTATCCCGTGCTGGCGATGACCTACACAAAATATCCGCAGGCCTGTAAGGCGCTGATGGCTTTCATGCTCGAAGCGGACAACTTCAACCCGTGGATCCAGTCGGCGAAGGGCTATCTCACGCATTGCCTCAACGCCTACGACAAGAACCCGGTCTGGACCGCCGACCCGAAGGCAACGCCGTTCCGTGACGTGGCCAAGCGCACACTGACGGCAGGCGGACTCGGTTCGGTCGGCGAGAAGGCTGCAACCGCGATCGCCGACTTCGTCATCGTCGACATGTTCGCCAACTGCTGCACCGGCCGCGAGGATGTCAAAGGCTCGATCGCGATTGCCGAGCGGCAGTTGAAGCGGATCTATCGGTAGGCAAAGGCGGCCGCGCGGACTCTTCCGCGCGGCCATTCCTCAATTGCGTTTCAGGTTGTCATGGCCGACATCGCGCTGAAATCGTCCGCCAAAGTCGCCGCGCCGGAAGTGACGGCATGGGATCGGCTCAAGGTGGACCGCAACTGGCTCGGCCTCTGGTTCATGCTGCCAGCGGCGGCGTTCCTGATCTTGTTTCTCGCCTATCCGCTCGGCCTCGGTATCTGGCTATCGTTCACCGACGCGCGACTCGGGCGCGACGGCATTTTTGTCGGCATCGAAAACTACCAATACCTCTGGGAGGATTCGACGTTCTGGCTGTCGGTCTTCAACACCCTGCTCTACACGACCGTTGCCAGCACCATAAAATTCGCCATCGGACTCTATCTTGCTCTGCTCCTGAATGAGCGGTTGCCCTTCAAGGCGATCATCCGTGCGATCGTCCTTATTCCATTCATCGTACCGACAGTGCTCTCCGCGATTGCGTTCTGGTGGCTGTTCGACCCGCAGTTCTCCATTATCTCCTGGTCACTGCGGCAACTTGGGCTGATTTCCGCGAACATCGACTTTCTCGGCGATCCATGGAACGCGCGCTGGTCGGTAATCTTCGCCAATATTTGGCGAGGCGTGCCTTTCGTCGCAATCACGCTGCTGGCTGGCCTGCAGACGGTTTCGCCCTCGCTCTACGAAGCGGCGACTATCGACGGTGCGACGCCCTGGCAGCGATTTCGATTCATAACTTATCCGCTGCTGACGCCGATCATCGCGGTCGTTATGACCTTCTCGGTGCTGTTCACCTTCACGGATTTCCAGCTCATCTGGGTGATGACGCGCGGCGGTCCCGTCAATGCAACGCACCTGATGGCCACGTTCTCTTACCAGCGCGCGATCATGAGCGGCTATCTCGGCGAAGGCGCCGCCATTTCCACCGCGATGATCCCGTTCCTTCTGTTCGCCATTCTTGTTTCCTGGTTCGGCTTGCAGCGGCGGAAGTGGCAACAGGGCGAAAGCAATGACTGACGTGCTCGCCGGCAAGGCCGCCAGCCCAAGAGCCGTTCTTACCGGCTCGGCGCCGCTCGCCGACGAGAGCGAGGGCATGAGCTATTTGCAGTCACTGCCGCGCCGGCTGGTGACACTCTATCTGCCGCTGTCCATCATTCTTTTTGTGCTGCTTTTCCCATTCTATTGGATGGCGCTGACGTCGATCAAACCGGACAACCAGCTTCTCGATCTCGATACCTACAGCCCTTTCTGGACCTGGAATCCGACCCTCAAGCACATCACCAAGCTGCTCTTTGAAACCGACTATCCGGTCTGGCTCTGGAACACGATGTTGGTCGCGGTGTGCGCAACTGCGCTGTCGATCATTGCCAGCGTGCTTGCGGCCTATGCGATCGTGCGATTGCGCTACAAAGGCGCACAGTGGGTCGGCGGCGTGATCTTTCTTGCATACCTCGTGCCGCCATCGATCCTGTTCATCCCCCTGTCGACTGTCGTGTTCCAGTACGGCCTCTTCGACACGCCATTCGCACTGATTCTCACTTATCCGACCATTCTGATCCCATTCTCGACCTGGTTGCTGATGGGCTACTTCAAGACCATTCCATTCGAACTGGAGGAGTGCGCGCTCATCGATGGGGCAAGCCGTTGGCAAATTCTTATGAAGATCGTGCTGCCTCTGGCGGTGCCAGGACTAATCTCGGCTTTTATTTTCTGTTTCACGCTGTGCTGGAACGAATTCATCTATGCGCTGACATTTATCTCATCGACGCAATACAAGACCGTGCCAGTGGCGATCGTGACGGCGCTGGTTGACGGCGATATTTATCGCTGGGGCTCGTTGATGGCAGGCGCGATGATTGGCTCGCTGCCGCTCGTCATTCTCTATGCATTCTTTGTCGAGCACTACGTCTCGGCAATGACCGGCGCGGTCAAGGAGTAGAATTAACCTTCAGGTCGTTGCACTCGCCGCCCTTGCTATCATCGGGACGGTGGATCCGAGCCGCGCAGAGGATTGCCCGGCCCGCCTGGCGGAAGCACGATCGTGATGGCGAGCAATGTCGCCGGCAAGTTATCGTGAGAAAGCTGGGGCTGAAGGTCGATTGACGACTCAGTGCCGCTTTTTCTTTTTCGTTGGAACGCGAACGATCGCCTTCAATCGCAAATCACGTCCAACATCAAATCCGTCCTTGCAGAAACGGTTCACGCAGAAATGGTGCCCGCTCCGGCTCAGGATCAGGTCGTCGTGGCATTCAGCGCAGACCCTTATCGGTCGCGATACATCGGTCTGTTTTTCGAGGTCCATAATTTTGCATCCAAAGCCGCCGACAGCCGGCGGAGTTGATGGTTGTTCACGGTCGCTGTGCGAAGCGGGGCGCTCCGCTCAATGAAGCCCCAAGCCATCTGGCGCGTTTGCTCGCGCTTGGCATCAGCGTGCAGTTTTGATTGGCACAACTGCCACGCGATCGTCTTGCTTCTACGCGCCAAAGATTTGGCCTTTCGCGGCGAGCGGGGTCAGAACACCGCGTTACCTTCGCAGGGAGAGCGTCATCTGAACGAATGAATTTGATGTCGACGCCACCAACGCCCGTTGCGGCAAGTGATTTTCGTTTGGGGACAGCCATTTTGGTGCCGATTCAAGCCATACCGCTGCAAGAAAAAGCCAGTGAGGATCGCCACTGTATGTTAACGTTACAACTGCAACGAACCTGCGTGGGGGTGGGTTGGCGGCATGTGGGCTTCCAGGGGCGACGCGCAAGCGAACCTCTTCCATTTTGTGATGATCAAACCGTCGCATTACGACGACGACGGCTATCCAATCCAATGGATCCGCTCGGCCATCCCTTCCAATACATTGGCATGCCTCAACGCGCTCGCTGAAGACGCGCGCCGACGCGAGGTGCTGGGGCCGGATGTCGAGATCCGCCTCCACACCTACGATGAGACCAACCGGCGGGTGCGGCCCGACCGGATCATGCGCACGATCCGCAAGCAAGGCGGCCGCGCATTGATCGGCTTGGTCGGCGTGCAATCGAACCAGTTTCCACGTTCGGTCGACCTCGCACGCTCATTTCTTGCGGTGGGCCTGCCTGTGTGTATCGGCGGATTCCATGTATCGGGCTGCATCGCAATGCTGCCCGAACTGCCGCCTGATATCAGGGCTGCCCAGGCGATGGGAATTTCGTTCTTCGCCGGCGAGTGTGAGGAACGCCGGCTTGATGAAGTTCTGCAGGACGCGTGGAACAGAAAGCTGAAGCCCCTTTACAACTACATGGATAAACTACCGGCTCTGACCGGCGAGCCGCCTCCGTTCTTGCCCCGGCAGCATGTCCGCAGGACCTCAGGCTCTCTTTCCAGTATCGACCTTGGGAGAGGCTGTCCCTATCAGTGCTCGTTCTGCACCATCATCAATGTGCAAGGCCGCAAGAGCCGGTTTCGCACGCCCGACGACCTCGAAAAAATCGTCCGCGAAAATCATGCACAAGGCATCAAACGCTTTTTCATCACCGACGATAATTTCGCGCGCAATCGCGATTGGGAATTATTGTTCGACCGTCTCATTCATCTGCGCAAGACTGAATTTCCAAAATTGGGCTTTACGATCCAGGTCGATACGCTTTGTCATAAGATTCCGAATTTCATCGAAAAGGCGGCGCAGGCCGGCGTGCGCCGTGTTTTTATCGGGCTGGAAAACATCAATCCCGACAATCTGATTGCAGCAAAGAAGCGACAAAACAAAATTACCGAATACCGCGAGATGCTGCAGAAGTGGCGGGATCACGGCGCAATTACCTATGCCGGTTATATTCTCGGTTTTGCCGCCGACACCAAGGAATCGATTGTTCGCGACATCGAAATCATCAAACGGGAATTGCCGCTCGATATCCTGGAGTTCTTCTTTCTCACGCCGCTACCCGGCTCGGAGGACCACAAGGTGCTGCTGCAGAAAGGGATCTGGATGGATCCCGACATGAACAAATACGACCTCAATCACCGCGTCTCGCATCATCCCAGCATGAGCGACGCCGATTGGGAGGATGCCTATCGTGCGGCTTGGTCGGCGTTCTATGAACCTGAGCATGTACGCACGATCCTGCGCCGCTCCGCCGCCTGCAAGCTGGGGCGGCCTGCAACCACGCTTTCGACAATTCTATGGTTCTACTTGATGATTCTGTTTGAGGGCGTGCACCCACTCGAGGGCGGCGCGTTTCGGTTGAAATTTCGCCGCGACCGCCGTTTTGGAGAAAAGATCGAGAGCCCGCTGATATTTTATCCGCGCTATGGCTGGCAGACGCTCAGGAAGGTTTGGGGCTATCTTCGGGTCTACCGGGAGCTCAGAGCCGCATTGAACGATGCACTGACTGCACCTGATCGCTGGACCTATACCGACATCGCAATTGCGCCGCCGCAGCAGGATGAGTTCGAAAGCCTTTCGCTCTACCACAAAACTACCGGCGGAGATGCAGCGCTTGCCCGCAAGCGGCGTGACGACGCTATTCGTGTCGGCGGCCACGCGAGCCAGGTAGCCGTAGCGGCGGAATAGCAAAGCCAACCCAAAACAGGCAATTGTCAGGTGTGGCCTATGTGCGGACTGTGCGCTTCATTGTGACGGCGCAATCCAGAGATATCGTCGTTTTCGCCAGACGCCGTGTGGGAAATCGCCGCAGGCACCGGAAGTCGCCACCCGCGCTTTGGCGCCAATACTGTTCCCGCGCGCAAGCTATACCGTAATCGGTCTCAAGATGTCGGAGGTATCTTCTGACATTGGCCTTCAGTCCAACTCGATTTTGCGACCGCGATAATGAAAATTGATCCGCTCATGGCCTGAAGGCAAGGTGCTGACACTTCGCGATTAGAATTACAAATGAGGCATTGAACCCGTGGGACGGCTGCGGATTTATCAGAACGCAGCTAAATTATCGGCATTGTCTGCAAGAAGGATCGCGATGAAAACAATCGTACCCGTTGTTACTGCCGTTGTGCTTGCGCTCACTCTGGTGCCGGCAAGCGCGGCTTCCAAGCACCACAAACGTCAGACCAAGACTGCGACTACTGCGCAGCCCCAGATTGCTTGCACCGTGGTCGGCTGCATGCCGGTACCGCGAGGCTGCCATCGAGAGATGGGCTACACGCTGGACGGAACACCGACCGGTTTCGATGTGGCGGTGTGTCCGAACTACACGCTTTATGGAAACCGCCGCTAGCCCAAAAGCATCTGAACCGCCGCTCTGGCGCCTCAGCGACATCCGCCAATGATTGATACTGTGCACGAAACAGCTTGATCATTGCCGGTATCTGTCACTGTTCAACTTGATTCAACTAACGCCAGGAGTCCCCGCAAGAGCGCAATCGGCGATGGCGGACATCCAGGAATATGCAAGTCGACGGGTATGATGTCTTTAATCCCTCCCTCAACCGCATAGCTTTTGGCAAAGATTCCCCCGTCGATCGCACACGCGCCGACGGCAACGACCCACTTCGGATCAGGGGTGGCATTGTAGGTGCGCTCCAGCGCCTCGCGCATGTTCTTGGTCACCGGACCGGTAACCATGAGGACGTCGGCGTGGCGCGGCGATGCAACGAATCGGAGTCCAAAACGCTCCAAATCATAAAATGCATTATTGAGTGCGTGGATTTCCAATTCGCACCCATTGCAAGAGCCGGCATCAATTTGCCGAATCGCAAGAGAGCGACCGAGCTTGACACGCGCCGCACGTTTGACGCTGTCGGCGAGTTCAGCGAGCGCGGACACGTCCGCCGCGGGCGCCCGCTCGGTCAGTGACCCTCGGGCAATGCCTTCGAACAGGATTTTGCGCATCTTATAGGTCGTGTCCTGAGTAAGAACAGTTGAACGACTTGTTACAAAGCGGGAAGTCGGCGACGATATTTCCTTCTATTGCCGCTTCCAACAGCGGCCACTGGAACCAAGATGCGTCGCGTAAATGGCAACGTGCAATCCGGCCATTTCCGTCGATCCTGAGCCACACCAGAACGTCGCCCCGGAAAGCCTCGGCTAGTCCCAGGCCCTCGCAAGATCCAGCTTTGGTTACCGGGGCCTTGATCGCGCCACTCGGCAGCGCGGCCAGAATTTGCTCGATGAGCGACAGGCTCTGCTCGACTTCCCGAATGCGGACCCAAACACGCGCATTGACATCGCCTGCGTCAAGCACAGGTACTTCGAATGACAGGCGGTCGTACGGCGCGTAGGCGAATGCGCGACGCGCATCGAACGGGCGACCGGAGGCGCGGCCGATGTAGCCTCCAGCACCAAACTGCACAACCAATTCACGCCTCACAATTCCTGTGGTGACGGTCCGGTCCTGCAGCGAAGCCGTATTGTCGTATAGCTCAATCAGGTCCGGAAAAACGTCGCGCACCGCGGTAACCAGGGTGGCTGCCTCTGCAAGACCTTTCGGCGCGATGTCGCGGCTGAGCCCGCCCGGGACTATTACGTCCATCATCAACCGGTGACCGAAGCCAGTTTCGGCCACCCGCAGCGTACGCTCACGCAGGACCGCACAGTGCGCTTGCATCAGGGGGAAGGAGGCGTCGTTGCAGATCGCTCCGATATCTCCAAAATGATTGGCCAGACGTTCCAGTTCGGCCATTAGTGCACGCAAAAAAATGGCGCGTAACGGTACTTTTATCTGCATCGCCGCTTCCGTTGCCTGCGCAAACGCAAATGAATAGGCAACAGTGCTATCCCCGGACGTGCGTGCCGCGAGCTTCGCAGCCTGCTCCAAAGTCGCTCCCTCCATCAGCGACTCGACGCCCTTGTGCGCCCAGCCCAGTCGCTGTTCCAGCCGCACCACGTGCTCGCCGTTCGCTGTAAAACGGAAATGTCCCGGCTCGATGGTGCCGGCATGCACCGGTCCGACCGGAATCTGGTGCAGCCCCTCCCCTTCGGCCGGAAGAAATTTGTATGGAGCCCGCTCACGGGCGGCGGCCTTTTTACCCAGCGGATGACGGACGCCCCAGAAGCCGAGATCGAGCCACGACCGCGTGTCAGGCGCATTCGCTGCTTCAAGGCCGAATAGATCGTTGATAGCACGCTCGAGCCGGATGGCCGGTGCGTGACGGGCACCAACGCTCGGATACTTGCCGGATTTGCAGACGTAGCTGATGACAACGGCGTCGCCAGCCGCTTCATCGAACAGCGCCATATGGACCATCGACGCGTCGCCCCACAAGCCAAGCAGAACCAGCCGGCTCTCCGCGAGTTGATCAACAGCCTGCCGCCAGCCATCTTCGCTGACGAGTGCGCGTGGCCAGGGCCGGTGCCTCTCGACCACGTCGCTGTGCGTTATGGCATCGAGAATCGCCATGGCTAGCCCAACAGTCTCGCGACGTTCTCAAAGCCCTTCACCAACGGCGCAGGCATATAAATTCCGACCATGAACACCAATGCCAGGTGCGCAAACATCGGCACGTAGGATGCCTCGGCCTTCGCGGTCGGACCGCGCGGCTCCCCGAATGCAATCGCATTGAGCCGCAAGAACAAACCACCGAGCGCGACCAGAATGCCGAAAGCCAGGATGATGGCCAGCCAGGGCTCGCGCGCGAAGGACGAGCTCAGCACGAGGAATTCGCTCATGAAGATGCCGAGTGGAGGCAGCCCCGCAATCGCCACCACACCCAACACCAAACCCCAGCCGAGAACCGGATTGGTCACCGTGAGGCCGCCCATGTCAGCAATCTTCTGCGTGCCCTTGACCTGCGCGATGTGGCCAACAGCAAAGAAGATCGCCGACTTGGTCAGCGAATGCATCGTCATGTGCAGAAGGCCGGCAAAATTAGCGAGGGCGCCGCCCATGCCGAAAGCGAAGACGATGATGCCCATATGCTCAATGGACGAATAGGCAAACATGCGTTTGATGTCGCGGCGCCGGTAAAGCATGAAAGCCGCGAACACGCATGAGATCAGGCCCATGATCACCATCAGCGGACCGGGTGCGATCGCCGCCGGATTGAGCGCAAGCAGCATCTTGAAGCGCAAAAGCGCGTAAAGCGCGACATTGAGCAGCAGACCGGAAAGCACCGCGGAAATCGGGGTCGGTCCTTCGGCATGGGCGTCCGGCAGCCAGGCATGCAAGGGCGCAAGCCCCACCTTGGTGCCGTAGCCCAGCAGCAGGAAAATGAAAGCGACATTGAGCAGTGCGGGATCAAATTGCGCCGCGCGACCCATCAGCACGCTCCACACCATGGCGTCGACGCCCTCGCCGATCACCGGGCGCGCCGCCATGTAGACCAGGATGGTGCCGAAAAGCGCCAGCGCAATGCCGACGCTGCCGAGAATGAAATACTTCCAGGCCGCCTCGAGGGCTTCGTGCGTGCGATAGATGCCGACCATCAGCACCGTGGTGAGCGTCGCCATCTCGATCGCGACCCACATCAACCCGATGTTGTTGGCAACGAGCGCCAGATTCATCGCAAACATCAACGCCTGGTACATTGCGTGATAGAAGCGCACGAACCTCGGCGTAAGGCGGCCGGTCTCTATTTCATGGCCGATATAGCTTGCACTGAACACGCTTGTGGTGAAGCCGACAAACGTGGTCAGCACAATGAACACTTTGTTGAGGTCGTCCACCAGCAGATAGGTGCCAGAGACCGGCTCGACGACAAACATCGACGACGCCGTTACGAATGTCAGCAACGCGGCGAGGACGTTAAGCCGCGCCGTCAGCCGATAGCCAGGCAGCAACGCAAGCAACACGGCTGCAGCGGCCGGAATGATGAGGACCCCGGTGAGTGCATCGATCATTGCCGTTCTCCGCGGAATCGGTCGAGAGCCTGTATGTCGACGGTGTCGAAGCGCTCCCGTATGCGGAACAAGAAGATGCCGATGACGATGAAGGCGATCAGCACCGAAAATGCCACGCTGATTTCCACAACCAGAGGCATGCCTTTTGCTCCGGTGGCCGCCAGCACCAGGCCGTTCTCAAGCGACATGAAGCCGACGACCTGGCTCACCGCATTCCGGCGCGTGACCATCATCAAAAGGCCGAGCAGCACGACCGACAGCGCAAAAGCAAGATCCTCGCGCGCGAGCGGATCAGCCTCGGCAGTCACCCGCAACATCACCACCATCGAGAGCGCGACCAATCCCATGCCCAGCAGCATGGTCGGTCCGACTCCCACCACCGTTTCAATCTCACGGTGAATACCGAGACGCACAATGATGCGGTGCAGGGCGGCGGGAATGACGATGGCCTTGAACACCAGCGCTATCAGAGCGGTGAGATAAAGATGCGGCGCATCCTGCACGAAAGCCTGCCAGCCGACAGACGCCGCCAGCACCAGGGCATGCATGGCATAGACATTGAGCAGCGCGTAGAGCCGATCCTGATAAAGCTGCATGAAGCTCACCAACACCAGCAAACCGGCCAGCAGATGAGCGACATCGAAGGATAAATTGCCGCGCAGCATCACAGGCTTCCCGAAACAAATAACAGCAACGTGCCAAGCAGGCCGAGCATCAAAGCCGCGCCAAGGAACGCCGGAACGCGGAAGACGCGCATCTTGGCGACGGACGTCTCAAACACCGCAAGCAGCATGGCACCGACGGCAAGCTTGCCGACGTACGAAGCGACTCCGACGGCGATCGCAGCAGCATTCCCGTCAGCCGGCGCGATGCCCCAAGGTATGAAGAGGCAGGCGATCACCGACACGTAAAACAGCAGCTTGAGCTCGGAAGCGAGATCGATCAGCGCCAAGTGCCGTCCGGAATATTCCAGCACCATCGCCTCGTGCACCATCGTGAGCTCGAGATGGGTCGCCGGGTTGTCGATTGGAATGCGCGCATTTTCCGCAATCGACACCATGATCAACGCAAGCAGCGCAAGGCCAAGAGAAACTCTCAAGCCAACTGCGCCCGACGTCATATGGTCGGCCATAACCGATAGCTGAGTCGACCCGGCGATCAGAGCAATCGTGAACACGATCATCAGCATTGCGGGTTCCGCCAGCGATGCGATCATAACCTCGCGGCTCGACCCTATGCCGCCAAAGCTCGTGCCGACGTCCAACCCAGCGAGCGCGAGAAAGAAACGCGCGCTGCCCAGCAGCGCGATCAACGCAATCAGATCGGCCGACCAAGAAAACAGCAATCCGCCACGAAACGTCGGCACCAAAGACGCTGCAACCCACGTGCCTGCGAAGACAAGATAAGGTATGACCCTGAATAGCCATGAGGCGCTGTGCGCCAGCACGACTTCCTTCCGCAGCAGGCGGACGAGGTCACGATAGGGCTGCAGCAGCGGTGGCCCTTGCCGGCGCAACAGGCGCGCCTTTACCAGGCGCACCAGACCCGTGAGCAACGGCGCCAGTAGCAGCACCAGAAGCATTTGTGCGCCCTGGAAAGCAAAATCGCGGATCACGACCATATTGCCAGCACCAGAAGGAGCAGCACGAGCGCCGAAAACACCAATGTGAGATATCGGCGGATGGTGAGGAATTGCAAAACATTGAGCCGGCCCGTGGCGTACTCGATGAAGGCGCCAATCGGAGCGTATGCGGCGTCCCAGATCAGATCGCGCACCTCGACGATGAGGCGCGCTGGCCGCGTCGCGCCCGGCGGCGGCATGTCGCCTACCTCGCGCGCATGAAATACGGTTGTGCCGTAGACCCGGCGGATCGGCTGCGCAAAGCTCGAGGCCGTGTACTGCGTCGCAGGACCGGCGTCGGGATAGCCACAATCCCAGGCGGGCCCGCGCCGTATCCTATCAGAGGCCAGCCGGTGAATGACGAAGGCAGCGATCGAACCGGACATCGCAATGAAGGCGAAAACCAATAGGCCGTTATAGGAACTGCGACTTTCCGCGACGGGCACGATGGTCAGCCAATCAAGACCTGCCTGGTGCGGCATGCTCACGCCAACAAGGGCACCGGTCACCGGCGCGAGCGCATCGATGAAAATGCCGGGCAGCACGCCCGCCACAAGGCATAATGCCGACAGGAAAAACATCGCGGCGAGCGAGTTGCTGTCGGTCTCGCCGGCATTGGCTGCAGCCGGAGTACGCGGCCGCCCAAGAAAACTTACGCCGAACGCTTTCACAAAACAGGCAGCGGCCAACGCCGCCGATAATGCCAGCAAAGCTCCAACCGCCGGCACAAGAAATTTGAGGCCCCAGGACGGCAATTGCGGACTGAGCAAAATGGCCTGGAACGTCAGCCATTCCGATACAAAACCGTTCAGCGGCGGCAGCGCCGAAATGGCAACACAACCGACCAGAAACGCGAAGGCGGTCTGCGGCATACGGTGAATGAGACCACCGAGATGCTCCATATCACGTTCGCCGGTGGCGTTGAGCACAGCGCCGGCGCCGAAGAACAGAAGACTCTTGAATAAAGAGTGATTGAACACGTGCAGCAGGCCCGCAGTCAGCGCCAGCGCCGCCGCATCTGCCATCGTGTGCGCCTTGAATGCGAGCGCAAGACCAAGGCCGATAAAAATGATGCCGATATTCTCAACCGTGTGATAGGCGAGCAACCGCTTCAGATCGTGCTGCATCAGCGCATAGAGCACCCCCATGACTGCGGTGATCCCGCCAACGGCGAGCACGAGCACGCTCCACCACCAGGCCGGTGGACCGAGCAGATCGAACGCAATGCGCACAAACCCATAAACCGCCACCTTGGTCATGACGCCGCTCATCAATGCGGAGACATGACTTGGCGCGGCCGGATGGGCGAGCGGCAGCCACGCATGAAGGGGCACGATACCGGCCTTGGACCCCGCGCCGACGAGGGCCAGGACAAGGACCATCGCGGCTACTCCTGCAGTTGGCTGCGCGGCGCGAATTGACTCGAAGAGATATTCACCGTTGTGGCCGGCAAGCAGACCGAACGCCAACAGCAACGCCAATGTGCCAAAGCTTGCCATCAGCAGATACACGTACCCTGCTCGCAAGTTTTCGTCCTTTTGGTGATGCGAAACCACCAGCGCCCATGATGTGAGCGACATAAATTCCCAAGCCACCAGGAAGCTAAAGGCGTCATCGGCAAGGACGACCAGGTTCATTCCGGCGAGGTATGCAGGATAGAACGGGAGTACCCGCTGAGGCGCCTTTTCATGCTGACCGTAGCCAAGTGCGAACAGGCTCGCGGCAACGCCACCCAAATTGATGACAATGATGAAAAAGGCTGAGAGGGCATCAATCCGGAAATGAGCTCCAAGCCACGGTAGACCGAGCGGCAACGAGATGCTCGATACTGGTTGCTCGAACAGACATCTTCCTCCCACGGCAGCCAGCGTTATCGTGATGATCACACAGGAAGCGTAGACGACGCCGCTTGCACGCGGCGACCTGGAGAGAACAACAGCGATCGCAGACAACACGAGTAGCGCCACGACGCACAAGAGCGCGGAGACGATCATCACCATCTCCACGCCGGACGAGCAGCCAATTCGCAGTGCGCGCTCATTTGAGCCGGACCCCCCGACCTCCGTTGCTGGAGATTGAGCCCTCGCCGATCAACTCGATTCCGTTTGCGGCCAGCGCATTGACCAACTTCATGAGTGAATCGACGTTACCGCGAACTACACCGTCGCTTGCTTCCATGCGCTGAATGGTTGGCAGAGATAGACCCGAACGTTCGGCTAGTGCGCGCTGGTCAATACCGAGGAGGGCCCGAGCAGCCCGCATCTGCGCTGCAGTGATCATTCGGAATGCGTTTCTACCGAGAACGTCTGATATGTATCTTATAATATTTAAAGCAGTTATTATAATGTGTCAAGCATCAAAATACATATAATATACATCATTTGGCTAAAGACCTCCGTGATTAAAGAACGAGGGTCATCCCGGAGATCAAAAAACAGCACAAGTCGACGAAACTTTCCGTCGTCGACCCGCTCTAACAGCCAGGGTCCGAGAAAAGTGCCGACAAGAACGGCAGGCACACACCGCAAATACGTCGTCCAGCTAGCCGAAACGGTTGATCAGCAATGAAGAAATGCGCACGGTTTTGATCGAAGCTGATGATGAATTTCGGTCACAAGTGGTTCTGGCAGCCAGATAGATGGTCCGAAGATCACAGCGCCGTCACAGCGAAGCCAAACTCCGCTACTCGGGCAATTCGATTACTTGGTGGACGTTTGTGATCGCGTAGGCGACCGGCCTTCCGCCAGTGGACTTTACGTTCACGTCCACAATAAATCCTTTCTTGAAAACATTTTCGTCCGCTTCGCGAATTTCATGTTTGATCCGTTCTTCGGCAAGTTGAGACCCGTAAACAAGTGCCAATGGCCGGTCGGAAATTTCTTCGATTTTGACCCGCTCGCCTGATGGTTTGCCAACGTGGACGGTCCCGATATCCGACCGCGTGAAGCGCATCAAGACGCGCGTGTGGTCCGCGTGTTCGGTCTTATCCAATTCCTTCAGGCGGCCTTCGACAATCCGCAGAACCTTGATAGCGTCCGGCGTACCGAACTTGAATGCGGCCCGTATTTTCTTTTTGCCGTCCTCAAAGACCGCCGCTTCAATCTTGGCCGACCCTTTAGTGTCTGTCGCAATGGCCTTCACCGCGTCAGCCCAGTCCTTCAATTCGGATCGCGTTTGGGGCGTGGCCTTTGTCTTCTTATGATGCAATAAGGTTTCGAAGCGTTCTTTGAACGCGCGAACAAACTTTTCAACGATCAGAGTCTTTTCCATGCTGTCGATGAATGGCGCGGCATAGGCAAGATACGGGACCAGATCGATGATGGTGCTTCCCGGCCTGATTTCCTTGACGAACATATCCGCTTCGCCAACAAGATCGGGTTCGGTAGCGCGGATATAGCGGTCGTACTCATTTGCAAGCGACGTAAATGCACCGACGAAAGCACCAAGTTCGATTGGTTCTTTCGTGTCCAAGGTCAGGATGATGTGCGGCCCGTCCCACCTCATGGGTGGCTAGAATAGATGTGCGTGCTTAGATTGTCATCGCGCTTTTAGTTGGGTCGGCGGATTCTTCGTCATTTCAAGAACGTATTTTTCTCATTCCCAAAGAAATTGGGCGCGGAAATGTCGGGTCTGCTTTCAAGCGGCGCACGTTCGACATATTACTTACATCGCCGAAGCAGTGACGCACTAATGCTGCACGCATCAGCGTTGGTTGCATTCTCGTCTTTCGTTTGGTCGTTTCCTCCCTGCGGCTTTCGTTCGTTCCGCACACGCGGCTCGCCGTGGCAAAGTCATTTTGATGAAGCCGCTGTCGCGCGCGACCAAAAGGCGTCAGGAACTATTGGCTTTTTCAGCGCAATTGGCGGAGAGGGAGGGATTCGAACCCCCGATACCCTTGCGAGTATGCCGCATTTCGAGTGCGGTGCTTTCAACCGCTCAGCCACCTCTCCGGAGCCCGAAAACGGCCTGGAAACGGCCCGGTCCGGACGGGCTATGTAACCAAGCACGCCAAGACAGACAAGGGTTGCGCGGCGTATATTGCGGTATCCATGGCGACCGGCGGCTCAGGACGGCAGTGAACCACTCGACGATCATCGACCGCATCCGCAAGCAACTGCCCGGTGTGCTCATCACGCTCGGCCTGGTCGGCGCGCTGACAGCACTATTGTTCCTGTTCGTCTGGGAGAGCGGACTCGCACACGGCTCCATCGTCTATCTTATTCCCGTCGTGATCGCGGCGACGCGCTGGGGCATCGTTCCGGCGATTGTCGCCGCCGTTTGCGGCGTCTTCGCTTCCGCCTATTTCTTTTATCCGCCCGCTTACAGCCTGCGCGTCAAAGATCCGCAGGAAGTCATTGATCTCGTCCTGTTCATATTTGTCGCCGTCGCGGTGAGCCAGCTTGCCACCCGCCTCAAGCGGCAGCTCGAAATGGCGCGCCAGCGAGAAATCGACCTGCGCGATCTCTATGCATTTTCCCGCCGGCTGGCAGTCGCCTTTGACGGATCCGATATCCACGCGGCAATCGAGGATCACCTTGCCAGCATCATGCAGCGAAATGTGGTGCTGTTCGCAAGTGCCCGGGAGGCATCGGCCAGCAGCGGACGACGCGCGGGCGTGTCGGTACCGCATTCCGTGCTCGGCAAGGCCGCAGAGGTCGCATCCGGCGAGCACGACGCCGCCGGCGGTGCGATGATCACCGCCGAGGACGGTGAGATCTGGCTTGTTCGCGCCGTTTCGCCCCAGAGTCTCGAATTCGGCGTAATCGCCATCAATCTCGGCCACGAATCGAAAGAGCGCTTGGATGAGTTGCGGATCCGTGTCGATGCGGTGCTGGCGGATGCCACCGCGACCCTGGAACGACTCGGCGTCGCACATGCAATCAGCGAAGCACGTATGCGTTCGCAGACGGATCAGCTGCGCGAGGCCCTGATCGGATCGGTCAGCCACGAGCTGCGTACGCCCCTGGCTTCGATCCTCGGCGCGGCCACGGTGCTGAGCACCGCACCGGCGCTGCGCCAAGAAAAGAAGCTGGCCGCGCTGGTGCACGACGTACGCGACGAGGCGCTGCGTCTCAACAACGACATCCAGAACCTGCTTGATGCGACGCGCATCAGCAGCGATGGCATCAACCCTCACGTCGAGTGGGCCGATCCTGCCGACATCATCAATTCAGCGGTCGAGCGCTGCCGTAATCGTCTTTCAGACCGGCGCGTGATGATCGATGTGCCACCCGATCTGCCGTTAATTCATGTCGACCCGGTGCTGGTTCAGCAGGCGCTCGTGCAGATCTTCGACAACGCCGTAAAATATTCCGAATCGGGCTCACCGATCAAAGTCAGGGCGCAGACACAAGACGGACGGTTGAATATCAGCGTCACCGACAAGGGTGCAGGCTTGACCCCCGCCGAAGCGGCGAAAATATGGGATCGTTTCGCCCGCGGTGAGCGGCACGCCGCGACCACAAGCGGTTCCGGATTGGGTCTATGGATCGCGAGCGCCTTTATCGGCGCCAATGACGGCAAGGTCAGTGCAGCCAGCGAAGGTCCCGGCCGTGGCACGACGGTTTCGATCGACCTGCCGGTGTCGCAACCCGCCGTGCCTCAATTGGAAGGTGGCGCCGATGAGTGAGCCCTCCCCCATCGTCCTCGTCGTTGACGACGAAATTCAGATTCGCCGGTTCCTGCGGACGGGCTTTGAGCTCAATGGATTTGCCGTGCACGAGGCGGGTACGGGCGCCGAAGCGATCCGCACGGCAACACTACGTCCGATCGACCTTGCGATCATCGATCTTGGCTTGCCCGATATGGATGGCGCCGACGTCGTGGAACGAATCCGCTCCTGGTCAACCGTTCCAATCATCGTGTTGTCGGTTCGCTCGGCCGAGGCGCAAAAGGTTCATCTGCTAGAACTGGGTGCCGATGATTACGTGGTCAAACCATTCGGCATGGCGGAGTTGCTCGCACGCGTGCGGGTGGCGCTGAGGAGACAAATGCGTGCGGTGTCCGGCGAGCCGACCGTCAAGGCCGGCCCGCTCACGATCGATCTTGCCGCCCGCGCCGTGCTGCTCAACGACAAGCGCCTGACGCTGACGCCGAAGGAATACCGGTTGCTGCAAGTGCTCGCGCAGCACGCCGGCAATGTCGTCACCCACCAGCATCTGCTCAAGGAAGTCTGGGGGTCGATCCATGTGCACGATACCCACTACCTGCGGATTTTCGTTCGCAAGCTGCGGCAGAAGATCGAACCGCATCCGGGCAGTCCAAAGATTCTGGTAACTGAACTCGGCGTCGGATACCGCTTGGTGCAATCCGGAGCGGAAGGCGAGGCCGGCGTCTGGTCCGAGAACTCGCAAGCCAAAAGCGAAACGTGAGCGAGACCTGAAGCAGCCGGAAGACGCGCGCCGGCGTTAACGGCCGTTCTTTCGGCCGCCGCCTTTCTTGACAGAGGCCGTCATTCCCCGCCATAAGCATGCCGCGCGGGCCTTTGGGTCCGCGTGCTTTTTCGAGGGCAGACTTAAGCCCTTAAAAACAAACAACAAACCGACTGAAAGAAGCCGGTCCGGAACGGGTCCGAGCACCGGGATCGAACACGAGGACGAAAGATGTTCGCAGTCATCAAGACCGGCGGAAAACAGTACCGGGTTGCCGCCGAAGACGT
>DATBHE010000058.1:0-6927 GCA_036557605.1 Pseudolabrys sp.
CGGCCATTGGGGTGGCGGCGTCTTTATCGGCGCCCGCGATCAGGCGCGGATCGGCCTGTTGCTGCTGCGCCGGGGCGAATGGAACGGCCGCCGCATTCTCTCCGAAGCTTGGATCCGGCGGATGATCGAGCCCTGCCCGCTGTTCCCGCAATATGGCTATCTTGTCTGGCTCAACACCGGCTGCGGCCTCTATCCAAGCGCCTCGGCCGAGAGCTGGTACGCACGCGGCGCCGGCGGCAACCTGACCTGGATCGACCCGAAGAACGACCTCGTCGCCGTCTTGCGCTGGACCGACCCCGCCGCGATGAACGATTTCATGCGCCTTGCCGCGTCCGCTCCCCAAGGCTGACGGCGCCGATTGCGGGGCAGGTCCTCAGCCGCTGCCGATTGGGCGGAGCGCCGCGCCGCTACAGCACCTCCTCGTAATGCGCCTCGGTCGAAATGTCCTTGTTCGTATAATCCGGCAACAGCAGCGTCGAAATGATGCTGATGACCGCGCAAATGACCACATAGATGCCGATCGGATAGGTCGAGTGGTAGGTCGCGAACAGCCAGGTCGAGATAAAGGGGGCCGGGCCGCCGGCGATGATCGAAGCGAGCTGATAGCCGATCGAGGCGCCGCTATAGCGCAGCCGCGGGGTGAACGCCTCGGCAATTAGTGCTGCCTCAGGGCCGTACATCGTCATGACCGGAATAAACGACAGCGCCACGGCGATAAAGATCAGCGCCGGCACGCGGGTGTCGAGCAGCCCAAAATAGACAAAGGTGAAGACCGCCACAAAGATGCAGCCGATGATGTACATCTGCCGCCGGCCGACCCGGTCGGAAAGCGCACCGGCGATCGGCGCCCAGATAAAGCCGAGTGCCGTCGTGACGATGAGCCCGACCAAGAGCAGGTTGCGCGACGCGCCGAGCACCTGCGTGCCATAGGTAAAGATAAAGGCGTTGAAGATATAGCCCGGCGATTGCTCGGCCATGCGCAACAGCGCGGTCAGCGCAATCTCCTTTGGCTGGCGGCGAAAGACCTCGATTGTCGGGGCGCGCGACACGCGGTTTTCTTCGAGCACGCGGCGAAAGACCGGCGTCTCGAGAATGCCGAGCCGGATCCACAGCCCGACCGCGACCATGACGATGCTCAGCAGGAACGGAATCCGCCACCCCCAGGCGAGAAACTGGTCGCCCGAAATCCAGCTGAAGATCAGCACCGCCAGATTTGCCAGAAACAACCCGGCGGGCGCCCCGAATTGCGGCCAGGAGGCGATAAACCCACGATTCTTGCTGCTGCGCGCCCATTCCATCGCGAGCAACACCGAGCCGCCCCATTCGCCGCCGACGCCGATCCCTTGGATCAGCCGCAACAGCGTCAGGATCACCGCGCCCCAAATCCCGATCACGGCATAGCCGGGGATGAGCCCGACCGCGGCGGTGGCGAGCCCGGTCATCAGCAAGGTCACGATCAACGTCGCTTTACGGCCGATACGGTCGCCGTAATGGCCAAAGATCGCCGCCCCGATCGGGCGCGCGACAAAGCCGATAAAAAAGACGCCGAACGCCTTCAGCGTGTCGATCAGCGGGTCGGACCCTGAAAAGAAAACTTTTCCGAAGACCAAACCCGTCATCGTGCTGTAGATCAGAAAATCGTACCACTCGATCGTCGTGCCGACGGTGCTGGCGACGACCGCGCGGCGCAAATGCGCCCGATGCTCGGCCTCTCCGATTGCTCCCCCAACCACAATCGCGGTATCGGTCATCTCGGCCTTCCTCCGACGTGCTGGTTCTTGCTCCGAGCCTAGCCGCGCCCCCAAACCCCGAGAACCTCCATCCCGTCATGCAAGCCAATCATTTTCGCGAGGGCGAATTATTAACATCCTTTGGGCCGAGCCGACGCCACGCGGGATCAACCGAGCTCCGCGGCGATAGGGGATGCGGGTGTCACAGAGGAGCTATGTTCTATTGCAATGGGGTGGTATTGCCCTTGACGTACCCAAATCAGGCATTATATAATCTCCGACAAGGAGATAGAAGATGCCTAACTCGATTTTCGATGCCCGCCCCCTCCGCGACGAAAAGGCGGCTTACGCCTACGTGGAAGCCCGCATCTGGCTGAACGGCAGGGTCTGCCCACATTGCGGCACGATCGACCGCTCCGGTCTGTTGAAGGGCAAGAGCACCCGGATCGGCGTCTACAAATGCTACGCTTGCCGCAAGCCCTTCTCCGTCAAGGTCGGCACGATCTTCGAAGATAGCCACGTGCCGATGCACTTGTGGCTCCAAGCGATCGTCTTGATGTGCAGCAGCAAGAAGGGTCTCAGCACTAACCAGTTGCATCGCACCCTCGGCGTCACCCTCCGCACCGCTTGGCATATGAGCCATCGCATCCGCCTCGCGATGGACGAAAGCGGTTCCGGCCCGCTCGGCGGCGACGGTCAAATCCTGGAATCCGACGAAACCTACACCGTCTACAAAGAGGGTGGCCCGACCTGGATTCTGCATCCGCAATACGGCTGGCAGCGGCGCCGCTCCGGCAGCGATCGGGTTCCGGTCGTTACCCTCGTCGAACGCGGCGGTCGGGCGCGGTCCCGCAAGGTCGAGAATGTCACCGCCGCGACCCTCCGTGGCGTGGTGTTCGGGGCCGCCGACACTAAGAGCCGGTTGATGACCGACGAACTGCGCGCCTATCGGCATATCGGCGAACGCTTCGCCGGCCACGACGCCGTGAACCACGGCGAGGAAGAATGGGCGCGTCGGCTCCCGGACGGCACCAAGGCGCACACCAACACCGTCGAAGGCTTCTTCTCGATCCTGAAGCGCGGCATCTACGGCTGCTATTTCCACGTCAGCGAAGGCCACCTGCATCGGTATCTGGCCGAGTTCGATTTCCGCTACAGCAATCGAGGCGCCCTTGGCGTTGACGATGCCGCCCGCACCGCCCGTGCGGTATCGGGCGCGGCCGGAAAGCGCCTGACTTATCGAAGAACTCGTAGCCAGGAAACCCAAGCCTCCGCCTAGACCTCTCTGGTCGGATGCTCCATATAGGGAGCCTGTGCAACTGAGGCTCCCGTTCGATGGCGAAGACAGCGACGAACCCGACGAATAAGCCGAGGACGAAGCGCAAGATTGCTGCCACCAAGCAGCAGTTTGAGCGTTTCGTCTCGACGGCGCGAGAACTGGGCGTGGAGGAAAGCAAGGACACGCTTGACCGCGCCTTTGACCGGGTTGTCCGGCCGAAATCTCCCCGCAGTTCCTGAGTGTATCTGTCATTTTAATTTCACCACGTCTAGGTAAAGACGCTTCAAATGATCGTCAGACATATCAACAATCGGTTCGTACATAAACGAATTAACGTGTATGTTTTCCGGTGTCATCACGCTTACCCTATCAAGGGTGCCGATGCTCTACAGCTTCTCCCGAGAATTTTTTTCTAAACTCAGATGTTAATTTCTGTGTCTGGTTTTCTTCAATCTTCTCTACAAATGCCGGGTCCGCGATCTTTCTTATCATAAATCTCTCTGCTGCCAATCGAATTGCTATAGCAAGCACGATCTTGTTCTCAAGATTAAGCCCCGCAGAAACGCCAAGACACTTCTGGGCTTCCTCGTCAATTAGCTCTGCCAGAAGCCTAGATGGATTCTTTGACTGCTTTTGGGTCTGGCACATGATATTGAATATCTGGTCCAATTCACCAACTGATATCGAGTCCGTATCTTTTTTCCAGTGCAGCATCGCCGTCAACCGTTGGTAGCTTTGGTCGGACTCGCCAATGGTCATTTCGATCAGGTTTCTAAGGAATGGAATAGAGGCTATTTTCTTGCGAGGGTCGGTGAAAAAGGCGCCCTTCCAATCATTTGCAAACACATTCCTGATACCCTTAGCCTGGACCAACGCCAATCCGGTATCACTCTTCGACGCGATTAAGCATCGCGGATACCCCACGAAACGACTTTCTATGGTTCGGAAAAAGTCAAAATTGTGCGTCATAATAATTAGTTTGAACATTCCGCTATCACTAATATCCTTCAGATATTGAATTATCGCGTATTTATTTTGATAATCGAACGAGTCGGCAATATCGTCTACCACTATCAACGTTTCCTGATTTGCTTTCTGGCGGGCTTGTATCTCGAAAATTACATTCAGGATATAGTAAGCCTTTCTTTCTCCAGTGCTCAGAGCGCGCAGCAACTCATCACGCCCGATTTCAATCTGCTCCCCGCCATCGTGATAGGTGAAACCCAGGTCTATCACATTTGTTTGACCAAGAACCAACGCAATTTGATTCTTAGCTTCCAACTCAAACGGTACAACGAAGCGACGATTAAATATATCTATAACCTCTTTCCATTGTGTTTGTTCCTTTTTTGCTTGTTCCTCAATCCCAGCACGCGCTGTCTTCGCGGCATCAAAGGCGTTCATTAATGCATTATATAGATCTTCGTTTGCCTTTAAGTAAGACAATATGATGTCTTGTCTAAATTTTGGAATGTTAGACAACTGAGCGAGATATTCCTCATGATCTAACATGTAGGAACCAAACTCCCTGAGCGTCGCGTTCTTATCCAAAGCGGTCTGTACTGCATCGAACCTGGCGCGTAATTCCTTATCTTTTATAATAGCATCCTTTTCTCGTGAGATGACGTCTTCTAGGTCTTTTCGCGTTTTAATCTCAACGCTCTCTCCAAGAGAATTTAATTTAACGGAATGGCTAGCTTTAAAAAACCCGTTATTAGTCAGGCTCGTTGCAATTTGCTTCGCGTTATAATAGTCGAATGTACCTTTTTTGAAGAAAGTTGAGTTGGCTAGCATTTCATTATATCGCTTACCGTATTCCGCAATTGTGGTTTTCACTCCGTCGTCGTTAATCGCCTCCAATACGCGGTTGTCGAAAATTTTATCGTAGAGAACATCGGAAAATGGGGCGTCAAGCTGCTCTTCAAGTTCCCTTCGTATCCGGTTCAGGGAAACCTCCAAATCTCTGCCCGGAGCATATGTGTTAATTATCTCGTCCTCAATATCTTTTTTTGATTTAGATAGTTTAGTGATTGCCGCCAACAACGCGGCGGAGGCCTTTTCAATGTCAGCTAGCAATCTATCATATTCGCCTTTGAGCTGTGGATTTATCAATAAAGTGGAGGTTTTGGCAGATGGAGATAGCGTTTCGTCATACGGACCTACGACGAGAAGTGTATCCTTATTTAAATCCTTCCCGATTTTGTCAACTACCTTTCGTACGGTCGCCCTTGTTTGAAATATGCGGTCGGTTGAAGGTACTCCATTGGCAATGTCTTTAAAGGTTTGCGCAAGGGACGATTTCATGACTCCGTTGGGCGCATAGATCGCGAAAGCGGGCACAGAGGTGAAATCGAAATTGTGCGCAAGCGACTTTATCCCATAGCAATTCTTGAGGTCCACCCGGACATGATCCATCGCAAACCCTCGCTGTCGAAAGGCCTCAGCCAACATCGTGGCCCCCAGCGGTGCGGATCATATCAGAGTGGGTACGTGAAAGCCAATACCCCCATTGCAATTCCGAATATCAGGCGCAGATGACAGCCATGGCAGTCCGGCAAAGTGCTCCGCTTGGCGGGGAAGAGATCAGTCGCGGGAAGGACACTGGGATGAGGCATTTGTTGATGCAGGTAACGCTCGCCGCCACGCTGGCCGGCATCATCACACCCGTGCAGGCGCAGGTTCCCCGGACAGCTGTTGTCCCGCCGCAATTGCCGCCGGCGGCTTATTACGGCAGCGCTTATCAACCTTATCCTTTCCCGGCGCCGACCCCGGAGGACGCTTACCGGGCCGGCTTGATAAACCGCTGGCAATTCGAGCAGCTTGCAGGACCGCTGCCGCAGGCTTTGCTGGGGCCGCCTGTAGACGGCACCCGAGGAGGAGAGGGCGGCGGCGATAAAGATTGAACCACGAGCGCGCGCCAGGGCGATCGGCACGCGCACGATTGTTGCTATCCGCACCGATCGCGCGAGGTTGGTGGTTCGCCGGCGCTGCCGCACCCTGAGCGGGGTTGAAGTGCACGTAGGGCGTGTGTGGACGGCCCCTTGGGGGCAAGGGGTGAGCTGAACAAATTACTGATGCGGTGCGGTTGCGGTCGCGTGTCCGGCCGGTTTGCGCGGCGCGCAGCGGCTGGCCCAGATGGGTTCCGCGATCCACCCCAAACGGAACAGAGACCTCAAAGGCCGCCACCCTACGCGGGTTTCGTGGATCGTCGGTCCGACCGGTCAGCATCTTTTCCCTCGAGCCCTGCGCCCGCGGCAAGCGAGCAGTCAGGCGGCGACCGGCTGGGGCCGGTAGGCCTCACCACTCGTCATCATCGCCCACACAATGCGGGCGGTCTTGTTCGCCAACGCCACCGCCGCGAGCTTTCTCGGTTTGCGGCCGAGCAAGGCGAGCAGCCAGAGCCTGCCCCTGGCTTGACTGGCTTGAACAGGGGGCGAGGCGGTGCGGCGGCCGGGTTTGGCATGTTGGATGACCGCGGTTGCTCCCACCACCAGCAATTGCCGCAGCCGCTCGTCGCCGGCCCGGCTGATCCCGCCGAGCCGCTGTCTGCCGGCGGTCGAGCATTCCCGCGGCACGAGCCCGAGCCAGGCGGCAAAGTGCCGTGCTGATCGGAACTGCCTGGTCTCGACCCGCAGCGCCAGGTTCAGCGCCGTGATCGGCCCGACCCCCGGGATCTGCGCCAGCCGCCGGCTCACCGGGTTTGCTTTGTGCTGCTGCATCAGCCGGTCGTCGATGGCCCGCAGCCGCATCGTAATGTGGTCGGCTTCGCGCCCCAGTAGCGCGATTGCCGGTTTGGCCGCGGGCGGCACCGCGGCATCATCGGCCACCGCGATCTCGGCCTTGAGCTCGGATAAGCCCTTTGCGCCGAGCGGCGCCACCACGCCCATCTCGGCGGCATGGCCGCGCATTGCGTTGACC
>DATBHE010000059.1:0-41285 GCA_036557605.1 Pseudolabrys sp.
GCCTCGAGCTTGACAGGATCGACACCCGGTGCGCGGATGACCGATTTGGTGGCGACGAAGTCCTGGGATTTCGGGTTGTCGATATAGCCCTTGTCCACGCAGATGTCGTAGAGCCGGCTGCCGAAGATCGGCATCGCAAGATAGACGTGCACCCAGTCGAAACCGCATGTGAGAAGCATCCGGAGCGTTTCCTCGCGATGCTCATCCTGCTCACCGGGCAACCCGATGACGATGAACACGTGCGAGCGCACGTTGAATTTACGCAGAGCTTCGACCGCGGGGCGGATCAGACGCTTCTTCAGCGGTTTACGTATGATGTTGTTCAAAACGTGGTCGGATCCGGATTCGACCGCGAGCGCGACGGCAGAAACCCCTGCTTTGGAGAAAAGCTCAGCGACTTCGTCGTCAATCGCATAGACGGCGACACCATTCGGAAATTCGACGCGAATGTCCAATGCTGCGAGTTCGCGCAGGATCTGCTTCGCCCGATCCTTGTCATTGAAAAAATGATCGTCCTCGAGGAGCAGGACTGTCATTCCGAACTCTTCCTTCATGCGCCGGACATCCGACAGGACACGTTCGACCGACATCGTGCGCACGTCGCGTCCGTGCAATGACGGATTTGAGCAGAACACACAGAGGAACGGGCAGCCGCGCGATGTGTGGATCGCCATTTCCCGTTTTGGTTTCCCTGCGTGCTGCTTGTCGATGCTGCGGTTGTTATAGAAGTCGAGATTGATACTCTTGTAATCGAACGGCGGGATGTCATCGAGATTTTCGATGAACGTGTGCTGCGGCATCTTGTTCTTCTCAAGCCCGTCGCGCGCGATCCAGGACCTGTGCGTGTAGATGACATCCCATGGATCCTCGGCATCCAGAAGGTCGCGCAAGGGCAACTCGCCCTCTCCTTTGCAGATCGCATCGAGCGCCGGGCAGCCCTCAAGCATCAGCTTGTACGCCGCCGACGGCAATCCACCGCCCGCGAGAGTGATGATCCCGGGATCGGAATCCTTGCAGACCTTGACGATGTCCTGGATGTAGCGGTTCGACGAGTTGAACAGCGCCGAGATACCGACGAACTGCGGGCGAAAAACGTGCAGCCGCGCATTGATCTCCTGGGCGAAAACTGCAGTGTAATCGCCTTCGAACCTTTGTTCGACGAGCCTTTGCAATGTGATGTTCAGGTCGAGCAACTGCATCTCGAGCGCGGACTTGCAGTGCGCGCTCAGATAGCTCTCCATCGAAAGAATGCCGTATGGAATGGTGAAGGACGGCAGAACAGCGGCACGGGATCTGTTGAGGTAATCGTCGGCGTTGAAGTACGGCGGGATGATGAACAGCAGTTTCTTCATGGCAAAGCGCGCGCCCCCATCTGCTGTGCAGCCGGTTCGGACGTACAATGAAGCGGGGCGCTTAAGACAACGTTAACCATCGAAGCCCCGCCGCCCCGCATAAACGCGCAGAAACAGTTCTGCTAAGCGGTTACGGAGATTTTCAGCCCCGTGACGGTGTCGATTTGCGTGCCGTCCGGCAGCGTGAGGATGTTGTTTTTCGTGTCGAGATAGGCGCCGTTGGCCAGTTGCATGATCGAGGAGGTATCGATGACCTCCAGGCCGGTTGTGATGTCGATCTGCGTGCCGTCTTTCGTCGTCAGGATGTTGCTGTTGGTATCAATCGTCGACCCGTCGTCGAAATAAATGAAGGGATCGAGCTTGTTTTCGGGCTGCACCATCGCCTTCGAGGCGGACAGCGCATCGAGCGAATCCTGCAGCTTCTTCGCATCGGCCTCTTGCGACCTCTGCGACGCCATTTGGGCGTAGAAGCTGCCGGCACTTGAGACGGTATTCTGCGAAATCATGGCGAAGGCGTTCGCCGCGCTTGTGCTGGACTGGACGAAGGACTTCAGGCTTCCGTCGTTGCCGCGGGCATTGTCGAGCATGCCCAGCAAGCCGCCGCTGGTCTTCGAGTTCTGGATGGCTGTGTAAGTGTCCGCGAGCCAGTCCGAGCTTGCGGGGAAAAGCGGTCCGTAGACACTGGTCGCGTTGATCATGACACCGCCGACACAACTCTTGAGCCGCTAAAGATAGGCGGACGGTGTTAACAAACTTTCACCGTTAGCAACTTGCTAACCATAACGAGCGGGTTGCAGGCCGAACTCCCTTCCTGAAATTCCCCAACGGCAACAGCACCACATCCCTTCAAGTCGCGATAACTCATTAACCATGTACCTTTACGGCCCGTTTGTCGGGCCTGTGCGATGAATTCGTCTGATCCCTTGGATCACACGTGTGTAACTGCCAGTACGGCAACTAGACCAGAAAGGTGCGTAAGATGTCTGACATCGTCCTTTCCGCAGGCGTGCGGTCGAACCTGTTGCAATTGCAGCAGACGTCCGACCTCATGACGCGGACCCAGACCCGGCTTGCGACGGGCAAGCGGGTGAATTCGGCTCTCGACAACGCCATCAACTTCTTCACGGCGCAGGGTCTCGACAATCGTGCAAACGACCTGAGCGCCTTGCTCGACTCGATGTCGAACGCCATCAATACCATTCAGGCGGCGAACAACGGTATCACGGCGATCACCAAGCTTGTGCAGTCCGCACAGTCGCTCGTCAGCCAGGCCAACCAGACCACCGATACGGCTACCCGGGCGACCCTTTCGACGCAATTCGACGCATTGCTGACCCAGATTGGCCAGCTCGCCGGCGACTCCGGCTTCAACGGCGTCAACCTGCTTGGCGGCGACTCATTGACGGTCAACTTCAACGAAGACGCCACGTCGAAGACCACCGTCACGGGTGTGGATTACACCAATGCCAATGCCTCTCCTTTGAGCATTTCCAATGCCTCCGGAGCGGGCGCCAACAACTGGGCTGCCGCTGCTGATATTACGGCCTCGAGCACTCAATTGACGGCAGCGCTTACCAAGCTCCGTTCGGAATCGCAGACCCTCAGCGCCAACCTGTCGACCGTGCAGATCCGCCAGGACTTCACGAAAGCGACAATCAACACGCTGCAGAACGGTTCCGCCTCACTTACGCTCGCGGATTCGAACGAGGAAGGCGCGAACTTGCTCGCCTTGCAGACACGCCAGCAGCTGTCGACCACAGCGCTGTCGCTCTCTGCGCAGGCGGACCAGAACGTGCTGCGCCTGTTCCAGTAAGTCGCTCCCTTCAAACGAAGAAACGGCGGCCTCGGGGCCGCCGTTTTTTTTGCGCGCAATTCAATCGTAGTTAACGGCTTCTTAACCCGCACTTTAACCGTATATCAACCCTAACGTTTCATTATCACGGCAAGCGATTTGGCCCTTTGGAGGCAAGGAGTTTGCCATGAGTGACATTGTACTTTCCGCCGGCGTTCGGTCCAACCTTCTGCAATTGCAGCAGACGTCGGATTTGATTACCCGGACCCAAACTCGCCTTGCCACTGGCAAGAAGGTCAACTCGGCGCTCGATAACCCGATCAACTTCTTCACCGCACAGGGCCTGTCGGTGCGTGCCAACGACCTCAATGCGCTAATGGACGCGATGTCGACCGGCATCGACACCATTCAGGCCGCCAACAACGGCATCACCGCCATCACCAAGCTGGTGCAGTCGGCCCAAGCGCTGGTCAGCCAGGCCAACCAGACCGCCGATACGAACGTGCGTGCGACCCTTGCGAGCCAATTCGACGCTCTGCTGCCTCAGATCACCCAACTTGCAAACGATTCCGGCTTCAACGGAATCAATCTGCTGGGCGGCAACGACCTCACCATCGTCATGAACGAGGACGGCAGCTCGACGGTTGTGGTCACATCGTTCAGCGATGCGGCCAACGGAGACATCGGTGTCAATGCGTCGGCAAATAACTGGGCGGACAGCGCCGCCATCCAGACGGCAAGCACCCAGTTGACTGCCGCACTTACGACGTTGCGCTCCCAAGCGCAGTCGCTCAGCTCGAACCTGTCGACCGTGCAGATCCGCCAGGAATTCACCAAGGCGATGATCAACACGCTGAACAACGGCGCCGATCAACTCACGCTTGCGGACAGCAACGAGGAGGGCGCGAACCTGCTCGCCTTGCAGACCAGGCAGCAGCTGTCGACAACCGCGTTGTCACTGGCGGCGCAAGCCGATCAGAACGTCCTGCGGCTGTTCCAATAACAACAGATCCTTGACGCGGCGGTAGGTTTGCCCCCGCCGCGTCGATCACTAAAGACAGCGGCAGGGACGGCAAGAAATGGGTCTCAAGGTCGAACTCAAAGCCGGCGAGCGCTTCATTCTCGGCGAGTGCCTTGTGACCAACGGCAATCAACGCACACGGCTGCTCATCGAAGGTGATGCGCCGATTTTGCGCGAAAAAGACATCATGACGGCGGCGCAGGCAAATACGCCGGCCAAGCGCATCTATCTTACCGTCCAGCTGATGTACACATCCCGTGATCCGCGATTGCATCACGAGACCTACTTCATTCTGATGCGCGATCTGGTGCAGGCGGCGCCGAGCGCGTGGCCGCATGTCGTGGCCGTCAGCAATCACATTCTCGCAGGCGAAATGTACAAGGCGCTCAAGTGCGCCAAGGCCCTCATTGCATACGAAAAGGAGCTCGTGGACCATGCAACGCGCGGCGCAAACTTACGGCGCGGTCGCCAAACAGACCGCAAATCCGCGTGAGCTGGAAGCAGATCTGCTTCTGACCGCGGCGGCCAGACTACAGGCGATTTTCGACGGTTGGGACTCCAAGCGGCGCGATCTCGATGCCGCGCTGGTCTACAACCGCAAGCTCTGGTCAATCTTCGTGACTTCGGCAACCAGCCCGGAAAATCCGTTGCCGGCACCCATTCGTCAGAACGTCGCGAACCTTGGCCTGTTCGTTTTCAATCATACGCTTGCGATCCAGGCGGATCCCAAACCTGAAAGCCTCGGGTCGTTGATCAATATCAATCGCGAACTGGCGGCAGGCTTGCTCGGCCGCGCCTGATACCGCTCCACAGTCCGGAACACAAAGACCGCGGTTCGACCGCGGTCTTTTATTTTGTAACAAACCGAGCAGATGAAAGCCTGACTACTTGATGTAGTTCACAAGGCTTGTCTGATACAACATCGAAGTGAGCTGCAACGATGCCTGCATGCGCGTCTGCAACGTAAGGAGTTGTGCGCCGACTTGCTCGTTCGATACGCCGTCGATCTGCTGCAGGAAATCGGTCAAGGTCGCAGTTGCCTGCTGATGCCTGGTTTTCGCGGCCTGGAGCGAGGTCTGGGCGCTGGCCAGATCGGTTTCAATATCGGAAATCGTCTGGATGCTGGTATCGCCGAGGTTGACGGCGAGCCGCTGGTCCAGCTCGCTGCTTAACGCTACGCCGTTCGGATTGCTCGAAGAGACTGTCACCGCAGCAAGCGTGGCGACGTTCTGCACCAGGTTGCGGATTGCTTCTTCGTCCGCCCGTGCGCCGTAGGAAACCGAAAGCGATTGGTCGATGCGCGCCGTGGCGGTTGAGCGTGCGGGATCGGTGCCTGTTTCACCCGTGTACCAAATGACCGTGTTCGCAGTGGTGCCGGCCACCATACCGGTCGCGCCGAAGAACGGGGGGGAGCCTCCGACACGTGGAGGCGGATTGTTGGCGTCGGCATTGAAGAACTCACTGGAGGCCGCCACCGCCGAAGCGGCGGTAAGTGCCGACGCACCGAGCTTTTCTATTGCTGTCGTGAGCGCGGCCTGAAAGTTCGTTGCCGTCAGCGCGGCCGTGGCGCCGATCGTGAATTCATTCGCACCGGGCGGGGAGCTGGTGGTGGCGGTGAGGGTCAGGTTCTCGCTGGTGCCGTCGGGCAGATCAAAACGCATCGTGACCGTGTCGCCGGGATTTGGCACGGCCGAAAAATCGATGCTCATGGACGCCGGCGAGCCGGTCGGGCCCGATGTCGTGGCCCCGGCCGCGGTGGTCGTGATCGAGGCGAGCTTGAACCCGAACGACGTGGCCTGCTCATCGAGTTGCACACCTGTAGTGCCAAGGGCACTGATCGTCAGACGGCCGCGGCCATCCGCTCCGAGATCGGCCTGATTTCGTTCGGCAATCAGCTGCTTGAGGCCGGCGCGGGCGCCGTCCCCGTTCAGGATGTGATCCAGCGTCTCGACGGCAGGCTGATCGGTGGCACGGCCGGAAAATAGATACCGGTCACCGGCCTGGGCGTTGAGCAGCGCGAGCAACTGGTCGAGTGAATTCACTCCGGTCTGCTGGGCGACCTCGGCACCGCTGCCGTTGCTGACACCGTTTGCCTGCACCATCGCGGCTTTCACCGAGCTCGAGATACTGATCATGTTGCCGAGCGCGGTGTTCATCAGATTGATGCGCGCCATCACATTCTGAATCGTATCGTCGTAGGAAGAGATCGCTGAAAGTTGCGAGTTCAGGCTGACCGTCACTCCGCGGTCGATGCCAAGGCCGGCATAGGTTGCCGATTTATGTCCGGTACCCAGCTGGCGCTGCAGATCGTCAAACTGCTTTCGCATCTGCACGAGCTGCTGCATGATGAGCGAGGATTGGGCCCCGATCGAAGAGATACTCATGGCGTCCTCACATATGTATCAGCGCGTCCAGCATGTCCTGCACCGCCGACATGACTCGCGCATTGGCGGCATAGGAATTCTGCAACGTCAGCAAGTTGGCCATTTCCTCGTCGACATTCACACCTGACGCGTCATTGAAGCGCTGCTGCAACGAATTGAGCACGACGTCCTGGCCTTGCTTGAGATTGTCGGCCGAGCTTGCAGCTTCGCCTTGCTGGCTGATGAATTGCCGCAGATAGGTCGGGATCGAGCCGGTGAACGGCGCGCTGACCGTGCCTATTCCGGAAGCAGGCGAGAAGGTCTGGGCAGCTGTGGTGAGCTGCTGATAGATGAAATTCGGTCGCGTGTTGTCGCCCGCCTGCGTGCCTGCCTGGTAGACGATGAGATTGGAGGGATCTGCGGCAACCAGGGGATTGACGGCAATGCGTGCCGCCAGTCCGGTGAGCTGCGACCCCGTCGATGTGATCGTGCCGGTGTAAGGCGCCGAGCCATCGGTGAACAGAGGGAAGGCACCACTGCCGCCGGTCAGCGATGTCTCGGTCACGACTGCCGACAAACCATCGACATTCACCGTATCTGCGGCACCATCATCCAGAATTTCGAGCGTCGTCCCGATGGGATTGGACGCCGTCATGCCGGTGCCGGTGAGCGCAGTATTGATCTGCGTGATCACCGAGGCCATGCCGCCCGAGAAATTGATGCCGAACACGCTATCGTTTGCGGCCGCCGTCGCAGTGTCAGGCAATGGCAGCGCGCCTGGGTCGTCGACCCGCACCAGCGTGATCGTGTGCTGCGTGCTGTCCGTATTGTCGGTGTAGTTGATCGTGATCGTGTTGCCCGCCGACAGACTGCCGATATTGATATCAAACCCGGCCTGCGGCGCGGGATTGACCGGGGTGCTGGACACGGTTTTGTCCGAAAGCGCGCGAGCCATCGCCGCGGCGAGGGCATCGAGTTGCGTCTGCGCCTGAACCAGGTCCTGGTCGCGCATCTGCAGATAGGCCGCGATCGCTCCTGAGCGGATCGCGCGGTTTTGGATGAGGTCGACCGGTGTCCCCGCCGGCGGAATCAGCATGATTGTGCCGACACCGCGCAAACTTGGGTTGGCATTCCACTGCGATTGCGGCGTCATCGTACCGACCGCATCGAAGCTCAATTGCGCCGCTTGCGAACCGACCAGCTGGGTCCCTGAGTTCGTGAAGATGGTGACCTGGCCCCGGTCGCCGGAAATGACGTTTATGTCCATCAGCTGCGACAGCTGGTCGATATAGGCGTCACGGTTGTCGAGCAAAGAGGCGGTTGCCGCATCACCGGGAGTCGATGCCGCGATCTGCTGATTGAGCGAGGCGATCTGCCGCATCGCCTCGTTGGCTTTATTCACCGCGTCGGAGATCGCGAGCTCGGCATTGGCGCGCTGCGACTGGATGCTGTTGCTCAGCTGATTCAGTTGCTGGGCCAGAAGCTGCGCGCTGTTTATGACGCCGGTGCGCGCGCCCGGATCGTCCGGGCTCGTTGAAAGTACCTGCAGCGCAGTCGTGAAACTGTTGTAGACCGATTCCAGCGACGTAGCCGTGCCCGGTTGCCCATAGATTTCCTGCAGCTGCGAATACATTCTCGCGCGCGTGTCCGCGTAAGAGGCCCCTGAGTTTTCGATGCGAAGCTGCCGCTGGATATACAGATCGATCTGGCGCTGGATGTCGCTTACACGCACACCGATGCTGGTCGAGGTGCCGGTTGCAACCTGGTCCATCACCTTGCGGGTGTAACCCGGCGTATCGGCATTGGCGACGTTCGCCGCCACCAGCGCGATTCCGGCCTGATTGACCTGAAGTCCGGAGAGAGCAGACGTAAGCGCTTGAGTCAGACTCATATTCCGGCCCCGATTACTGGCAGAAGGCGCTCATCCGGTGGCCCGACTACCGGATGACATTCAGCAGGTCTTGCGACATCTGGTTCGCTGTCGTGATCACCTTGGTATTCGCGGAATAGGCCTGCTGCGTCACGATCAGTTTCGTGAATTCGGTCGCGATGTCAGTGTTCGAGGCTTCGAGCGACTGACCGATAATCTTGCCGGACGAGCCCGCCAATGCGGGCCCCGATTCATTGGTCAACTGATAGGCGCCGCCGTCGAGTGCCTTCAGGTTGTTGGGGCTGTTGAAGTGCACGAGCGGAACTTGCGCGAGCGCGACGTTCTGCCCGTTGGAGAAGGTGCCAATGATGTTGCCGGCGTCGCTCACCGCGATCGATTTCAACTGGCCGGCCGCATAGCCGTTCTGCTGCAGGTTATTGACGGTGGCCACGCCGCTTGTGTTGGCGAACTGTGTGATGCCGCCGGTCGGGCTGTTGATGTTGAGATCACCGATTGTCGTCGAGTTGATGGTGACGCCGGTCAGGGGAATGTTGGTGACCGCAGGATCCAGCTGGCCGTTTGCGTCAAACACAAAACTGATGCCGGCATTGATCCACGCCGGGTCGGTGCCGGTCGCATTCGCGTCAGTCTGATAGAACAATTCCCACGTGTCGTCGCCGCCGGCCGCGACGCTATCGGTCTTGGCCCACCGCAGCTGGAGATTGGCCGGCGTGCCGATCGCATCGTAGATCGTGACCGAACCCCCGTCGATCGATTCATTCACGAAGGTGGAAACGTCCTGGCCCACGACTATCCCGGTTCCCGCATCGAGCGGGTTGTGACCGGCCGAAAAATCCGCCGGATTGATGAGTTCGGAGTCCGGAGTGGTCGCTGTGTATGCGTTCGTTTGCGGAAGCGACGGCAGGTTGATGCCGTAATTCACCGTTGTTGTTGCGCTGGCCGGCAGGAAGTTGCCCTGAAACTGCAGTGGGCTCGCGACGCTGCCGACCGGGTTGCCGGTCGTGGGATCAATCGGGATGCCTTCAAGGAAATATCCGGAGCCGTTGACCAGATATCCGTTCGCATCCAGCTGGAAGTCGCCGCGGCGCGTGTAGCTGTCGATGCCGCCAAACAGCGGCTGGTTGCCGCTGAATCCCGTTGGCGCCTGCACGATGAAATAGCCGTTACCGTTGATCGCCATGTCCGTTGTGGACTTGGTGCTCTGGATCGTACCCTGGACATTGTTCGTGGCGCGCGAATTGGCGATGACGCCGCCAGCGATCTGGCGCGTCGGCACCGAGTCGCCTGGGATCATGTTTGCGAAACTCGTATCGATGCCTTTGTAGGCCGTGGTCTGGGAGTTCGCGATGTTGCCTGAAATGTTCTGCATCGCGAATGACTGCGCGTTCAAACCACTGACCGCAGTCGTGAGAGCGTCGAACAAACCCATGAGTCATCTCCGAAAACGAGACACACTTCGCCCCTGCCGGGGCTTTGAATCCTGCCGGACCCGTCGCAACGGCCGTGCCATATAAATTATGTTGTAAAACCAAATACTTATGACGTGGAAGCCGATACTCACGGCTGCCCTGTCCGGTTCTTTCTGCCGTCAGGGGGCAAAATTTGCCCCTTGCTTTATGAGGCAGGCGTCTCTTGCGGAGTGAATCTCAAGGCGACGCCGTTCATGCAATACCGCAAACCGGTCGGCGGCGGTCCGTCCTCGAACACGTGACCGAGATGACCGAGGCAGCGCTTACAGTGGACCTCGGTGCGGGTCATGAAGAATGAGCGGTCCGTCTTGGTTTCCACTGCATCGGGCAGCGGTTGATAGAAGCTCGGCCAGCCCGTGCCGCTCTCGAACTTTGTATCGGACGAGAAAAGCGGCAGGTCGCAGCCGGCGCAGGCAAATATGCCCTTGCGCTTCTCGCGGTTGAGCGGACTGGTGCCGGCCCGCTCCGTGCCATGTTTGCGCAGCACCTCGTACTGGAATGCCGTAAGACGCTTGCGCCATTCGGCCTCGGATAGGTTGCGATAGTCGATCGTTTCCGTTGTTGTCATGGCTCCTGCCTCGCCGTTTCTTGTGGCGGTCAACAGCGCAGCGAGCGCTACCCCTGCGGTTAAAAGAGTGCGCCGATTGATCATGCGGTCATCTCCTTCATTCATGTCCCATAGGCATGTAAGCGGTTGGCCTATGGACGAATTCCAGAAGATCTTGTCCAAGTTTTTGACACGCCGGCCACAAAAGGACCAATCAACTCACGCTCTGGCAGGCATCACGTTCGCGTTAAAGCCCGGCTTTGCAGGCGATAATTCGCCCTAGACGACTCAGCGGCGCTTTTTTACCCCTCAATGCGGGGGTTCGCATGCCGCCGTCGCCGGTTCCAAAGCACGAAACGTTCAAGGTGCCACAGGCTTTCGCGCAGGCGCTCGCGCTCCATACCCAAGGCCATCTGACCGAGGCTGAACGCATCTATTCCGAGGTGCTCGTCCATCGTCCCGACCATTTCGACGCTCTGCAGATGCTCGGCGTCATCAAGCTGGCGAAAGGCCAGCCGGCCGAGGCCCTGCGGCTGATCTCACAGGCAATGCGCATGCGCAAGCCATCGCCCCAGATCCTGGTGAACTACGGCATGATCCTGCACGCGCTCGAGCGCCGCGAGGAAGCGCTCGCGAGCTTTGATGCGGCCTTGAAGCAGAAATCGAAATTTGCCGAAGCACACAACAACCGTGGCGCAGTCCTGTCTTCCCTTGGTCGCAATGAAGAGGCGATCGACTGCTTCTTTAAAGCGCTTGCCCTGAAGCCGGACTATGCCGACGCCCACTACAATCTCGGCTCATCGCTGCGTGTACTGGGCCGTTATGACGAGGCTTTGAAGAGTCTCGACCGAGCCCTCGCGTTGTGCCCGAACTACGTCAAGGCGCTGAACAACCGCGGCGCCGTCATGGAAGGGCTCAATCGCCTGCCGGAAGCGCTTGTTGACTACGAGCGCGCGCTTGCGCTCGATCCCGGTTTCACCGAGGCCCGCAACAATCGTGGCCGCGTGCTGCTGGGCCTCGACCGTGCGGACGATGCGATCGACAACTTCACCGCAGCCCTGAAGATCAACTCGCGCGATGCCGAAGCCTGGTACCAGCGCGGTCGCCTGCTGCTCGAGATCAGCCGCTATGACGAGGCTGCCGCCGATCTCACGCAGGCCCTCGCGATCGAGCCCGGGCATGCGGAAGCGCGTCTGGCATCGTGCTTCGCCGAATTGCCGGTCATCTATAAAAATGAGCCCGAAATCGCACAGTCTCGCGCGGCCTATGAACAGAAGCTGCGCGCGCTTGGCGAGGATGTCGAACGCGGAGCGCTCAAGGGCGACCTGATCAAAGCGATCGGAGCCCGCCATCCGTTCCTGCTCGCCTACCAGGGCGGAAACGATCGTGCGCTGCAGCAGATTTATGGCGACATCATCAGCAGGATCGTCGCACAAAGCTTTTCACCGCCACCGCTTCCTCCGCCGCCGGCACCGGGCGAAGTGATTCGTGTCGGCATCGTCAGCAGTTGCTTCTACCGCCATTCCAACTGGAAAATTCCGATCAAGGGATGGGCCGGCCAGCTCGACAGGAAGCGTTTTCACGTCACCGGCTATCACCTTGGCGCCATCCGGGACGAGCAGACCGAAGCCGCCTCTCGTCTCTGTGACCGTTTTGTCCACCGCACGCTCGATACGAACGGCTGGCGGCGCGAAATTCTCGCCGACGCTCCGCACATTCTGATCTATCCAGGATTGCTTATGGACATCTGGTCGATTCAGCTGGCAGCGCAGCGGCTTGCCCGCGTGCAGTGCAATTCCTGGGGCCATCCGGAAACCAGCGGCCTGCCGACGATGGACTATTTCCTGTCGAGCGACCTTATGGAGCCGCCGGACGCGGACGCTTTCTACACCGAAAAGCTTGTGCGGCTGCCGCACCTGTCGATCTATTACGAGCCTGTCGATGCGGAACCCGTCCAGGTTACGCGCGAGGAGCTCGGTCTCCGTTTAAATGCGACCGTGTTCTGGAGCGGCCAGTCTCTCTTCAAGTATCTGCCGCAATACGACGATGCATTCGTGCGGATCGCGCGCGAGGTCCGTGACTGCCAGTTCGTCTTCCTGCGCCACTTCGGTGCGCCGAGAGTCACGGAGATCCTTCGCGAACGGTTGAAGCGCGCTTTTGCCGCCGCCGGCATGCGCGCCGACGATCATTGCATTTTCCTCAATCGCATGAGTCAAAGCAAATTTGTGGCGGCCGCCGGACTCTGTGATGTGTTCCTCGACAGCATCGGGTGGTCGGGATGCAATTCGGCACTGGAATGCCTGGCACAGGCATTGCCGATCGTCACATTCGAGGGAGCGACAATGCGCGGGCGCCATTGCGCTGCAATCCTGCGCATGCTGGACGTCCCCGAGATGATTGCCGCGACGATGGAAGACTATGTGGCGATCGCGACCCGTCTTGGCCAAGACGGGCAATACCGGCAGACGATTTCGGCGCGAATGGCCGCAAACCGCGACAAGGTCTATCGCGACCGCGCACCGGTGACGGCACTGGAAGACTTCATCGAACGATCCGTACGCAGCTAGGCCACTTTTGCCAAAGCTCTTTGTCGTACTGCCGCCTCCATATATGAATGATAGGCAAACGGCAGAGGAAGCATTTTTATGCGTTTCGAAGGTACCAAGGCCTATGTGGCAACCGACGACCTCAAGATCGCGGTCAATGCGGCGATCACGCTCGAACGGCCCTTGCTGGTCAAGGGCGAACCGGGCACCGGCAAGACGGTCCTTGCTCTCGAAATCGCCAAGGCCATCGGTGCGCCGCTGATCGAATGGCACATCAAATCCGCGACCAAAGCACTGCAAGGGCTCTATGAGTATGACGCCGTGTCGCGCTTGCGCGACAGCCAGCTCGGCGATGAGCGTGTCAAGGACATCCGCAACTACATCCGTCGCGGCAAACTCTGGGATGCCTTTGTTGCCGACGAGCGCCCTGTCCTTTTGATCGACGAAATCGACAAGGCCGACATCGAGTTTCCCAACGATCTGCTGCAGGAACTCGACCGCATGGAATTCTTCGTCTACGAGACCGGCGAGACCGTGAAGGCACGCCGCCGGCCGATCGTGGTCATCACCTCGAACAATGAAAAGGAACTGCCCGACGCCTTTCTGCGGCGATGCTTCTTTCACTATATCCGGTTTCCCGATGCCGACACGATGCGCGCAATCATCGAAGTGCATTTTCCGGCTATCAAGCAGAGGCTCGTCGCAGAGGCATTGAAACTGTTCTACGAGATCCGCGAAGTCCCAGGCATGAAGAAGAAGCCGTCGACGTCGGAGCTTCTGGACTGGCTCAAGCTGTTGATGGTCGAAGACATCGGCCCGGAAACTCTGCGCGAGCGCGATCCGAAAAAACTAATTCCGCCACTGCACGGCGCTCTGATCAAGAACGAGCAGGACGTGCATCTTTTCGAGCGCCTCGCCTTCATGGCACGCCGGGAAGGACGCTAGCGTCAGGTCGCCGGCCGTTCGGCACTCACCTCCGGCGCCGTCTCGGACTGAATGTCCTGATTGCCATTAGGCGGCGGGTCGGCTGTCTTCGGTTCAGGCGCGGCCGGCGGCGTCAGCCAGCCCTCTTCTTTGGCAAAAGCGATGACGCGGTCGGCGATGGCGCGCCCGAGACGCCGCGCCGGCACCTCAACATCGGCTGACAGTCGCTCATTCGGTCTCCCCCCGGCCGCAACGATTTCAGCGAGCGCGGCATTGCGCGCAGCGGCCGCTTTGGGACTCAACACCGCCTCCGATTTGGCTGCGGACGATTCGATATTGAAGTTCAATATCTGGCGCTTTCCGCCCGCGGAAAACAGGAAACCGTTCATCTCGGCAACCACGTGTCCTCTTCCGGAGCCGAAACCGAAATTGTTTTTGTTTTTTGCGGTAACGGGCTCGCTCGGCCGCAAAGCCCCTGACAAAACGAAGGCGCTTTGGTCGAGCGTGAGCGTTTCGGGTCCTCCGGTCTGTGCTTCCAGACCCGCCTGGCGCAGGGCGGCAATGATGGTCGCGACGATTTCGTCGTTTACCCGCTCGGCGGTACGCTCGCTTCGTTGATGTGCCGGAAATGATCCGATTTTTCGTTCGAGGCGCGCCGTATAGGCGCGATCAATGGCGACCACGTCGGGCGCGAAGTTGAAATCGGAAATCAGAATGACGCCCGGCTTTTGATCGGCACCGGGGCGCGCGGATTGCAAGCCGCCTGAGATAGTGCAACCGGACACCAGAAGGCCGACAATTGCTGTGCGGAAGCCGGCCTGGAGGAAGTGACGCATCGACTTTGGGACTCTTTTGGGACTCTAAGGAGCGGCGACGGTGTCGTTGCGGGGCGCACGTGCCGCACGGCGGGCCCGTGCACGCGCACGATAAAGGGAAATTTCTTCTCCGAGACGGTCGACCGGCCTCGTCCCCCAATACACTCCTTGCGCCACGATGCGCCCGAGCAAACCGCCCGCCCAGACCAGTTCATAAGGAGCGAAAAGGCGCCAGGTCTGGTCGTTGTCGATGAGTCCGCGCGCAATGAGTTGTCCAGCCATCGCGCTCGTATTGAGTCCATGGCCGCCAAAACCGCTTGCCAGCCAGACGCCGCGCTCGATTTCACCGATTTGCGGCATGCAATGAACCGTACGGCCAAGCGTGCCGTTCCATACATGCGCGGCCTGGACTTTTCCGAGATCCGGGAAGACCCTTCGGACGTCATTCGCAAGCGCTTTGCCCGCAAAGCGCGGGTTAGCCTCCCAGGCGCGCATGCGGCCTGACCACTGCAGGCGATCGCCGCCCACAATACGATAATGGTTGTCGGCACGGTTGGTGTCGCTGACGGCGCCGCGATAGCGCACGACCTCATGCAGGATCTCGCCAATCGGCTCAGTCACCATGACGAACGTGGTGATCGGCAACAGTGTCGCGGCAAGCTGCGGCATCAAGGAACCGAGATGGACATTGCCGGCGAGCACAACATGCGGCGCGCGCACACGTGCATCTGGCGCGACAATGCGCTTGCGCACGCCGGCGGGATCGATTGACACCGCCGGGGTCGCCTCGAAAATGCGCGCACCGGCCTTTTCAGCGAGGGCGGCAAGCCCGAGCGCGTAATTGTGCGGGTCGATATGAAAGCCCTGCCGGTAATGAACCGCACCGAAATAGCGCGGACTGCGCAGTTGCTCCCGCACGCGTTGAGCCGGCCAGAATTCGACATCGGCGCCGATCCAGCGCATGCGCTCCACTTCGGCGCGTAAAGCGTCCGAATTATCGGTCTTCGATACGTGCAGCCACCCGTTGATCAGATCGACACCGGGCATACTCGTGTCGAGGATCGTCTGCCGCACATAATCGACCCCTTGTTCGGAAAGGGACCAGAGTTGTTTTGCGTGATCGAGCCCGATGCGTTCGACGATATTGTCGATATCCTCGAAAAAGCCCGGCAGGACAAATCCGAGATTTCGGCCTGAAGCGGCCCACGCCACATGGCCTGCTTCCAGCACGGCGACCGACCAGCCGCGCTGCGCCACTTCGCGCGCGACGGTGAGGCCCGCAAGACCAGCCCCGATCACGCAAACATCGACGTCGAGATCGAAGTTGAGCCGCGGACGCTCTGGCCGCGGAACGCTTGTTGCCTCGTACCAGCCGGCTTCCATGATTCCGCTGTCTTTCCCAGATTCAACGATAAATCACAAGCGCGGGTGGCGCATGGCGAACACATGCTAGACTGACTGTGTCGTCAAACGAAATCCATAGCATGACCATGCGTCGGCTCCTGTTATTTCGTCACGCCAAGGCGGAACGCTCGGAGCCGGGCATGCAAGATCGCGCGCGCAGATTGATGGAAAGCGGACAAAAAGACGCGGCAAAAGTCGGCGCCTATATGGGCTCCCACGCCCTGATTCCTGACCGCGTGATCGCCTCGCCATCGGCCCGCACGCTGGAGACCTGGAAATTCGCCGCCCCTCCCCTACGGCGAGCCCCGGCGGCAACGTCGGTGGAGGAGCTTTATAATGCGACACCGCACGACATCTTTGAAACGATCAAAGAGTCCCCGGCCGCCGTCCATAATCTCCTCGTATTGGGACATAATCCGGGCCTCCACGCAGTCGCCTTGATGCTCATCGCCTCAGGAGACATTCAAGCCAGGGAGAGACTGCGCGAGAAACTGCCGACGTGCGGGCTGGTGATCATCGATTTTGCGTTCGACGACTGGAAAAAGCTGCACCCGCAATCCGGGCGTTTGGAACGTTTTGTCACTCCAAAGTCGCTGGCTGCCGCCAATTGAGGCACCAGAGCGCACTCAACCCGGGCTCGAAAACATGCCATGATTGCGTACAGCAGCAGCAACGGGGAGCGCTGTCATGTACAACAAGATCCTGGTGCCGATCGATCTTGCGGATACGGATCTGGCAAAACCGGCCATCGACACGGCGTTAGAGATGGCGCGGAATTCGGGCGGATCGGTGCGCCTGGTCAACGTGCTCGCAATGACTCCGGTAATGCTGACGGAATATGTCCCCCCCGATTTCGACGTTCAGCAACGAAAATCGGCGGAAGAGGCTCTAGCCATCATAGCGCGCGAATGCGGGCTTGAGTCTGCGCGTGTTTCGTCGACCGTGCGGCAGGGTGGCATCTATCATGAAGTGCTTGAGGAAGCGAAGGCGTTCAACGCCGACCTTATCGTCATGAGTTCGCACCGGCCTGCGATGCGCACATATTTTCTGGGCTCGAATGCCGGTCACGTCGTGCGCTACGCCAAATGCTCGGTGCTGGTGGTACGCAACTGACGGAAAAGCCTGGCAACCACCTTACGGGCTATGCGCGCGGCATTGTGTCAGCCGGTATAGCATCCGGCCGGTAGGTTCCTGGGCGATTCCTTCGAAAGAAATTTCCCGCCTGCCAGAGATAAAGCACAAGAAACGCGCCAACGATCGCTGCGCTTGTCGTCGCGCCTGCCTGGAGCGCGCGGACAATAAGCGCGGCAAGCCCGATTGCGGCTGCGACAAAAACAATGATGCCCGGCCAATAGATCAACGGACTGCTTCCCCGTTCAAATTGCACCGAACCGTTCACCGCCGAAATACGCCGATGCAATTCTCTGACGAATTCGGAATAGGCCCGATCGAGCCGCTCCTGCTCGAACATGCTTTTCCACGAAGTGGAGACGATCTGCAGTTTCGGAAAGTCTTTCGCCCACAATTCGGTGACAAAACGGTGCGATTGCATGCTGGTCGGCCGATAAGACATGCGCAGGCGCCGAAGACGATCAAAAGGAATGTTGCCCTCTCGAGTCCCCGCACGCCACTCCACGCCACGGCCGGTTAACTTGAATTCGCGAGGCGCCCCCGCCAAAGACGGCCGGTAGCTGTACGAAACGGGCTTGTCCGTATCCGCATCGCTGTCGGTCATCTATTCTCCCTCGCCGTCGCTATTCGCGTGTGCCGTCCACGCCACCAGTTGTTCCTAAAGCGCTATCCCGGGAAACCCACAGGCCATTCGGGCGAGTGTTTCCAAGGTCGAAGGTATATAATATCGTCATACCACTACTGCGCGTTTTGGGGCTGTTCGCAGGCGTTTTCGGGGTTGGGGAGGCGTCGTTATGGCGAAGTTGTCGGACCTTTTTGGCCGGAAAGGCCTGGCGGGGACCGACAAGCTAGCCGGCGGCAACGGTAACGGCGGCGAGCCTATCTCCATCGAAAACCTCTCCGACGTCGGCTCGCGAATGGGCGAGGAAAACGAGGTTCTGCGCAATCTTCTGAGCGACACCGGGCGGAAGATCAGCGAACTCGACCACCTCAAGGAAGCTTTCGATAAGCTTGTCGCGCCATTCAACAGCACGCTGCGTGCACTCGAACAGGAGAAATCCCAGACTCTCAGCCTGTCCGGCATGCTGGCCGAAGCCCGTACGGCATACGAGACGCTACGCACCGAGTTCTATCAGGTCGAACACAAGGCAACGGCTCTGGAGGCTGAAGTCGAGAAGTTGCGCGAAGATGTCGAGCTTTCGCGCGAGACCAGCCGTGGTCTTGAAAGTACGCGCCTCGAATTGACCGACGAAATCAATGCGTTGCGCGCGCATGCCGCCGAGCTCGACCGACAGCTTGCGCACGAAACCACGCAGCGGCGGGCCCTTGGCGAGGCACGGCGCTCACTGCAAGACCACTTTGATGCTGCAGAAAAGCGCATCGTGCAGCTGGAGGGCGAATTGGCTGCCGCACGGGAGAAATTGACCCTCCTGGAGGACGAGAAACGCTCTCTGCAGATCGCAGTCGATCAGGCCTTGAACGAGACAGCGCGCCTGACCCGCCGGCTCACCGAGAGCGACAATACGCTCACCGCGACCCGCGCCCAGCTTGGCAAGGTCGAGGCAAGCTTTGCCGAAGCTTACGCGGAACGCGGACGACTTGGCGCCGCGCTCGATGAAGCGAAAGAGCAGCATCTGGCCGAGCGCAACAGTCTCAACATGCGTCTGGATGCCCTGCAGTCGCGAGCTGCCACGTCGGAGCGGCTGTTGTCGGAGGCGCGGCAAAATCTCATCGTCCGCACCGAGGAGGTGCGCGCTTTCGATCGTAAATCGGTCGAAGCAACGATCGCCCGCAACAATGCAGAGAAGCGTCTTGCACAGATTGAAGCCCAACACGAGGCGCGTGAGCGTCAGATCAAGGATCATGAGCTGGCGCGCACGGCGCTGACCGAGCGCAACAACGCACTGACCAAGACGTTGAAAGTGCGGGAGACTGCCTTGGCGCGCGCGGAAGAAAAGATCGCGGCTCTCACCGAGCGTAACGGGCACCTGGAAGCCGACATCCAGGTCAGCCGCACCAACATCGAGAAGCGCATCGAAGATCTGAATTCAGCGCTCCAGCGCGAACGGATGGAGCGGGCGGTTGTCGAGGGTGCGCTCGAGGCAGCGCGCAAGGATAATTCCCGCCTGCAAAGCGAAGTCGCTGCATTGCGCTCGACCCTGCGGCGTGGCGCGCCGCTCGACGACGCACCGGTTCCGCCCGCCGAGGCCGCGAATGATGAGGCGCCTCAAAAAAGCAAGCGCCTCAAAGGAGTTGAGGCACCGCCTCTCGAGGCCAGCGGCAAGGCCTGAGACGTTTCTGTCGCGTGACTTTTGGCGCAGGATGTACGTCCTGCGTTTTTATTTTGCATCGGTGCGTGCCTGACAAAACTGGGCGCCAAGCCTATATGACGATCATGCGTATTTTGTACGTCGCGGTGCCTCTTCTTGCGCTGCTGGCTTTCTCGGTCTGGTTCGCGGTCGTTGCGTGGGAACGCCTGGGTGGCGATGCAATTCCGGCTTATGGCTATGTCGCCATCATCGGCGGAGTTCTGGTGTCGATTCTGGTCGGAGGCGGCCTCATGGCGCTGGTCTTTTACAGCAATCGCCACGGCTACGATGATCTGAGCGGTGGCGACAGCGACCCGCGCTGACCTGTCATTCCGAAATATTCATGTGTGACGGCGTATCGCGCGCACGCCCGACGGGCTATGTATGCTGCTCGCCAGACGCATGATCGGGAAAGTCATGAACAAAAGCCTCGTTCAGGAGCAGTTCGGAAAAACCGCCGCCAGCTATCTGACCAGCGTACCGCATGCGCTCGGCAAAAGCCTCGAGCGGCTGGTCACCCTCACCTCCCCGCAAAAGAGCTGGAATGTGCTCGACGTGGCGACCGGCGGCGGGCATGTCGCTTATGCCTTTGCGCCTCACGTTGCGCGCGTCTGGGCCACCGACATCACGCAGGAAATGCTCGATCTCGTGAAGGCCGAGGCGCAGAAACGCGGCCTGTCGAACGTGCGCACCGCCTATGCAAAGGCTGAAGCAATGCCTTTTGAAGATGGCAGCTTCGATCTGGTCACTTGCCGCATCGCGCCGCATCATTTCGATTCAATTGCGGATTTCCTCGGTGAAGTTTATCGCGTGCTCAAGCCGAATGGCCGGTTTGCCCTTGTCGACAACGTCGTGCCCGAAGGCAGCGTGGGTGACTACGTCAATGCGTTTGAACGCTTTCGCGATCCGAGCCACCTGCGTGCATGGACGATGCAGGAATGGCGCGAAGCCATGAAGAAGGCTCACCTGCAAATCGAAAACGAAGAGCAGCTTTACAAGAAAATGGAATTCAAGAGCTGGGCAAGCCGCCATGACGCGACAATGCAGGCCTTGCTGCGCGCAATGCTCGCGGAGGCAACCCCGGCGGTGAAGGCGACACTGGAGCCCCAGGGCGCGGGCCCTGACCTGACGTTCCGCCTGAGCGAAGGGCTGTTTATCGCCCGGCGGATGTAGTGCCGCTCCCCCGTTTCCTTGGCCGGTTTGCCCGCCAAGACGCGCACCGAAATCGGACTCTGACAGCTCCGGTTTTGGCCGCTAAAACGCATTGCAATTCCAGAATCTACTTGCCCACAACCGGCTGAAAAATCGCAACATTCCTGCGTTAACCTTTCATTTACCCACAGGGATTCAGATTCCGTTAGGATCGGTTAACAGCGTGATTCGGCGTCGCTTCGGCCGGGCGAATCGGCGTTCAGGGGATCACCTCAATGAGCAAATTCGGGGGCTTTTTCGCCCGCAAGGCCGGACTCTACGACAAACCGGCCGAGCCAATGCCGAGTGCCACTCCTCAAACCGACAATCCGCTCGAGTTGGACGAAGAGCTGTTCACCGCGCTTGGTGCCCAGCTTGGCGGCGAAAACGAGTCGCTGCGCAATTTGCTGCTCGATGCCAACGCCAAGATCGGCGAACTCGACACAATCAAGAATGCCGTGGGCAAGCTCGTCGACCCGGTGAGCAAGGCGCTGCGCGCATTCGAAGCCGAGAAATCCGAAAAGATCAGTCTTCAGACCGTGCTCAACAACACGCGCACGGCTTATGGCAAGTTGCGCAACGAGGTTGCCGAGCTCGAGAAGAAGGCCAATCTTTCGGAAAAAGAATGTCAGGCCCTGCGGCAAGAGCTTACGACCACGCAGAACCTTTTGCGTACGCTCGAGGCGACCAAAGCGGAAATTGCCGTCGATATTGCCGCGAGGCGCGCCCAGATCGTCGACCTTGAGGCGCGGCTTGCTCAGGAGACCGGCGAAGGCAAGGCGCTGCGCGAGGAAAACCGCAGGCTCGACGAACGGCTTTCAACCGCCGACAAGCGGGTCATGACCCTGGAATCTGAATTGAACGGAGCGCGTCAACGGTTACTGATGCTCGAAGACGAAAAGCGCGCCCAGCAGATTTCACTTGATAAGATGAGCGCAGAATCCGCCCGCCTCTCCCGCAAGCTTGCCGAAAGCGAGGCCAGCCTGACGGCGGCGCAAGGCCGGTTGCGGCACGTGGAAGGCAATGTCGCCGAGTTGAACTCCGAGCGGGCGCGGCTCGTGGCCGCCCTCGACGAGGCCAACGAGCGCCGCGAGCACGAACTCACCACCCAACGCATGCGCTTCGATGCCCTGCAGGCACGCGCTACCGCCAGCGAGAAGCTGCTCGGCGAAGCACGCGAGCATATGCTGGCGCGCGCCGATGAGATCCGAACCTATGACCGGCGCGCGGGCGAACTTGCGCTCGAACGCGACGCCCTGCAGACGCGCGTAGCCGATCTCGAGGCCGAACGCATTCAGCGCGAATCCGAATTCAGGGAAGTGGATCAAGCACGCGCGACCCTTATGGAACGTAGCGCCGCGCTGGCCCGTGCCTTTACCGCCAAGGAGGCGGCTCTCACGCGCGCCGAGGATACGATTGCCGCTCTCAACGAACAGATTGCAGCATTGGAAACCGCCCGCGCCGCCGAAAAGCAGGCGACCGACCAGAGAATTGAAGAACTGACGACGTCACTCCGGCGCGAACAAATGCAATGCTCGGTCGTGGAGGGCGCGCTGGAAACTGCCCGCAAGGATTTTGCACGGTTGATGCGCGAAGCGGTGGCCCTGCAACGCGAGCACGCTGGCCCCGACGATCCCGCGCGCCTGCGGGCAGCCAACGCCGCCTGATTTGCGAATAAGCTAAAAGTGGAAGCGCCGGCGCGTCCAAGTGCGGGCCCAAGTGCGAACCCAAGTGCGGGCGCGCCATTGCCGTTGCGACTCTAGCGCACCAGCTCGCGCATCGCGCGATCGAGCCCCTCGAGCGTCAACGGAAACATTCGTCCGCCCATGAGCTGGCGGACCATGCTGATGGATTGGGTAAAGTCCCATTCCCTTTCCGGGACCGGATTGAGCCAGACGCAGGCAGGGTACGTGCGCGCCACCCGCTCAAGCCAGAGCGCACCCGGCTCGTCGTTGTAATGTTCGACCGACCCGCCGGGCGCGACGATTTCATAAGGCGACATCGACGCATCGCCGACGAAGATCACCTTGTAGTCGTGCGGGTAAGTGTGCAGCACGTCCCAGGTCGGCGTTGTTTCCTGGAAACGGCGGCGATTTTCCTTCCATACGCGTTCGTACAGGCAATTATGATAGTAGAAATACTCCAGATGCTTGAACTCGCTGCGCGCCGCGGAAAACAGTTCTTCGGTCGCCTTGATATGCCAGTCCATTGAGCCGCCGATGTCGAAGAACAAAAGAACCTTGACCGCGTTGTGCCGTTCAGGCCGCATCAGGATATCGAGATAACCTTTGTGAGCGGTGCCCCTGATGGTGCCGTCGAGGTCGAGCTCTTCGGGCGCGCCGGTGCGTGCAAATTTTCGCAGGCGTCGCAGCGCCAGTTTGATGTTACGCGTGCCGATCTCGACCTCGTCGTCGAGGTCCTTGAATTCCCTCCTGTCCCAGACTTTTACCGCGCGGAAGTTGCGGTTCTCGTCCTGGCCGATACGCACGCCCTCAGGGTTGTAGCCATAGGCACCGAAGGGTGACGTGCCGGCAGTCCCTATCCACTTCGAACCACCCTGATGCCGCTTCTTCTGCTCCTGGAGACGCTTGCGAAGCGTCTCCAGCAACTTTTCGAGGCCGCCCATCGCCTCGATCTGCTTTTTCTCGTCCTCCGTCAGATATTTCTCCGCGAGCTTTTTGAGCCACTCAGCGGGAATGTCGGCCTCGATCACGCCATCGACCGTTTCCAAACCCTTGAACACATGACCAAAAACGCGATCGAATTTGTCGAGATTGCGCTCGTCCTTCACCAGCACGGCACGCGACAAATAATAGAAGTCTTCGACGCGGCGCGATGCCAGGTCCGCGTCCATGGCCTCGAGCAACGTCAGATACTCGCGCAACGTCACCGGTACACCGGCCTCTTTTAGCTCCTGAAAGAAACTGACGAACATGTGCCGGCTTTCCGGGGATTGGCGCTACGTTAACGAGTGCAGGATCAGGCCCTAGCCACCGAACCGTCAAGGCGGTATCAGAGTGCCAACAAGAAGACGGCGCTGGGAGGATCTGCTGAATGCCAATGCGCGACCGCGCCCGGTGGGCGTTTGCCATTTTGCTGTCGATGGCATTGCTGAGCGCACCGGCAATCTGGAACCGCTTTCCATTGTTGCAATACGATACCGGCGGCTATCTCGCACGCTGGTTCGAGCCGTATCTGGTGCCGAGCCGCGCCGTCGCCTACGGGTTGATGCTGAACATCGGCGCTCCATTGTCGTTCTGGCCTGTGGTGCTGGGACAAAGCGCGCTCGCAGTGTGGGTGATCGCCCTCGTTCTGCGCGCGCACGGATTTGCACGGCCGGGCATCCTTGCAGGTATTGTTGCCGCACTTTCGGTTTTCTCCACTTTGCCTTGGCTGACCTCGATTTTGCTCACCGACATTTTCGCCGGCCTTGGCGTTCTCGCGCTTTATCTCCTTTTGCTCCGTGCAGACCGCTTGCGCCGTGGCGAGCGCATCGGCTTGGGAATTTTGATCGCCGTCTCGGTGGCGACGCATAGTGCGACATTCGCAGTGCTGTTCGCCCTGTTGGTTGCGAGTGGGGTGTTCTCTCTCCTGGACCCGCACCGGCTGCCGTTGCGGCGGGTCGGCCAAGGCGCGCTTGCGATTGCGTTTGGCGCAGCGCTGGTCTTTGCGACCAACGCCGTCATCACCAAGCGTTTGACCTGGACGCCGGGCGGCTTTGCTCTCTCCTTCGGGCGGATGCTGCAGGACGGCATCGTCAAAAAATATCTCGACGAGCATTGCCCGACGGCAACTCTGGTACTTTGCGCTTACAAAGACGAGTTGCCGCGCGACGCAGACGAATGGTTCTGGGGCAGCCCGCTGTTCGACAAGCTCGGCCGCTTCGCCGGACTCGATCCGGAAATGGAGCGCATCGCGCTCGCCAGCATCGCCGCATATCCGTTGCTTCAGCTCAAAACGGCCGCCATTGCAACGGCGCGCCAGTTAATCGACGCGCGCACGGGCGAAGGTGTCGTCAATTCCATCTGGCACACTTACGGAATCATCGGGCGTTATATGCCGCAGCTCGTTCCGCAGATGCGCGCGGCACGTCAGCAACGCGGCGAAATCGATTTCACGATGATCAATCGCCTGCAATATCCCGTGGCGCTTGCGTGCCTGCTACTGCTGCCGCTGATCGGCGGCTTCATGCTCAGGCGAAAAGATATGAACGATATCGGCGAGCTCGCCGCATTCTGCCTGCTTGCACTGCTGGCGAATGCTTTCATTTGCGGCACGCTGTCGAACCCGCATGACCGTTATGGCGCACGCCTGATCTGGCTTGCGGTCAATGTGACGGCGCTTGCTGCGCTGCACCTGTATGAAGCGCGCGAACGGCTTCGCTCTCGCAGTATTGTGGCCTCCCCGCAATAAAAGACCGCCTTGGGCCCTCCCTGGATTTGGCCTAGACTTGAACTCTTACAGGTAAATTCTGGACTACGGCCCGACTGGCCGGTGTGAGTTCGTTGAGGCGCTGACCGTAAGTCCGCGCCCAAGAGTCCGCCGCGAGCGGAGGGGGAGACATCCATGGCTAAAAAACCACTTACCGTGAATGGCAAACGTGTGGCCGTTACTTACGACGACCCGCAGATGCCGCTGCTTTATGTATTACGCGACGACCTCGGCCTGCACGGCCCACGCTTCGGCTGCGGGCTCGGCCAATGCGGTGCCTGCACCGTGCATATTGATGGCGCCGCCGTGCGCTCATGCGTGACGCCACTTTCGACCGTCGACGTGAGCAAGAAGATTGTCACGCTGGAAGGTCTTGGCTCGCCGGAAAAGCCGCATCCCGTGCAGAAGGCTTTCATCGACGAGCAGGCCGCGCAGTGCGGCTATTGCATCAACGGAATGATCATGGAATCGGCGGCGTTTCTCGCCAAAAACAGGAAACCGACCGAAGCCGCCATCAAGGATGCGCTTGCCAACAATCTTTGTCGCTGCGGCACCCATGCTCGCATCGTGCGCGCGGTCAAGCGCGCGTCGGCACGCGTGTAAGGGAGGCGGACATGAACATTCAAATTTCCCGGCGCGACGCCCTGCTCGGCTCCGGCGCCCTTATCGTCAGCTTCGCGCTTGCCGATTCATTGACTGGCGCCCATGCACAGGGGGCGGCCAAGCCGCTCGCCCTCACCGAAGTCGATTCTTTCCTCGCTATCGACAAGACCGGCAAGGTTACCGTCTATTCCGGCAAAGTCGATCTCGGCACCGGAGTCACGACTGCACTGCGTCAGATCGTGGCGGAAGAGCTCGACGTGCCGCTCAGCCGCATCGAGCTGATCACCGGCGACACACTGCTCACACCCGACCAGGGCACGACATGGGCCAGCGTCACGATTCAGGTTGGCGGGATGCAGTTGCGGCAGGCCGCAGCCGCCGCGCGCCAGGCCTTGCTGGCGGAAGCCGCCAGGAAGCTCGGCACGGATAACCTCACCGTCGCCGACGGCGTTGTCATGGCCGGCGGCCGCAAGAAAGTGACCTACGGCGAACTGATCGGCGGCAAGAGTTTCGCGATCAAGCTCGATCCCAAGCAGCCGGTGAAGGAAAAATCACCGAAGGACTACAAGGTCGTCGGCAAGCCGATCCCTCGGGTCGATATTCCCGCCAAGGTCACCGGCCGCTTCACCTACATGCAGGATTTCCGCGTGCCCGGCATGCTGCACGGGCGCGTGGTGCGCCCGCCGGCAATCGGCGCAAAGCTCGAAAAAGTCGATGAGTCCGCGATCAAAAAAATACCGGGCGTGGTCAGGGTCGTGCGCGAGGGCAACTTCCTCGGGGTCATCGCGATCACCGAATGGGACGCGATCCGCGGGGCGAATGCGCTCAAGGCGACTTGGTCAAAATCAGAAACTCTGCCGGACCAGGCGAAGCTATGGGAACACGTGCGCGCGAGCAAAGTGGCCAAGGAAGAAGAGTACGGCAAGACGGGAAACACCGCCGAGGCGATGGCGAAAGATGGCGTCAAGATCATCAAGGCGACCTACGACTTCCCGATCAATACGCACGGCTCGATCGGACCATCCTGCGCAGTCGCCGAGTTCAAGGACGGCGTGCTCACCTCGTGGTCGGCGTCGCAGGCAACCCACGCGCTGCGCAAACAGCTCGCACAGATGTTCGCGCTGCCGGTCGAGAAGGTGCGCTGCATCTATATCGAAGGCTCCGGTTGTTATGGCCGAAATGGTCACGAGGATGCCGCCGCTGACGCCGCGCTGCTGGCTAAAACTGTCGGCACGCCGATCCGCGTGCAATGGTCGCGGGCCGACGAGCACGGCTGGGATCCGAAAGGCCCGCCAACCCTGATGGATATGCGGGCCGGCATGGATGCGCAGGGCAACGTCACGGCCTGGGAAGGAGACTTCTACATGCCGCAACAGACGCCGGGTGGATTCCTGGTGCCGCTTGTCGCGGCGACATTGGCCGGCATGCCGGCGGCCGATCACATTGCACCGGGCAACGTGTTCCAGAATGCGGCGATCGGGTACAAATTTCCCAATACCAGGTCCGTATGCAAGCGGCTGGAGACAACGCCGTTCCGTCCGTCCTGGATCAGGACGCCGGGACGCATGCAGAACACCTACGCCAATGAATGCTTCATGGATGAGCTTGCTGCGGCGGCCAATACTGATCCGCTCGAGTTCCGCCGGAAGTATATCGACGACAAGCGCGGGCTCGAGCTGCTCGACCGCCTGGCGGCGCTCGCCAAGTGGGAGAAGCGGCCATCCCCGCTGAAGAACGCAGACGGCGCGGTCGCAAAAGGGCGCGGCGTTTCATACGTCAAGTATGAGTTGGTACGCACTTACATCGGTGCCGTTGCCGAGGTCGAAGTCGACCGGCGCACCGGCGTCATCCGCGTGCCGAAGTTCACGCTCGTGCACGACTGCGGTCAGATCATCAACCCCGACGGCCTGAAGAATCAGATCGAGGGCAACGTGATCCAGACCACGAGCCGCACCTTGATTGAGGAATTGAAATTCGACCGCTCGCAGGTGACTAGCCTCGACTGGGCGAGCTACCCGATCCTCAAGTTCCCGCAGGTGCCCGATATCGTAATCGAACTGATCGACCGGCCAAACGAAAAGCCGTGGGGCGCGGGCGAACCGAGCGCGGCGGTCATCCCGTCGGCAATCTCGAACGCGGTGTTCGATGCGACCGGCGTCCGGCTGCGTTCGGTTCCCTACACGCCGGCCAAAGTCCTCGCCGCAATGCACGCCACCTGACATTCGCAGCAATAGCGGAGCGCCCCACCGGGGCGCTCCGTCCTTTTGGAAGGAACGATGATGACCATCGCCAGTCGCGCGGGCGTCGCTGTTGCAACTGCCATTTTTGCCTCTGGAATTGCCATGCCAGCCAAGGCGGACCTCATCAAAGAGCTCATTCCTACCGGCAAGCTGCGCGTGGCGATCGCTGTCGCGCCCGCACCTTCCGCGCTCTACGCTGTCAAAGATGTCGCCACCGGCAAATTCCGCGGGGTAACCATCGATCTTGGCTCGGCCATGGCCAGAAAGCTCGGGGTACCGGTCGAATTCGTGCCTCATCTTGCATCCGGGGAGATCCAGAATTCGGCGGCAAGCGGCAAATGGGACGTGACATTCATGCCGGTCGACGAGGAGCGCAAGAAATTCGTCGATTTCGGAAATGCCTATCATCTCCTGCAAAGCACCTATCTGGTGGCGCCCGGCTCGAAGCTCATGAAAGTCGGCGATGCAGACGCCGCAGGTGTGCGGATAGGCGGCGTCGCCAACACGGCAACGTTCCGCGCAGCCCAACGCACGGCGCCGAAGGCGGCGTTCATCACCGTTGCCGGCGTGGATGCGGCGATCGCCGCGATGAAAGCGGGCGAAATCGATTGCATCGCATTGTCGCGCGAGTCGCTGTCGGGACTTGTCGTAAAAATTCCCGGCTCGCGGATTCTCGACGGTGGATTCTTCAATGCATCAACCGCTGTAGCCGTCCCGAAAGGCAAGCCTGATGCCCTCGCATATGTCAGCGAATTCATCGAAGAAGCAAAAGCGAACGGATCGGTTCGCAGGGCGCTTGATGCAATGAACCTGCAGAACTCTCAGGTCGCCCCGGCCGGGATGAAACCGTAGACCCGCCGTGCTATGCGGGGCACCCCGCCTTTTTCCAGTTTCTGGAGTCAACACCGATGACCGATGCCGCTGTTTCGCAGCAACTCACCCCCACCGGAAAGCTTCGCGTCGCCATAGCCATCGCACCGGCGCCTTCGGCGCAGTTTGCGATCAAGGACGAGGCAACCGGCGCCTATCGGGGCGTTGCCGTGATCCTTGGACAAGCGCTCGCGAAAAAGCTCGGGGTCGAAGCCCAGCTGATCGCGCACAACGGTTCGGGCGAGGTCCAGAACTCGGCTGCCGACAACAAATGGGACGTTGCCTTTTTGCCCGTCGACGAAGAGCGCAAAAAATTCGTCGATTTCGGCAATGCCTATCACATCCTGCAAAGCACTTACCTTGTTGCTTCTGGCGCGAAGCTTGAGGCGGTGAGCGATGCCAACCGGCCCGGCGTGCGCATCGGCGGCGTCGCCAATACGGCCACGTTCCGCACGTCGAACAAGACCGCGCCCAATGCAACACACACAGCCTTCGAAAAAGCCGACGAGGCCGTCGCGGCACTGAGCAGCGGCAAGCTCGATGCGATCGCCTTTTCACGGGAATCCCTTTCGGGACTGCAATCGAAAGTCCCCGGCTCGCATATCCTTGACGGTGGCTTCATGAATTCCACGACTTCTGTGGCGGTGCCGAAAGGCAGGCCGGCCGCCCTCGCCTACGTCAGTGAATTCATCGAGGAGGCCAAGGCGTCCGGCCTCGTACGCAAAGCCTTTGACGAGATGGGGCTTAAGTCGTCCCAGGTCGCACCCGCGGGCATGAAATCTTAAGGCGCTTCCGGCAAATGGACGTGCTCCGGGCGAAAGCCCATGCCGATCACTCGGGCGGGGATGCGCCGGAGTACCGGGAATAATGTCACCAATTTCATCAGGAACGGCGGCTTTGGCCGATCCGTGCTCGCCAGCGCCGGGGCCAGCAGCATGTTCTGCACCACAATCTGAATGCGCTGGATGATGCGCATCGGCAATTCACGCCGCCGCTGAACGGCTGCAAGCATGGCACGTGTGACCCCTCCTTCCTTTAGCGACGGGGCCAGAATATTGGCAGCGCCGACCGCGTCTTGTACCGCGAGATTGATTCCCACGCCGCCGATCGGCGACATCGCATGCGCCGCGTCGCCGATGCAAAGCAGACCGGGCTTGTGCCATTCGCGCAGCCGGTTGACCGACACGGTCAGCAGTTTGACGTCATCCCAATTTTTGATTTCACCGATGCGGTCCTTGAAAAATGGAGTCATCTCGACGACTGCGTCGCGGAACGCCTGCAGGCCGTTCGCCTTAACGCGCTCGATGCCGCCTTTAGGAATCACAAAAGCGCACTGCCAGTAATCGCCGCGGTCGAGCATCACCATCATTTTTCCCGCCTCGATGTGACCGAACATGTCGGTCGCATCGTCCGGGTGTCGCGAAACACGGAACCAGAGCACATCAATCGGCACGCCGATGTCCTCGACTTCGAGGCCGGCTCGCTCGCGCAGGGTTGAATGCCGGCCGTCGCAGCCGACGACAAGATCGGCGCGGATTTCAAATTCGCCTTGCGGGGATTTTGCTCGCACGCCGACGACGCGGCCGTCCTCCTCGATGAGGCCGGTTGCCTCAGTGCACATGCGCAAGTCGAAGCAAGGGTAACGCCTGCCATGATCGGCAAGAAAATTGAGGAAATCCCATTGCGGCATCAATGCGATGAACTTGCAGTGTGTCGGCAGATGCGAAAAGTCGGCAAGTGCAACGCTTTCGGCACCGATCTTGCCAACGAGAGCGGTAATTTTTTGATGCGGCAATTTGAGAAATTCGTCGATCAAGCCAAGCTCATAAATGAGCTCGAGCGTCGAGGGATGCACCGTGTCGCCGCGGAAATCCCGCAGGAAATCAGCGTGTTTTTCAAGCACCGTCACCTGAATGCCGGCACGCGCCAGCAGGAAGCCAAGCATCATGCCGGCAGGGCCGCCACCCGCAATGCAGCAAGTCGTTTCGATTGAAGTAGCCACCGCCCACCGTTTCTCCTGTCGAACAGTAGGCCCACCCGGAACAATTTGTCCCAGGCTAGCGCAGGATTCGATCAGGTTGAATCCCGATCCACAACCCGCTCATCCCCGCAAACGCGGGGATCCAGAGTCCAGAATTCAGACGTCGCGCAGGTGGCCCTGGGTCCCCGTCATAGACGTGCGAAAGCACGCCGTTCTTCGAACGGCTATGCGCGGGGACGAGCGGACAAGCGTGGCAACCTGATCTGATCGCGCTCTAGGCCTGCTTGTCCGGAGTCCTCACCACGAGTCCGTCCAGCTCATCGCTTACTTTGATCTGGCAGGAAAGACGCGAATTCGGCCGCACGTCGTAGCCGAAGTCGAGCATGTCTTCTTCCATCGGCGACGGACCGCCTACTTTCTCACGCCAGGCTTCATCGACGTAAACATGACAAGTCGCGCACGCGCATGCACCGCCGCACTCGGCCTCGATGCCGGGAATATTGTTGCGGATGGCCGTTTCCATCACGGTCGAGCCGTTCTCGGCCTCGGCCGTACGGGCGGTGCCGCCGGAATCGATATAAGTGATCTTTGGCATGAGAAAGCGTGGCAGGAGTGACCGCGCCGGCACGGGCGCGCGCTTCCTATATATTCATTCCCGCGGAGATGCCATCCCCAATCATCGAGCGTCGATTAGTGCCGTTATCTCCGCGCGCGCCTCCTCGACCGCCTGCGCGAGCTGAGCGATCGCCAGACTGCGCTTGCCGGGCGCCGCCTGCGCGGCTGCTTCCGCGTCGGCGGCGGCACGAGCGACCCGCGGGGCACCGATGCCGACTGCAGATCCTTTCAAGGTATGGGCAAGCGTTGCAACGCCGGACGGTTCACTGCTGCGCATCCGATCGAGGAGCAGTTCGGCTTGACGGTTGAAGAGCTGCAAAACTTCCAATGCGAGGGTGCGGTCACCGAACGTCATCCGCGCAAGCTGGTCACGGTCGAGCACCGGCGATTGAAACACATCGGCCGGCCCACGTTCGGATATCTGCGCCGCGACTTGCGGCATCTCGAGCCTCCCATCGCTCTTTTTTATTGGCGAAGAGTTTGGCTCGACCGAGATCAAATCCCGGTAAATACAAGGCAGCGAAAGGCGGCGGTGGTTAAGTCCGCGTAAGCCCGAAAGCAGCGACTCCTGTTCGTAACCCTGTGTATAGCCGTACCATGGCCTCAATTCCCCGCGCATGATGAGGCGGCCTTTGCCTCGGAGTCGGACCGCGTTTGCTATGGTTAGCAATCGGTTAACGATGATAAAAAAGTCCGTACCGGCGTGGTTTCTTTTGTATTGCCAAGGCGATAGGATGGCTGCCGGGCAATAAATCGGGGACGCGGGCGGCAAAAATGGCCGCCACAGTGCCGTGTTACGGCATAACCCCTTGATTCTTCACGGTTCGGCCGCGGCGACAGTCCGGCGTAAAGACGAGGCGACGACCGAAATGGCGAACACCCCCCAAAAAAGCAAAGACGCGACCGAAGAGGCGCTGAACGCCATTCAGGAAGCTCTCAATATACGCCCTGTCGAGACACACCCCGGCCCGTCGTTTGGACCTGCTGAAGGAAATCTTGCCGAGACGCCAACCACCCCCGAGGCCGGCGATCTTTTTCCTCAGGATGGGTCACAAGGCGGATGGCCGGTGGGTGATGCCGGGCCGCGACGCGCCGCCAATGATGACCGCGCCGGCATCGGTCAGATCCTGCAGACGTTGCGGCATCGCCCCTCGCGCGGCCCCTACATTGCCGCCGGTATCGCCGGTGTTGTCTGGGCCATCCTCGGCATTGCAGCGGTCTATGCAATCGATACGCAGAGCGTGTTCGGGACGGCGAGGATCGGTCTTGCCGCCATGCTCGCGATTGGCGGAGCGATCGTCGTCCCCATTGTCTTCTTTTTCGTGCTCGCTCACATGTTCAATCGCGCCCAGGACATGCGCGTGGTCGCCGAATCCATGGCAGAGGTGGCGATGCGCCTGGCGCAGCCTGAAACGGCCGCCCGCGAGTCAATCGTTACCGTCGGGCAGGCTATCCGCCGTGAGGTGGCGGCCATGGGAGATGGAGTCGAGCGCGCGCTCGCCCGCGCCGCAGAGCTTGAAGCGCTTGTCCATAATGAAGTGTCAGCACTCGAGCGCGCCTATAACGACAATGAAGTTCGCATCCGCGATCTGCTGACCGAACTGAGCAATCAGCGTGAGACGCTCGTCAATCAGGCCGAGCAGGTCCGCAACGCCATCGCCAGCGTTCATCTCGATCTCGCTCACGACGTTACGTCTGTCGGCGACCTTGTGGCCGAGAAGGTCAATGAGGTTGCGCAACGCGTTACCCGTTCCCTGACCGAAAAAGGTGAGCACATTACTCTTGCGCTCGGGCATGCGGGCGATTCCATGATCGACGCCCTGAGCGAGCGAGGCTCAACGCTGCTTGACCGGCTCGAAACCACGAGCGACCACACAACGACCGCTATTGCATCGGCGAGCGACCGCCTTTCCGCCAGTCTCAACTTCAAAACCGAACACGTGCACGACGAGTTTGCCGAGCTTGCCGCACGTCTCCAGCAGATGATGACGGCCCGACTCGATCAGGTCGCGCAGGGCTTCGCCCAGAAATCGTCGATCACCATCGAGTCCATGGCATCTCGCTCCGAGCAGCTGACCGAGGCCATTACCGACACCAGCAATCGACTGGCAGAATCGATCGCCTCGCGGGCCGAGGAGGTGAACAACGCGCTTCGTTCGACCGGCGACTCCCTTATTCTCGACCTTTCGCTGCGCGGCGGCGACGTCGTTACGAAACTCGAGCAGACGGGCGCGCGCATTACCGAGACGATTTCCGGCCGCAGCGATGTCGTTGCCGAGGGTTTCCGCGAGAGTGCCGAGTCCTTGGTTGCGGCCCTCAACGATCGTGGCGAGGCGGTCAAGGAGATGCTGGCGGCACGTCTCCACGCCTTCGAAACGATATTCAATCAGGGCGGCACCGAAATCACCGAGAAGATTTCACGCGACGCCAGCACTCTGGGCAATCTGATCACTCGCCACATCACTGAATTCGATCACACGGTCAAGAATTACGGCGGCGAGCTTGTGGGACGGCTTGGCCAACGGACGCAAGATGTGGCCGAAGCACTGAAAAGCTATGTCGACACGTTCGACCAGCGTGTGTCCGGCCGGACCGGCGAGATTTCCACGACGCTCGATCAGCGTCTCGCACAATTCGAAACGCTTCTGGGCGCGCGCGTGTCGGACCTTGCCAAGACCCTGACCGAAGGCGGCAAGGACGTCGTCGGTGCGCTCGATCAACGGATCGCCGAGGTAGCCGGCACCATCAATACGCGCGGCACCGAAGTGGCGGATTCGCTCAGCGCCAAGATTGGCGAGATCGATCAGACGCTGGGCGCGCGAGCACTCGAAGTTGCAACCAATCTCGACAGCCGGATCGGACGCTTCGAGGAGTTGCTTGTAGGTCGGGCGGAAACGGTCACCGCCCAGATCGAAACCCGCAGCAAGGCGGCTGCCGATGCGCTCAATGCGCGGCTCGAGCAACTCAGCGACGCGATCAAGATCAATTCCGCCGAAGCCGAGCGCTCGCTCGGGCAGCTCGCGCTCACCACGACGGAAGCGATCCGGACCAGCGCGGGCGACGCCGAACGCACTTTGCTCGGCGTCAGCGAGGAAGTCGCGCGCAGCTTCGTCGGCAAGGCCGAGGAAATTGCGACCGCCGTCAGTCGGCGCACCAATGAAATGACGACCGTCCTGTCGGAAAAGAGCGGCGGCGTGCTCGCCGCCATAACCCAGAAAGGCGCCCAATTCACACACGACGTGACGACGGCGACCGATCAGGCAGTGAAGGCTATCGAGGAAAAGGGATTCGCCTTCACGCGCACGATGATGGACAACAGCACCGAAATGTCCCGCATGATCAATACCGCGGGCGAAGCGGCGACCAATGTCGTCTCGCGTACGATCAACGAGCTCAACGAAACCGCGCAGAAGGCCATCGCGCAATCGCAACAGACCACGACCACGGCCGTGAGGGAGATGCTCGAAACGCACACGATGTTGCGTTCGGACACAACTGCTCTCTTCGAGCGACTCCGCGAAGCCAACATCATGCTGCAGGAAGTCCTCAGCGGCGCGCATGAAAACATGGGGGCTCTGGAAAATACGCTCATGTTGCGGGTGTCCGAGTTCGTTACCGCCATGAACGAAATCACGGCTTCGACCGGAGACGTCACCGGACGGGTGGAAACGAACATCTCCGCATTCCGCGACATCACTGCTCAGGTCATCTCCGACCTGGGCCAATTGGCGCACCAGTTCGACGTTCACGGCCGCGACCTGGTCAAGGCAGTCGAAATCATCGACCACAGCAACCAGCGCACGGAAGACAGCGTCAACGAGCGCCGCGTGCAGCTTGATTCGCTTGTCGCCACCCTCGACATCCGTACCGAAGATCTCGAGAAGCGTCTGACCCGCTTCTCCGGCCTGCTCGACGAGTCCCTTGAAGCAGCGTCGTCGCGGGCCCGTGAGGTTGCCCGACTGGTTTCGGAGGCAAGTGCCGAGGGCACCCGCGCCATCAGCGAGCAGTATGAGCGTGTCCGCGAGAATGCCGAGGAAGAGCGCCAGCGTGCGGTCGAGGCTATGCGTGCGATCTATGAGCAGACCACCGGCGACACCCAAAGCCTGTTCCAGAGCGCCAATGAGCGCTTCGGCGAAGCCGTGCAGGGCATGAAACAGATGGCTATGGAAATGCAGCGCGAACTGGAAGCCACGCGAAACGAGCTCCGCCGCGGTGTCTTCGAGCTTCCGCAAGAGACTGCCGAAAGCGCCGCCCAGATGCGCCGGGTCATTGTCGACCAAATCGAGGCTCTCGCCGAGCTCAATCGCATCGTCGCAAGGCACGGGCGTAGCCTCGACGCGGTCGAACCGGTGCGCCGCGGCCGAGAAGAGCCTACCCTCGCCATTGTCGGAGGCCGCCATGACGGTCCCCGCACCGCCGACATTCCACGGAGCGAACCGCCGCCCCGCCCCCCGGCGCAACAGCGCAGCGAGAACACCACCTTCGCGCCGCCGCCGCGTCGCGCGGCGCCTGAGCCGCCTCCGGCCAGCAACCTGCCTCCGAGCGGGCCTAGTCGCGGTTGGCTGACCGACTTGCTCAACCGTGCTTCGCGCGATGAAAGCGAGCTGATCCGCGATTCTCTGCGCGATCCGCCTCGCGAGCCCGCACGCGAAGGCTCGCGCGACGTCATAAGGGAAAGCTCTCGGGGAAACGAGGATCGTCCCCCGCGCCATACCATCGAATCACTCGATTCACTTTCGGTCGATATCGCGCGGATGATCGATCATGACGCCGCGGCCGATCTCTGGGATCGTTATAAACGCGGCGAGCGCAATGTCTTCACGCGCCGGCTCTACACGTTGCAGGGCCAGCAGGCATTCGATGACATTCGCAAGAAATATCGCGCGGACCGGGAATTCAAGCAGACAGTAGACCGCTACATTTCCGAGTTCGAACGCTTGCTTGAGGAAGTGTCTCGAGACGACCGCGGCCAGGTGGTTGCCCGAACCTATCTGACCTCGGAAACGGGGAAGGTCTACACCATGCTTGCACACGCGGCGGGCCGCTTTGATTGATTGACGCGGGGCGAGCCCGTGTACCCTGTGATCAGCCTGAGCGGGGCAAAAGCTGCGGTCTGACGCTCGGGCGCTTTATTTGCGCCGACTATGCCTCTGACCCTTGCTTATAATGTCGAGCATTGGCCTATTGCCGGGTCATTCGGCATCAGCCGTGGTACGAAAACAGAAGCAGTGGTCGTGGTCGCCGAACTGACAGACGGCAACGCGCGCGGTCGCGGGGAATGCGTCCCCTATCTTCGCTATGCAGAAACAGTGGAAAGCGTCACTGCGCAAATCGAAGCGATCCGTCCGCAAATCGAGAATGGCCTCGACCGGCGTGCACTGCAAACGGCGATGCCACCAGGAGCGGCGCGCAATGCGCTCGATTGCGCCTTCTGGGACTTCGAGGCAAAGCGCAGTGGCCGTCACGTTTACGACCTCGCCGGCCTATCTGCCCCCAACAGGCTTACGACCGCCTTCACGATCTCTCTGGCGGCGCCCGAAGAGATGGCAAAGGCGGCGGAAAGGGTCGCAAGCCGAGCATTGCTCAAGGTCAAGCTCGGCGCCGAGAGGGATAGCGAACGTATCGCCGCGGTCCGCGCCGCTGCACCGAAGGCAACGTTGATTGTCGATGCCAACGAAGGCTGGACCGAGGATAACCTCGTCGCCAACCTTGCAGCCTGTGCGCAGGCCGGTGTGGCGCTGATCGAGCAACCGCTTCCGGCGGGAAACGACCGGGCACTCGCGGGACTCAGGCGCACGATCCCCATCTGTGCCGATGAGAGTGCGCATGACCGCGCCTCGCTGCCCGCGCTCGGCGGTAAATACGATGCCGTCAATATCAAGCTCGATAAGGCCGGAGGATTGAGCGAGGCGCTGGCAATGGCCGCGGAGGCCGAGCAGCAAAGATTCACGATCATGGTTGGTTGCATGGTAGCGACGTCCTTGGCCATGGCGCCGGCGGTTCTGGTGGCGCAAAAGGCAACCTTCGTTGACCTCGACGGTCCACTCCTGCTCAGCAAAGACCGAGCAGACGGTCTGCGGTACGAGGACAGCCTCGTCTATCCGCCATCCTTCGCGTTTTGGGGATGATCAAGGGGGAACTTTTAGCCCCGCCACCCGCCTGAATCCGTTCATGAATTGTGCCGGAACTGCGTCGTTGAATTTGTAGATTTTGAAAACCAATGCTTCCCGTCGGCCACCGGCTTGGCTTAGAATTGTATCAACACCGCAACCGCCGCTTGAACGGCCGGGCAATAACGGGACGGGGAAATGCAAATTCGGGGACTGCTGCTCGGCGCCGCCGTGTTGGCGCTCACCGCATCGTCGGCATCGGCGACAATGCGTATTTCGGAAGATCGCGGCGGCCAGATTGGCCGCTATCTGCAGGCCTTTGCCGCAGTCCGATCGTCCGGAGAAAATGTCGTCATCGACGGAAATTGTCTTTCGGCGTGCACGTTGGTGCTGGGTCTTGTCCCCCGCGAACGCGTCTGCGCCACCCAAAATGCCCGTCTCGGCTTTCATGCCGCTTGGATGCCGGACCGGGACGGCCGTCCGGTAACGAGCCCGCTCGGCACGCAAGCACTATGGAATGTCTATCCGGCGTCGGTGCGGCGCTGGATCGCACGGCACGGTGGCTTGTCGCGCAAGATGATCTTTCTGCAGGGCCGTGATTTGAACGGAATTGTCGCCAGCTGTGGGCCCGGCACTCGCAGTCAGACGCGTTCAGCGCGACGTGTCCCCCCGCATCCGGTGCGCTACCAGTCCGCCAGCGCCTCCGGCGAGCGCCAGTAACGCCATCGCCGCATAGGCGGTGCTTTCGAAGTCACGATAAAGCAAGCCCGACAGCGCCATCGCGGCTGCCATCGCCAATCCCGCCGCTATGGCCAGATAGCCTTGCGCAGTTGCTGCTTGTTTGGGTGGCGCGTGGCGCACCAGAAACATCAGTGCGCCAAGGTGGGTTGCGCCGAATGACAACGCATGCAGCAGCTGCAACGCCGCCAGCACGGACACAGGCGGATCGAATGTCATTCCCATCCAGCGTAGGGCGCCGCCGACGGCGCCGACAACAAGAAGGACCGTCGGCTCGAATATTGGAGGCAATCGCGATTGCATTGCGAACAGAACGATCTCGGCGAGAACGCCCAGAGCCCAGAGTGCGGCGATCAGCGTTCCATCGAAGCCGGCAGCGCTCCATTGCACGGCGGAAAAGCCGTAGTACATCGCATGGCTTGCCTGAATAAGACTTGCGGCCACGACGACCGCGACGAATGGCCGGTCACGGACAAGGCTCGTCCGCGTTGAAAGACGTGAGTCCTGTTCCGTGACTGGTGCTGCCATCGGAGGCAATCCCACGGCCGCAATCGCGATCACCGCGCTGGCAGCAACAATGAGCCAAATGAGATCGCGGGCCGGAATGACGTCGGCCGCAAATCCGGCGATAAAATTTCCCCCAATAAAGGCAAACGATCCCCAAAGCCGCACGGGTCCATATGCACGTCCACGCACGGTCAGATTCTTCAAGGCATAGGTTTCCGCCAGCGGCATTTGCGGTGTGGTTGCAAGTGACGTCAGCGTATATGCGACGAAGATGAAGGCCGCGCCCGCAGACAAGCCAACCAGGACGTAGCCGGCCGTGGCTGCAAAACCGCAGGCGATCAAGCCGGCTCGGACCGCATTGCGCCGGTCGGCCTCGCGCATGATAAGGGGAACGGCCAATAGTCGTGCCGCTATCGGGGCGGCCAAAACGATTCCAATCATTCCCGCGTCGACGCCGTTGGCTTTCAGCCAGACGGGGAAAAATGGCATCTGGACGCCAGGGAGGACGAACAGGGCGGCGTAGAAAACGGCCAGGCGCAGAACCAGGCCGGAAGTCTCATTGATCCGCATCGCGCTGTCCCAATCCCATTAACACATTGCGGGCCTTTGACTATTCACCGCGGCAGCGGCGCGATGGCCGCGGCGGTGCTGGCCGAATCAAGCCGCATGATTGATAAACAGTCGCGCAGGGAATGCACATGCCGACCGAGACCACCGCGCGGGCGCAACAGCTGCAACCGGGTGCGCCGGACGAGGCCGACTACCACGCCTTCTGCGAGGCGCTATCGGCAAGCGCACGCGGCCGTGCGTTTCTTGCCGAGTATGCGCGTCGCAACCGCAATGCGGACACAAGGCCGTTGCTGACCGCGATCGAAAGGTTGCAAACCTCTCTTGCCACCGATCCCGCAGCCCCCGCTGAGATTCTGATCAAACAGAAATTGCGCGCATTGCTTGATCACATCGGCGCGGCACAAAATGAGATCGAAGCCAGCGTCATGGCGATCAGGACAGCCAAGCTCGCCGACTTGCTTGCGGTGATCGAGCAAAGGCTCGCGGAGATCATGGCTCCCGCTGCAATGCAGGCCGCGATGCGAGATTCTGTTCTCAGCGAAGAGGCGGAGGAAACGCATACGCATCTGGCTGTCGTTCCGCCGCCGGATCAACCGGAGTTGCCGATCCCGTCACCGGAGGCAACACAGTCGCCGGCGATCGCGCTGGTTCGAAACGAAGAAGTCGTGACAGAAGTTGCCTTTGTCCAATCTGGCCCGTCAGTCAGAGCTGAACACGCCGGCCCCGTTGCGGCAACGGGAGACAGTGCGGCTGCGGTCGCCGCGCCCATGGACCCGCTGGCCTCTATCATGGCGCTCAGCGAAGAAGAGCGGCTCGCAATGTTCACTTAGGCGTTATTGCGCGATCAACTGGTCAAAAAGGTCGGCGTCCACGTTCGCGCCCGATAGAATTGCGACCACGACCCTGCCCTTCACCGTGAACTTGCGCGCGAGCAGCGCGGCAAGCCCGATAGCGCCGCCCGGCTCCACGACCAGCTTGAGTTCGTGAAATGCAAAGCGCACAGCGTTGGCGACTTCGATGTCGGTCACCGTCGTGCCCTGCCCGATCAACTCGCGCGTAATCGGAAATGTCAGTTCGCCAGGCGTGTTGCTCATCAGCGCGTCGCAGATCGACCCGCTCATGCGTGCATTTGACTCGCGTCTGCCACTGGCGAACGAGCGCAGCGTATCGTCGAAACCCTCCGGTTCGACCACGTAGAATTTGGCTGCCGGCACTTTCGCTTTCACGCCCAGCGAAATTCCCGCGGCAAGGCCGCCGCCGGACGCACCCACGACCACGATTTCAGGCTGGAGCGAAAGCCGGGCAAGATCTTCGACAATCTCGGCCCCGATCGTGCCCTGTCCCGCGATGATGAACGGATCATCGTAGGGAGGGACCAACGTGGCACCGCGTTCCGATACGATTTTCTTCGCGATGGCGGCCCTGTCCTCTGTGTTGCGATCGTAAGGAACCACCTCCGCGCCGAGCGCAAGCGTGCGCTCACGCTTGGCCTTCGGCGCATCGGCCGGCATCACGATTGTCGCGCGCAGGCCGAGAATGCGGGCGGCAGCAGCAACACCTTGTGCATGGTTTCCGCTCGAATAGGCCACGACTCCGGCGGCGCGTGCTGCCGGCGGGATTGACGAGATTTTGTTGTAGGCGCCGCGAAACTTGAAGGAGCCCGTGCGCTGCAGCGTTTCGGCTTTCAGAAAGACGCGCGCACCGACCGCCTCGTCGAGCACAGCCGCATTGATGAGCGGCGTGCGGACCGCAACGCCGGCAAGGCGGCCTGCGGCGGCTTCGATGTCCGACGCGGTGGGTAGGATCGTATTGTCGACGGCGCCCATGGTCGAAGGCTAGCGCGGACCGCGCGGAGCTTCCACCCT
>DATBHE010000060.1:0-5041 GCA_036557605.1 Pseudolabrys sp.
TGCGCATACGACACCCCGCGATCCCTGATCAGCCGCACCGCCTCAAGCTTGAACTCTCGCGTAAATCTTCGCCTCTCCATCACTCACCTCCGGTCCCATAAAAACACCTAACTTGGTGTCTTCGGAACCGGGTGCAGGCCAACATGATTAGCGCGATCTAAGCTAGCTGCGGTCGACAATATACATTGTGCGATTATTCTGGATCATCGCTCGAAGAGAGCGAAATCGAGGCGGGCACAAATAATAGAAATGCGAACCATGACGAGAAGGCTATCCTGTTAGAGGAATTCCTGAGCCATCCGAGGCCGCGGCTAGACAAGCTCCTCACCAAGAGTTCTCGGGATCTGAGCTATATCAGCGCACAGCGGATGCTGCGGCGGATAACAAAGTCGCCGGTCTTGAAGCGTGTCCTATGCAGCCGGCAAAACTTCTCCTTCGACACGGATTGGCGCGGATTAATCGGCATGCAAACATAGTGAGTGTATGTGTGCAGCCCTGTGCGCGGGATCGTGTGCAGGTTTGAAGTAGCGACAGTGACCCTTTGTCAGTGGGAGCATGCGATGGCGTTTTCCAGTTGGCGCGGCACGGTCGGCGTTGTGCGGCCGACGCTGCGCACCGGCGGGTTCGAAGATCTGATCCGCATGCTGCCGCAAGGCATCGGCGTCATTCCGCTGCATCTGAACGTCCTCCGCGGCGCCATCGATGAGTTTAAGGCGGCGATCCCCGCCTATGAGGAAAAGGTCGCCGAGCTGGCGGCCGCCGGCGTCGACGTCGTCAATCCGTCCGGCGCCCCGCCCTTCATGGTGCTCGGCTACGCCAACGAGCAGAAGCTGCTGCAGCAGTGGCAAGAAAAATACGGGGTCCGCGTTTTTACCTCCTGCACAAGCCACGTCGATGCGTTGCGCGCGCTGAAAGTGCGCCGCTTCGTTGGCGCCACCTATTTCCGCGGCGAGATCAACCGCATCTACGCCAAATATTTCGCTGATGCCGGGCTCGAGTGTCTCGCCATGGCCGGCATGGATGTTGACTTCGACAAGGTGCAGGAGCTGTCGAGCTTTGAGGTTTACCGTTTCGTCAAGCGCGAGTTCCTGGCCGCGAAAGGCGCGCAGGCGATCTACATGCTGGGTCCCGCCTGGCGCACCCTCGACATCGTCCAAATGCTGGAGCAAGACCTCGGCGTGCCGGTCGTGCACGCGATCCCGGCGCAATGCTGGGATATTCAGCGTCACCTGGACGTGCGGCAGCCGGTGAAGGGTTTCGGCCGGCTGATTGCAGAAATGCCGGACGGCCCGTCCATGTCGGTCACGAGAACGCGGCCGAACGGCGCGCGTAAGAAGGCTCGGGACGATGACTAATCGCGGAGAAAAAGCTGGTGGGCGGCGGCTCTTGCGCCTTGCCACGTTCTTGCTGGCCCCACTGGCGTATACCCCCGTGCACGCTGCGGACTTTTATCAAGGCAAGCAAATCACCATCGTGGTCGGGTTCTCCGCCGGCGGCACCTATGATGCCACCGCGCGCCTGTTCGCGCGCTATCTAGGCAAGCATCTTGCTGGCGGTCCTTCGGTCATCGTTCGCAACATGCCAGGCGCGGGCAGCCTGACCGCTGCGGTGAACCTCGCCAATACCGCTCCGCGCGACGGCACCACGCTGGGAATAATCGGTGGCGGTACGGTGCTGGAGCCTTTGCTCGGCAATGCGCAAGCCAAATATGACCCTCGTCTATTCGGCTGGATCGGCGGACGTTCGCGGGACGATTTCCTCTGCGCGGTATGGCACACGGTCCCGGTGAACACGATCGACGACGTGAGGCGCCGTCCGACTGTGGTGGGCGCCACGGGGCCGGGCTCGCGCACGCAAACGTATCCACAGGCGCTCAATGACCTGACCGACACCAAGTTCAAGATCGTTTCCGGGTACCCCGGCGGCAACGAGATCACGCTGGCGTTGGAGAAGGGCGAGATCGAAGGCTATTGCGGCTGGGCTATCGGCAGCATCCGCCAGCGCGCGCCGCAATGGCTGCGCGACGGAACCATCAAGGTGCTGGCGCAATTCACGCTGGGCAAGGCCGAGTTGCCGAACGTGCCGGTCGCGACGGCGCTCGCGAAGACCGGCGAGAGTCGCCAAGCGATCGAAATCCTCTCCGCCGATTCGGTACTTGCGTGGCCATTACTGACGCCGCCGGGATTGCCGGGCGAGCGCGTGGCTGAATTGCGCGGCGCGTTCGACGCCATGATGCGCGATCCCGATTTATTGAATGACGCCACCAAACAGAACTTGGAAGTCGATCCGGTCGGCGGGACGGAGATGCAGACCCTGATCGAGCGGCTTTACGCAATGCCACCTGCCGCGCTCGACCTGGTGCGCAAGATTAATGCCGGACGGTAGCGGGCGATCGTCGCGGGCGGGTTGAACGGGCCGCTCCATTGGTGGGCACCACTGCCCGCAGCCACGCGCGCGCCAACAGCCAACTTGGGAAGCTGATGTTCTACCACTGAACTACGCCCGCAGAATAGGCATTTCGGCATTTCGGCCCTTTTTTACCCGGGTCTTACCCGGGCAGATCGTATATTCGAGTGTTTCGTCCCGGATAAATTGCCCGACGCGAACGGTAGCACAGTCGGAACTGCCCCAATGGATCAACGCATGTGCGGCATTGGCAAGGCCGCCTGCCGCGCCGCGGCTCGAATAGCGCGTCCGGTTGGCTCCTTTCTGCTTGTCCTTGATCGCTGAGGTAAGACGTACGATCCGCCTCACCTCGGTACTCTCTATAGCGCCTTCCCCCAGGTAGATTCGACGCACGTCACGATAAATCATTATGGTCGGGACCGCCTTGATCCCCAGACTTATGAAAACGTCGGACATGTTCCTAACGTCGCGCTCGAGCACGACAAAATCGTCGGCTGGCAACAACGTCTTAGCCCACTCCTCCCGGACTATTTTGCATGGTCCCGCGTCCTCGGCACCGAAGTGGACATTCCTGCGAGCCCGCGCTCCAGCGATTGATCGTAAATGCCCAGCGCAACCGCCCCGAAAAGGGCGACGGCGAGCAGGTTCGCGACTGAGGCCACGGCGTTAATGATCTCTGATGCAACGCCAGTTTGATGTGCCGGTACGGCGTTGATGACTGTGGTCGTGAGCGGAGCGACCGCGATCGCCATGCCGATACCGAGCACCTTCACGGTCGCAGATGGATCGCAGGGCGTTCGTCTGGCGACGATGCAGAACCTCGCGCGCCATTGAGGGACCGAGTACGACTGGCGCAAGATCGAGGCGCGGCTCAATGCTCTACCGCAATTCATCACTGAGTTTGATGAGCTCAACATTCATTTCATTCATGTTCGCTCCAGACATGAAACCGCGTTGCCACTGCTCGTCACGCACGGTTGGCCGGGCTCGGCCATCGAGCAGATCAAGATATCGACCCGCTGACCAATCCCACGCCGCATGGCGCGAGCCCGATGGATGCCTTCCCTCTCGTGATCCTGTCATTGCTTTCGCATCGCGCGCGCATCGGCGATCTTAATGCAACGACTCGGCTACAAGGCATACGTGGCGCAGGGCGGCGACTGGGGCAACGCGATCTCCGAGCCATGGCACTGCAGCAGCCGCCTGGACTGCTCGGCATCCACACCAACATGGTGGCCATGGTTCCAGCCGAAATCTCGAGAGCCCTGGCGAGTCGCTGCCCTTGCGAATTGAAATGATTCGCTTCACTCAGGAGCGCAACGTAACTCCCTGTCAATTGCTAAGCCATGCTGAGGCTTGGTGCACATCGCGCTGCCAAGAAGAGCGACTGCACTCAATTTTTCAGCGTCGTGCTCTCCACTTGCAGATCAGCCCATCAGGTTAGGGTTCAGGCAGCAGCAGCTCTGGCCTGTATTCGAAGTGCATGGTGTCAAAGTGATACCACTTGCCGCCCCAAATGAAGCCGTGTTTTTCAAAGGTCGAAACAATCTGTTCGGGCATACGGTTACGATAGGCTATAAGGCTGCTTTGCCGATGCCAGTACCAGTAGTCGGAAAAAGCTAAATTAACATCAATCGCGATAGCGTAGCTGTGTGAACTTGGCTGGCCGGTATCAGCGACGGCACGGCAATTGTAAGTGCCTGCGATTGGGTAAGCGGCGCGTTTGATACTTTCCGGCAATGCGTCTAGCTCTTCCGACACAGCGCGCAATTGTTTATCGACGCCATTGATGGAGGTGATATAAATGGGCTTTCCCCACGTCTTTGGGAGCCAATGCAGTGAAGTAAGATGCGAAGCCACCTGACCTCTCTCGCAGTCGCCGTACATCTTGCTGAAGAACGCGGTATGCCGGAAACGGCCCGGATCAGAATCGACTGCCGGTGGGCTTTCGACCGCGCCTCGGGGATACGGAATACGAAATTGGTCCACAATGGAAGCGTGCCGCAAAAGCTCTGAAAAGGTCTTATTCGCTATACCATCGGACACGGACATGAGCGTTCCATCATGCCAGCGAAGGGCGTCGGCATCATGCCCGGTAAACGCGTCGGGATAGGCAGCGATCAATCTGTTGATCGCGAAGTGAGCCCGGTCGTCCTTCGCAGCGACTGGGAATCCAGCGGCGAACATTAAAGAAACGCCCCAACCACCGATCAGACACAAGATGATCGAGCTTCCTGTTCGAGCGATGAGCGACATGAGTTTTCTCACCTACACGGCTTGATCTGCATCAGCGGCTGCACTTCCTCCGCCGGCAAGTCCCGTTGTGCAAAAAAGGACATGCTTGACATGCGCTCTGCCCGATGGACGGCAGTCTGCCGGATCACTGATCAAAACAGGCGGCTGTGGAAACGTCAATGACGTGCACGGTGGGTCGGGCGACGGCTCAAATTGCGGCGGCCCAAGGCGAGGCCGCCGGAAAAGTCACCGATAATATCCTAGCACTACTTTGGCAGATTTACTCACGCTGCGTGTCGTTGCAAAGCCATTTTCGACAATGCGGGCAGCGCTTCGGTGGTGGTCGGGCGAAGAGTTCGAGGATGGCGTGTCGCACGGCGGGCAAAGTTGGCTGCGGCGG
>DATBHE010000061.1:0-4384 GCA_036557605.1 Pseudolabrys sp.
CGCGGGCGTGTCGTTCTACGTGGTGATCGCCATGGAGCAGCGCTTCGCCGGCGAGGCGCGGCAGGTGATCCTTGCGGCGATGTCGAGCAATATCCGGCCGAAGTGGACATTGATCGTCGATCCCGACATCGACGTGCATTCTTCGACCGAAGTCGAGTGGGCGCTGGCGTTCCGCGTGCAGCCGGCGCGCGACACCATCATCGTCGACAACGTTCCGGCCGGACCGTCCGATCCGTCGGTCGATCTCACGCGCGACCGCACCATGCGGATCGCTTCGCAAATCGGCATCGACGCCACGCGGCCGTTCGGCGAGACGTTTTACGACGTCGCCGACGTGCCGGGCTGGGAGGACTACGCGGTGCCGGAATTGGATGGGCGAAAATAAGGGACCTATGGATTTCGCAATCCACATTCAGTTCAATCGGATTTTATTCCGGCAAGTTTGATTGTCTTGTTCCATTTGTCGGTTTCACCGGCAATGAGCTTTGCGAAGTCGCCAGCCGAGCCTGGCAACAACGTTCCGTGCAGCGCGGCGAGCCGTGCTTTCATGCTTGGATCGGATAAAGCGGCATTGATCTCACGATTCAGCGTCTCAATGATGTCAGTCGGTGTACCCTTTGGCGCACCGATGCCAAACCAGTCGCTCGCTTCGTATCCCGGAATAGTTTCTGCAATTGTTGGAACATTGGGCAGTGCCTCGACGCGCATTGCGGCTGTAACCGCAAGTGCCCGGAATTTTCCGGCGTTGATGTACTCGGTCATAGCCGTCGTAGTCCCGAAGAAGGCTTGTACCTGGCCACCGAGCAGATCGGTGGTGGCGAGTGCGCCGCCACGATAGGGCACATGCACCACATCAATCCCGGCCTTCATTTTCAGCAACGCGATGGCCAAATGGGACGGGCTTCCTACGCCGACCGATGCCATGCTGATCTGGCCCGGACGAGCTTTTGCATACGCGATAAGCTCAGGAATTGTCTTGGCCGGGAACGAAGGATTGACCACCATGACCATCGGCCCGCGCACAATGGCCGCTACCGGCGCAATGTCGCGACGAAAATCAAAATTGAGGTTGGGATAGAAGCCGCCATTGATTGCGTTCGCCGCAGAAATCAGAAGCAGTGTATGGCCGTCAGCAGGGGCGTGAACGACCGCTTCGGTGGCGAGATTAGTGGCGGCACCGGGGCGGTTCTCTATGACGAACGGCTGGCCCAGCCGCAGCGATAACCATTGCCCCATTACGCGAGCCGTCACGTCACTGGCACCGCCGGCAGTGTAGCCAACGATCAATCGCACCGGGTGCGACGGATAGGTTTGAGCCCACCCGAGCCTGGGAGCGGTCGGCAGTACCGCAGCAAGCGCGGCGAATTGCAGAAATTGGCGGCGTTCAAGCTTCATCTGACTTCCTTCCCATCGCGGGGCGTGCCCGATCGAACTTTCCTTGCTGCGCAACAGGCGTTGACATTCCACGATATCGTTGTATTGTCAACGTTGATAATACAACGATATGGGCCATGCCTCGACCAACAGCCAACGGCCGCCCCAGGACCGGACTGCCGCTAAAGCGGCGGTTCGGTTACCAGTTTTCCTTGATTTCCAAAGCCCTGGCGCAACACACGTTGTTATACGTGGAACGCGAGTTCGGGCTGAATCTCGCTGAATATCGCGTCCTGACCGTGCTCGAAGATCGAGATCGGCCCTCTGTCAGGGATATCGCCGCCCACACGCAAATGGATAAAGCCCAGGTCACGCGCGCTCTGGCCGATCTGACTGCGCGCGGCCTTGTCACCCAGATTGTAGATCGAGGCGACCGGCGCCTGCGCGTCGTCGATATGACGCCGGCGGGTAGAGCAATCATAGCCAAGACACTGCCTTTCATGGTCGAGCGACAGCGGCGACTGGAGCAGTGCCTGAGCGCTACCGAGCTTCGGACGCTCTGGAAGGCCCTGTCCGCGGTGTCGGACGAAGCACGCCGCCTGCTTGCGGACATGCATGGCAGCGAGTCTGACGCTCACCGCGGACTGAAACAACTCAGAACGACCCGCCGCGGCAGTAGCAGCCGCGCAGCGGTGAGCGCCGATTCGTAGCACAGGAGGGGTCGCCATGTTCACAAGACTCGCGACATACGCACTGGCGGTGATTGTGCTGCTGCCTGAGACAGTCCTCGGAATCGCTCAGCAATCCGGCAGCGCGGGCGATGCAAGAGCGATGCTGGATCGTGCCGTGATTGCTCTCAAGGCAAATGAAGCCGATGCGCTTCGTGCGTTTAACGACAAGAGCAACGAGAAATATCACGACCGCGATCTCTACGTGTTTTGCTTCAATGTGACGGACGGGGAATTCAGAGCGCACGCGAACCCCGCTCTCATCGGAACCGACGCGCGTGCCACAAGGGTAGGAAACGACCCGGTGGGGCAACGTATATTCGACACGATCAAGAATGCCGCGGAGGAAACAATCAGCACGGTGGAATATGCCGCGCCGAAGCCAGGCACAACGCAGCCCCCGGTGCCAAAGGAGTCCTTCGTCACCCCCATCAATGGTTTAGGTTGCGGCGTCGGGTATTATAAATAGCAAAGCTTGTGGGTCATGCGGCGGAATACGCTCCGCTATTCCGCCCTGCGCTTTGGCGGACCCTATTGGATCAAAACCAGATACGTGTATCCATCGAGCCCGATCGGTCGCTCACGACCCATAGGCGACGTGTGTCCGTCGGCAACGCCGGCGCGCAGAAAGGTCCGTCACTCGTGCGGCACCACTTTGAAAGGTTGTTTGTAAGGCTCGACGCGAAGTGACGAGTTCGCAAGCACGCCAATCTTCTGAAGCGGCGCCACCATGCGTTCGCCGTCCTTTTGCGTCACCGCGTATCGCCAAAGCGAGAGCGAGCCTTTGGCGGCAATGGCTTTGGCGATGCCGCCGGCGTCTCCACCGAAATCCTTCAGCTCGGCATCGTTGAGGCCAACCACGATCTCGTCCTTAACCGTAACGATCTTGAACAGCGTCTCGGCTGAAACCGGTACTGCGACTGCAACAGAAATGGCGGTCGCTAGAACGAAAACAGAGCACTTGGCGACAGTCATCATGATGGCGCCCCCCTTTTGAAAGCTCGTCGGCAAGCCGTTATAGCATGGCATGTTCGGGCGCTTCACCATTGCGTATTCCCGCAAGGGGAAGGAAGCGCGAGGCCAACCCGCATTGTGAGCCGCCGCTGCGAGCCACATCGGACCGGGCCGGCCTGCATGCCGACGGGTACCTGTACAGGCGGACTCAGGCGTGCTGCTTGGGTGGTTCGCCTTCGAGGTAGGTGGAATCGGCAAAAGGATCGGGGCCGCCATACGCCCACATCATCCGGGCCGCTTCCGTTCCCTCTGTGCCCCAGGCGTGCGGCATAAAGGCCGGAATGATGACGCTGTCGTTAGGACCAATGACACGGCGTTCATCGCCGAGCTGCACCCAGATCCTGCCCTCAAACATTACGACGGTCTCTTCCACTTGGTGCATATGAAGAGGCACCGCAGCGCCCGGCTCGGCCCTGTTCATAAGCAAGCTGACCGTGCTTGCGCCGAGGTCCTTATGCGCGAGAAATCGTCCATGGATACCGGGGCGCATCAGAACTTCCGGAATCGTGCGCCCGTCGACGAAAGGCATGAGACCCTCTCCCGCTATGAAAGTCCGAGGCCGAGAACGGACAGCGCCTTTGAAGCTGGAGTGCAAGCAATCAAGTCTAGTGCGGCCGACGACCCAAATCTAGAGCGTGCAGTGCCGCGGCAACGGGTCTGCCGATGTGCTAGGCTGGCCACGTCCGCCTATGGAGGGTTCGGGGAAGCGCTGCAGGGTGAGCAGCCGTAAGCCGGCAATCCGCGGCGAAAGGTGAAGTCAAGTGCGGCGCGGGCGCCGCCCGCAAAAGTCCGCGCGCAATCGGCGCGCCCTCTTAGCGAATACATGAGGCCGTCATGGAAGGTCCGCAGGATCAGAAGAAACGCAAAATGCGGCTGGGCGCCTTTATCCAGTCGCATGGGCACCATGTTGCCGCCTGGCGCCATCCCGAAGTTGCCGAGGCCGCCGATGTCAATTTTCCGCACATGGTTGAGATTGCCCGGATTGCGGAGCGCGGTCTGTTCGACATGCTGTTTTCAGCAGACGTCGTCGGCGCCGGTCAGGACGACCCTGACGATCTTTGCATGTCGTCGTTTGTCACGCGCTTCGAGCCCATCACGCTGTTCTCGGCGCTGGCGACGATGACCACCCATATCGGCCTGGTCTGTACGTCGACCACCACCTACGACGAGCCTTATCATATCGCGCGGCGGTTTGCGGCTCTCGACGTGATCAGCGGCGGCCGGTCCGGATGGAATCTCGTCACCTCCATGCAGCCGCTCGAGGCCCA
>DATBHE010000062.1:0-3685 GCA_036557605.1 Pseudolabrys sp.
GCGGCGAGGAGGTATTCAACAACACGACCATCAAGATCACCGGCGTAGCGGGCATCAATGACGTCCTTAACGTCAAGACCTTGTCGGGTTCCTGCGGTACCTGCCATGAGACGCCCAATGTGGGCGATCACTCGATCAAGGGGCCGCTACCCTTAGCGGACATGCTGAGGCACTTGGCGTTGCGCGGCATGATGTGACAACCGCGAACCGCGCACTTATCGTCCCGCGGCCGACGCGGCGAAATCCACGCCTGCCGCCGCAGAATTTTGGATTCTCCGTGCAACCCGGCTTCTGCAACACAATCGGGCGAGAAGCGGACGTTCGGCGAACGCCGTGAATCCGGCGCTTCTGACCCAACGTCTGGCAAGGCTTGGGCCTTTTGCCAATGGGCCGATGGCTATAGGATCATGGCTGAGCTTAAGATGTGCAAGCGCGGTCATCGATGGATGACTCAGAACGATTATCGACGCTGATCGGTGACATCTATGACGCGGCACTCGACTCGTCGCTGTGGGTCGGAGTGCTCAAGAAGTGCGCGGGATTCGTTGGCGGTGTCGCTGCGTCGCTAACCTTCAAGGATGCGAGCAGCAGGTCCGGCCAATACGCGTTTCAGTTCGGTCTCGATCCGAATTATGTGCAGCTATACTTCGACAAATACATCAGGCTCGATCCGCTCTCGACTGGCCAGTGCTTCGCGTCGATCGAGCAACCAGCCGCAACCGCGGACCACATTCCTTACGATCAATTCGTCAAAACCCGCTTTTTTAAGGAATGGGCACAGCCGCAGGGCCTTGTCGATGCTGCAACAGCGGTGCTTGAAAAGTCGCCGACGGGAGCTGCCTTATTCCTGGTCTTTCGCCATGAACGTAATGGCGTGGTTGACGACGAAGCCCGTCGGCGCATGCGGCTGATCGTGCCACATGTTCGCCGCGCGGCACTCATCGGCAAAGTGATCGAGCTGAAAGCGGCGGAAGCCGCGAGTTTCGCGGATACGCTCGACGGCATCGGCGCCGGCATGCTGCTCGTCGATGCGACCGGCCGCATCGTACACGCCAACCGCGCCGGCCATGCCATGCTTGCCAAGTCCGATGTCCTGCACGCGGCTGGCGGGCGGCTTGTCGCCAATGATCCGCAAGCAGACCGAGCACTCGCCGACATATTCGCCACCGCCGGCAACGGCGATGCGTGGCTCGGCATCAAGGGCATCGCGCTACCGCTTCATGCCCGCGATGGTGAGCGCTACGTCGCACATGTGCTGCCCCTTACCTCGGGAGCGCGCCGCCGTGCTGGCGCCCATTACCAGGCGGCCGTCGCTCTATTTGTGCATAGAGCGGCGCTTGATGGACCGTCGCCGCCCGAAGCGATCGCCAAGGCATTCAAGCTCACCCCGACGGAATTGCGTGTGCTGCTCGCAATTGTCGAAGTCGGCGGTGTGCCCGAAGTGGCGGAAACGCTCGGTATCGCCGAGACCACGGTTAAAACCCATCTCCGGCAGACCTACCAGAAGACCGGCGCCAATCGCCAGGCGGATCTGGTCAAGCTGGTCGCCGCATTCTCCAACCCGTTGTTGAAATAGCCCCAGTTCCGGCCCCGCTATCCTCCGAATGGAGGAGGCGAGCGGCTACTAAAAGTGCTTGGCGGGTTCTCCCGAAACAGCTGGAGAGCCCTATTGCGTCATTCGCTGTCACAGGTCCGTGAGTGAGCCTCCTGCGATCGGACGAGGCCAGGCGCGTTCGTGCGGCGCAATACTGAACCCGGAGCAATGGAGGCGCCGATGCGTGCTCATCATGTTCTCGCCGTCGCTGCAATGGTTGCTGTCGGGGTAGGGGCGAAGCTGGTGTTGTCCCAGCCCATGAAAGCCGAAGCAGACATCCCCCCCGTCGCCAGCATGAATGTCCTCCAAATGCAAATCGATCACCGGAACATGGCCGTTCAGAAAATACACGACATGACATTCGTCTTTGCCGTCGGGGATTGAGCGCGCGGCCCGTAACATTTGCAAAAACGCTCTTCGTGGACCAACTTGGCCTCTCGGCCCTGGAAGGGGTGAGGATGCCTGCACATGTCTGCTCAGGCACCGGGTTACCGCACTGAGCGTTTGGAGCTGAGCCGACATCGGCCGACTGCTGCGATCGACATGGCGAAGCATGTCAGAGCATCGCTTGTAGCACTCGTTAACTTGCATTATGGCATGGACGGACTGGCTTCAACGGCAAGTCTGGTCAGCGATGCACGAGTCAGAACGGTTGTCGGCGCTAATCGGGGACATCTACGACGCGGCACTCGATCCGACGCTATGGCCCACGGTGCTTGCGAATTGCATCGGCTTTATCGGTGGGTCAGCTGCGGCCATTTTTTCAAAGGATGCGGCGAGCAAAACCGGTGACGTTGCATACCATGTTGGCATAGAGCCTCATTACCAGCGTCTCTACTTCGAGAAATATATAAAATTGGACCCTCTAACGGTGGGGCACTATTTTGCTGAAATTGAAAAGCCGGTCGCGGTCGGGGACATTTTGCCTTACGACGAATTCCTGGAAACCCGGGCTTATCGGGAATGGGGGCAACCACAGGGCATTGTGGACGTGCTGAATGTCGCGCTCGACAAGACCGCGACCAGCGCCGCGATGTTTTGCGTTTTTCGGCACAAGCGAGATGGGCGCGTTGACGACGAAATGCGCCGACGTATGGCTTTGCTCGTCCCTCATATTCGCCGGGCTGTGCTGATCGGCAGGGTGATTAACCTCCAAAAAGCTGAAGCGGCATCTTTAGCCGATGTCCTCGACGGCATGAGCGCTGGTATGTTTCTGGTCGACGCTTCCAGCCGCATCGTTCATGCCAATGCGACGGGTCATGTCATGCTCAATGCGGCGGAGGTGCTTCATGCCGAGGCGGGACGCCTGGCAGCAAACGATCGGCAGGCCGACCAGGTGCTGGCCGATACTTTTGCGACTGCAGGCAACGGCGATGCGGCAATCGGAATCAAGGGTGTCGCCGTGCCGCTCGTCGCGCGCGACGGAGAGCGTTATGTAGCTCACGTGCTGCCGCTGACATCAGGGGCCCGCCGCCGTGCCGGCACGAGCTACGCCGCCGCTGCTGCGCTGTTCGTGCACAAAGCGGCGCTGGCCACACCTTCGCCACCGGAAGCAATTGCAAAAGCCTACAAATTGACTCCGATGGAGCTGCGGGTGCTGCTGGCAGTTGTCGAAGTCGGCGGCGTTCCCGAGGTCGCCGAGGCTCTTGGCATCGGCGAAACGACCGTCAGAACCCATCTCCAGCAGACCTACCACAAGACAAGCACCAATCGTCAAGCTGACCTGGTCAAATTGGTCGCTGCATTTTCCAACCCGCTGATCAAGTGACCCGACCCGTTCTGCGCCATGAAGGCCTGGATTGAAGCCGCCGCTGTCTCATCCGATCGGAGGAGGCAGGATTGGTCATATTTCGTCAAAATCCGCGACGGGTACAAAGTCTGGTTAGAAAATCGCACGGGAGGATAGCCATGAGCGCATACTCCAATACTGTCGGCACTGCGCGTCACGTCAGCTACGTTGTCGGACTTGCCGCCGCGCTGTTCGGCCTGGCGTGCGGCGCGCCGCAATCGGCGGCCCAAAACGCGCCTGCGCACGATATGCCGGCGTTTGCGCCCGGCATGATCGGGCACATGCAGCGGATGGAGCAGTTT
>DATBHE010000063.1:0-8151 GCA_036557605.1 Pseudolabrys sp.
TTTCATGAAAACAGGGGGAATGCAGTCCATGACGACAGCCAAAGAAGTCATGAAGATGATCAAGGATAACGACGTCAAATACGTCGATTTCCGATTTACCGACCCGCGGGGCAAGTGGCAGCACGTCACCTTCGACGTCACGATGATCGAAGAAGACACCTTCGCCGAGGGACAGATGTTCGACGGCTCTTCGATTGCCGGCTGGAAGGCAATCAACGAGTCGGACATGAATCTGATGCCTGATCCAGCGACAGCCTGCATCGATCCATTCTTCGCCGAGACGACGTTGTCGCTGGTCTGTGACGTGCTCGAGCCGACGACAGGTGAGCCCTATAACCGCGATCCGCGCGGCATGGCCAAGAAGGCCGAGGGCATGGTGAAGACGTCAGGCGTCGGCGATACGGTTTTCTTCGGGCCGGAAGCCGAGTTCTTCGTATTCGATGATGTGAAGTACGCCGCCGAACCTTACAACACAGGTTTCCGGCTCGACTCGATCGAACTGCCTTCTAATTCCGCCACCGAATACGAAGGCGGCAATCTCGGCCACCGCATCGGCACCAAGAAGGGCTACTTCCCGGTACCTCCGCAAGATTCCGCTCAGGACATGCGCAGCGAAATGCTCGCGGCCATGGCCAAGATGGGCGTCAAGGTCGAGAAACATCACCACGAAGTGGCTTCTGCTCAGCACGAACTCGGCATGAAATTTTCGCCGCTCGTGCAGATGGCCGACCAGATGATGATCTACAAATACTGCATCCAGCAGGTGGCGCAGATCTACGGCAAGACTGCAACGTTCATGCCGAAGCCCGTATACGGCGACAATGGCTCCGGCATGCACTGCCATCAGTCGATCTGGAAGGCCGGCAAGCCGGTATTTGCAGGCAACAAATATGCCGATCTATCCGAGACCTGCCTTTCCTATATTGCCGGCATCATCAAGCATGCGAAGGCCATCAATGCCTTCACCAACCCGACCACCAACTCCTACAAGCGTCTGGTACCGGGTTTCGAGGCGCCGGTGCTCCTCGCCTACTCCGCACGTAACCGTTCGGCCTCGTGCCGCATTCCGTACACGACGAACCCGAAGGCCAAGCGCGTCGAGGTCCGCTTCCCCGATCCGCTCGCAAACCCGTATCTCGCCTTTGCCGCGATGCTGATGGCGGGTCTCGACGGCATCAAGAACAAGCTCGATCCGGGATCGGCGATCGACAAGGATCTCTACGATCTGCCACCCGCCGAACTAAAGAAGATCCCGACTGTTTGTGGCTCGCTGCGCCAAGCGCTCGGCGAACTCGACAAGGACCGCGACTTCCTGAAGGCTGGCGGCGTTTTCGATGACGACTTCCTTGATTCTTACATCGATCTCAAGATGCAGGAAGTGATCCGTTTCGAGCACACTCCGCATCCGGTCGAGTTCGACATGTACTACTCGGCGTAAGCGTTCCTCCCAAAATCGTAACAACGACGCGACTTTCGGGCGCTCTGCAACGAGCGCCCGATTTTTATTTGCGCCGTAATCAAACGATCAGAAAAACAGCGAGAGCGAGCCCCACCACAATACCCGCAGCAGTGGCGAGCATCTGACGCCGATGGCGGCGCGGCCCGTAGACGCCCGCAGCGCGCCGCGCAGCAATCAATGCAGCGTCGTATTCGGCGGAATTGGAGTAGTCACAAGCAAGGGCAGCGCCCGCGCTCTCGGCACAAGCCTCAAGCCGAAGCGCGTCGACACCTATCCGAGCGGGACTCGATGTACCCCACATGCGGGCATGGTAGCGCCGATACAGTAAACGAGACGTTGCCTTCGGAACCTGCGTCGAGCGGGACGTGACTCAGGCCGAATGTGCTGCCCTGTTGCGCTGCGAAATCCGGGAAAAGGCTGTTTCGCCGACCGGCTGCGTCCGGCGTGCCGCGGCGATAAGCCTCGCGCGCTCGGAAGCAATCTCGTTTTGAGTCGCAACCACCCGGTTGCGACCGTCATGCTTGGCACGGTAGAGCGCGGCGTCGGCCCGAGCGATAAGAGCTTCGACCCCCATCGTCGCATCATAAGAAGCCGCGGCGCCGATGCTGACGGTCGCGTCGATTCGATGGCTGTCGATGACGGTGCCGGCTGTTTCGAAGGCAGCGCGGACGCGCTCGGCGATTTTCTCAGCGACCTCGAGGCCTCCGGGGACAATCGCGACAAATTCCTCGCCGCCCAACCTGCCGATCACGTCGTTGACGCGCGTGCTCGCGCGTGTCACGCGCGCAAAGGCCCGCAACACCTCATCACCCAGAGAATGGCCAAAGCGGTCGTTGATCGACTTGAAATGATCAAGATCGAACATCAAAACTGCAACCGGTTCTCCACGCCTGGCCTGGCGTTTACAGAGACTGGTAGCGTTTTCGACAAACGCGCGCCGGTTGAGGACGCCCGTGAGGTGATCGGTCGATGCCGCCGTGCGGTAGATATGCACATGATGGTCCTTGACCATCAGCATAACGATGAAGGCCGTACCTACCGCGTAGAGGATCGTTTCGAGCGTAAATACCGTCAGCCACGCACCACTGTGCCCGTCAGGCAGGAATGCGCGCATCGCGAGTGGCACCAGAAAAATGCCGGCGTGCAAACAGGGCACGACGATCGCCGCTGCCCGCGAATAGCGCGTCCTGCGCCGTTCGCGCCACAGTTCGAAAGCGATAAAGAAAGTGTAGATGGGAACGATCAGTGCGCCGAGAAGTTCTCCGTTGCCGTTATCCAGCATTCCCGGGATCTGCGCGAGGCCAAGCCAGAGCGCTGCGCCTATGAAAGTTGCAAACGGCAGGACACGGCGCCCCTGAAACAGCCTTACGCCGTTCCAGACCATGCCGCAGGCCAGGAACGTCAGCGCACCGGGCACCGCAGCCGGCAACTTGATAAATGACGCAGGCATTGTCCCCAAGGCCATTGCCGACGCACCGATCAGGTAGGCTGAACCCCACCATGCCAAGGCGCGGACGTTGCGCTGCTGCAACCAGTCAATAATGAGGAACAGGCCGAGCAGTCCGGCAATGCAGACCGCGACCAGCGACAGGGTCGGTAAATCCAGCGATGAGGATTGCAGGCCGCCTGCCAGCAACATTTGAGCTCCCACCTCGGCTCGGCGAACCGAGTCCGCCAAACTTCGCAGGGTAAAATAACCCCGCTTTCATGGGAGAACCGTTGCGCTATTCGTGGTGTTTCGATGAAAGACTGCCGCGAATTGTAATCAAGGTTGAGTCGTATTGGGCGGCAGGCGGCGTCTCGCCAGATAATGCCGAGCAAACGAAATCCGTACAATTTTAATTATCGCAAACAGGCAGCGAAAAAGGCGCGTTTTTGACGCGCCTTTTTCGACAAACGCAAATCCGAGGCGGCTTACCGCTTCGAGAACTGGAACGAGCGGCGCGCCTTCGCGCGACCGTACTTCTTGCGCTCGACGACGCGCGGATCGCGCGTCAGGAACCCACCGCGCTTGAGAGCGCCGCGGAGATCGGGCTCGAAATAGGTCAGCGCCTTTGCGAGCCCGTGACGAACCGCGCCTGCCTGACCGGACAAGCCGCCGCCAGAGACGGTGCAGGTAACGTCATATTGACCGTTGCGGTTGGTCGCGATCAGCGGTTGCTGGATAAGCATCCGCAACACCGGGCGCGCAAAGAACGTTTCCACGGATTTGGTGTTGATGAGGATCTTGCCTGAACCCGGCTTGATCCAGACACGCGCCACGGCGTTCTTGCGCTTGCCGGTGGCGTAGGCGCGGCCTTGTCCATCCACCTTTTTTTCGTACTTCGGCGCGTCCGGCGCGGCTGGTTTGAGCGTCGCCAGCCCTTCCAAAGATTGCATGGTCTCGGCCACGATCAGACACTCCTCACGTTCTTGCGATTCATCGCGGCAACATCGAGCTTTTCGGGCTTTTGCGCCTCGTGTGGATGCTCGGGGCCTGGATAGACCCGCAGATTTCCAAGTTGCACACGGCCAAGCGGGCCCCGTGGCAACATACGCTCAACCGCTTTCTCGACGATGCGTTCAGGGAAGCGGCCCTCTAGGATCGCCTTTGCCGTACGCTCCTTTATGCCGCCAATGAACCCAGTGTGATGGTGATAGACTTTGTCGTCGCGCTTACGGCCGGTCAGCACTGCCTTCGCCGCGTTGATCACGATGACATTGTCGCCGTCATCAACGTGCGGCGTATACGTCGCCTTGTGCTTGCCGCGCAGCCGCATTGCCACGATCGAAGCAAGGCGACCGACCACGAGCCCGGTCGCGTCGATGGTCACCCACTTCTTTTCGATATCGGCCGCTTTGGCCGAGTAGGTATTCATGATCGCGTTCCTGAAAACATGCGCGCGGCAGAGCCGCGCGAAACGTGCAGGTATCTAACGATGCGGCCGCGGTCGGTCAAGTGCTAGTTGTTATATTTATCGTTATCTATCAACTACTTAAAATAATGGTATCAAATTACCCTGCACTGGGGATCGAATAGGTGGAAGTGACATGGGCGACAGGCTCGGAGGCGCCAGCCGAATAGATCGTGACCTCGCCTACTGCCAGACGTTTTCCGACCTTTATAAGCCGGGCATCGGCGATCAGATCGGATTGCGCCGGCTTGCGCAGGAAATTGATGTTGAGATTGGTGGTGACCGCCAGCGGTTGTGGACCGATCGCGGAAAACACCGCAACGTACATGGCGAAATCGGCCAGCGCCATCATCGTCGGTCCCGAGATGGTGCCCCCCGGCCGAATATAGTCTCCGTGAAAATGCTGCCGCACACGGATATCTCCATAGTCGACCCGTTCGATCATCAGTCCGCAGCCCGGATAAAACACCTGCGGAAAGACTTCGTGCAGCAGCGTTCCGATCGCTTGGGCGTCCATGACCGGAGCCGGCATCCACAAACCCCTCTGCCGGCTTGTCCGGCGGCCTAGGTCATAATCGGCTAAGCCCGGAGGTCAATCGCGGATTTCAGGACCTTCCATACAGGTCGCGTAGCTCGGATTTGGCCCTTTCAAGTTTTTGCTTGCGAGTGCGGGAAAGGCCCTTTCCACCGCGGTTGATGAAGAAAGTGAGCATCGACATCGCGGACCGATACGCGTTCGATTTGCGCCGTCTGCTGTGATCAGCGGATCGCTTGAGCGAAAGGGCAATTTGGCGTGGGTTAGACTTCGTGAAGACACCCTTTTCAAGGGTGAGAGCGTCACTTTCACGCGTAACGCGTCCGGACCACCGCCGTTCTCTCCGTGTTGACTGTTTCGATTTTGTACGCTGTTTACGCATTTGGGGCGTTAACGCGAATTAAGCTTTGCCGTTCCGAGCCTTGCATGGGCCAGACATCGGTTTAACATCCGTTGGAACAAAGTTTAGGACTGTCTGAATGACTGCCCCGACGACCGCCCGTGCTTCGGGTGCCCAAGCGCCGGAACTGCTGCTTGAATACCATAGCGACATCGCGGTCCTCATTCTCAATCGTCCGCAAACGCGCAACAGCCTTTCTGAAGGAATGCTGACGGCGCTGTCAGATGCGTTGACCGCAATCGCCGGCGACAAGAGCGTCCGCGCGGTTGTTATTGCCGCCACTGGCCCGGCGTTTTGTGCCGGCCATGATCTCAAGGAACTGACCAGCAGGCGCAGCGACGCCGATGGGGGGCGAGCGTACTTTCGGTACATGATGGCAAAATGCAGCGCGATGATGCTGCAGATTGTCGACCTGCCACGACCGGTGATCGCAGCTGTGCAAGGCGTCGCCACGGCAGCAGGCTGTCAACTCGTCGCAAGCTGCGATCTGGCGGTCGCCTCCAGCGCGGCGAGGTTTGCCACACCTGGTGTCGATATCGGTCTCTTTTGTTCGACTCCGATGGTCGCGCTGTCGCGAAACATCGCGCGCAAGCACGCCATGGAAATGCTTCTGACAGGAGATGCCATTTCAGCTGAACACGCTTACCGCATTGGTTTGGTCAATCGCGTTGTCAGTCCTGGCCAGGAACGCGAGGAAGCTCTTGCCTTTGCTCGCAAGATTGCGGGTAAATCCAGCCATATCGTGAAGATCGGCAAAGAGGGGTTCTATCGCCAAGCGGAGATGAAGCTGAGCGACGCGTATCAATACGTGTCTGAAGTTATGGTCGAAAATCTGATGGCGCGCGATGCCGAAGAAGGCCTGCGGGCCTTCATCGAAAAGCGGGAACCGAAATGGGAAGATCGCTGACAGCGAATGGGCTCTGCTTCAATCCCCTTACAGCAATCCGCATGGTTCTCGTTGGAGCCGCATGGGGGTTGGCGCTTTCGGCAGGCCTTTTTGCCATCGCGCTGCTGCAGTGCGGAGTTCCCTCTTTACACGACGTGGCCCTCACCAGTGCCGTGTGCATTGGCACAGGCGTTCTTACAGTAGGCCCCGTCGTTGCGTTTGCCGGCGGGCGCTGATCTCACCGCACACAGCCATCTGCGAGAGCCGCGAGGCTCGCGGCTCTCGCTCTTTATTCGTTTGCTGCGCGCCAAGATCTAGACGATGAGCGGCTCATTCTCCTTCGCTTCGCTCTCGGCATGACCCTCGGCCGGACGCCCGGCGCTCGGAAGTTGCAGGACCGTCGCTGTCTGACCTTCGCATAGATCGGTCACCAGAACGATCTTCCCGTCTGGAAACTCCAGAGCATCGTGATGGGCCGCCGGACGACTAAGGTTGATCTGTCTGAACCGCGCGACCTTATGGGACGACTTGCGCGTCGGCAGGAATCTAAAAGATGCATCGCATTCAACTTCCTTGTCGAACGCAAGCTCTGTCCCCGGCATCAGGCACACAGCAACACGCGGCTCGGCCGGATCGGCAAAGCCGCGCGTAATGGCATTGGGAAATTGCGTCGAAACCAGCTTGTCGCCGACCTTCGCTGGCCGGGACGCAACATCGTGAAGACTGTAGTCACACATCGAACGCCTCCTGTTTGTGCACAACCTAGGCGGCGCCCCTCAGCGTTCGGATGGCAGCAAATCAGCGTGACCTTCTTATGTCGCCTGCTACCGCAATCCTGCCCAATTCAATTTGCGCAGCCCTACCGTGAGCAACAGCGAAGGACTATCTTTGTTCCGCTCGGGATAGCGATGGGGCCGGTCACAAATGAATAACTCCAGCCGGGTATTCACTCCGGCCGCGCAACGGGCTCAGGCCGAGCGTGGTTCGGCGAAAGCCTATGCACGCCGTCTGGCTGAAGGGTTTCCGGACCGGATCACGCCAGAGCTGGCGAAGTTTATTGCCGAACAGGATACCGCCTTTCTGGCGACCGCGAGTGGTGACGGCGCGCCCTACCTGCAACATCGCGGCGGGCCGAAGGGCTTTATTAAAGTTGTAGATGAAAGGACGCTCGGGTTTGCCGACTACCGTGGCAACCGGCAGTACATCACGCTCGCCAACTTATCGGAAAACGACCGCGCGTTTCTGTTTCTGCTCGACCCTGCACGACGGCAGCGCATCAAGATTTGGGGCCGCGCCCGCATGATCGAGGATGACCCGGCTCTGATCGAGCGGCTGTTCGATGGCGGCTACCAGGCAAAGCCTGAGCGTGCGATTCTGCTTACGATCGAGGCTTGGGACGTGAATTGCTCTTCGCACATCGTCACGCGATTCACCGAGTCCGAGATCGAGGAGGCCTTTGCCGTGGTCCAGGCCAGGATCGCAGAGCTGGAAACCGAGAATGCGCGTCTCCGCGCGGCCGTCGAAAAGCAAGCGGCAGCGCCATCCGAATGAACCACGACAGCTATTCCGACAAATATATCCGCGGCATTCTTAATACGGTGAAGACGATCGCCATGGTCGGAATATCGCCGAAAGACAATCGTCCAAGCTATTTTGCGTTCAAGTACTTGCTCGAGCGGGGTTATCGCATGATCCCTGTCAACCCGGGACAGGCAGGCAAAAACATTCTTGGCCAAAAAGTCTATCGGAATCTCTCGGAGATTCCTGAAACAATCGACATGGTCGATATTTTCCGCAATTCCGCCGATGTGCCGCCGATCGTCGAGGAAGCGCTCACACTGAAGCCGAGGCCGCAGGTGATCTGGATGCAACTCACGGTGCGGAATGACGATGCTGCCAAACGCGCCGAGGAAGCCGGGCTGAAGGTGGTCATGAACCGTTGCCCAAAAATTGAGTATGGCCGTCTTTCGTCGGAGA
>DATBHE010000064.1:0-39199 GCA_036557605.1 Pseudolabrys sp.
GACCGAGCCGACCGCAATCACGAGCTTGTCGTACGGGCCGACAGTACCGGCGTCGGTCTTTACCGTACGCGCCGCCGTGTCGATGCCGGTCACGTTGCCGAGCAGCACATCAATATTCTTATAGCGGCCCAAAATACGGCGGATCGGGCGCGCAATGTCGGCCGGCGACAAAGCTGCGGTTGCAACCTGATAAAGCAGCGGAACAAACAGATGGTAGTTGGTACGGTCGATCACGGTGACGCGCGCCGGCGCATTTCCCAACGCCTTGGCGCAGGCCAACCCTGCAAAGCCCGCTCCGATGATCACGATATGCGGCTGTTGGGTCATGTCTGAGGCTGCAACCACCGTAACGGTCTTTTACGGAAACGCACCAGACCAGCCATTGGAGCGCGCTTTGACTTCTTGCCGCAGTGCACCGTCAGTGTTATCTGCCGCGCCATGACGGCCTCTCCCATCCGGAATATTCGCAACTTCTCGATCGTTGCGCACATCGACCACGGCAAGTCCACGCTTGCCGACCGGCTGATTCAGCTGACCGGCGGGCTGGAAGAGCGCGAGATGAAGGAGCAGGTGCTCGATTCGATGGATATCGAGCGCGAGCGCGGCATTACCATCAAGGCGCAGACCGTGCGCCTCAAATACAAGGCGCGCGACGGCAAAGACTATATTTTGAACCTGATCGACACGCCCGGCCACGTCGACTTTGCTTACGAGGTGAACCGCTCGCTTGCCGCGTGCGAAGGTTCGCTGCTTGTGGTCGACGCCAGCCAGGGGGTCGAAGCGCAGACATTGGCGAATGTCTACCAGGCAATCGACAACGGCCACGAGATCGTGCCCGTGCTTAACAAAGTCGATCTGCCGGCGGCTGAGCCGGCCAAGGTCAAGCAGCAGATCGAGGACGTGATCGGGCTCGACGCATCGAACGCCATCGAAATTTCCGCTAAGACCGGAGTGAACGTCCCCGAAGTGCTGGAGGCGATCGTGACGCGCCTGCCGCCACCGAAAGGTGACCGCGACGCGACGTTGAAGGCATTACTGGTTGACAGCTGGTACGATGTCTACCTCGGCGTGGTCGTGCTGGTACGCATCGTCGATGGCGTGCTCAAGAAGGGCCAGCGCATCCGCATGATGGGCACGAATGCTGCTTATGATGTCGATCGCACCGGCGTGTTCACGCCCAAGCTTCAGCCCGTCGACGAACTCGGTCCCGGCGAGATCGGCATGCTCACCGCGTCGATCAAGGAAGTGGCTGACACGCGTGTCGGTGACACAATCACCGACGACCGCAAGCCGGTCGACAAGCCCCTGCCCGGCTTTCGTCCAGCCGTACCCGTGGTGTTCTGTGGCTTGTTTCCCGTCGACGCCGCGCAGTTCGAAGATCTTCGTGCCGCGATGGGCAAGCTGCGCCTGAACGATGCGAGCTTCACCTTCGAGATGGAAACGTCGGCGGCACTCGGTTTCGGTTTCCGTTGCGGCTTTCTTGGGCTGCTGCACCTGGAGATCATCCAGGAACGGCTCTCACGTGAATTCAACCTCGATCTGATCGCGACCGCGCCGTCTGTCATCTACAAGATCAGAACCACCGACGGCCGCGAACTCGAAATCCACAATCCCGTCGACATGCCCGATCCAAATCATATCGAGGACATGCAGGAACCCTGGATCGAGGCGACGATTCTGACACCGGATGAGTACCTCGGCTCCGTGCTCAAGCTTTGCCAAGACCGGCGCGGCGAGCAGAAAGAACTTACTTACGTCGGCAACCGTGCAATGGTGAAATACAATCTGCCGCTAAACGAAGTCGTATTCGATTTCTACGACCGGCTTAAGTCCGTGTCGCGCGGCTACGCCTCATTCGACTATCACCTCACGGATTACAGGCCGGCAGACCTCGTGAAATTGCAGATGCTGGTCAACGGTGACCCGGTCGATGCATTGGCGATGCTTGTGCATCGAACCCGCGCAGAGAGCCGCGGCCGCGCCATGGCTGAAAAGCTCAAGGAGCTCATTCCGCCGCACATGTTCCAGGTGCCGATCCAGGCCGCGATCGGCGGCAAGATCATCGCGCGCGAAACGGTGCGCGCCTTCCGCAAGGACGTAACCGCCAAGTGCTACGGCGGCGACGCCACCCGCAAGCGCAAGCTGCTCGAGAAGCAGAAGGAAGGCAAAAAGCGCATGCGGCAATTCGGTAAGGTCGACATTCCGCAGGAAGCGTTCATCGCAGCGCTGAAGGTCGACGTTTAGCCTAAGCTCTTTTGTTTTCTTCATATTCCCCCCGCCGCTCCCTGGCCGAGGGAACCTTGCATTGCGCAGAATGAATTGACCTGACAGGCGGCGCCGAAGCCGCTAAATCGAGACCATGCGTATCCGGATCGCGGCCCTCTCCTGGCTGTCTATCTTTGCGATCGGACTTCTGGCCGCGGCGGGGCAGATCGCCGCGGCACAGACGCCCGCGCCTACCGCGCCATTGCCGCAGGCAAAGCCGCCGATGACCGAAAAGGCTCGCGAGAAAGCGGTGCCGGCGAAATTCTTGTTCGGCGCCAAGGCTCTGCCGTCCGTCGGCAAGTCTATGGCAATTGGATACTACCCCCGGGGGTGCCTTTCAGGCGCCGTCGAACTGCCGATCACCGGGCCGACCTGGCAGGTGATGCGACTGTCGCGAAATCGCAATTGGGGGCATCCCAGCCTCGTGCGCTTCATCGAGAAATTTGCCGCCCAAGCATCGAAGGCGACCGGCTGGAACGGAATCCTTGTCGGCGACATGGCGCAGCCGCGCGGCGGGCCCGCGGTGTCGGATCACGCGAGCCACCAGACAGGGCTCGATGTCGACATATGGTTCATGCCGATGCCCGACCACGTGCTGAGCAAGGAAGAGCGCGACACAATCCCTGCGAGCAATCTGGTCGCTTCAGATTGGAAGCACCTCAATTCGCAGACGTGGACGCCGCAACACATCGCCTTCATCAAGGCGGCCGCACAGCAGCCTGAAGTCGAGCGGGTGCTGGTCAACGCCGCCATTAAGAAGGAATTATGCCGCGTGGAAGCCAATCAGCCGCACGGATGGATGTCGAAGGTGCGGCCTTGGTATGGCCATCACGACCACATTCACGTACGGCTGAGATGCCCGGCCGACTCTCCGCAATGCAAGGCGCAGCCTCCGGTGACGGGAAGCGATGGATGTGCTGCGAAGGAACTGGACTATTGGTTCTCCGATAAAGTCATTCCGCCGAGAAAGCCGGGGCCGCCAGGGCGGCAGACCATGCTTGCGGACCTGCCCGCTGCCTGCAAAGCCGTGCTTGAGGCCCCAGGCAAGAAGACCAGCGTCGCAACCGACAACAGCAAATAGACTGGGCAGTGTCGTACGCCGATGTCCAAGGGCACCCGGAATCAGAGCAAGCGCGACGACCTGGACATGCTTGCCGCTCTCGAGCGCAAGGTGCTCTGGCTTGCGAGCTGGATGATCCATAATGCCAATCATCTACGCGATAACGAAGACGGCCTGAAGGTCGGCGGCCACCAGGCCTCGAGCGCTTCGCTCGCGACCATCATGACCGCGCTCTATTTTGACGTGTTGCGGCCGCAAGACCGGGTCGCCGTCAAGCCGCACGCCAGCCCGATCTTCCACGCCATCCAGTATCTGCTCGGCAAACAATCACGCGAGCGCCTGGAGGCGTTTCGCGGCTATAAGGGCGCCCAGAGCTACCCCTCACGCACCAAAGACATTGACGATGTCGACTTCTCGACCGGTTCGGTCGGCCTCGGTGTCGCGCAGACCTTATTTTCCTCGCTCACGCAGGACTATGTGCGGGCGCATGGCTGGGGTCTTGCGCGGCCGGAAGGCCGGATGGTCGCGTTGGTCGGCGACGCCGAGCTCGACGAAGGCAACATCTTCGAGGCGTTGCTCGAAGGCTGGAAGCAGGGCCTGCGAAACTGCTGGTGGATCATCGACTACAATCGACAGAGCCTCGACGCCGTCGTGCGCGAGGGATTGTGGGAGCGTTATGAGCAGCTGTTCAAAAACTTCGGATGGGATGTCGCCATCGTAAAGCATGGTTCATTGCAACAAGCTGCCTTCAAGGAGCCGGGCGGCGAAACACTGCGACGATGGATCGACAATTGCCCTAACCAGCTCTACTCGGCGTTGGTATTCGCCGGCGGCGCGGCCTGGCGCAAGCGGCTTAATGACGAAATCGGTGATCAAGGCGACGTCAGCCGGCTCATCGAAAAGCGGAGCGACGATGAGCTCGCTGCCTTGATGAACAATCTTGGTGGGCACGATCTGCCGTCTGTTCTCGCAGCTTTCCACAACGCAGATCCGGAAAAGCCGACCTGTTTCATTTGCTACACCGTGAAAGGTTTCGGGTTGCCGTTTGCAGGTCACAAGGACAACCATGCCGGCCTGATGACGCCGCAGCAGATGGAGACTTTCCGTCAGGCGATGTGTGTGCGGCCGGGGCACGAATGGGACAAGTTCGAGGGTCTGCCGCTCGCTTCGCACCAAATCGAGTCATTTCTCCGCCGCGCGCCGATCGCGGCCGGTGGCCCGAGGCGGCTCACGGCGCTTTCCCTCGAGGTGCCCGACAATCTTGCCGTTACCATTCAACCGATCATGTCAACGCAGACCGGCTTCGGCGCCATCCTTAATGAAATCGGCCGCGATGACAGCGATTTCGCGCGCCGCATCGTCACGACGTCGCCAGACGTGACCGTTTCGACCAATCTCGGCCCCTGGGTGAACCGGCGCGGCCTATTTTCGCGCCAGGCAATGGCCGATACGTTCAAGCGGGAGCAAATTCCCTCGACGTTCAACTGGGAGTTCTCGCCAAAGGGCCAGCACATCGAGCTCGGCATCGCCGAGATGAACTTGTTCATCCTTCTCTCGGCGCTTGGCCTGTCGCACACGATTAATGGCGAGCGCCTGCTGCCGATCGGTACGTTGTATGATCCCTTCATCGCGCGAGGCCTCGATGCACTCAATTACGCCTGTTACCAGGACGCACGATTTATTGCCGTCGCAACGCCGTCCGGCATCACGCTGGCGGGCGAAGGCGGCGCACATCAATCGATCGCGGAACCATTGATCGGGGTTGCGCAGGACGGATTGGCGAGTTTTGAGCCGGCCTACGTCGATGAGCTTACGGCCATCATGCGCTGGGCCTTTGCCTATATCCAGAAGGATGGTGATGCCGCGCCGTCGGAGCGAAGTTGGCTGCGCGACGAGACGGGCGGATCAGTCTATTTGCGGCTCTCGACGCGTCCAATCGAGCAGATCAAACGGCAAATGACGCCCGAGCTGCACCAGCAGATCGTCGATGGAGCGTACTGGCACCGCAAGCCAGGCCCCAATTGCCAGGTGGTCGTCGCCTATACCGGCGCGGTGGCGCCGGAAGCGATCGAAGCCGTCGGGCTTATGGCGGAAGATCGCCGCGATGTCGGTCTAATGGCGATCACGTCAGCAGACCGTCTGAATGCCGGCTGGACCGCTGCACAACGTGCCCGCGAACGCGGACTCGTACATGCACGGTCACACATCGAGCGACTCTTTGCCGATGTGCCGACGCATTGCGGGGTTGTGACGGTGCTCGACGGGCACCCGGCGACACTAGCCTGGCTCGGCGCAGTCGCCGGCCATCGCGTGCGACCACTCGGCGTCGAGCATTTTGGACAAACCGGCTCGCTGGCTGATCTCTATCGCCACTATGGAATCGATGCGAATGCCATCGTCGCGGCGGCGCAGGCGATCGCGCCCGGCCGCCCGATCCGCCATCTCAAGGCGTTGCCCTAAGACGACATTACATCATCATGCCCATTCCAAAGAGCATGGCTGGAATAGCGAGAATTATCACCCACACAATGATCGCACACACGATCACAGCGATCGTGTAGATCAGCGCATTGCTCGCCGCCGGGCGCATCAGCGCGGCAATGCCGGTGTAGAGCAGATACAGGCTGTACAAACCGAGAATCGACAAAAAGCTGAGCGCGGGAAGTATGTTGAATATGCCCGCCAGCCAGGCCGCGGTCGGGGCATAGGCCGACACTTTCATGGCGCTTTCCAGGTTCCTGCGCGCGCCGAACGTCCCGGCAAGGAAATCAATAATATAGCCGACAACAAAAAACCCGATCAGCGTGAGGACGTAAACAATGACGGCACGAAAGAGACCGAGACCGATGCCGATGCGGTAGCCTCCGAAGCCAACGATCGACGTGCCGATGAAAGTACAGATCGGCGAAATTGCAGCCAGGATCGCAACGTAGTTCGTAAGAAGGTAGCCAGCATCGCCCGGCTCCGATTCGATCTTTCCCCATTCGGATTTTGGTTGCAGCAGGATCCCCTTGATTCTGTCCATGACATTCATGACACCCCTCCATTCAGCCGCATCCGATTATAGACGTTTTTGGTCCTCCAAAATCATCGCCGAGCCTTTTTCCGCAATCATCATTGTCGGCGAATTTGTATTTCCCGACGTGATCGATGGCATAACCGAAGCATCAACAACCCGCAGCCTTTCCATGCCGATGACACGGAGCCGGGCATCAACCACCGCCCGTGTGTCGTCATTCCGGCCCATTCGGGCAGTCCCCACGGGATGGAAAATCGTGGTGCCGATGTCGCCGGCCGCCTTTATCAGGCCGGCCTCATCGCTATCGCCCGTCGAATCGCCGGGGAGATACTCGACGGGCGTGTACTTCTGCAGCGCTGGTTGCCGAACGATTCCGCGGGTGACCCGAATCGAATCGGCCGCAACCTGCTGGTCTTCCGGCGTCGACAGATAGTTCGGGCTGATCGCGGGCGATGCCGCTGGATCGGCCGATTTGAGCGTGAGCGCGCCGCGGCTTGTTGGACGTATATTGGTCACGCTCGCGGTAAAGGCGGGGAATGGATGCAGCGGCTCGCCAAATTTATCGAGCGAAAGGGGCTGCACATGATATTGAATATTGGCACGATCCTGCGTTGAGTCCGATCTTGTAAACGCGCCAAGTTGCGACGGCGCCATTGTCATCGGGCCGCGGCGGCGAAATGCGTAGTTTAGTCCCATTCCAAGACGATTGAACAGTGAGGCGTATGTCTCGTTCAGCGTTTTCACACCCGAGACCCTGTAGATCATGCGTAGCTGCAGATGATCATGCAGGTTGGCGCCGACGCCCGGCTTGTCGAGTATAACGGCAATGCCCAGGTCTGACAGTTGCGCAGCCGGACCGATGCCTGAAAGCATCAGGATGTGGGGCGAGCCGATTGAGCCTGCTGCCAGGATGACTTCACGTCGCGCTTTCGCTGAGCGCTGTGCGCCGTTCTGCCGCCAGCGCACGCCGACCGCGCGCCTGCCGTCCAAGTCCAGACCTTCGACGAGACAGCCGGTTTCAAGACGAAGATTTTTTCGATGCAAAACCGGCTTGAGAAATCCACGCGCCGCCGACCACCGCCGGCCGCGCTTTTGATTGACATGAAAATAGCAGATGCCCTCATTGTCGCCGGTATTGAAATCATCGACGGTCGGAATGCCGTATTGATTGGCCGCTTCCCGAAACGCATCGAGGATTTCCCAGCTCAATCGCGGATATTCGACCCGCCATTCACCGCCTGCCGCGTGATTTTCGGTCTTGAGAAAATGGTCGACGTGCTTGCGGAAATAGGGGCGCACGTCCTCCCATGACCAGCCTGGGAGGCCCAGCTGACGCCAGTTGTCATAGTCGGCTGACTGGCCGAGCATGTAGATCATTCCGTTGATCGCCGACGAGCCACCCACCACTTTGCCACGCGGGTAATTGAGGCTGCGTCCATTCAGCCCTGGCTCCGGCTCGGTCTTAAGAAGCCAGTCAGCGCGTGGATTGCCGATCGCAAAGAGATAACCCACAGGAACGTGAAACCAGATCCAGTTGTCCTTGCCCCCTGCTTCCAGCAGCAGCACCCGGTTGCCCGGATCGGCGGACAATCTGTTCGCCAAAACACAGCCGGCCGAGCCGGCACCCACGATGATGTAGTCAAATTCGCCTTCGATCGATGCCACGTCCACGCTCGCTTCCTGCGTTTCCCACCCGGACTTTACCGCCCTCGGCGGGACTTGCTAGGCTCGACTCTCAGCCGCGCACCGTACGTGCGCTGCCTTAACCCGGAACGGCGGTTCCGAACATAACTCGGCTCTCTCAGCCCAGATCAGCGCCTCCAGCGCCGAAGGAGAACCGCCATGCTCGCGAGATTTTTTGTAATTGTCAGCCTTGTGGCCGCTCTTGCAGGCACGCCGCAATCATTGGCCGCGCAAGAAGAAATCACGGTCTTTGCAGCCGCATCGCTTAAGAACGCACTCGACGATGCCAATGCCGCTTTCACAAAGGCAACAGGCATAAAGGTGACGGCAAGTTATGCGGCGAGCTCGGCACTAGCCAAACAGATCGAGCAGAGCGCACCGGCGGATGTCTTCATCTCTGCCGATTTGAAATGGATGGACTACCTAGACGAGCGCAAGCTGATCAAGCCGGATACTCGAGTCAATTTGCTCGGCAACAAATTGGTCGTGATCGCGCCTGCGGATTCCAAACTTCCCAACATCACCATTGGCAATGGATTCGACATTGCGAAACTTGCGGGGGACGGTCGTATAGCGGTCGCCGACACCAAGTCGGTGCCAGCCGGCCTTTACGCCAAGGCAGCGCTGGAGAAACTAGGCGCGTGGAAAGCTGCGGAGCCGAAGCTTGCGCAGGCGGAAAATGTGCGCGCAACACTCGCCTTCGTCGCCCGTGGTGAAACTCCGATCGGGATCGTGTACGAGACCGACGCCAAGATCGAACCGAAGGTCAAGACAATCGGCACATTCCCCGACGGATCTTACCCGCCGGTGACATATCCGGTTGCGGCAACAGCTGAGAGCAAGAAGTCGGGCGTTGCGCAATATCTCAATTTCCTGCGTACGCCGGTGAGCAAAGCAGTCTTCGAAAAATACGGCTTCAGTTATTTGATCAAACCAGTGTCCTAGGCGGTTAAACCACACGTGTTCGAGCTATCGGCTGAAGAATGGACCGCGGTCGCGCTGTCGCTGCGGGTTGCAGCGGTGTCGACCGCGGTCGCCTTGCCATTTGGCATCGCGATTGCATGGGTGTTGGCTCGTAAGGAATTTCCCGGAAAAGCGTTCCTCAATGCGGTCATCTACCTCCCACTCGTCTTACCCCCGGTGGTGACCGGCTATTTGTTGCTGCTGGCATTCGGGCGCAAAGGATTCTTCGGTGAGACACTTGCGAGCATTGGCGTTGTTTTCTCATTTCGTTGGACCGGAGCCGCGCTCGCCTGCGGCGTGATGGCATTCCCGCTGATGGTCGGAGCGATTCGACTTTCAATCGAAGCCGTCGATCGGAAATTTGAAGATGCGGCCGCGACACTTGGCGCCAATCGGATGTGGATATTTCTGACCGTAACGCTGCCGCTGACTTTGCCCGGTATCATTGCCGGCGCAGTGCTGGCATTCGCCCGCGCGCTCGGTGAATTCGGAGCGACGATTACTTTTGTGTCCAACATTCCGGGCGAGACGCAAACGATCTCGGCGGCAATCTACACGCTCACCCAGGTGCCAGGCGGCGATTCGAAAGCACTCAATCTTGTCATCGTCGCCATTTTGATTTCGCTTGTTGCGCTCGTTGCCTCCGAATGGTTCGGCAGGCGCGCGGGTGCGCGCGTGCACGGCGTCTGAATGCTCTCCGTCGCCGTCAAAAAGAAGCTTGGCGCCTTTTCGCTCGATGCAAAATTCGACAGTGCGTGCGGAGTAACTGCTCTCTTCGGTCCTTCCGGATCCGGCAAGACCAGCATTATCGGCATGGTTGCCGGCCTGATGAAGCCGGACAGCGGCCACATCGCGATCGGCGGGGAAGTTCTGTTCGACAGCGCAACTGGCATCGACGAACCCGCGCACAAACGCCGCGTGGGTTACGTCTTCCAGGACGGACGCCTGTTCCCTCACCTGTCGGTCGCCCGCAACCTCGACTATGGCCGCTGGATGAGCGGCGCCAATCGAGACGAGCTGCAACTCAAACAGATTACCGGCTTGCTCGATATCGCTCATTTGCTGCGCCGTCGCCCTGGCGCTTTGTCGGGCGGCGAGCGGCAACGCGTCGCATTAGGTCGCGCACTTCTGATGAAGCCGCGGCTTCTCTTGCTCGATGAACCACTCGCCTCACTCGACGCCGCACGTAAAAGCGAGATTTTACCTTATTTCGTACGACTTCGAGACGAGATCAAGTTGCCAATGATCTATGTCAGCCATGACGCCAGCGAAGTGAAAGCATTGGCGAACCGGATCGTGATGATCGAGGCCGGCCGTGTCGCCGCCACAGGCCAAGTGGACTTGATATAGTCGGACATGTTTCCTCCGGAACGAATCGTCTGCTTGACCGAAGAAACGGTCGAAACTCTTTATCTGCTGGGCGAAGATCGTCGCATTGTCGGCGTGTCCGGTTATTCTGTGCGGCCGCCGCAAGTGCGGCACGAAAAACCGCGTGTCTCAGCTTTTATTTCGGCTGATGTGCCGAAGATTATCGATCTCAAACCGGATCTGGTTCTTACGTTTTCCGACTTGCAGGCCGACATTGTCGCTGAATTGATCCGCGAAAATATCTCCGTCCATGCCTTTAACCAGCGCGACGTTGCAGGCATTCTCGACATGATCCGCACGCTCGGTGCGCTTGTCGGCGCAACAATGAAAGCCGAAGCGCTCGCCGGTTCGCTCGCGCGCCATATCGATGACGTTCACAAACGTTCGCTTCATCTTGCGCGCCGTCCCCGCATCTATTTCGAAGAGTGGGATGAGCCGATGATTTCCGGAATTTCCTGGGTGTCAGAGTTGATCGAGGTCGCGGGTGGTATTGACGTTTTTCCGCAGTTGTCGGTGCGCAAAAACGCCAAGGACCGCATCGTGTCACCTGACGAGGTCATCGCCGCGCGCCCGGATGTCATCGTCGGATCATGGTGCGGCAAGAAATTTGTGCCGGATAAAGTCTCGGCGAGGCCGGGTTTTGCCGAAGTTCCCGCTGTCACAACCGGTTGGCTACGCGAAATCAAATCAACATTGATCCTGCAGCCGGGGCCAGCGGCCTTGACCGATGGACTCGATACAATGGCTTCGATCATCAAAGATTGGGCGGAAGATCACGCAAAATTGCGACCTTAGAGGCCAATGGCAATTTCGCATGATGCCGTGCTAAGACAGGGTTCGACAGTTCAAGGAACGACTCAAATGCAGCCGAGCAATAAGCGCACAAATCTCTGGATGGATCTGCTTCTGGTGGCCTTTTTGATCGGCTTGAATGTGGCCGCACGGCTGCTGCCGCACGCACCTGGCTTCCTGCCGGTGGCGGCGAGCGGACTTTTCGCTGCGCGCGTCCTGAGCATCCCGCTGCTGGCTCTGCTTGTACCGGTCCTCGGCATGATTTTGAGCGACATGGCTCTGCCGGGCGAGGATTGGCGCATTCAGGCGGTTGGCTTTGCTGCTATCGCGATTCCGGCAATCGCTGGCATGGCGACGCGCCATTGGCGCGGCGTCGTTCCAGTCGTGGCCACTATGGTCCCGTGTTCGATTCTGTTCTTTTTGCTCTCGAACGGCGCTGTGTGGGCCTTCAGTGGGATGTACTCATTGACGTGGCAGGGGCTCGTGCAGTGCTACGTCGCGGCGCTGCCTTTCCTGGAAAAGACCGTACTCGGCGACCTGTTTTGGACTGCCGCATTGTTCGGCGGCGCCTGGCTAGTTCAGAACGCGCCAGCGTTGTCGCGGCGCGCACTCTAACTCAGGTAATCGCGAATCCACCGACGCAGAGTCTCCAACCGACCGCCAAGCCCAGAGCCGTCTTCCGGTTCGGCTAATCTCAACCCAACGGTCATCACGCGATCGTTCTCGACCTTGTGCGCGAGCAGCGCAATTGGCCCCAGTTCGACGATATCGCCTGTCTTGGCGCGCCGCCGGAGTTGTTCGCCAAAATAGTCGGCTAACGAAACCTCGGTATGATCGGCAGCGACCTGCAAGCCATAGATGTCCGCCAGGGCGCCGAGCGTCGCCGTGCCCGGCACGAAGAAATCGCCAAGCAGTCGCGGATCGGGGCGCGCGGGCGGCGGCAATTTGACGAAAAAGCGATCGAGCGCCTGCGCTTTTTCCGGCGGAGCGAGCAGATAGACATAATCGCCCTCGCGCACCGGGTTCGCTTCGGCCGGAGTCAATATTTCCTCTTTTCGAATAACCAGCGTCGGCCGCGCCCAGTTCGGGATCAGCCCACGCCGCAAAAATGGACTGTTGGCAGGCACGGGATAACCGACAATCTCCCGGGTAAGCTGTCCCGGAAGGTCGAGCTCCACGCGGCTGGGTAAGGGATCGGCGCGCGCGAACGACATATCCAGCTTGCGGGCCGCGAGCGCCACGGTCCAGCCCTGAACCAGCAGCGACAACAAGACCACGACGAAGGCAACGTCGAAAAACAGTGTCGCCCCCGGCAACCCGACTAGCATCGGGATCGACGCCAGAAAGATGCCTACCGCCCCGCGCAGGCCGACCCAGGAAATGAACGTCATCTCGCGCCATTGGAACTTGAACGGAGCGAGACACAGGAACACGGCGACTGGCCGGGCGACCAGCATGAGAACGACAGCCACAGCAATCGCGCCCAAGGAGCTATAGGCGAGACGATACGGCCAGGCCAACAGACCGAGCAGAACGAACATCACGATCTGTGCCAGCCAGGTAATGGCATCGAGAAAGACGATCACGGAATTGCGCGCGCGCGTCTGCATGTTGCCGACAACCAATCCCGCAAGATAGACGGCAAGGAAGCCGGACGAATGCAGGATGTTTGCAAAGGCAAAAATGACCAGTGCGCTGACGGCAACGAAAGGCGCGTGCAGACCTTGCGCAAGTGTCAGGCGATTGATCACAAATGCGATAATTCGCCCACCCAAAAAACCCATGATGCATCCAAGGATGGCGTCGCGGAGGAAGGTTATCAGCGCATGGGACATGCTCTGATTACCGACCAGCAGGATTTCGACCAGCAGCAGGGCGAGAAAGATTGCGAATGGATCGTTCGTGCCCGACTCCACTTCGAGCACTGCGCGAACACGCGGGCGCAGCCTCAGGCCACGGGCATTGATCAGGAAAAATACTGCGGCCGCGTCGGTCGAAGCCACGACGGCACCGATCAGCAAAGCCTCGATCCAGTTCAGACCAAGGACGTATTTGGCGACCGGTGCCGTCAGAATTGCGGTAATAAGCACGCCGACGGTTGCGAGGGTGACCGCCGGCGCCAGAACATTGCGGAAGGTCGCAAAGCGCGTGCGCAGGCCGCCATCGAACAAAATGAGGGCCAGCGCGATCGAGCCGACCGTATAGGCAACGCCGATATCGTCGAACTTGATACCGCCGGGACCGTTCTCGCCGGCCAGAACGCCCACCAGAAGGAAGACCAGCAACAGCGGCGCCCCGAAGCGCATCGCGATGAGGCTCGACAGGATGCCGGCGAGAACCAGCATGCTGCCGAGCAATATCACGAGGCTTACGTCGTCGAGCGAACCCATTGCGCGAATCTCCTTCTGCTATAGGAGGGTTTCGCGCCCGTCAGGGCAACCGCAAACATCGCGACAGACTGCTAAATGATCAAAACCCCACCTTGTCGCCGCCCTTGAGCGACAGAATTTCACGCGCTTCATCGGACGACGCTATTTCAAGCCCGAGACCTTCAAGAATCTTGCGGACCTGGGTCACCTGTTGGGCATTGGATTCGGCTAGTTTGCCGGGGCCGATCCAGAGCGAATCCTCCATACCCACCCGCACGTTGCCGCCGATGGCAGCCGCGATAGCGGCCACCCGCATCTGATTCTGCCCGGCGCCGAGCACAGACCAGTGATAGTTATCGCCGAGCAGGCGATCGGCCGTACGCTTCATCATCATAACGTCCTCGGGATCGGGCCCGATGCCGCCCAGAATGCCGAACACCGACTGTACGAACAGCGGCGGCTTCACCAGACCCCGGTCAAGGAAATGCCGCAGCGTGTACAGATGACCAATATCATAGCACTCGATTTCGAATCGGGTGCCGTTCCCGGCGCACGTGGTCAAAATGTACTCGATGTCGGCGAAGGTGTTCTTGAACATGCCTGCTCGCGACCGCTCAAGATAGGGCTCCTCCCAATCGTGTTTGAATTTGCCTTTGAAGCGGGGGATCATCGGATAAAGGCCGAAGTTCATCGTGCCCATGTTGAGCGAGGCGACTTCGGGCTTGAACGTCGCGGCCGGGCGGACACGCTCTTCTGCGGTCATCGTCGGTGCGCCGCCGGTCGTGATATTCACCACCACGTTCGAGCGCTGCTTGATCACCTTAAGAAATGGCGCGAATGCCTCGGGCGTTTGGTCCGGACGGCCGTCCTGCGGATTGCGTGCATGAAGATGCACGATCGCTGCGCCCGCCTCAGCAGCCCCAATGGCGGCATCGGCGATTTCCTGGGCCGTGACCGGGAGATGCGGCGACATCGACGGCGTGTGAATCGAACCGGTAACAGCACAGGTAATGATGACTTTACGCGACTTCGCCATAAGCTTTCCATCCAGTGAAGTGAGTGTTTTCGATTGGCAAATGGACTTCGCTGCCGATCCTAGAGTATCAGCCGTACCGAAGTCACCCCGCCTGCCCTGAGCGTGGACTCATGCCCGCATCCGACAAAGCGCATAGGCCGACGCTGATCATCGGCATCGTGTGCGGCACGCTCGCGGCGCTCGCGTGGGCTGCCGGATTTGTCGCTGCAAAGCACGGCATACAGGTCGGATTTTCCCCGGCCGATCTTGCATTTCACCGCTTCTTCTGGACCGGCCTGCTCATGCTGCCGCTGATTGTACGCGAAGGGTTACGCGACCTTGGCGGCATCGGCTGGACCCGTGCATCGGTGATGACTGTGCTGTCCGGCCCTCCACAATCCTTGCTTGCCTATACCGGCTTTATTCTAGTGCCGCTCGGCCATGGCACAACGATTCAACCGGCCTGCGCTGCGCTGTCAGGCCTAGTGCTGGCCTCGCTCGTTCTGCACGAGAAGGCGACGCTTCAGCGGATTCTGGGCGGAACGATCATCATTGCCGGCCTGCTGATATTCGGCGCCGAATCGCTCACGACGATCGGCAGCGCCGGCGTCGGCGGTGACCTCTTGTTCGCCACTGCGGGACTATTCTGGGCAACATTCGGCACTTTGTTGCGCCTGTGGAACGTCGCAGGCACACGGGCGGTCATGGCTGTCGGAGCCGTGTCGGTCATCGTTCTGGCGCCGATCTATCTTTTCATCTACGGCGCAAGCGGCCTGCTGAAGCAGAGCCTGTTCGAGAATTTATTGCAGGCTGTCGTTCAAGGGGGAATAGCCGGTTCGCTTCCTATTTATCTGTTCGCGCATGCCGTGATCGCGCTCGGCGGCGGCCGCGCGGCAACGTTCCCTGCACTGGTGCCGGTATTCGGCGTAATCATCGGATATATCGCGCTCGGCGTAGTACCAAGTCTCGCGCAGTTCATCGGCATGCTGATCGTGCTGGTCGGCTTCCACTTCGCTCTGCAGCGCTGAATAGCACCGACAGTCCCGCTAATTTTCCGGCCCGGCGTATTTTCCGGCAGTCTCCGGAAACATGTTCTTGATGATCTTGAATTTGGAAATATCGACCGTGGCGTCCATGTGCAGGAAAACGACCGCATCGCGCAGCACCTTTTCGATGCCGAAATCGAGCATGACGCCGTTGCCGCCGTGAAGCTCGACGGCATGCTGTGCAACCTTCATGACTTCTTCAGATGCGAACATCTTGGCCATGTTGACCAGGATCTCGGCGTCCGGAGCATTCTCATCGACTGCCTGCGAGGCACGGTCGAGCAATGCGCGAACGGCTTCGATGCGCGTTGCCATGTCGGCAAGGCGCAGCGCCACGGCCTGATGCTTGATAAGGATGCGGCCGCCCTGTACATAATTCTGCACGTATTCGGCGGTCGCTTCGAATGCGCGCACCCCAACGCCGAGATTTTTCGCGGCCTGAATGATCTTGCCGGGGCGGAAATAGACGCCAGCCGAGCCCATCGCACTGTCCTGGACCAGGAGATGGTCGCCCGGCACGAACATGTCCTCGAACACCATTTCTCCGTTGTTCATGAAGCGGCAACCAAGCGTCTCGTTGCAGCGCGCTACCGAAAAGCCTTTAGTTTCGCGCGGCACCAGAAAAGAAGATGTGCCCTGCAGCATTCCGACTTTGGAGTTCGTATTGGCGTAGACGACATAGAGACTGGCATCGTAGCCGTTCGAGATGAACTGCTTGCGGCCGTTGATCACCCAACCGCCGTCGGTCTTGACGGCTTTGGTCTGCATCGCTGCCTCCGGCACATTGTATGGCAGCCAGCGGTCCGACGCGCCGCGCGGCTCGGTCAGGCAATGTGCCATCAGAAACTGCGGCTCTGCGACCAGCCGCTTGAACCACTTTTCCTGCAGGTGGCGCGGCGCGAACTGCCGCAGCAAGACCGACACCTTCCAGTTCTGCACCATCTTGTCGGCGAGACCTGAATCGCCCCGTGCAAGCTCTTCGGCGACGAGGGCGAAAGTCTTGACCTCGGTCCCTTTTTCCAGCTCGACGCCACCGAATTCCTCGGGCACACCTAAAGTACGAATACCGATTTTCTCCGCCTCCTCGAGGATTTTTGGCGGCAGGCGGTCTTCCGGCACCATAGACCATTCGCGCTGCCAGTTCTGCTTGATGAACGGGAGAACGACATCGTCGACGAAGTCGCGGCAGCTTTGCCGCATCATTCGCTGTTCCTCGGACAGACCTCGGTCTGCAGCCGCGCGGTCGAGCATAGATTGGTATCCTTCTTACGCTAGCGGGGACGGACGTGGGCTAAGCGGCTTTCCTGCTCGCCAGAAACTCGTGCATGCGATCGAGCGCCTTCAGGATATTTTCTGTCGAGTTCGCATAGCTCACGCGGATGTAGCCTTCACCAAGAACGCCGAAATCGGGACCGCCGATGATGGCAACGCCCGCGTCTTCCAGCAGCGCGGAGGCAAGCGCCTTTGCCTTCCAGCCGGTGCGCTTGACGTTGGGAAAGGCATAGAAGGCGCCTTTCGGTGTCGCACATGAAACCCCGGGCAACTTGTTGAGCCCGTCGACTATCACTTTGCGACGCTTGTCGAACTCCGCGACCATCTTGGTCACTTCGTCTTGCGAACCTTTCAGCGCCGCAAGGCCTGCATATTGCGCCGACGCGTTGACGCATGAGTGCAGATTGACCGCAAGCTTACGGGCGTAGTCGTAGAGCTTTCCGGGCCACACAGCGTAGCCGAGCCGCCAGCCGGTCATGGCGTAAGTCTTCGACCAGCCATTGAGCAGAATGAGCCGGTCGCGAATCGACGGATAGGACAGCAAGCAGACGTGTGTCTCGCCGTCGTAGACCATGTGGTCGTAAATCTCGTCCGACATAATCGCAAGGTCCGGCCACTTCTCCAGGCCGGCAACGAGCTTGTCGACCTCGACTTTCGGCGTGACGCCGCCGGTCGGATTGGCCGGCGAGTTCACGATCAGCAGTCGCGTGCGCGGCGTGATCAGTTTCAATGTTTCTTCTGCGGAAAACGCAAATCCATTTTCCTCGCGGATCGGCACCGGAATTGGCTTTGCGCCGGTAAACTCGATCATCGAGCGATAGATCGGAAATCCGGGGTCGGGGTACATGATTTCCACGCCCGGCTCGCCGAACATCAGGATAGACATGAACATAGTCGGCTTGCCGCCCGGCATGATCATCACGCTGTCGGCCGACACCTCAACCTTGAAACGTTTGGCAAGGTCGGCAGCGACCGCCTCGCGCAGCGGCGGGATCCCGTTTGCGGGCGTGTAACCGTGATGGCCGTCGCGTAGCGCCTTGACCGCAGCCTCGACAATAAAATCGGGCGTACGGAAGTCGGGCTGACCGATGCCCAGATTGATAATGTCGCGGCCCTGAGCCGCGAGCGCGTTGGCTCGCGCGAGCACCGCGAAGGCGTTTTCCTCGCCAATGCGGTCGAAAGCCGCGATGGTACGAAGCATGACTGCAGTCCTCCCCGCACGGGCGCCGTTCGGCTTGTCCGTGCCGCACTCGATAGGAAAGCAGTTCAGCCGATCAGCGAAGAAAAATCAAACTACTAATAGCCGTAAGCTCGCGTTCAGGGATCACCGCCGAAGCGGCCGCTGATGTCGCGCATGAGCTGGAAACGGATATTCGGATCGGGATCGTCACCGAGATACACGCCACTAAAATACAGCGGTCCAGCAGGCACGAGATTCGTTCCTCGATGATAGGTATCGGGGCGCGCAGTCTTTGAGACCGTGGTGTCTTTCTTGTATTTCCGGGCCCTGTCGGCATTGGCCGGCGTGCCCAGCACGAAAGCGGCAGCGAGAGTGGCGACAAAGAACTTTATTGAAGGCGATGACATGACAGCCTCCGACAGAATCTGAGTGTCACTCGCATAACGAATTGCTGCGGGCCAGCAAAGTAAATGCCGCGTCAAGTCGATCACAAGTCGGTGTCGGAATATCCGGGCGACTTGGGTGTTTAGTACCGTTTGTGTGTACGCTTGCTTGTGACGATTGCAGCTCGAACGTACGGATATTGCAATCGCCTGCCCGTTAGAGGCATTGTGCCGTCTCACCCTTTGCAGGACAAAATAATGACTACCGCCGACAAACGCCGCGCATTCCGCGCACTGCATCAGAGCGGCTGCTTCATCATTCCTAACCCCTGGAATGTCGGAAGCGCCCGCTACATGGAAGGTCTCGGCTTCAAGGCATTGGCCACAACAAGTTCGGGTTACGCGCATTCGATCGGCTACGCGGATGGCGAACTCACACGCGAAATGATGCTCGCGCACTTCCGCGAGATCGCCGAGGCGACGAATATTCCCGTTAATGCCGATTTCGAAGGCGGATACGCCGATGATCCCGACGAGGTCGCAGCCAATGTTCGGCAGTGCATTGACACCGGCATTGCCGGTTTGTCGATCGAGGACTTCACCGGCGATGAAAGCAATCCGCTTTACGACTTCGACCTAGCGGTCAAACGCGTCAGAGCGACCCGTGATGCAATCGATAAAGCCGGCGGTGATGTCGTTTTCACTGCGCGCACCGAAGGTTTTATCCATAATCGCCCGGATCTCGATGAGACGATCCGCCGCCTCAAGGCGTTTGCTGATGCCGGGGCCGACTGCCTTTATTCGCCGGGAATCAAGACAAGCGAGCAGATCGTTGCCACGGTCAAGGCCGTCGGTCCGAAGCCGATCAATTTTCTCAACAGCGGCGCATTCGGCTTCTCCGTCAATGATCTTGCGGCGCTCGGCGTACGGCGCATCAGCGTCGGCGGCACGATCGCGAGGCTTGCCATGCATGCATTTGTGCGATCGGCGCGGCAGATATTGGACGAAGGAAAGTTCGACAGTTTTGCGGGCGTCATGACCAACGCGGAATTGAACAAATTCTTTCACGACGACTTGCGGCGGCGTCCAAAATCGTGATCGATCAAAACCGCCATCCAGTCACCGGTCAGCCGATCGGCGCGCCGGTCGATGATCGCTCGGCTTTGCGGCCCGGACAGGTGACGCTCGCGGGTCGCTATGGCCGCGTCGAGAAGCTCGGCTCCGGCCATGCCGAAACGATGTGGAGCGCGGTCAAAGGTCACGACAAAATCTGGACGTACATGTCGCAATATGGTCCCTTTGCGGATGCCACGGAATTTTCCGCCTGGCTGGCGCGGCGGGCGACGCTAGAGGATCCGTATTCCTACGCCATTGTCGACCTGGAGGATCGGGCGCTCGGAATTGCGACCCTTATGGACATTCAACCCGACATGCGCGTGATCGAGGTCGGGCATATCGTTTATTCGCCGGCTTTGCAGCACACCCCACTCGGTACCGAAGCGCAATATCTGATCGCGCGTTATGCCTTCGAAACGCTCGGTTACCGTCGCTACGAATGGAAGTGCAATTCGCATAATGCGGCGTCGCGGCGCGCAGCACTGCGCTACGGCTTTGTATTCGAAGGCCTGTTGCGCCAGCACAAGATCGCAAAGGGCCGCAATCGCGACACTGCCTGTTTCTCAATGCTCGATAGCGAATGGCCACAGCGCAAGCGCAATTTCGAGCAGTGGCTCGCACCCAAAAACTTCAGGGCTGACGGCTCGCAAAAGCTCCGCTTGAGCCAGCTCAATGGCGCGACTAAATGAGCCTGAGCCTCGCAGCAGCTGGGGATGGCCTTATCCATCAGCGACCGTTCGTATTGTTTTGGCTGGCGCGGCTTGCCTCGACTATGGGCTATCAGATGTTGGCCCTGACGATCGGCTGGCAGATTTACGAAATTACCGGCAGCGCATTCGATCTCGGCCTCGTCGGCCTGATTCAGTTCGTCCCCGCCGTAATCCTCACATTGCTGATCGGCCACGCCGCTGACCGTTATGACCGGCGGCTGATTGTGCGGGCGGCGCACGCAGTTTACGGCGTCGCCGCGGTGATGATTACGGCAGCACTGCTAACCGGCGCGCTGAGTCGCGACCTCTTGTTTGCAGCGGTATTCCTCATTGGCTGTGCGCGCGCTTTCGAGATGCCAACCGCTCATGCGCTGGCGCCGACTTTGGTGCCGTCAAACCTAATTTCACGTGCCGTCGCGGCATGGACCTCAGCCAATCAGACGGCAGTAATTTGCGGCCCCGCTCTTGGCGGTTTGGTCTACGCGTTCAGCCCAATGCTGATCGGCGTGATTTGCGTGATATTCTTTTCCTGCTCGATCACGCTGGTGACCCTGGTTCGGTCGCGAAGACCTGCGCCATCACGCGACCCGCCGACATTTGCTTCGGTGCTCGCAGGTTTTCACTATATCCGCAGCCGGCGTCGCCTGCTCGGTGTGATCACGCTCGATCTTTTCGTCGTCATCCTTGGGGGCGCTACGGCGCTGTTGCCAATTTATGCCAAGGATATTTTGGCGGTCGGCCCCGTTGGGCTGGGTTTGCTGCGATCGGCTCCCGCGGTCGGCGCCCTGATCACATCGATTGTGTTGTCGCGATATCCCATCGAGCGCCATATCGGGCGCAGGATGTTCGCGGTGGTCGGACTCTATGGCGCAACCACAATTATTTTCGGCTTATCGACTTCGTTTCCGATTTCGTTGGCCGCGCTGGCGGTACTCGGTGCGTCCGATGCCGTAAGCATCGTTATTCGCTTTTCGCTGGTCCAAATTGAAACCCCGGATGAAAAACGCGGTCGCGTGAGCGCAATCAATTATCTGTTCGTGGGGTCATCGAATACGCTTGGCGAATTCGAGTCGGGTGTTGTTGCTGCCTTGCTGGGCGCGGTTCCGTCGGTTGTGATCGGCGGAGTCGGGTCAATGCTGGTCGCGGGCATCTGGATGATGCTATTTCCGGACCTGCGCCGGATCGATCGCTACGAGCCGGCGGACCGTGAGCACGTGAGGGCGTGATGCACATACTGATGACAGGCGCCGCCGGCATGATCGGCCGCAAGCTGACCGCAAGGCTCGTAAAAGACGCCAAGCTGAACGGCAAAACGATCGACCGGCTGACGCTGATCGACGTCGTTCCACCGGAAAAGCCGCAAGGCTTTGAAGGCGCCGTGGAAGCCGCCACCAGCGATCTCTCGGCGCCAGACGCCGCTGCCAAAGCGGTCGCGGGCAAGCCAGACATCATCTTTCACCTTGCTGGCGTCGTCTCAGGCGAAGCGGAAACTGATTTTGAGAAAGGCTACCGGGTCAATCTCGACGGCACGCGCGCGCTATTCGAGGCGGTACGCGCGGCCGCCTATACGCCGAAGGTCATCTTCACGTCATCAATCGCTGTTTTCGGCGCACCATTTCCTCAATCAATCCCGGATGAATTTCATCTTACGCCGCTCACGTCCTACGGAACTCAGAAAGCGATCTGTGAACTTTTACTCGCCGACTACACGCGGCGCGGTTTCCTCGATGGCATTGGCATCAGGCTGCCGACCATCTGCGTGCGGCCAGGCAAACCGAACAAGGCCGCATCCGGCTTTTTCTCCGGAATCATCAGAGAGCCGCTGGCCGGGCAGGAAGCTGTTTTGCCCGTTTCCGAAAGCGTGCGTCACACGCATGCAAGTCCGCGGGCGGCGGTCGGATTTCTCATTCATGCGGCCGGTCTATCGCGCGAGCAAGTTGGTCCGCGTATCAACCTCGCTATGCCGGGGGTCTCCTGCACCGTCGGCGAACAGATCGACGCACTTCAACGCGTTGCCGGCGATAAGGTGGCCGCACGTATCCGCCGCGCGCCCGACGAACTTGTGCAACGAATCGTTTCCGGATGGGCGGAGCGGATCGACGCCAAGCGTGCGCGAGAGCTGGGGTTCAAGGCCGAAGCGACCTTTGATGACATCATCCATGCACATATCGAAGACGAACTGGGTGGAAAGATCGCCAACTGATGCGATTAAGCCTCACCGGCGGCCGAATCCAGGACATTATCCGGCACGCGCTTGCACGATGCGCTGCAATCCTTACATTGTGAACCATGAGTTACGTCGACGCCGCTGTCGCTCCCGTCCGCAAGACCGGCCAGATCAAGATCCACGGCTCTGTCGCCTTTGAGGCGATGCGAAAAGCCGGGCAACTGGTTGCGCGCTGTCTCGACATGTTGACCGAGCACGTCGCACCTGGCGTTCCGACTGAAAAAATCGACAAGCTCGTTTTCGAATACGCGATGGACCATGGTGCCCTGCCTGCGACACTGATGTACCGCGGCTACAAAAAATCGACCTGCACCTCGGTGAACCATGTCGTCTGCCACGGCATTCCCGGCGAAAAGCCGCTCAAGGAAGGCGACATCGTCAATATCGACGTGACGCTTATTCTTGATGGGTGGCACGGCGACTCCAGTCGCATGTTCGCCATCGGAGAAATTCCTCGGCGGGCGGAGCGGCTGATCGAGGTCACGCACGAGGCGATGATGCGCGGCATCGCCGCAATCCGGCCTGGCGCCAGCAGCGGCGATATTGGTCATGCGATTCAGACCTATGTGGAAGCACAGCACATGAGCGTCGTGCGCGATTTCTGTGGGCACGGCCTCGGGCGCCTTTTCCACGACGAGCCAAACATTGTTCACGTCGGACGTCCCGGCGAAGGCATCGTTCTCAAGCCCGGGATGTTCTTCACGGTCGAGCCGATGATCAATCTCGGCCGGCCGCACGTGAAAGTATTGTCCGACGGCTGGACCGCTGTGACGCGCGACCGCTCGCTTTCCGCACAATTCGAGCATACCGTCGGCGTCACCAAGGACGGCGTGGAAGTTTTCACCTTCTCGCCTGCCGGGATGCACAAGCCGCCCTACAAGCGCTGAAGGAGCGGCCTGGCAGCCACTCGTCCTTTCCGCCGATACAACCGCGGTATGATTCCGCGGTAGTTTCATTTAATGGCGGAAACCCCGGAAACACCTGTCACACCGCGCCTCCTGCATTTTCATGGCCATCGCGAGCGGTTGCGTGCTCGCTTGCGCGATGCCGGCGCGGAAGCCCTGAGCGACTATGAACTGCTCGAGCTCGTGCTGTTTCGTGCCATTCCGCGGCGTGACGTAAAACCACTCGCCAAGATTTTGATTGCGACATTCGGTTCCTTTCCAGAAGTGATCTCGGCGTCCAACGCAAGACTGGCGGAAGTCGCAGGAATGGGTGCGGCCGCAATCACCGAACTGAAAATCGTCCACGCTTCGGCGACCCGTCTGGCGCGTGGACAGGTACGCAAGCGCCCTGTCCTGTCATCGTGGTCGAATGTCATTGATTATTGCCGCACCACAATGGCTTTTGCCGAGAAAGAACAGTTCCGTGTCCTGTTTCTCGATAAGCGCAATCAGCTGATTGTCGATGAGCTACAGCAGACCGGAACGGTCGATCATACGCCGGTCTATCCGCGCGAGGTCGTCAAGCGCGCGCTCGAATTGTCCGCGACGGCGTTGATCCTGGTGCACAACCATCCGTCCGGCGATCCAACGCCGTCGCATGCCGACATAGAAATGACGCGGACAATCGTCGAGATCGCAAAGCCATTAGGCATCGCGGTGCACGACCACATTATCGTCGGGCGCGACGGGCACGCGAGTTTCAAGAGCCTCAAGTTGGTCTAGGCCGATATCCCGCAATTGCGTGCCGGCTGTTCTGCTGCCTCCGGTACCAGAACAACAAACCAACGACCGTGAGATTGGCAATTCCGGCCAGCGCGGCGTTGCCATAAGGCAGCAGGTAAGCCGCCGTGAGGTCATAGAAGTACCCGGCCTGATAGCTGCCGAGCCCCATCCCGACCCACGCCATCGTCGACACGATCGCTATGGCGCTGCCGCTGATTCGCAATGGCGCCGCTTCACGGGCGCAGATCAGTAGGCAGGTCATCACACCGGCAAAGCCGAACCCGAAAAGGACCGACAACTGGAAAAGCACCAGGATGTCCTTCGTTTGAGTAAACCAGAACACCACCGACGTCTGTGCCAATGACGCGAGGAAATACGCAGGCAGACCTCCGGTACGATCAGCCAGCCAGCCAAAAAACAGGCGGCCAAAAACACCGGCAACCATCAGCGACAACAGAAGACCGGCGGCGGTCTGCGGACTGCATCCGAGATCGATGCCCAGCGGTATCAGGTGCACCAACGGGACGGCCATGCACACGCAGCAAAAGAAGCCGGCTACAGAAAGCCAGGCAATGCTGATTTTGTAAGGCACGCCCCATTGATTGCTGTCCGTGTGATGAATTCCGTTGGCCGAGTGTCCCGCGGCTGGCGCAGGCTTGAGCAAAAGCAACAACGGCAACAAGATCAGAAGATAGCCCACACCGAGGTAGAGAGCGGCATCACGCCAGCCCACTTCGGTGATCAAAAAGCGAGTGAGATAAGGCACGACACCTTGGCCAATCGCGCCGCCGGCGGTCACAATGCCAATCGCGAATCCCTTTCGTCGGTCGAACCAAAGGCCCGCCGTCGCGACCATCGGGGCAAACAATGGGGCAAAGCCAAGTCCGCCGATCAGAAAGTAAATCAGATAAAGCACCCAAAGATCACTCTGCCATCGCAATGCAATCAACCCACCGGAAATAGCAAACGCGCCAAAGAAGCCTACCTTGCGGGCGCCGATGCGATCAGAAAGACCACCCCAAACGATGCCGCCGATGGCAGCGCCGACGGTCAGAAGCGTGAAGGCCATCGAGATATCGGCGCGGAGCCATCCGAATTCCTGCTCGAATGGCTTCATGAAAACCGACACGGTGCTATTCGTGCCGAACCCAAGCGCCAGACAGATTGTCGCTACGCCGACGATGACCCAACCATAGGGTCGCTCGGCGAATTGGTTATTCCCGATAGTGCTCAAAATATCGTCCTCCTCGGGTCCTTGGCTGGATCCGCTTGGAGGAAATTGGCCCAATCGCGGGCGCGATACCTAAAGGATTGCTTGATTTGCTCTTGAGAGTGTCTTGATTTATCGGCCAACCGCGTTTCAGGGGCAAAACGAACGGACTGGCCGGCCGGTGATCTGCGATTACTGCCGCACCAGCGTGATCTGCTCGGCGGTCTCGGGCAAGCGGCGCCAAACCGTCCCATCAACTTCTTCAAACCGCCAGGGATTGCCGCGCGCCGGCACAAGCAGCAATTCGTCCCGATCAATGCGCCACTGCATGAAGTTGATGCGTGCAATGGCGGCATCGCAGCCAGGTTTTACGGTCAATATCAGGCCGTCGCCCGCCTTCGCCGTCGTCAGCGCGAGCAGACAGACAGTCGTCCCATCCTTGCGCACGATGGCCCAATCCCCCGCAAGCTGTTCCGCCGGTCTTGGCGGCGCGGCAGCTGTCGCAGCGTTTTGCAAAAAGAGCACGCCGACGCCCGGCGTAGGCGCCTCGAAGATTCCGTCTTCGACCTCGCTGAACTCGACCAGCGATCGTCCTCGCGCATCCACAAAGTACAGCAGGTCGTTTTCGGGGAATCGCCAGCCGGCAATATCCTTGACGATCGGAAAAAGATTCACGCAGTTGGCGTCGAACTCGATCTTGAGACCGGCGGGACCCGGCTCACCTTTCAGCGTTGCCGTGCACGTGCGGTCGCGCTCGGCATTCGAGAATTCCCAGCTACCGACGACGCGCTTGGCCGATTCGCCGAGCTGCGACGGCGCCTGCGCCGACGCGCTGCCGGCGAGGCAGAACGCAATGAAACCGATGATACTACGCGCCACAATCATCCGACACCCGCGCAGGACGGCTGCGTTACGACCGCTTCGGCAGCCACGGAGTTTCCGGCACCGGCGTCAGCGGCGGCTTGCCGGATGCCCAGGCCAGAATGTTATCGACCACAAGCTGGTCCATCGCCGCACGCGTAACCTCGGTCGACGAGCCAAGATGAGGAAAGAGTACGACGTGGTCCATCTCGATCAGTTCTTTCGGCACGTGCGGCTCTTTGGCAAATACGTCGAGACCGGCCGAGTAGATCGTGCGGTTTTTAAGGGCTTCGATCAAGGCAGGCTCATCGACTACCGAGCCGCGCGCCATATTGATGACAACGCCGCGCGGACCAAGCGCTTTCAGCACCTCGGCGTTGATCATGTTCTGGGTGGAACTCCCCCCAGGCACGATCACCATCAGTGTGTCGACGTCGTGAGCCATGTCGAGCAGCTTCGGGTAGTACTTGTCGGTTACACCCTGCTGCGGATTGCGGCTGTGGTAGACGACGGGGACGCCGAATGCCTCGAGCCGCCGGGCGATGGCCTTGCCGATTCGCCCCATTCCGACCATGCCAACTGTGCGATCACGCAACGTTGCCTTGGTGAGTGGATAGTGGCCTTGCGGCCATTTTCCGGCGCGCAGAAAACGCTCGGACTGCGGAAATTCACGCACCGTGCAAAGCAGAAGACCGATCGCGGTGTCGGCAACCTCTTCGTTGAGAACATCTGGCGTGTTCGTGACGATGATGCCGTGCGCGCCGGCCCACTTGGCGTCGATATGATCGTAGCCGACGCCGAAGCTTGAGACCTGCTCGAGCTTGGGAAACTGCTTCAGAAAGTTTTCGTCGACCTTGTTGGCGGTATATGCGATCGCGATCGCGCGGATCCTGCCGCCGTTTTCTTTGACGAAAGCATCCTTATCCTTGAGATCAAGCCAATGGTGGAGATTCACCTTGCCCTCGAAGCCCTTCATCATCACGGGCTTCTTGGCACCGACCATCAGCACATCCGGCTTTTCGCCAGCCATTACCTGCTCCTGACTACACCAAAGCGGTTACGGGTTTTGCGATAAAATCTTTGAACACGGCGAGCAGTTCGGCTCCAAGCGCGCCGTCCACCACCCTGTGATCGCACGAGAGTGTGACGGTCATCTGGCTGATGAATTTCACGCTGCCGTCGTCCGCTTCGACAGGCGTGCGCCGCGTCGCGCCGACCGCAAGAATAGTCGCATGCGGCGGATTGATGATGGCCGAAAACTCGCGGATGCCGTACATCCCCAGGTTGGAGATGGCGCTCGATCCGCCCTGATACTCATTCGGCCTGAGTTTTTTCTGACGGGCGCGATCGGCGAGGTCGCGCATCTCGGCAGAAATCGCGGTCACCGATTTGCCATCCGCATTGCGAATCACCGGCGTAATCAATCCACCTTCAAGCGCGACCGCAATGCCGATATCGGAGTTGCGGAACCGTAGAATTCGGTCACCGGCCCAGACCGCGTTGGCCGACGGAATACGCTGCAGCGCCGCCGCCCAGGCCTTGATGATGAAATCATTGAGCGAAAGCTTGAATGCGGGCTGCCCTGACTTGTCTTTCGGCGCAGCCGCGTTTGCTTCCTCGCGCATCGCGATCAGGCGCCCGGAATCGAGATCGGCGGTCAGATAGAAATGCGGAATTGTCTGCTTGGCCTCGACCAGGCGCGTGGCGATGGTGCGACGCATCGAGTCGAGCGGTATCTCTTCATAGGCCACGCCCTCGTACAGCGCCTTGACCTGCACCGGGGTCGCACCGGTCGCAATCGCTGGTGCTGCCCCACCGGACGCCACGCGTTCGACGTCGGCGGCAACAATGCGTCCGTGCGGTCCTGAGCCGGAAACGCGTGTGAGGTCGATGCCGCGCTCACCGGCAAGTCGTCGTGCCAGCGGCGTGACCGACGTGCCGCTCGCAAGCCTGGCCGGTCCGAAATTCCGCTCGGGAGTGCGCACCGCATGAAACGGATCCATCGGAGCGGCCGGCCGCGGCATCGGCGGCGAATGGACCGCGGGCATTCCATCTGTCGGCTCATCCCGAAAGCGGGGACCCAGTTCTTTTTGGCCATGAACCCCCGCTTTCACAGAGGCGAACGGAGGCGAAGCTCCAGCCGCGGACGACACCTTGCCGTCACTAATCACCGCAACTACGGCACCCACCTTGGCCACATCGCCGACCTTGAAATGTATCTCGCTGAGGGTGCCGCTTGTCGTCGACGGCACTTCCATCGACGTCTTATCGGTCTCGATCTCAAAAAGGTTCTCACCCGGCTTCACCGCATCGCCGGCAGACTTGAACCATTTCGTGATTTTGCCCTCGGTGACGGTTTCGCCAAGCTGCGGCATCAGGACGTCCACGTGCGCATTTCCTTTCTTGTCATCACAGGGCTGGCGTGGAGCGCCGTGATCCGGTGATCCCGATTATTTTCGCACAGCATTGCATCCCCAGGCGGGATGGCCGGGACAAGCCCGGCCATGACCAAACTGAGAGGTTTTACCAACTGACAGAGACATATTGCGTTTCGAGAAATTCCTTCATGCCCTCCTGCGCGCCTTCGCGGCCGAGCCCCGACTGCTTGGTGCCGCCGAATGGCGCCGCCGGATCCGAGACCAAGCCGCGATTGAGCCCGATCATGCCGAAGTCGAGTTTCTCCGACACCCGCATGCCGCGACTCAGATCCTTTGTATAGAGGTAAGCAACCAATCCGTATTCCGTATCATTGGCCCGCTTGATCGCCTCGTCCTCGGTCTTGAAAGTCTGGATCGATGCGACCGGGCCGAAAATCTCTTCGTTCAGCATCTTTGCCGAGTCGGGCACGTTGGTAAGGACGGTCGCCGGATAGAAGAAGCCTGGGCCGTCCGGCAGCTTGCCGCCAACCAGCACCTTGGCACCCTTTTTTAAGGCGTCGTCGACCAGCTCGATCACCTTGTCGCGTCCGTCCTTGTTGACCAGCGGGCCAAGATTGACGCCCTCGTCGAGACCGTTTCCCATCTTAAGCGATCCCATCTTGGCGGTGAGCTTCTTGGCGAACTCGTCGTGCACCTTTTCGTGCACATAGAAACGATTGGCCGCAGTGCAGGCCTCGCCCATGTTGCGCATCTTGGCGATCATGGCGCCGTCGATCGCGGCATCGATATCGGCGTCCTCGAAAACGATGAACGGCGCGTTGCCGCCCAGCTCCATGGCCGGTTTGACGATGTTGTCGGCAGCCTCATGCAAAAGCTTACGTCCGACTTCGGTCGAGCCTGTGAAGGAGACGACCCGGACGCGCGGGTCATGCAGCATGACGCTGACGACCTTGCCCGACGAACGCGAGGGAATGACGTTGACGACGCCGGCCGGAACACCGGCTTCCTCAAGCGCGGGCATCAAGGCCAGCATCGTGAGCGGCGTGTCGGATGCGGGCTTGAGCACGACCGGGCAACCAGCCGCAAGCGCCGGACCAATCTTGCGCGTCGCCATCGCCGCGGGAAAATTCCATGGGGTCACCAGCACCGCGATGCCCGCAGGCTTGTGATGTACGAAAATGCGGGCGCCCGACGCCGGTGCGCGTGATACTTCACCAACATTGCGCACCGCCTCTTCCGCATACCAGCGGAAGAACTCCGCGGCATAGGCCACCTCGCCGCGCGAATCCGGCAGCGCCTTTCCGTTCTCGAGTGTGATCAGCTTAGCGAAACGCTCCGCGTCGCGCATGATCAGCTCGTAGGCCTTGCGCAGGATTTCCGCGCGCTCGCGCGGCTTACGCCCGGCCCAGCCCTCGAATGCGCCCTCGGCAGCGTCGAGCGCTGCCTTGGCGTCGTCGACCGTCGCGCTCGCAACCGACGCGATCTTGTTCTCCGTCGCTGGATCGATCACATCGAAACGGCCGCCGTCGGAGGCCTTGCGCCACTTGCCTCCGATCCAGAGGTCGGTCGGCACATTGGCGAGCAGGTTGTTGTAATTGGCCATAGGACGCTCCTCCAACTTGGCTTATTGCGCTTCCGCGTACGCCGCCTTGATCGCACCGGCAAGGCGTCCCCTGTCGGGGAAGTGCTCCGCCATCGCAGCGGTGATGGCTTCGGCCGCCTGCTCCGCGTTGCGGCCTGCCTTTTTCTCGGCAGTGGCGCGATCGCGCACCTCGATCAGGTAGTTGCGGTAGCCGGAAATGAAAGCGGCGTCACCTGTGGGACCATGGCTCGGCACGATGACCACCGGCTTGAGGGCTTCGAGCTTGTCGAGACTGGCGAGCCACTGCCGGATGGTCGAATATGGACTGGCGAATACCGGCTGTGCGCGCATCGCGACATCGCCGGAGAACAGAACACGGTCGGACTCGACCCATATCGCCGTGTCGCCACGTGTATGGTTGGCGCCCATGGCGATGAGCTGCACCTTCACGCCGCCGAGATCCAAAACATAGTCCTTCTCGAAGGTTACGTTGGCCTTGCGGAAATCCGCGTCCTTCAGCAGCTCCGCATTGATCGCCGATCGGCTCGCGAAAATGCGCGCCAGCTGGAGACCGAACTCAGAAATGTCCTTCACTTGATCGTTGGATCGGATCAGCGTGGTGTTTTCAGGAAACGCCTGTGCGCCGAGATCGTGCTCAGGATGGAAGTGCGTGATGACGAGATAAAGCGCGCGCGAGCCGCCGAGCTTCCCGGCCACTTCGACCACGGCCGCGCCGTTGCGAGGTCCCATCCCGGTATCGACCACCAGGATTCCGCCGTTCCCAACAACGAAGCCGACATTCGGCACCCCCGGCGCGCTGTTGTCGGGAATAACGTGGACATGCGGCGAGACCTGCCGCAGCCCTTCAGTCCTGACGATAGGGCCTGCTGTCTGCGCGGCCAAAGACTGCGCCAGCATCAGCGATACGGCAGCAGCGGCAATGGACCACAACGCACGCATAGCGATCGTTACCCGCGCAAGGACCGCGACACGCGCTCAGCGATCCGATCAACCGTTGGCAGAACGGCGTCTTCCAGAATATCGGCCGCCGGCAGGGGAATATGAGGCGTGGTGATGCGAACCGGCGGGCCGTCCAGATCGTAAAAAGCCTCATCGGCGGCGATCGAAACGATCTCGGCACCCCAGCCACAGAGCCGCGGATTTTCCTCGACGGTGAACAGCCGGTGTGTCTTCGCAACCGAACCGAGGATGGTTTGCGTGTCGAGCGGCACAAGCGACCGCACATCGACAACCTCACAGTCGATGCCCTGCTCCGCCTTGAGTTTTTCGGCGGCCTCGAGCGCGCGTGGCACCATCAATGCCAAGGCGCAGATGGTGGCATCCGTGCCGCTCCGAAGAACCTTAGCCGTTCCAAGACTGTCGACGATCTCGCCGTCCGGAACTTCGCCTTTGGTGGGATAGAGCGACTTGTGTTCGAGGAATATCACCGGATCGGGGTCGCGAACCGACGCCGCCAGCAGGCCGATGACGTCGCGTGGATTAGACGGCGCGACGACCTTCAGGCCGGGAATCATCATGCACCAGTTCTCGACGCTCTGGCTGTGCTGCGCGCCGAAGCGCGAACCGGCGCCGTTGCCCGTGCGCACGACCAGCGGGCATTTTGTCTGCCCGTTCGACATGTAGCGGCTCTTGGGGAACTCATTTGCGATATAGTCAAAGCAAACCGCAAAGAAATCCGAGAACATGATTTCCGCGATCGGCTTCAGGCCGGTCATCGCCGCGCCCATGGCGGCACCGAGAATCGCCTGCTCGGAGATCGGCGTATCGCGGACGCGCAATGGACCGAATTGTTCATAGAGCCCTACGGTCGCCTTGAACACGCCACCCGCCTTGGCGACGTCCTCGCCCAGGAACACGACGTCAGGATCGCGGCTCATCTCCTGTGCTATGCCGCGGATAACAGCGTCTCGATAGGTCAGTTCCGCCATGCCCAGCCTCCATCGGCGTAGACATCGGCGGCGAGAATATCGAGCGGCGGGTTCGGCGCTGCCTTGCAGATCTCGGTTGCGTCGTCGACCTCCTTGCGCACGCTGGCGTCGATTGCCTCAATGTCGGAATCGCTGACACCGAATTGTTTCAGACGCTCGCGATAGATCTTGATCGGATCGCGCAATTTCCATTTTTCCAGTTCGCCCTCCGGACGATACTTGGCAGGATCGGCGCGGGAATGGCCGCTGTGCCGGTATGTCATGCATTCGATGAGCGAGGGCCCCTCGCCGGCTCGCGCCTTCGCAAATGCCTTCTGCGCGTTGCGATAGCATTCGTCGGCGTCGTTGCCGTCGATTATGATTCGCTCGAGGCCGTAGGATGCGGCCCGGTCGGCGGCGGGATGCGGCACCGCTGTGACATCGGCGATCGGCGTGTATTCCATATAGAGATTGTTCTCACAGACGAAGATCACGGGCAGCTTCCACACCGCCGCGAAGTTCAGAGCCTCGTGAAATGCACCAATATTGGTGGTGCCGTCGCCGAAAAAGCAGACCGAAACATCCTTGTCGCCTTTGTATTGCGCGCGCCAGGCGGCACCGCAGGCGATCGGAAGATGGGCACCGATGATGGCATAAGAGCCCATGACGCCGTGCTCCTCTGAGGTGAGGTGCATGGAGCCGCCCTTGCCGCGCATCAGCCCGTTGTCGCGTTGCATTAACTCGCCCAGCACCTTCTCGACCGGCACGCCGCGCGCCAGCGTATGGGCATGACCGCGGTACGTGCAGAACGAGAGATCGCCCTTTTGCATGGCCTCGGCAAAGCCCGCGGCAATCGCCTCCTGCCCCAGCGACAGGTGGCTGGTACCCTTGACCAAGTTCTGCAGGAACAGGTCGTAGGCACGCTGTTCCGCCTCGCGCAGGCGCACCTGCGAGCGGTACAGGGCGAGACGCTTTTGCTCACCAATATCGTCATTCAGCCCGGAGCCGGGCTTCGGCTGCGCACGGTCTTTTGCTGTCGCCATAAATTCCTCGAACGCTCAAATGCCTGATAAGTGGCCGCAACTTAGCGCCTAGACGGAAGGGGCCGCAACTCTCCTATTCGCGCGGTCCTTCGATGGCCGCTTCGCTGGCCACGCTCTTGCCCAACTTGCGCTCGCGACTTAGCAGATAGAGTCCGGAGGCGATCACAATCGTGGCACCCCCAATCGTCCAGTTGTTGGGCACCTGGCCGAACACCAGGTAGCCAAGGATAACCACCCAGATCAGTTGCGTGTACACATACGGCGCCAAAACCGATGCGGGCGCCAGTCTATGCCCGGCGATCAGGAAATAGTGGCCCGTGCTGCCAAGGACCCCGGTCATCATCAGCAGCAACGCGATAACCCAATCCGCCGGCGGGCTCCAAACGAACGGAAAGACCGGCAGCATCACAAGCGCGCCGATGAAATTCGCGTAAAACAATGACGTCTGATTGGAATCGACCCGCGACACGATGCGGGTGATGACAGCGTAGAGGCTGTAGCAGATTGTCGCGCCAAGTGTGATGAAGGCCGCGGGATGCATCCCGCCAAGTCCCGGACGCGTGATCAGCAGAACGCCGATAAAACCGAAACCGATCGCCGACCAACGCCGCCAGCCGAACCATTCACCAAGGATGGGACCCGAGATGATCGCAACGAGAAACGGGAAGGTAAAAATGATCGACAGCGCCTCATCGAGCTGCAACCAGCGCAGCGCAATAAAATTGAGAGCGGTCGAACCGACCAGCAGCAGCGATCGTGTGATCTGTAACTTGGGGCTGCGGGTTCGCAGCAGCCCAGGATGCGTCAGCGGATTGGACACGATCAGCGTCAGCACGAAGGCGCTGGTGTAGCGCGCCCACGCGATTTGCAGCGAATCCATCTGGATACTGAGATATTTTGCCGTGGTGTCGAGGCATGCAAACAGCGCGACGGCACCGCACATCAGGCCGATACCAATCAGCCGCTGGCGGCGCTGCTGAGTTGAGGCGTTCAATAGGTTGCCCGACCACCGGAAATGTCGAAGACCGCGCCGGTCGTGAAAGAGCAGTCGCTCGAGGCGCAAAAGGCTGCGAGAGCAGCGATCTCTTCGACCGTCACGAACCGGCCGCGCGGGATTTTCGACAGCATGAAATCGATATGTTCTTGCGTCATCTGGTCGAAGATGGCGGTCTTTGCCGCGGCCGGCGTAATGCAGTTGACCGAAATGTCGTTCGAGGCAAGCTCCTTACCAAGCGATTTTGTCAACGCAATGAGGCCCGCCTTCGATGCGGAATAGGCTGGTGCATTCGGATTGCCTTCCTTGCCCGCAATCGACGCAATGTTGACGATGCGGCCGTAGTTCTGGGCAATCATCAAAGGCGCCAGTGCGCGGCAGCAGTGAAACGGCCCGTCGAGATTGACGGAAAGCACGGCCCGCCACGCATCGAGCGGATAATCCCAGGTCTTCGTGTTCGGCCCGGCAATCCCGGCATTGTTCACCAGGATATCGATGCGACCAAAGGCTTTGACCGTTTCGTCGCGCGCGCGCTCCACGTCGGAATAGTTGGTGACATCGACGGCAAATGGCGCGATGCGGCCGCTGCTCTTCAGTTCGGCAGCCGTCCTTTTTGCAAGCTCAATATCGCGATCCCAAATTGCAACCATCGCTCCGGAACCCAGAAACCGCTCCACGATCGCGCGACCTATACCCTGCGCTCCGCCTGTGACGATTGCATTGCGTCCGGTGAGATCGATTTTGTTGCCCATCGTTCGTCATCTCCCGACACCCAAATTAGCGAACGCAAATACCTATGGCGAGTGATCAAAATGCGCAGGCGCATTGCATAACCGCCGCACTGGCTTTACGAGCGACTGTGATGAATGGATTGCACCTGGCTCTTTTTCTTGCAGCGACCTATTTGGGCGGCTTGACATCGGGGCTTTCGGGCTTCGCGATGGGTCTTGTTGTTTCCGGCGTGTGGCTGCACTTGGTTTCACCGCAACAAAATGCGCTGCTGATCGTACTCTGTGGACTTGTGACGCAAGGGTCCGGGATCTGGCGCGTACGTCACGCTATCAGCTGGCGGATCATTGCGCCCTACATCATAGGCGGCGCGATCGGCATTCCGGCGGGCATCGCTCTGGTGACGACGGTCGATCCGAGCACGATTCGCCTCGGCATTGGCGTTCTGTTGTTGGCTTATAGCCTCTACAGCCTGATCCGCCCTGTCTTCAAAGCGCCAAAGGCGAATTTCCCGGCGGACCTCAGTGTCGGCGTCATCAACGGGTTGATCAGCGGGCTGACCGGGCTCGGCGGCGTCGCGGTAACCGTCTGGTGCCAACTGCGGGGCGGACAAAAGGACGAGCTGCGCGCCATCTTTCAGCCGGTGGTGTTCGCAACATTTGTCATGACGACAATCTCGTTCGCGATTGCCGGCACATTTACTATTGAGACCGTCAAGCTGTATGCGCTCGCCCTGCCGGTCCTGATTGCCGGCATCTGGTCCGGTTTTGCGCTCTATGGAAAGCTCGATGACGCCGCATTCCGCAAGGTAATCCTCGTGCTTTTACTTGCCTCGGCCGTGACGTTGATCCTGCCGATGCATTGAAATAACATGAACAATGTGGGGCCAGCGACGGTCGCCCCGCCCTGCAAGGCTTGCGAGCCCAAGCACCGTCTCCTTCGTTCACGGAGGGGACTCATGCTGTCTCCAGGCTTCTCGATTTCACCGAAAGATCTCTGGAATGCCATCGCGACGCAGAACGCGCCGCAGATCATCGATGTACGGCGGCGCGAGGCATACGGCGAGTCGCCGTATCTGTTACCCGGCGCAATCTGGCGCGATGCCGCCAGAACGGCGGAATGGTCGACGGAACTTGATATGAAGCGGCCGATCGTCGTCGCCTGCACGGCCGGCCACGAAATGAGCCAAAGCGCCGCCGCGCTGTTGCGCGCGAACTTCATCGACACGCGCGTACTCGAAGGCGGCTACGAAGGTTGGTCAAAAGCAGGTCTGGCTTTTGTCGCGAAAGCCGAACTCGAGCGTATCGCGCCGCGCAGGCCGAGCACTTGGGTGACAAGGCGGCGTCCCAAAATAGACAGGATCGCGTGCCCATGGCTGGTGGACCGGTTCCTCGATCCGCAAGCTCGGATTTTGTTTGTTGATCCCGATCAGGTGACCAATGTCGCCCGTGAAACCGGCGGCATCCCGTTCGACATCAAAGACGTCGAACTCAGTCATGTCGGGGAACGCTGCTCGTTCGACACCATGCTCAAGCTGTTTGGGCTTGAAGGCGAACCTTCGCTTGCGCGTCTCGCATTGATCGTGCGGGGCGCCGACACGGCAAGGCACGATATCGCCTCGGAAGCGGGCGGATTGCACGCCATTTCTCTCGGGCTTTCGGCCCTGGCAGGCGACGATGACCATGGACTGCTGACGCGCGGCTTCTTGGTCTACGATGCTTTGTTCGCCTGGCTGCGTTTTGCGGCCGAGGAGCGGCACAACTGGCCGGCCAAGGCCGCGTGACACCATGACCACGATCATAAGCGGTGCTCGGCCGAGCTTCGGCGAGGCATTTCTCGTCTGGCTCAAGATCGGCTGCATAAATTTCGGCGGCCCGGCCGGGCAAATCGCGCTCATGCACCGCGTTCTCGTCGATGAGAAGAAGTGGATCGACGAGGCGCGCTTTTTGCATGCGCTGAACTTCTCAATGCTCCTTCCAGGCCCGGAGGCGACCCAGCTCGCGACCTATGTCGGCTGGGTATTGCACGGCGTACGCGGCGGTCTCGCGGCGGGGATTCTTTTCGTGCTGCCGGGCGCGCTCGTAATGCTAGGTTTGAGCCTGCTTTACATACTTGGGCGTGGCGTGGCGGCAATCGATGGTGCGCTGTTTGGCATCAAGGCCGCGGTGCTAGTGATCGTCATCGAAGCCTTGATCCGAATCGGCCGGCGTTCGCTCAAAACCAATTTGCTTGCCGCCTTGGCAGCGGGCGGATTCGTCGGGATATTTTTCTTTGCCCTGCCTTTTCCCCTGGTAGTGATCGCCGCCGCACTGGTTGGTTATTTTGTCGCACGGCAAAATCCCGGGCGGCTCGCTCTGCAAAAGGATGGCGCCGAAGTTGAGAACGCTTCCACTGGCACTTTGCGCTTTACTCTCACGGCAATCATTATCGGATCGCTACTTTGGTGTGCTCCGATCGTTCTTGCCTCTCTGCTCTTCGGCGTGAATCACGTGCTGGTCGAGATCGGAGTCTTCTTTTCCAAACTTGCGGTAGTGTCATTCGGCGGCGCCTACGCGCTTCTCGCCTACATGGCCCAAGAGGTTGTCGAGACGCACGGCTGGATGACCGCCCCCGAAATGGTCGACGGGCTCGGCCTCGCTGAAACCACGCCGGGACCCCTGATCCTTGTGACGCAGTTTGTGGGTTTTGTCGCCGCCTTCCGCAATGCTGCACCCTTTTCGCCGACAACCAGTGGAATCCTTGGGGCGGCGATGACGACGTGGGTCACTTTTGTGCCCTCAATGCTTTGGATTTTCGCCGGGGCGCCTTTCATCGAGCAGATAAGAGGCAACCGGCAGCTTGCCGGCGCGCTCGCCGCAATCACGGCGGCGGTTGTCGGTGTCATTCTCAATCTGTCTATTTGGTTCGCGCTGCATGTCCTGTTCGGCAGGGTCGTCGAGATGCGTGCAGGTCCGTTCCGCTGGTATGCCTTCGACCCCCTCGCGCTCGACCTGCGCGCCACAACGCTTGCAGCGGTCGCGGCCATTCTTGCATTCGGGCTCCGCCGCAACCTGATCGAGGTGGTGATTGCAATGGCTGCGCTCGGGATGCTGGTGCGCGTCGTGCTCGGTGCTTAGCGCTCGCGGCTGACCGCGCTCTCATGCCAGCGGCGCAGCGCCAGGTGCGAGATCGCCGACAGGGCAAAGAAGATCGCAACTCCGGCGAGCGACAGCAGCAGCAGTGCCGCGAACATGCGCGGAATGTTCAGGCGATAGCCGGATTCGGCGATCCGGTAAGCGAGCCCAGAACCCGCGCCGGCCGAGCCCGCGGCGATTTCTGCCACGACCGCACCGATCAGCGACAGGCCCCCGGCGATCCGCAGGCCGGCGAGAATCTGCGGCATGGCCGCCGGCAGCTTCAGGTTCCACAAAGTCTGCCAGCGCGAGGCTTTGCACAATTCGAACAGCGCGAGGAGATTGTGATCGACCGAACTGAGGCCGAGCGTGGTGTTGGCCAGAACGGGAAAGAACGCAACAATCCACGCACAGGCAAGCACCGCCAACTGCTGCGGCAGATAGATCAGCAGCAGCGGCGCGATGGCGACAATCGGCGTCACCTGAAGAATGACGGCATAGGGATAGAACGCGTATTCGACGACGCGCCATTGGTTGAAGATGACCGCCAGCGCTATCCCGCCGACCGCGGCCAGAAGAAACCCTTCGAACGTAAGCCGCAGCGTTACCAAGAGTGATTGCCACAGCAGCGGGCCGTCCGAGATCAGCGTTTCAAGCACAAGACCGGGGCCTGGCAGCACGAACGGCGGGATCGCGAAAATCCGCACAACCGCATGCCAGGATGCGACAATCAGCGCCAGCACAAGGATCGGGAGCACGGCACGCAGACCCCGTTCGTTCATGACGGCGCCCCTGCGGTTATTGCTCCTGCGAGCGCCTGCGCGACCTGTCGGCACAAAGCCCCATAGTCCGCCGAAGTACGGAAGTTTTCGTCGCGCGGATACGGTGCCGGAATTCGAATCTCGGTGAAAACGCGGCCAGGTCGCGGCGTCATCACGACAATCCGCTGCGAGAGATAAACCGACTCGAACACCGAGTGGGTCACGAAGATCACTGTACTGCGCACGGCGTGCCACACCGCCAGAAGATCGTTATTGAGCTTGAACCGGGTGATCTCGTCGAGCGCGGCGAAAGGCTCATCCATCAACAACAGCTGCGGCTCGGTGACGAGCGCGCGCGCAATCGACACGCGCATTTTCATGCCGCCCGACAGTTCGCGCGGGTAGCTTTGCGCGAACGCGGAAAGCCCCACGCGGCCGAGCGCATTCGCCACTGCCCCGGTATCC
>DATBHE010000065.1:0-24199 GCA_036557605.1 Pseudolabrys sp.
GCTTTGGTACGCGCCTGTTCCGGCCGATTATTTCTCGACGGCTTGAGGGCGGCGTTCAGGCAAAGGCCATGCGGCTGAGCTTCAGCCTCGCACCGCCAATCCCTTGCCGCCTAAATACCCGGAGCCTCCGGGTAGCCTGGGCTTCACCTTTGAAGAGCTTTTAGGCGTTTCGGCGCGGCGCGGCGAGCGTCGATCCACCTGGAGACGGCAAACCGTACATGGCTCGAAAGATGCGGGACCGCCTGGGCGCTGGCGCGCCGCAGTCGGCGCGCGCACATTACGGTTGTTGCAACGGCATTCGCAGCAGATCACGCGCGCTCCCGGCTGCTGCGAGCCAAAAACAGGTCACTGCCTTCCTGCTGACTGTGCGCTGCCGTCGATGTGATTGACAACGTCCAGCAGCTTCAATCGCAGCGCGGCGAGATCTGCAGTGAGAACGATAGATCCCCGACCGGCCATCGCGAGGAATGCCCGGAACACCTCGTCGGAATACCGGGTCAAACCCACAAGGTGCTCGCCGCTCGGGCCGTGGCTGCCTGCGAGCCAGTTTTTGACGGTTCGTTCGCTGGCGCCGGTCCAGCGCATCACCGTCTTGATGGTTTGGTGGTTCGAGTCGAGCTCGGCGCGCAGCGCCGCGGCGATCGATTGCTCGAAACCCGACCCGTCGGTGCCGTCCGATCCGCCTCGGTGCAATTTCCTGCCCTTTTTCGGCAACATGTTTCCGCCTCCTCGAACTAGAGTGGGTGGAGATGCGGAAACGGTACGGACCGGATCTGCTCCGAAGCGCTTAATTCGCCGCGGACGGACGGTTGAAGTGATCGGGCGTCGAACTCCTCATCGGCCTTTAGCGGACGATAGTGCGCCCACGCGTGCACCGCGCGCGGCTGAATACGTGCGCATGTCCACCGATCATCAGAAGTATTCGACGGAGAACCAGGCCGAGGCGATCCGGCAATACGCCGCCAAGCGCGGCATTGAAATCGTCCGCACCTACGCGGACGCAGGCAAGAGCGGCCTGCAACTCGACGGCCGCGACGCCCTCAAACAGCTGATCAATGATGTGCAGAACGGCGCTGCCGAGTTCGAAACCATCCTTGTCTACGACGTCAGCCGCTGGGGCCGCTTTCAGGATGCCGACGAGAGCGCCTATTACGAATACATCTGCAAACGCGCCGGCATCAGCGTACAGTACTGCGCCGAGCAGTTTGAAAACGACGGCAGCCCGGTTTCGACCATCGTCAAGGGCGTCAAGCGGGCGATGGCGGGGGAGTACAGTCGCGAACTCTCCGTCAAGGTCTTCACCGGTCAATGCCGGCTGATCGAACTCGGCTACCGCCAGGGCGGGCCGCCGGGATTTGGCTTGCGGCGCAGCCTCATCGACCAATCCGGCGTCGCCAAGGGCGAACTTGCTCGCGGCGAGCACAAGAGCATTCAGACCGACCGGGTCGTGCTCGTGCCAGGCCCGGCCGAGGAAATCGAAATCGTCCGCTGGATATACCGGTCGTTCGTTTCGGAAAAGAAGACGGAAACCGAAATTGCCGATGCGCTCAATCAACGGGGCATCTTGACCGATCTTCGTCGCCCTTGGACCCGCGGTACGGTCCATCAAATCCTGATCAATGAGAAGTACATCGGCAACAACGTTTGGAACCGCGCCTCATTCAAACTGAAACGCAAGCGCGTTCGCAATATACCCGCCATGTGGGTGCGAGCCGACGGAGCCTTCGAGGCCGTCGTCGATCGAACAACATTCGACGCTGCCCAAGCCATAGTCCATGCGCGGTCGCTTCGGCTGTCGGACGAAGAGATGCTCAAAATCCTGCAACAGCTGCTGCAGGACCGCGGCTATTTATCGGGCCTGCTTATCGACGAAAGCGAGCACCTGCCGTCGAGCAGCGCCTATCAGACCCGCTTCGGCAGCCTGCTTCGCGCCTACGCGCTGGTTGGTTTCACGCCTGATCGGGACTATCGCTATGTCGAAATTAACCGGGCACTGCGACGGATGCATCCGCAGATCGTGACAAATGTCGTTGCCGGCATTCGTGATGCCGGCGGGCTCGTCGAGCAAAACCGCCAAAACGACCTCCTGACCATCAACGGCGAGTTCACAGCATCCGTTGTCGTGGTGCGGTGTTTCACGACGCCGACCGGATCGCGTCGTTGGAAGATACGGTTCGATGTCGGCTTATGGCCTGACATCACGGTGGCGGTGCGGATGGATGAGCCGAACCAGAACGCGCTCGATTCCTACCTTCTGCCTCGTATCGACATGACGGCACCAAACGTGCGGCTCGCCGAGGATAATGGCGTGTCGCTCGATGCCTACCGCTTTGAGACGCTCGATGCTTTTTTTGCTTTGGCAGCACGGGCGACGCTGCAGGAGGTCGCATGAACGACGAATCGGACCCGAACGCCATTGAACTCATTCCCATCGATCGGGTGACCGTGATCAACCCCCGCGTTCGAAACAAAAGAGTATTTGCCGAGATCGTGTCCAACATCTCGGAAATCGGGTTGAAGCGGCCGATCACCGTCACCCGGCGCGACGATCCTGATGGGGTGCGCTATGACCTTGTCTGCGGCCAAGGCAGGTTGGAGGCTTACCAAGCCCTTGGCCAGCGCGAAATCCCCGCCATCGTCGTCGATGCCGACACCGAAGATTGCATGGTGATGAGCCTTGTCGAGAATTTGGCCCGTCGCCAGCACCGCGCCATTGACTACCTCCACGACATCGAAGGTCTAAAGGACCGTGGCTACAATGAAGCGGCCATCGCGCACAAGACCGGACTTAGAATCGAATACGTCAAGGCCGTATTGCGGCTGCTGAAGCACGGCGAACATCGGCTGCTGCGCGCCGTCGAAGCCGGGCAGATTCCGGTCAGCATTGCGGTCGAAATTGCCGCCGCGTCCGACGATGAGACGCAAGCCATCCTTCAGCAGGCCTATGAAAAGAAGCTGCTGCGCGGCCACAAGCTAATTGCCGCCAGACGTCTCGTCGAACAGCGCCAGCGGCGCGGCAAAGGATTGCGGATCAATAAACAGGTGAGCAAACGCCGCGAACGCCCTTTGTCCTCCAACGCGCTCATTCGCGCATACCAGGAGGACGTCGACCGCAAGCGACTCCTGATTCGCAAGGCCGAAACCACTCGCAATCGCCTGGTGTTCATAACCGAGGCGCTCCGCAAATTGTTTGCCGACGAAAATTTTGTGACCCTGCTGCGGGCCGAAGCGATCGACACCCTGCCGAAAAACCTTGCGTTCAGGTTGGAGGCTCAGGTCGGGGGGATCGCATGACGCGAAGAGCTGCGCTATCGACTATTGCGACCGGATTTGAAGAAGCCCGCCTGCGGCTCTCGCTCGCTCAAATCGTGCCGCTCAAACTTGTGTCCAACGCCATTAAGAAATCGCCAAAATATGCCAAGATCGCCGCTTCAATCCGTGAAGTTGGCCTGGTCGAGCCGCCCGTCGTAGCTCGCGACCGTGGCGAGCCCGGAAAATATCTGCTGCTCGACGGACACTTACGACTTGATGTTTTGAAGGAAATGGGCCGCCACGACGTAACATGTCTGGTTTCGACGGACGACGAGGCGTACACCTACAATAAACGCGTCAACCGGATCGCCATGATCCAAGAACACCGGATGATCGTGAAGGCAATCGGGCGCGGCGTGCCCGAACATCGCATTGCCAAAGCGTTGAACGTTGATGTTCAAAGCATCGTCCGAAAGCGGCGCTTGCTGGAGGGCATCTGCGCAGAGGTGGCAGACATTCTCAAGGACAAACACATCGCTATCAATACGTTCGAAGAACTCAAAAAGATGTTGCCGCTTCGTCAAATTGAAGCGGCAGAGTTAATGGTCGCGATGAACAAGTTTACCACGAGCTACGCCAAGTCCTTGGTCGCTGCGACGCCGCAGGCCCAATTGGTCGAGCAAGACAAGCCGAAGCACGTAAGGGGGTTGACCGACGAGCAAATCGCGATGATGGAACGCGAATCGGTCAGCTTGCAACGCGAATTCAGGATCGCAGAAAAATCCTATGGCGCAGACCATCTCGATCTGGTGCTGACGAACGGCTACATCGGTAAGCTGCTGGGCAATGCGCGAGTGGTCCGCTACCTCGCCCAGCATCATGCAGACATTTTAGCGGAATTCCAGAAGGGCGCCCAGACGGAAGCGGCGGCCTAAGGTAGGCAAACGACGAGGCGACAGCGGACCGATAAGGAACCGAATGCAAACCGCACGCGCGCGACGGGGAAGCTGTACGGGGATCACTCCCGGTGTCCACGATCGGGCCAACCCATTCGGAAGCCACCCGGCGTAGTGATTGTCCCCGGGTACCCGATTCTCACCGGGGGACGAAACAGAAGGGTGGTGGCTGGCAGCGGTACGCTCCAGCCCCAAATCGGCGCAAATCGCGCCTTCGAATCCCACTCCCTCCGCCATGTCACGTTGATTTTGCGGCTAAATTTATCACTGATCAGAAGAGACCCCCGGCTGAGCCAACAGTCGAGCTCCGATCATATGGCGCGCGCGGTGGCCGACCGGCCGCTCGCCAGCCACGTACGCGGTTGCATGCTCAGGGAAAGCCCACCGCGGCCCCAACAGGACTGCCGCGGTGGGCCGATGGGCTGGGCCAGTAAACGCGCGCAGAATCACACCACGCCGCGTCCTGGAATTATCCACGCGACGGCAACGGGATCACATCCGATAGTGGCGTGGTGCTGCCGATGGCAACTCCAAGCCGCGCAAAGTGACTGCGATTGCGGCCATTCGCAACGTTGTGAGTTGCACTCGGGTCACTGAGAAGCCGTTCTTTCGGCAGGCCTTCCAGCGCGGCCGTTGCCTTATCCCCGTGTCTGGCTATTACGAGTGGCAGGACACGCCGGCCGGCAAACAGCCGTGGTACTTCACCGCGCGCGACGGCTCCCCTCCCCTGACGATCGCCGGCCTATGCGACGTGTGGCGCGATCGGGCGAGCGGCGAAACGCTCAAGTCCTGCACCATGATTATCACTGAGCCCAGCGGCTTCGTTGGCGAGGTTCATGACCGGATGCCGGTGCTGCTCTCCGAAGATCAATTCGAGCCATGGCTGTGTGGCGCCGCCGGCGTCGAAATACTGAAGCCGGCGCCCGACGACATGCTGCAGCGTTGGCCGGTATCGAAGCGGGTCAACAGCTCGCGCGCGCCGGCCGATGATCCGAATTTGATCGAGCCCATAGAACTGGCGACTGCAGATGCATGACGAAGGCGCAAGATTGCATTACTCGCGCCAGTCTGCTCCCGAGTGCGATCCGCCGAGCGCGGCAATGAGCATGAATCCGAAGAGACCTGCGATTACGAGGCAGACGAGGATGGTTGTTAGCACTGTTTTTGTTCTCGTTCTGCGTGCTCAACTCCGCGCTGAACTCTCCGGGCTCAACGCGCTTTTTGACGCAGTGCCCTACTTGCTGCAGGGCGGCGCGCGGGCGTTAGCCAGCACCTAGCTTGGGACCGGTCCTTGGGGACGCCTTTGGCGCGGGGCTGACGCGCACAACCTCACGACTTGTGTGACGGCTATCACAGAGGAACTCAGCGGCCGCGATTATCGTTGTCAGCATCGGATGAGAGACATTCCCATGCTGATGAGGAAATGTCGGCAGACCCGCGGAACGAGCCATTGGCGGCGTCGCGCTCGCTTACGCTGTCAGTGGACGGCACTTGCCCAGGTTGCGCAGCGCGTCATGGGCTGCCGCTTCGACCCGAACACCGATATGCGGAAGCCATATTTGGATCGTCGCCCAAAGAATGATCTTCATTGACCGTGTCGCGTTTTAAGCGCGCGCTAACCGGGCTCGCTTACCCTCTCTCGGCACAGTGGGGACGGAGCGACAGACCTCCACTGCTCCATGCCTGCCGCGAGCGTTGCGTACCAAGCGCGGCAGGGTCGCCCTCCCCCCGCTCGTAACCCTAATTCGTGGTCGCGCTGGAACGCAATTACCGCGCATGCACACTGCCGGCGAGACAGGGCCCCTTTCTGTTGCTGCGCTGGATCCTGCCTCAATCTACCCCGAGCGCCGCAGGGCCTCGCGACGCTCGGGGCTCTCCGTCATCGTCACCGTCACCAGTCGTCCCACTGTGGAAAGCAGGGAGGAACCGGTGGGCACGCGTTAGATTGTACCGGTGCCACGCTGTCATACGACTGAGCGCCATGAATGACGCGATGGTGCCTGGTCGCCGCAGATGCATTGAAGACGACACCAAGAACAAACGCACCGGAGAGCAAGATTTTTATCATGTGCGACATTGTTCGATCCTTTCTCACTGGCTACGATGCAGTGACCAGGATCACCGTACTGTCGCTTGTGAGCTAACTTGCCGGAAACGGCTGAAAGCCGACCACGCTATCAACCCATCCCGGATGCTGCAGCGTCGCGCCCTTGTGGCCGCATGCCGTGCAGCGTGCGCTGCGCCGTAGCTTGTCGCTCGGTGTGTCAGCGCCCCACCCGCGCGAACAGGGGAGCGAAACGCACCGGCGCGCTGTGCTGGCACCGGTCGCAATACACCCACATCCAGCTTGTGCTTTCCTGCAGCTGGCCGAGGGGGGATAGGCTCGGGTTCGCGGGTCACAGCAGCCGATGCCGGAGAATGGTGTTTAGGCGGTCTTAGCCCGTCATCCCCTCGCAGCCGCTTCTCGCGTAAGCGCCTAGCGCCATGGAGGAGCGTGTGACAAACTGGTCAAAGGCACGCTTTTGATTAGCTGGGTATTCGAACTCCAGATAGTGCCAAGCGCGGCCGCCACACGCGAGTATGGCTTTGCGGTAAAAGATCCGATTTCCCTTAAAGCCGGAGACGACGATCCAAGTCCGGCCCTCACGTTCATAAGTAATGTCACCGCTGCGCACCGACCGCAAACGCGCGAGCTGCACGGCAACTGGCCGGGTCGCGCGCTTCGCATAAAGTACAATCTTGGAATTTCCATCGGGCGACACGAAGCCTTGTGCGTTCAGGCCTTGGGGCGGTGGGACCGCTGTCCAGTCATGTGGAATTATGGAGTGAAAGTCGTTACGCGGCGCCGATTCCGCCTGCGCAGACGCGGCTATCAGGATCGCGGTGCAGCAAAGGACGATTTTGTACATGGCACGATAACGTGCCACTGCCGCTTCCGATCCGGCTGCTACCTAGGTGGCGCCTGCTCGCGATTGGGTCGTGGTGCACGTCAAAACGCCGCGGTCTCCTGCCCATGAATTAACGGTCGGCTCGGAAACCCAACACGCATGTTCCATCTTGGTCTACGTCTGTCGGAAGGAGGCTAGTAATGCGTATGAAGTCAGCACTACTCGCGGGCGCGGCGGTTGCCGCGTTTTCCATGAGTACAGCATGCCCTGCCGCATGGGCGGACGTGTATTCGAGGACCGTGGTGGAACATCACACAGATGTGGTGAGGCCGGCTGTCGTTGAGCACCGAACCGTCGTACGGCGAACGATCGTGAAACCGCCCAGAATTATCGAGCACAACACGGTCGTAGAGCAGCCAATTATTGTGAAGCGCCGAACGATCGTAAAACATCCAATCATCGAGCAGACCATAATCGACCATGCGCCCATCGTGGAGCACCGCAGGGTCATGGAGCGGCGGCCGGTCGACGTTTTCGACGCGGGGCCTCCGATGCGAGACCCGCCACCTTGGGCTTTCGACGGAGACGACTGGCTCGATTAAACGTCGACGCACTGTCCAGCGGTAGCGGTGATGGCGCGTTGCAGCCAAGCTGCTCACGCGCGCGATGAGGCGCGGCGCATCGCGGTGAACATCGCGAAGCTGCCGGATCTGCTCAGCGGCCGATCGCAAAAGTAATCCATCGCTAACCCCGCTCGCTTACCCTCTCTCTCGGCACAGTGGGGACGACGGAGCGACAGACGTCCACTGTTCCGTGCCCTGCCGCGCGCGTTGCGTACCCAGCGCGGCAGGGTCGCCCTCCCCCGCTCGTAACCCTAATTCGTGCTCGCGCCGGAACGCTTCGGCGGCGCATGCACTCTGCCGGAGAGGCAGGATCTTCCGCTCCGTACACCTGCCTCGTTGCTACCCCGAGCGTCGCGCCCCCGCGGCGCTCGGGACTCTCTGCATCTGACTGCGACGTGGTGCGACTCGACTTCACGGCTAAGCCGCCCTATTTCCCCGCCATGGTCTTGTTGCGTGAACGTGTGGCGCGCCGCGGCATCGGCGCGGTCGAGCCTTGTTTGCCGTCCCCTGCGAAACAGCCGCCGAGCGGATCCGGTTGGCTGCACGAGATAAAGCATGACGCTTCCCGCTGATGGCCCGCCGCGACGCTGCCGGCGTGCGGCTGATTACCCGCAAGGGCAACGACTTTACCTACCGCTTTCCATTCATCGCACTGGCGGTCGGCAAGCTGCCGGCGAGGTCCTGCCTGATCGATGGCGAAGCGATCGTGTGCGACGTCAATGGCCTCGCCGTGTTCGAACTGATCCGGCGTGAGCGGACCAGCGCCACGGCCGTGCATTGCGCCTTTGACCTGCTCGAGCTCGACGGCGAGGATCTGCGCCGGTTGCCGATCGAGCAGCGCAAGGCGCGGCTGGCGAAGCTGCTAAGGGGCTCGCCGTCGAATATCGTCGTGAACGAGCACTACGACGGCGACCGCGCGATCATCTACAAGCACGCCTGCAGGTTTGGCTGCGAGGGCATCGTGTCAAAGCGGCTCGGATCGCCGTACAAGTCCGGCCGATCGGCGCGTTGGGTCAAGGTCAAAAACCCGAAGGCGCCGGCAGTCACGCGGGAGGCTGAGGAGGAGTGGACGTGAAGCGAAGCACCACCACCGGAGCGGTCAGCGCCGGCAGAAAGAAAGCAGCCAAAATGGCGGGTCGACAGATTGACCGCATGGCTGACCAAACTCTGAGCGCCAAAGAGCGCGCACGCCGCAAGCGTCAGCTCATCAAAGGTCCGCGGGAGTTCCGCGATATGCGTCGCGATCGGCCCAAGACAAAAAGCTGAGTGCTAATTCAAAAAAACTTCGCGTGCGCAGCGGGGCTAGTTTTGTGGAGAAGCGAGTGCTTTTTCCGCCTCGCAAACTCAGTATAGCGATACGATCAACCAACAGAAACAGCCGGGCAAGCGAGCGCAAAAAACCCGATCGTTGGCGCGGCGGGGCCAAGGAAGCGGGCGATGCTCGTTGGCGATGCATGCCCGCCACATGAGTTTATTCGACATGCCACCAACAACAAAGCCCCGCCTAGCCGCGGGGCTAAGTTGTGGAGGAAATCGCGGGCCCCAATGGTGCACCCGCTCCTACAAAGCTACGCGATTGCAAATAGTCGCGCGGTGGGCCGCAATCCTTCCACAGCCTTTTGGCGAATCAGACAAGCGCCCCTCTCTCGCCATAATTGCCGTTCTGATTTGATGCGCTAAACTCCAAATGGGGACCATACGAATGGCTCGGGGTACCGTGAAGTGGTTTAATCCAACGAAAGGCTATGGCTTCATCCAACCTCAGGGTGGCGGCAAGGACGTGTTCGTCCATATCTCGGCAGTTGAACGAGCTGGGCTGTCAACCCTCAACGAGGGACAGTCAATTGAATATGAGCTTGTCGAAAACCGCGGCAAGGCGAGCGCCGAGAATTTGAAGGTATCCCGCTAAGCGGGCTCGGTCCCTTGCGATCTGCCTTTACGCACCTGCGTCTAAATGCGCTACAGATAAAGCGCGATACTGCCCGCCCACAAAAAAGCTCCGCGGTAATCGCGGGGCTAAGTTGTTCGAGGAATGCGAGTAGGCGTGGAGCTTCCCGCCAATGCATCATAGCTGATTCGATCAACTGCAGAAAAGCGGCGCGATCAAGCCTCCGCCCCGGGACTCAACCTCTGCTAAAACAACACAATAGCAAGACAAGCGACGCCAAACGCGAGGATGATTAGCGCCCAAGCCAATAGCGCGCGCCAATTGAACGTTTGCTGATACGTTGGCAGCCGCGCCCCTCCTTGCAACCAACGAGCCGTTGCCGCCCTGGCCTGATTCGGTGGCAAATATGGACGCTACTTGTCTGCGCCTACAATGCGCCGGCATTCGCCGCGGACTCACTCCGGGATCCTCTGCGAACCGTTGAGAAAGCAAAGCCCCGTGAGGCACAACGGGGCTAAGGGACGATGCCAGGGGGCTCTAGGGGGCTAGGAGCTAAGGATCCAGCACCAATCAACTAGTCAAATCTGTCCTGCAACATATCGTTCCTATGTACGCTGGATGACCGGATCGTGAGTGCTGCAAAAAAAGCGAAACCCCGCGCGTTGGCACGCGAGGCTTCGGGACGATGCCCGGCCGTGCGTACATTGGAGTCGGGCGCCTATCCGCTAGTGCAATCCGCCCTGACGAAGATCGTTCCGGCGCGTGCCAAGGAGCCTAACGACCTTTGCGGCGCCCTTCGTATGCGGCTTCTTAACAGCTCTCCGTTCGCACCATGTGTCGGCCGACACATCCATGCTTCCGCCTGCAGGGCTAGGTTGCCGCAGCTCAACAGGAGGATCGCACCATGTCGATGGTCCAGGTGCTGCTCAAGATCATTTTCGCGTTTCTGCTCATAGCAAATGCGCGAAAGACGAAGCTGCAGGTACGGACAGCGGCAGCGGCACCTATCCGCTAGCGCAAAAGCCGCCGCCCGCAAAAAATTTGGCATGGCGGACAATCAACCTGTTCACGACGACAACACGCAAGTAGCCCCTTCCCGGGGCGCAGCGCTGTTCATAAAATTGAAACAGCGCAGACTCGTGCTATTGCAGAAATCGGTCATCGTCAGCTTGCCCTTTCGGCTGTCGTGGCAAGTGGCGGGCCGACCATGCCGGATCGACCCGCCGCGCTTACCATTCTGCGTCTTGCAAACTGTTGAGAAAGCAAAGCCACGCGCTTGATCCACATCATTCATCGCGGGGCTTTGAGACGGTGCGCGATTGGGGGGCGACCCAGCATCCGTCCGCGACGGTAATCCGCCCTACGTCCATTCGTTCCCCGATCCGGCAGGCGACTTCCGCCGATTGCAAAAACGAAGCCCCGCGGTATCTGCTTTCGCGGGGCCTCGGGACGGCACCCAGCGCCATGTGCTGAGGAAGAGGAGCCGGGCACCTATCCGCTGGGCAATCCGCCTCCAATGAAGATCGTTCCCCGGTGTGATGCACATCGGCCCGCCGCGGCCTATCCGGGCTGCGCGATTATCATGTGCGTGACGTACGGCGTGGTTCCCGTTACGATCAATCGAGCCCTTCCGCCAAGGTCAGGCACCCCTGCCTTGGTCCCAGCTGCTCACCCAAGCAAGCCTCGGAAGGGCTCACCCTTCGGCTAATTGCCCTTGCACGGATCGCCGCATTTTGTCTTGAGCGCGCCGCGCTCTTTGCCGAGTGCATCGGCCTTCGCGGTCAGATCATTCAGTTGCAGAGCGAGCTGGCCGATCGTGGCGCGGTAGCTGCGGGCCTCGTTTTCCAGAATCTGCACCCTCACCTGATCGGCGGTCGGATGATGCCAGCCTGGTTATCGACCCCCTGCCCCGCCCGGGCCTCCCTACGCGCCGCCGCCTGCATATGCGCCGTGGCGCTAATCCGCATCTTGCGAACTGTTGAGAAAGTGGCGATAGCGCGAATTGCGGACCTATTTATCAGCTGGCGGCATAGGTGGGGGCGAGCTTTCAGTCGCCCCTTCAACTACGCTTTTTGGATATGCAGCGATAAGCCTTTCGATTTCGACGACGTGCTGTTCCGGCTCTTGCAGTTCAATCGACTTGTTCGGGTAGGCTTACCCTCAGCAGGAGGTGCAGAGTATCCGCACGCGCATAAACCCTTGCCGGCAGGTGGGTATGGACATGGGTTGGCATCCGATCGGCCAAACCGAGCCAGCGCAATCGTTGATTATTCGGCGTTTTTGCCGCGATGTTTGGCGGAAGCTAGCGCGTCAACGCGTCGCCAAAGCGCGCGCAATCCATCTGCCGAGCGCGGCGTAAGGCGGCCACGACCACGCGTCGACTCAAGCCTACATCCGGCCTGGCGCGCAGCCATCACGGTCTTCGAAGAGGTTTGCGGCGCGCGCTCGCCTGTCGAATACCCCTCCAGCCTGATTTTACCGAATGGTCTGCGCTCTATGAGTGTGATGTCGGTCCGGTCGATATCACGGTCGAAACTGTGACGTGCGCGGGCGATCCGGACTTGTCGGCGGCGCTCCTGCTTTGCCGCTCTTTCGGGCCTTCCATTGCCAAGCCTCTTCCTGACTGAGTGGCTCGGCGTGGCTCAGCGGAGATTAGACGACGTTGGTCCGCAGCGTATTAAGACTATGTGCTGTCGCCGGACCCTGTCTCATGGCGTCGCCTGTACCATGTGGCGCGCGACATGCCGGCCGCTTCCCAGGGCTTCGGCCCGGTGTGTTTGGCCGCTGCCAGATATTCGGCGCGTGGGCGGGCGCCAGCGGCGCGCCTGTTGCGGCGTTTACGTTCGTTGTCCCTTGAACGCCGGCGGGCGGCGCGCTGCTCCTTGAGCAAATCTGTGGCGCCGATGGTGGTGATGCGCCAGCGGGCGCGATCGGCAGCGGTGAGACCCAGCTTTGCGGCGAGTGTGTCGGCGCGCCAGCGGCGCGGATTGGCGATGACGCGAGCGATGGTCTGTGCCGCCTCCTGCTTTGGCATCCATGGGCATCGCGTCCCAAGCCATTGCGCCATGCGCCGGCGCGGGTCGACGGCCTGGTTGACCATGTGGTGCAGAACTATGAGCGCGTCGTCGCGGCCGGCGTCATCGTCGGGAAGCGCCGGGCCCCACCGGTGGTGCAGGATGACGTCGAGGTCGCGTAGCCGAAGACCGTGCAGCGGGGCGCCGGTGCGCGACCCTTTGCGCCGACGGCGGCGCCATTGGCGGTCCTCCGCCGTCGGGTGCCCGATCGGCATCATGGATCAGGGCGTTTGCTGCGCCTGCCGAGCGCGCCACGCGATGAATGCGGCCGCGGCGGCCCGGCGCTGGTCGGCCTTGGTCAGCGACGAACGCCGCCGGCGAGGCGGTCGCGACGTAGATGTGAGGTAGGTGCAGGCCGACATGTCGGCGGCGGCGATAGTCTCCGCTGGGCCGAAGCGACGAGCAAAGCGTCGGCGTCGTCGCCCCGGGCGCTCTCGTAGCCGTAGCGCCGCATCTGGTCGCGGAGCGCGAGCTTTCGGTAGTTCATCTTGCTCATGGCCGCGGCCTCCTACGTCGAGGCCATCGGCGCGGCGGCGAGCTCGGCGGGTGTCGCCGCCCGCCACACCATGGCGTTACAGCGGGATCTATTGCGGCGCCGCTCGTCGGTTGGCCGGATAAAGCCGAGCCGGCGCAACTCGGAGACACGTGGCCGCACCGCCAGCTTGTCGCGACCGAGCTGCGCGGCGACCTCGTCGGCGGTGCCTGGTCGACGTCGGATTTCCTCAAGCACAGCGTCGCGCAGCCGGTCGACCGTCGCGGCGATCTTGGTGGCGGCTTCCGCCGACGTGCCGGCGACCTTGAAGCCCGGTGCCCGCGGATAGCGCGCCGGCTGCGCTGCTCCGATCCGCTCGGCGGTCGGGAACAGCGAAAGTTGCCCGGCGGCGCTCATGACAGTTCTCGGAGCGCGGCGATGACGGCGGCAACGCCTCCGGGCGGACATAGGCAAAGTCGTCACCGTCGCCCATGTCGACGTCGCCCTGCGTGCGGATCACGACGTCATCGTGCCTGTTGCGGTAAACCGCGACGCCACGAACCGGCTTGACCACGATGCACTCGCCGTCGCCGTGCCAGTCGAATCCGTTGTTGCCGGGGCCCGGCGCTGAAATCAGCCGTTCGATCTCGGCGGTTTCGACCGGTGAGAGACCGGACGCGGCGCACATAGCGGCCGTGCCGGTGATCGGCTTCGGCTGGCCGCCCTTACCGGGCATCAGGTCGAGCTGTTCGGGCTTTAGGGGACTGTTCATAACGGCTCCTTCGGGTTTGGAGCCGCGCGGTGGGGCTTGCGCTTAGTCGGGTGATGGCGATATACGCGCGTTGTCTGGTTGAACTGGAAATCGCCTTATCCCGAGCTCTGCGCTGCCGGCGCGGGGCTCGGTTCTTTTCAGGCTGCTTGTCGTTTCGTGGTCGGCGCATGGCCGACGAACCGCAGCAAGCTCTCGACAATCACTATGCGACGGCCGCGGATACACGCTTCCTAGGGCGCGGCGGGCATGTACGTCGATTTGCCGGAGAATACGGTGGGGTACTGCTTCCGCACATTGGCAGATGCCTCGGCGTTCAAGCGGCAGTTCGGCCATGCGTCAGAAGGGCGAGCTGTCTCGGGCGGTGAGTGACTCGCCCTCATCGCCTCGCAATGTCGTGCCATCGCTTGCGGCCAAATTGAATAGCGACGATCCGGATCGTCTTCGGTGTCGGAGCGCGATGAAGCCCTCGCAGCATGATTGACTTCACGCCCTCATTGTCGTCGGTTAAGGACTGAGGAACATTACGCTCACGACTAACGCAGCTAGCGCCACGATCACAGCAACAACAAAGGATGTGGCTTCGACCTTCACCACGGCGTACTTTGTGCGTTCGTCGCCACACCACTTTTCGGAGTCCACATATTCCGTGATGACCTGTCGGTCCGCAACAGTTGCAGCGCGTTCTAGCACGTCTTCTGGAAGGTCGCGGATTAGAACATCCTCATCGGTTTCAGTCACCTCACTTACGTCGCTGTTGATGAAACCGGTCGATCTAAAAGCGAGATGCTTAGGACCGGCTCTCGGATAGACGTCGATTCTCTGGAGCAACGACATCGTCACCTCCTGTTGCTGAATTCCCCTGATCGGGGTTGGACGTCAGTATTGTTCATTTGCCGAGTGGCGTCTGTGCCATACGTCACAGCCGCTCTCGCCTGCTCAGCATTCTTGATCGTTGTTGAAGGATGGACGCTGAATATGAATCGAATGCCTGCTCGTCGGTGGTTTGTGACCAAGAACAATCGACCTGGGCCCCCCGGGTATTATGAGGATTTATCGCCCATAACTTTTTGCTTCGAAGGGGCGCCCCGGTATAGGCGTGAACGTTGTGCATTACCTTGGCCAGAGGGCTATATGGATACCGTGCAATGGTGGTGGCGGCGCGAGATGTTTTGGATTCTGAATGCCGCAACGGAACGGCGTTTACCGCCTAAGTTCGACGTGATAGTGATTATCTCGCGAGAAATTTTATAAGACCCAGTAATCGTTCTAACGTTGAGTTGTATTGTGACCGGGGCCGAACTCGTTGAACTAAAAGAAACGCTGGCGAGCGCGCGAGCATGCCGTAGTCGATCATCCGCACTTCTTGCTAGCCGGGCCCGCGCAGAGCCTCGGGCCCCAAAACTCTAGGGGACGCTTCGCTTAAGACAGCCGCAGGGGCCGCTCAGAATCCCTTCTCCACAATCAGTACAATGAAACCGAGGTGGATAACATGGTGGAGCAACTGATCAGCGCCGAACACTCGCCACCAGCCGGCGTCGTTCTGGTTCAGATTCAGGCGCTGCAACGCCCAACCCTTTGCGCGATCGATTCCGCCGTGCATGACGAAATCGACCGGAGCGAGCCACCACAGGCCTGGTGTAACGATGAGCACCAGCAGCAGCGTCAGCACGGCATGGCACCCGGCATGCGCTGCTAATGCGACAGCCCAGCCGCGCGTCTGGTCCTTGCCTGATACCATCCAGTCGAGCTGAAATACGAAGTCAGCAAGAAAATGCTTCACCGCAAAGGCCGCGTAGAGTAAGGCGAAACAGGCTATCGATATTGTCATGATCCGGATTGCCTTCGCTACCTGCCTCTACGGTTATATTGGGAAGGCTTTCAGTTTTGCATTGTGACGCGCAGCACAGTCGAGAGCCGAAACATCGCCCAACTGTTCATTTGGCCAATCTCGATGTTCAGGTGTTGGTGGCCGCCTTACGATCATCCAACCGGGGCGAGGGGTGCCCGGTGCGCGACAGGTATCAAAAATATTGGTCAAATGATAATCTGAGACAACAACGTCTGCCCCGCTATCGAAAATGCCAAGCCACATGATAACCTGACACCGCACGTGCTAGAGTCACAGTTTCAACATAAACGGAGGAATTGACTATGCTCGGCCCTGAGTGGAGATCCGAAAGAATAAATCGGAACAGGAGATCATCTGATAAACGTCCGATTCCAGGCGGAATAAACCTAGATCATTTCGGACAAATACAGGCATATCTGGCGGAAATTGTTCAAGATATAGAACGAGAGATAGAAAAGGATAGTGGTCAGACCGGACTACCGCGAGAACTCCACATGCGGCTCAATGAAAGTGAGAAGCCTTGGCCGCTTCCTATCTTTGTCGGCTGGCATGAAGTGGCGGGAGCTGACGCAAGACGAATCCAGCTGAATCAACCTCATCCAGCCCTCTGGCGTTTTGGAGATGACGTCCTCTCTGAAGTCTACGCCGAGGCCATTAATTTTGCCGATGAAACAGGAGACAGGGCATTTCAGTACCGGGAGTGGACGACAGATCTATGGGAAAAGAGAGCGGGTGAAAGAGCCACCGACCCGAAGGCGGGGAACTTATATCAAACGTGCCTTGCAATTGTGATTGATAATGAGAGGCCACGTGTGGCCGGCCCGGACGAAAATTCTACCTATCGGCGCGCGGTTGGAACCTTGGTCTTGGGCTTTCGGTCGCAGCCTGTGGGCTCCGTGCTCAACGTAGCTCACCGTATAATGAGGGAGTGGGCCGTAGAAAGGGTCGTTAAAACGGATCCGAGACGGCAACAACTCATTCAATGGCTGAAAAATGAATTTGACCTTGGTGGCCCATTGCTGAGGGCAACTCCGGGCATCCTCGACAATAGGTGGTTGGATCGCCGATAACGGAGCTTGCTCAATGTCTACTTTCGGGCTTGAAACCGACCTGATTGCTCCGGGTCGAAGAGATGCTAGGTGCCCACGACGCGACAATCGGGATCAGATGGTGTGGGACTACATCAGAGGATCAGATGGCCTCGTTCCATCGAAGACGTTTGTTGCTTTGGCCGGGTGGCGCTGCCACATTGCCTGCCCTTCCACGGACTGTGGGTCACAACGCGAAGAACTCGCTTCTGAGCATGTCGAGGTCCGCTGCACGGATATAAAGCGGACGTGCCGGGGGATCCCCCGCCACATCGCCCGCTCGGGGTCGGTTGACGGCCTTGATCATTGCAACGAATTAAGCGTACGTTTAGAGTTGCTATTGTTCCCGTTTATGGCTGTCTCAGGTGAAGGGTCGCAATGCCCCCGGATCGTCGGTCCCTTATTGTCCGTCGCCGTCCGGCAAAGCAATGGCCGCCGATTCCTTCGGTCGTCGGTCCGGAAGATAATTGCCCGAACAAGACTGGTGTCGAAAAGGAGCCGCGGAGACGCAACCGCGAGCTTTTTGCGTTGCTCGAAATCTCGCAAACGGCAACGAAGAGCTTGGAGGCGGAAAAGATCCTCAATGCCACCCTGAACAAGTCTATGGAGATCCTTAAATTTGATGTGGGCTACGTTCGTACCCTGGATAAGGAAAGAAAAAATCTAGTTGTTCGTGTGGCTCGAGGTTTGTCCTCGCCCGAGTTTTTGAATACGTCTTTTGCTATAGATTCGCCCGAGCCTATTGTCGGGAAGACGGTTTTCAAAACGCAAAAGCCCCACATCAGCATTGACGTTCGCAAAGATCAGACATTCAAGTCCCGTACCATGGAACGAGAAGGACTCGTTTCCTTGGCCATGGTCCCTATTGTTACGAAAGAAGATGTTTTTGGATTTATCGGACTTGGTACTAAGCAGTCACATCATTTCTCCGAAGTTGAACTACGTCTTATTTCTGGTTTTTGCTCCCAACTTGGAACTGCGCTGGCGAATGCTCAACTCTTTGATGGGGTCCAAGCGCGAGCTGCCGAACTGGAGCAGCGCATGCGCGAGCAATTGGCGGTGGCTGAACGATTGGAACGGCTAAAGGGCTTCTTTTCTCCTCACCTTGTGGAGAGAATTTTGGTAGGTGGTCCTTACGACCCTCTTAAGTCTCACCGTCGAGAGATAACGGCCGCTTTTATGGGCTTAAAAGGCTTCACTGCTTTCGCTGCATGTTCCGAGCCTGAGGAAGTGATGATTGTACTTGAGCAATTCCATCGCGAGATGGGTAGGCTGATCCTCAATTACGATGGGACCCTCGCGCGCTTCGCTGGCGAAGGTATGCTGGTCTTTTTCAATGACCTGGTGGAGGTGGCAAACCCGGCTGAACGCGCGCTTCGCATGGCCTTCGCAATGCGCGAACGAGTAAAGGATTTGTCCGAAAAATGGTCTCGCCTAGGCTATGATCTTGGGTTTGGTGTTGGTATCGCTCACGGCCACGCCACGCTCGGCCGCATAGGTTATGAAGGGCGCATAGACTATGGTGCTATCGGTACCGTCACGGACGTTGCTTTTCGCCTTTACGACGAAGCCAATCATAACCAAATATTGGCTTCCCCTCGGGTCGCGTGGATGCTTGAGGAGGTCGTGCAGAGTGAGCTAACAGCCACGTTAACGCTAAAGGGTTTTCCGGAGCCCATCAAGGCGCACACCATTTTACGCTTGAAGGATTAGAACAGTTGCGACGCAAGTCCGGCAATCGTCGCGCAGAATGCGGTGATCAATCTCACATTTGAGGCGGTCCACGCCGCACATGGATCGCTCGGTGAGATCACCTTTGGGAGCTTCCGAGCGGGATTGGGCCCCACTTCGGTTTCGAGCGCTGCAAGATACTGCTTTACCGCGCGTCTGACGTTCGGGGTTGGCGTGCCGCGCTTGACCCTGCGGACGTGCAGCGTCGCTCTAGCGAAGTCGATCTGATCCCAACGCAGGTCCACGAGCTCCGCAGGCCGAAAGCCGTGCCGGTCGGCCACAAGGATTATCGTAGCGTCCCGATGGCCCCAGCGGTTTCTTTTGGCGGCTTCGGTGAGCCGCTCGACCTCGGCTCAGTGAGATACTCGCGGGTCCTCAGGTGTTCGGTTTTCGATGGTTGCCCGATCTTCACCACGGTACCGCACGCCAAGTCGTAAAGATCGTGATGCGGCGATCGACCCTACACTTTGGCCCGAGGTGCTCGCGAACTGCGTGAACTTTATTGGTGGCTCGGCGGCGGCCCTTTTTCCAAGGACGCAGCGAGCAAAACCGGAGACGTTTTCATGCTATACTAGCATCGAACCATATTATCGCGACCTTTACTTCAACAAATACATAAAATTGGACGCTCTCACGGTCGGCCACTATTTTGCTCAAACCGAAAAGGTGGTCGCGGTCGGCGACATTATTCCGTACGAAGAATTTTCGGAACCCGGGCCTATCCTGGAATGGGGACGGCCGCAGGGCATCGTGGACACTTTGGACGTCGCCCTCGATAAGACAACAACCACCGCGGCGATGGTTTGCGTCTTTCGACATCAACGGAATGGTCGTCTCGACGATGAAATGCGCAGACGACCAGCGCGGGGCTAGTCTAGGTCGGAAAAATAGCGCGAAAAGGGAATGAATCGCGCACGCGGCCGTTCGGTTCGTTCGGCGAGCACAGAAGCCGCGCGGAAGAAAAAAACCCGCCGACCGCGCGGCGGGCAGAAGGGGAAACCATGGCCACCATGATCCCATGCGGGTGCTATCACTCCGGTAATTAGCGGGGCAAGCGAGCCCCGCCCCATTAGGGTTATGCCAGCGTCAAGCGGCCGTCCCAAGGCGGCCGTGAGCTGAAATAGGCTTGTGGACTAGGTCCTGGCTTCACTCGGATGCCGGAGCCTTGTATTGATCAGCGGGCGCAGCATGAACATGGCGAGTAGCACTGCGAGCGCATTCATCCCGCAGCCGACCGCGTATACGGCATGCCACGATCCCGTGAAATGCATCAGGACGTTCCCGAGCGGGACTAATAGCGCGGCGGCACCCTTGGCGGTGTACCTGATGCCGTAATTGACCGTTGCGTATTTGCGCCCGAACGCATCGCCGGTGGTTGCGGCGCAGAGGCTGAAAATATCGCCCCAGAACAAAAAGACCAGCGCGTCCGTGATGACAAAGGACGTGGCGATGGTTCCGAAGAAGCCGAATGCCGCGATGCAGAGGGCCTCGATACCAAACCCAAGGTCGATCATATTGGCACGGCCGATGTAATCGGAGATCCAGCCGTTGAGCGGCCGGTCAACGCCGTTGGTGATGTTGTGGATCATCAGCGCCCCGACGATCGCCGTCGTCGTCATTCCGAAGATCGTGACCGGCAGGTCCGCGATCGTTCGTTCGTGCGCGATCGGTGCGGTCTGGCTCAGCGCCGAAAACGGATAAGGTGACGGCCACTGCGACGTTGACCTCATTGCCATCCGCCCGCGCCGGATGAAACTGTTTCAGGACGACCGCGCCCTCGGCAGCCGCTGCCCCCGATATCAGATGGGCCGATCAGGGCGGCGACGTCGCGGACAGCTTTTCATTCGGCGGCGAGAGGGGCATCGTCATTCTCCATCGTTGGTTCAGATGCCGAACTGGAAGAGGCTGGCACCAGCTGCCGATAGCGAGCCGGATATCTGCTTCCTCGATACGGCGATGGCCGCTATAGGCGCTTGCGGCGTTGCTGATCGGTCTCGCCGGGCCGCCCAGTGGCGGTGGCGCCCAAGGACGGCAACAAGCCCTCGTGTTGATCACTTGTGGAACGCCGTCGGTCGCTCGCGTGCGGCGGGCGCAAAGCTTGCGCAGTTGGCTCGGCGATTTCACCACCGTGACGAGGGAAAATCTGCCCGGTGGGCGCACTGGCTCTGGGGAGATTTGCTCGCCATGCCCGCTGGAGCGTCGTTCTTGGGCCGCGAGCTGGCGGCGTTGTTGGCGGTCACCGCCGACTGGACGGGGCCGGCGGATGCGCTTCTATCCGCCCGGCCCCCGAGCCGAGGGCTGAATCGGCCTAAAGATCCCCGGCTAACTTTCTGCCGCTCTTCACGGGCGCGCTCCTCGCCTCTCGTAATATGCCGCGACCCTTTCGTTTTCCGCCTTCCCGCGCGGCGGCAGCGGCTTGCCGGGTCTGCCGCCAGTGCGTGTCGGGAGCTGGGACTGGCAGAGCCGCGGCCGCGAGAACGGCGAAAGACAGCCCCCGTCCCCACCATACTGGAACCCGTTGTATACGCTTAAGCTACTCGCTTTTGAGAGCGACCTCCTTTCAGCAAGGACATGATCGTTCGACTGATTTTGGCCTGCGCTGCGATTATTGCTGGTCCGCTCATACGAGCCCAGCGAATTAGATACTTTTGGGACATGCCTTCTGGAACGTGGCCCAATAACGCAGCCGAAATGTCATCCGGCACGCCGCAATGATCGGTGGCGATCGTTTTGTATGTGCGGCGGAGCGCGTGGCCCATCACCGGCAATTCCGTACGGTGGCGGTGTTGAATTTGCTGGCAACCAGCAAAGATGAAGTCGTCCGGTTTACGGCTCACACTCTTTTTGTGCAGGAAGCGCCGACCGTGCGACTTATAGACGATGACCGAGTCCATCGCAGCGAGCTTAATCGCGCTCTCGATTTCGGGCGTCGTCGGAATTTCGATTGTGTTGCCCGCCTTGGCCTCGCCGATGGTGAGGACGTGCGCTTTGGCATCAAAGTCACGCCAGCGGGTCCGCGCCAGCTCGCCCGGTCGTGCACCGGTCAAGAGATTTGCCAGGTGATAACCGCGCCGCGTGGCATTATCGATTTTCTGCCACGCCACAAACCATTGCGGTAGGTCCGCGGCGGCCATGCCCTTTTGCGCGCTCTTTACCTTGGCAAGCTTCACCCCGCTTGTGGGCAGGAACGCCACATTCAATGTGCGGTCCAGGCCGGCACGCCGCTTATACATCGCGCGGACGATCCGAGCGGCGTGGTTCGCCGACGTGGCTCCGAACGTGCGGACAGCCGCCTTATGCCAATCCGCGACCGCATCGGGGCGCTCACTCATTTCGGCAAGCGTCCAAGTGGCCCATTGGGGCAGCAGGATCGTCTTGCCGAGATGGCGCACATTGTAGGCCCAACGAGCGGGCTTGCCGTTCTCCGTGGCCTTGTGTTCCAGGTAGCGGCAATAATCCTCGAAGACCTCGGCAAATCTCGCGCCTGCCCGTCTGTGGGCCGGCGCGGTGCCTTCCAGGAGCTTGCCTGCGATGACGGTCGCGGCCTCTCGCGCCGCGTCGGTGGTGACGTGCCATGCCGCACGTTCGACCCTGCCACTGAGGTTGAAGCCGCGATCGAAATAACCGAGCGCCTTGCAGGTATAGACCCGCTTGCCGTGGTCGCTCCGCTCATGCTCGAACTGCCACGCCAGCCGGCGCTTGCCGACCCGCAATTGCAGGCCCTTCACCTGCCGGTCGCGCAGCACGATCGGCGGCTCGACCCCCTTCACATGGAATGGATCGCCGAGCGGTGCCGGAACGATCGCATCCTCGCGAATGAAATCGTACACCGCATCGATGTGCGCGTCGCTCAGCAGCACCGTGATCTTGTGTGTCATGGTAGAACCTCAGCTTTCGGAGCTGACTGTTCGAAATTACCCGTAGATTTACCCGGGCCCATCGGGCTTTGATCAGGGTTTGTTCATGGGGACTTGTGCCGGGTAAATCAAGAAAAAATGCGGATTACTTTGCCGGCAGGGTTACCGGAAAAAGTTTGGGAAGCTGATGTTCTACCACTGAACTACGCCCGCCTGCCGGCACCATAGCGAAGGGAACCGGCGCGCGGCAAGGGCGCGCCGCGGCCGAGGTCATGACGCTTGCCGGCTGCAAGCACGCGGCGGAAGTTCCATGGCGGCGCCACCAAACATTCACCACAGTCGCGTGGGATTGCGTGCCGCGGTGAGGGTCTGCTGATGAGTGCTCTGAAATTTTGTTGCCCAAAGACCGGGCAGGAGATCGATCCTGGGATCGAGGAGATCGATCCGGCCGCCGCGATGCTGCGCTTCAACGCGCTGTTCGTGCGCTGCTGCCATTGCGGCGAGCATCACGAAATCAAGATTGATGACGCGGCACTGACCGAAGCCGCCTAGCCGGGGCAGCCCGGTTCCAGCGAAACCCTCGAGTTTTCCGAAACGGCTATTCGCGCCCGAACTGGCGGCGAAGTTCCACCTTGGCCTTTTCCAAAGTGCGGCGGCGGCTCGCGGGCAAATTCTTGCCGGCGCGGTTGATGTAGAACACCAGCATCGACAGCGCCGAGCGGTATGGCTCGGTTTTGCGGCGGCGGCTGTGCTCCGCCGAGCGCTTCAGCGACGCGGCGATGCGCTTGGGGTCCTTGAGCTTGAAAACGCCGCCTTGCAGATCGAGCGCGTCGCTTTCCCGCGTCACCCGGCCGGACCAATAGCGCACGCCCTTGCGGCGGCGGGCGTGGCCCCGGGTCGGGCGGCGCGATGAGGTTTTGCGGCGGCGAGCCGTTTTTGCCATTCCAATATTCTCCGGCGCATATGTTCGGGAAAACAACGCGACCAGAATTTGTTCCGCCCGGAACCAGCGCGGGAAGACTACTCCGCGGCGATCCTGCGGAGCGAGCGCGACTGGATTTCAGCGAGACACGTCGCGAGCGCCTCACCTTCGGGATCGAGCAGCGCCGCGGTGCGGGCGCTGGCGATGGCTTCGGCGGCGTCATGCGGCGGCATGGCGCCGGCCAGCGCCGGTAGCATCAGCTCGCTCTCGATCAGCCGGTAATTGCCGGTGCCGTGCTTGTGCGTGTCGCCGTAGCCTTTGATGAGGCGGGCGCATTCGGCAATCTCGATAGCCAACTCGACGGACAATGGCGCGGCCTCGGCGATGAGGCGCAGCCAGCTTTCGATCGCGCGTTGCTCCTCCTGATACCGATAGGTCTTGCGGCGGAGCGGCCGCAGCCTGGCAAGCAGATAAAACCGCAAATAGCCGAACACCGCGGTGGTCTGCACCGTCATGCCCCAATGCGCGGCGGCGAGCGCCGGACGCCGCTCGGCGAACGCCAGAACGCGTCGCGCCCATGACGGCGGCAGGATCGAGCATAATTCCTCGACGCCGGGCTTCAAAAACTCCGTGACGCCGAACGGCTGTTCGGGCGCGATCTTCATCTCATCGACGATGCGCGCCAGACGCGCCGGATCGATCTTGGCCTGCGCCACCCGGATGACGTCCTCGTAGGACATGCGCACGGCGAGGTGCCGCGCGGTCGCGGCGAGGAGTTTTGCGCCGGCTTGCACCTTGGCGTCGGCTTCGCCGATGGGGCGCAGCCG
>DATBHE010000066.1:0-33939 GCA_036557605.1 Pseudolabrys sp.
GGGCATTTGGCTCTCCTCGTCGACGCATGCGTCAGCTGTCGCATGGCCGAAAAAAGCTCTCGAAGCCGTCAGCTACGGAGCGGGTGCTCGGGATTGAGCGTTGATCGCCGCCACGGCAGCCCTGACTGGCCGGGCGGCGAATGCGCGGGTTTATGGCAGAGGCGGCCTTCCCATGCAACCATGGGCGCGTTTCTGGCGGCCGCAGGCCGGAAACGCCAACGCGCCACCAAAGCGGATGACGCGTTGCAAATTCCGGCGCAGGACGGCGGCTTTCTAGCGCGGCGCCAGCACCATGATCATCTGGCGGCCTTCGAACTTGGGCTCCTGCTCGACCTTCGCGAGCGGCCCGACATCGTCCTTGACCCTGTCGAGCAGCTTGGTGCCGAGCTCCTGATGCGCCATTTCGCGTCCGCGGAAGCGCAGGGTGATCTTCACCTTGTCGCCTTCCTCGAAGAAGCGCTTCATCGATCGCATTTTTACTTGATAGTCGTGGTCGTCGATCATCGGCCGGAGCTTGATCTCCTTGATCTCGACGACTTTCTGTTTTTTGCGGGCTTCCGCCGCCTTCTTCTGCGCCTGGTATTTGTATTTTCCGTAATCCAGGATCTTGCAGACGGGGGGCGAAGAGTTCGGGGCGATCTCGACGAGGTCGAGCCCCGCGGACTGCGCCATTTCAAGCGCGGTTTGGATCGGTGTGTTGCCGTGGTTGTGACCACTGGCGTCTATCAGTTGGACCTCGCGGACGCGGATCTCCTCGTTGATGCGCGGGCCGTCCTTCTGAACGGGCAGCGCGGACTTCATCGGACGACGAATGGCTATTTTCTCCTTGTGCCGTTGCAACTGTCCTTCGGCACGACGGTGCCTCCGGGATAGCCGTAGATTGGTAGAAACGGCCCAGAAGTCAACGCAGTTCCGAGTGGCGCGACGATCCGCGCGCGGAAATCAAAGGCCAAACCGTTCAAATTCCTCTTAATTTGCCGGATTTAATCTTGTGCGACGGAATCCGCCGTAGGCCTCAGCCCGGCAATTTCCCGATAAAGGCGCAGTGTTTGTTCGGCCACGATCGGAGCATTGAAGTGTCCGAGAACCCAGTCGCGGCCGCGACGGCCGATCGTCGCCCGGTTGGGCTCCGGCATGGAGAACAACCGGAGGAGTGCAGCGGCCAAGGCTGCATCGTCGCCGTGTTGAAATCGAAATCCGGCAATTCGGCTTTCCGGAACCGCCGGGGCTGTGAGTACGACATCGGCTCCGGCGCCGAGATCAGAGACAATGACCGGGCGCGACATTGCCTGCGCCTCCAAAATCGCGCGTTGGACGCCTTCCGGCTGTACCGCCGCCGAAACGACGACGGATGCCGCAGCATAAGCAGCCGGCATGTCGGCAACCGGGGCTGCCATACGGATTACGTCCATCGTCCCAGTCGACAAAACGAGATCCCACAGTTCGCCGGTGTACCGCGTGTGCCCGCGGTCTTCGCCGACAAAGACACACAGGAAATCCTTCAAGCCCATTTCCTTGAGGCGCTTCACCGCCTTGACCACGATGTGGTGGCCTTTGCGGCGTACGATGCGGCCGGTGATCAGAATGACTTTCGTGTTGCGTTTGACGCCCCATGCAGCGCGCATCGCATCGATGCGCTCGCGGGTGACCTTTTCCGGATCGAAGCGGTCGAGATCGACGCTGCACGACACCACGGCGATCTTCTTCCATGACGTGCCATAGCGGTCGTTAAGGAGCTGAGCGATCTGCTCGCTTGATGCGATGACACGATCACCGCGCGCCATGACGCTGTTATACAGGCGTTTGAAAATATTCTGCTCGCGAAAGCCTTTATAACAGCTGGTCACAAACGTTATCCGGCACAGTCGCGCCGCAATCAGCGCGCTCCAGGCGCCAGCGCGGCCGAAGGCATGGATGACGCCGCAGCGCCGATCGCGTGCCATTCGTGCCAGCCGCATTGCGTTGCGCAGCATCAGCAACGGATTATTGGTTGAAACATCGAGCGGTACGAAATCGCCGCCGGCTGCTGTTACGTCGGCGACCAGACGGCCCGCGCGCGATACGACCACGGCGCGCAAACCGGCGCCTGCGAGAATACGTACCAGTTCGACCGCGCCGGCATCAGCTGCTCCGACGTCGAGCGTCGGCACGACAATAAGCACCGTCGTCGATCCGGGCATGGCAGCGGCCGCGCGTGCAATGGACCGTGACTGCGGGCTTGGATCGGAAACTGGTGAAGGCAAACTCGACATGACATCCGGCTGGTGAATCCGGCTGGCTTGAGCCAAGCGCCGGAAGATAGTCCACCTATAGACTTCGAAAGGAACCTCGGCAACGGCGCTTTGTCTTGACAGCGGTCTTACTGTCGGACGAAACCTCCAGCGACCGGAACGGAAAGCAAAATGAACGAGGCGTATCTTACATCTCTTACGGTCGGGACATCCGAAACACGTCGGACGCTCGCGGTGCGGGAGCGAAAAGGAAAAAGCCCGGGAATTTTCTGGCTTGGCGGCTTCAAATCCGACATGAAAGGGACAAAAGCCGAGGCGCTTGACCGGTGGGCTGAAAGCGAGGGGCGTGCCTGTTTACGTTTTGACTATTCGGGTCACGGGGAGTCGGGTGGATCTTTCACCGACGGGACCATTGGTCGATGGCTCGAGGAAAGCCTCGCCATCTACCTTAGTTTCGCGCGCGGACCTCAGCTGGTAGTCGGGTCTTCGATGGGAGGCTGGTTGGCATTATTGTTGGCGCGTTCCTTGAGCACTCACAAAGATGCCCCGCCGATCGCAGGCATGGTCCTGATCGCGCCCGCGGTCGACTTCACCGAGGAATTGATGTGGAAACAGTTTTCCGCCGCGACCAGGCGAGAGATACAAGAAAAGGGAAGCTGGCTGCGGCCCTCGGAGTACGGTGATGAGCCCTATCCGATAACGCGCCGCCTTATCGAAGAAGGTAGAAATCATCTGCTGCTTGGGGGCCTGATTGAAACCGGATGCCCGGTGCATATCCTGCAAGGCGTTCAGGACCCGGATGTACCCTGGCGCCATGCGGTCGAACTGGTCTCGCGGTTCTCGCGTGACGACGTCGTGCTGACGCTGATCAAGGATGGGGATCACCGGCTTTCAAGACCGGAGGATATCGATCGTCTCATCGCGGCGGTGAAGGAATTTTAGGCGAGCGCCGCCGCCCATTCCTCCTGAACCGTGCAATCCGACTCGTGCTGACCCTGCTGCAACGCCACGAGACGATCGCGCGGCACCAATCTCGACAGCGCCCATACCGCGGCGCCACGAACCAATGGAGATGGATCGCCAAGCAATCGAACTGCTTCGTCAACAAGTCCCGGCTCCCCGGAGTTGCCGATAGCAATCAAGACATTTCGGATAAAACGCTCGCGTCCAGTCCGCTTTATCGATGTTTTGGAAAAAAGAGTCCGAAATTGCGTGTCGCTCAGGCGAGCAAGATCAGCGAGACGCGGCGTGCGCAGAGCCTCGCGGGCGTGAAGCTTGGCCTCGCGCCCCTGGCTGGCAAATTTATTCCATGGGCATACCGCAAGACAGTCATCGCAACCGAAAATACGGTTTCCTATTGCGGGACGCAGTTCGCGGGGAATCTGACCCTTGTGCTCGATGGTGAGATAAGAAATGCAGCGCCTTGCGTCGAGCCTGTAGGGAGCAGGAAATGCGGCCGTTGGACAGACATCAAGGCAAGCGCGGCAACTGCCGCAATTGTCGGGCTCCGCGGTGTCAGCCGGCAAATCCAGCGTCGTGAAGATAGAGCCAAGAAAAAGCCACGAGCCGAACTGACGCGAGACCAGATTGGTGTGCTTGCCTTGCCATCCGAGGCCGGCGTGAGCTGCCAGCGGCTTTTCCATGACGGCTGCGGTATCGACAAATACCTTGACGTCGCCGCCGGCATTGGCGGTAAGCCAGCGTGCAAGCATCTTAAGTTTGGATTTGATCAACTCGTGATAGTCATCGCCCCTGGCGTAGACCGAGATCGCTGCACGATCTAGAGTTTTAAGGCATGCCAGCGGATCAGCGTCGGGGCCGTAGTTCAGTCCCAGCATCACAATCGAACGCACGTCCGGCCACATGACCAGAGGCGATGCGCGGCGATCGGCCGTGGCAGCCAGCCATGTCATGTCCCCGTGCGCGCCGCCGGCGAGATAAGTTTCAAGGCGCGCTTTCAGCTCGGGCGCCGCATCAGGTTTTGCAATGCCAAACGCGTCGAATCCCTGCGTCAGTGCCTGCCTGGCGAGTTCGGACTTTATGACGGCCGCATCGCTCAGAAGTCGAGATCGGCGTAGGTTTTCGACGGGGGCAGGCCTGCGAGCGTGTCGGCGAGGAGCGGCCGGAATGACGGACGCGACTTTACGCGCGCGTACCAATTCTTTGTCACTTCGTCCACGTTCCACGGCACTTCGTCCAGATAGTCTGCAGCCGAAAGGTGCGCAGCGGCGGACAAGTCAGCCAGACTTAACCGGTCGCCCGCCAGCCAGTCGCGCGTGCGCACGAGCCAACCGATGTAGGCCAGATGATAGCGTATATTGTGACGGGCGGCGCGCAGCGCCTCGGTGTCCGGAGGGCCGCCGCCTTGTTCCTGCGTCATGTGGCGCTTGAAGGCACGCTCGGTCACGAGGGGCCCACTGACCTCGGCGTAAAACTTGTCGTTGAACCAGTTTGCGAGCCTCCGCACTTCGACGCGACGTCCGGCTGAATCCGGCAGAAGCCGATCCTGTCCGTTCTGCGGAAGGGTTTCTTCCAGGTATTCTGCGATGACGGCCGCGCCCGGAATCGGGGGTTGCCCTTCGGTGACAAGAACCGGCAGTTCGCCGGCAGGATTAAGCAAAAGGAACTCTTCTCGCCGCTCCCAGGATCGCTCCTCGATCAATCGAGAGGCAATACCGTATTCAGCGAAAATCAGACGTACGTAACGCGAACGCGGGCAGAGGGGGTGGTGAAAAAGCGTCAGCATAGGCGCTCGGGACAGGCGGCGAGGGAATCAACTCCGCACTATAGAAAGGCAGGATGACGGCGCAAATCAGCACACGAATTTCCACCTTTTTTCGTTGCGAGTCATGCGGCTTTGCGTCAAAAGCGCTGGCCCGCTTTTTTACCGGCGGTAAACATCCGCAAATTTCCGGAGCCGTTTATGCATCTCGACCTCATCAAGGCGGCCGTGCTCGGTATCGTCGAGGGTCTGACGGAATATCTTCCGGTTTCCTCTACCGGCCACCTGCTATTGATGGAGTACTTGTTCGGATGGGGAGACGACGCCTTTGGCAAATCGTTTGCGGTCCTGATCCAGCTCGGCGCCATATTGGCGCTCCTCACAATCTATTTCGGCCGTCTTTGGGCTCTCGCCAAGGCAATGTTCACGCAATGGGAAGCGCTACGGTTCATCATCGGCATTCTGCTCGCGTTTCTCCCGGCGGCGGTGGTTGGCGCGCTCGCCTACAGCATCATCAAGTCTTATCTGTTCGATGTGCGTGTGGTCTGTATTTCTTTGGTCATCGGCGGCTTTGTTCTGCTCTGGGTTGACCGTCTGAACCTGAAGGCGCGCTATCACGATGCCACAGCATTTACGTTGCCGATGTATCTCGGCATTGGAATTATCCAGTGTATCTCCATGATCCCCGGAGTCTCACGCGCAGGCGCGACCATCGTAGGCGCCATGCTGTTCGGCGCCGACCGGCGTTCGGCAGCTGAATTTTCATTCTGGCTTGCGATGCCGACGATGGTCGGCGCATTTGCGTATGAGGTCTATAAAAGCCGGGGAGATCTTGCGGTCGGGGACAATGTCGCGGTGACGGCGGTCGGCTTCGTTTTCTCGTTCATCTTTGGATGGATCGTGGTGAAAACGTTTCTGGGCTATGTGCAGCGGCACAGCTTCGCGCTTTTTGCCTGGTGGCGCATTCTGGTCGGAGGCGCCGGCCTGTTCGCGCTTTACATATTGTAGAGATCGCTCGAAGCGAAAAAGGGTCCGGCTTCACGCGGCCCGGCTGCGAAACTGGCCGGTCTTGCGAAATCGCCAAAGATATGACGGTACGATTGCTTCGATCGGCTCTGGCTCGATGCCCAGGCCCTGCAGCGTGCGGCTCTCGGTTTTTGCAGCATCGGACACGACATTATCCGTGCGCAGCAATTCGACCTGATCGGGAGTCAGCAACGGCTTTGGAAGATATTGCAGGATCGTCGCCTGCATCTTTGCCAGGAAGAAGGGCAGCGATATCAGCAGGCGTTTGCGTTCAATCGTCTTGAGCACAAATTGCATCAGTTCCTTGAACGTCCGCACGTCGGGTCCGCCGAATTCGTAAATCGTTCCCGGCCGCGCGGTGCCGTCTACCGCGTCGGCAATCGCGCGCGCAACATCGCCCACGAAGACCGGCTGGAATCGTGTCATACCGCCGCCGATAAGGGGTAATGCGGGGGAGATCCGCGCCAGCGCGGCGAAGCGGTTGAAGAAATCATCTTCCGGTCCGAACATGATGGACGGGCGGACTATGACCGCCGAGGACTGTGCAGCCAGCACCAGTCTCTCGGCATCTGCCTTGGTCCGTGCATAAATGCTGGACGAGTTTGTATCCGCGCCGATTGCCGAAACATGCACCAGCTGGGCGCCGTGTGCATTCGCCGCAAGGGCGACTTGCTCGGCACCATAGGCATGGACCGCATCGAAACGCTGGCGGCCGCGCTCGAAAAGAATTCCCACGAGATTGACGAGCACGTGCGCGTCGCGGGCGGCCGCCTCGACTGAAGCGGAGTGCCGCAGATTGGCTTGCACCGCGTGGATCTGTCCTACACGGCCAAGCGGTTGCAGGTGGCCGGCAAGCTCGGGCCGGCGCACCGCCACCCGGATCCGATAGTGACGTTTCGCCAGCGCACGGACCACGTGGCGGCCGAGAAATCCCGATCCACCGTAAACAGTCACCAGGGTGTCGTAAGGGCTGCGTGCGCTCATGCTGCTCTTGATGCTCGCGCCGAAATGTTCGGAAACGGGCCAATACAGGATCGGCCGGGGACTGTACAGAGGTCGAAAACCCGTTCATTGACAAGGCGGAAACGGCTCCGTATCTGGTCGCAACGAGCCCAGGTGGCGGAATTGGTAGACGCACTAGTTTCAGGTACTAGCGGTGAAAGCCGTGGAGGTTCGAGTCCTCTCCTGGGCACCAACGTCGCGGACCGAAGAGGCCAATGACCATCCGGCTACACCGAGGCGACCTGCCCGATCTTTCCGCCTACAAAGGGCCGGTAGCTATCGACACCGAAGCTATGGGTCTCGATCCGAACAGGGATCGACTGTGTGTCGTTCAGCTTTCGCCGGGTGACGGCTCGGCCGATGTCGTCCAGATCGGCACCGGTCAGCAAAAGGCGGCGAACATCCAGAAGCTTCTGACCGACAAATCGATTCTCAAGATCTTCCATTTTGCACGTTTCGATATGGGCATACTTGCAAAGACGTTTGGGGTCATGCCCGCGCCTGTTTATTGCACCAAGATCGCCTCGCGCCTTGCCCGCACATATACCGACAAACATGGACTGAAGGATCTGACGCGCGAAGTGCTCGGGATCGATGTTTCAAAACAGCAGCAGCTGTCCGATTGGGGCGCTGACGAGCTTACTGACGCACAAGTCGCCTATGCCGCGGCCGACGTTCTGCATCTGCACGCCTTGAAGGAAAAACTGGACGTCATGCTTGCACGTGAAAATCGCACCGATCTGGCGGATGCGTGCTTTCGTTTCCTGCCCGACCGGGTTCGGCTCGATCTTGCCGGCTGGGCGGCCGAGGATATTTTTTCTCATTCTTAGTAAGTTGCTGTATTCTGGAGATAATCGGTTGACGACCGGCCTCCGCTTGCCGTGTCGGGGCCATATTCGGACGGCACGTTATCTGCGGGGGCGGGAACGATGATTTCCGCGACTTCTTTGAGGTACAGACGGATGCCGGACCTGGCATGAACCGTGTGATTGCAGCTCAGTCGAATCCCGAAGCGGCGCGCGTCTACTGGACGACGAACCGTGGCGACACCGAGCGCGCGTTCCTTGCCGCGCGCCGTCACAGCCGCATGGTCCGGGTCCTGCGGATTGCGGTTCCGGCCGTTGTGTCGGTTGCAGTGGTTGTCGTCATGTTGATCACTTTTTTCAATCCTCTGCGCATGCTTACAAAGCTGCCAATCAACATCGATAATCTGGTCGTCTCGGGCACAAAAGTCACGATGGAGCAGCCGCGCCTGTCCGGCTTCACGAGCGACGCACGCGCTTATGAGTTGACCGCCGACACCGCTGCCCAGGACATGACGAAGCCGGATATCGTCGAGCTGCGTAATATCCGCGCGAAAGTCGAGATGCAGGACAAAAGCATGATGGAGCTGAACGCCGCCACCGGGCTGTACGACGCAAAAGCGGAGACGCTCAAGCTCGATCGCGACGTCGTCATAAATTCTTCGACCGGGTATCAGGGGCGCCTGAGCGAGGCCGTGATCGATATACGCAAGGGCAACGTCGTGTCCGAACATCCGGTCGAGGTGAGACTGCTGCAGGGCACGCTCAATGCCAACCAGCTTAATATTGTCGATTCGGGCGAAGTCATCCGCTTTCATGGCGGCGTCGTCATGGACATGACATTGGCCCAGCCTCAGCAACCGGAAGCTCGCTCTAAATGATCGTATGCAGGACCAGTTTTGCTGTTGCGCTTGCATCCGGCTTTATTCTGTTCGGGTCAGGCGCTCATGCGCAGACGGCCTCGCAGGGGCCGCCGAACGCCTTGCAGGGATTTTCGCAGAACCGCGATCAGCCGGTGCACATTGAGGCGGCGACGCTGGAAGTCCGCGACAAGCAAAAGCAGGCAACTTTCAGCGGCGACGTGCGCGTGAAGCAGGGGGATACCGGCCTGCGTTGCAAATCGCTGGTCGTGTTCTACGAGCAGAGCGGTGAAGCGGGAGAAAAAAGCAAAACTCTTCAGGCGGCAAGTCCCGGACCGGGTGGTGAACAGCGGATAAAGCGTCTCGAGGCGCGCGGGGGCGTGGTGGTGACCCAGAAGGACCAGACCGCGACCGGTGAGCTTGGAGTTTTCGACATGAAATCCAACACCGTGACGCTGACCGGCAGCCCTGTGGTGATGACGCAGGGACCCAATGTGGTCAGAGGGGAGCGGCTGGTCGTCGATCTTACGAGCGGTGTATCGCGGGTGGAATCGCCCAAGAACGGCGGGGGGCGAGTGCAGATGTTGCTGCAGCCCAGCAACTCCGGGACAGATTCCAAAGGCGGCGGCAGCAGCGCGCCGGGCATTCGGCCCATTCCCGTGCGGCCATTCAACTGAAATGCTGCGGGTATGCGATTATTTCAAGAGTGCGCTGGAGCGAGATGAGATCTCAAGTTTTCCGGCTGCGGAAATCCTGGGCACTTCTGGTGCGAAGTAGCCTGGGGAACATCCTTTCGCTGTTTCGGCGCAAATCGCGGCCTGTCCGCAGGACAACTAATCCGATTGAAGCGCGAACGCGCCAGGCGGCGATTGCCGGGGCGCAGGCGCACGCTGCGCCCCAGCATCACGGCGCGCCAAATGCGCAGGAAACGCGTGCCCGCCATGATGGGAACGGAAAACAAGCGCCGCGGCATGCCTATCTCGCCGCCCACGGCGTGGAAAAAAGCTTTGGCGGCCGCATGGTCGTCAAGGGCGTAACTCTTTATGTCAGGCGAGGTGAAGCGGTTGGCCTGCTCGGCCCGAACGGCGCCGGCAAGACCACCGTGTTCTATATGATCACCGGACTTATCAATGCCGACCGCGGCCGGATCGAGCTTGACGGCTTTGATGTCACCGCACTGCCGATGTATCAGCGGGCGCGACTGGGCATCGGATACCTTCCTCAGGAAGCGTCAATCTTTCGCGGTCTGAATGTTGAAGACAATATTCGTTCAGTGCTTGAAGTGGTCGAACCTGACCGCAGGCGGCGCGAAACCGACCTCAATGCATTGCTCGAAGAATTCAACATCGCGCGTCTGCGCAAAACGCCGACGATCGCGCTCTCCGGCGGTGAAAGGCGGCGCGTGGAAATTGCCCGCGCGCTGGCAACACGGCCGAGCTACATGCTGCTGGACGAACCGTTTGCCGGCATCGATCCGATCGCCGTCGGCGATATCCAGGCGCTGGTGCGTCACCTGACCAATCGCGGGATTGGCGTCCTCATCACCGACCACAATGTGCGGGAGACTTTGGGACTGACCGATCGGGCCTACATCATCTATTCCGGAGAGGTGCTGATGGAGGGCCGCGCCGACGATATCGTCAACAATCCCGACGTGCGGCGGCTTTATCTCGGCGAAGAATTCCGGCTCTAGCCGGCGCCGGCCATAGGCCAAGACGCCCAAAAACTGGGCAGCGTGTGCCCGCTAAATCGCATACCGCGACTCACGCGCGGCTGTTATAAGCAAGCAAGAATCGGACCAGTTTTCTGCCGGGATCTCGGGATGGCTTTGTCGCAAAGGCTGGAAATTCGCCAGTCGCAAGGGCTGGTGATGACGCCGCAGCTGATGCAGGCCATCAAGCTGTTGCAACTGTCCAGTCTCGATCTTGCCGCCTACGTGGAAGGCGAACTGGAGCGCAATCCGCTGCTCGAGCGCGCCGGCGAAGATGATGGGTCTTCGGGCGCTGATGCGCAGAGCCCGGCACCCGAGCGCAGCGAGGGCACTACCGAGGCGGCTGACTGGATTGATGCGGATCTGGAGACGAGCCGCCGCTCCATGGAGGAGAGACTGGGGACCGACCTCGAAAACGTGTTTCCCGACGATGGCGGCAGCAAAGTCTCGGGGCCGCGTGATGTGCAACCTCCGGCCTATCCGGAGTGGTCGGGTGCGGGATCAAGTGGGGGCGAAGACTACAATCTGGAGGCATTTGTCTCGGCCGAGACAACGCTCGCCGACCATCTTGCCGGGCAAATGGTTCTCGCTATTTCCAATCCCGCCGGCCGCATGATCGCGCAATACCTGATCGATATGGTCGACGACGCCGGTTATCTCACCGGCGATCTCGCCGTGGTCGCCGAAAAACTCGGTGCGCAGCGAAGCGACGTCGAGCTGGTGCTTGCCGTCTTGCAGACATTCGATCCGCCCGGTGTTTGCGCGCGCAATCTGACCGAGTGCCTCGCGATCCAGCTCAAGGACCGTGACCGTTACGACCCGGCGATGCAGACATTGGTCGAGCATCTGGACCTTGTCGCCAAGCGCGATTTTGCCGGCCTGCGCCGGCTCTGTGGTGTGTCCGAGGAGGATCTCGCCGACATGATTGCGGAAATCCGCATGCTCAAGCCGAAGCCCGGCTTGGCGTTCGGATCAACAACGGTGCAGCCGATCATTCCGGACGTGTTCGTCCGCCCTGCGCCTGATGGCACATGGCAGGTGGAGCTGAATTCCGACACGCTTCCGAAGGTTCTGATCAATCAGCGCTATCATGCGCAAGTTTCGGGCACTACCCGGAATGAAAAAGAAAAAGCTTACATCGCCGACTGCCTGCAGACGGCAACATGGCTGGTGCGTGCGCTGGACCAACGCGCAAAAACAATTCTGAAAGTATCGAGCGAAATCGTACGCCAGCAGAATGGGTTCTTCGAAAAAGGCATTCAATATTTGCGCCCTCTTAATCTCAAGGCGGTTGCCGATGCCATTGGCATGCACGAATCGACGGTTTCACGTGTGACCGCGAACAAATACATGGCGACAAGCCGTGGCATTTTTGAGCTGAAATATTTCTTTACGTCCTCAATAGCGGCGGCGGACGGCGGCGAAGCGCATTCGGCCGAGACTGTCCGTCATCGTATCCGGCAACTGATCGACGATGAGAGCGCCGGAAACGTGCTCTCGGACGACACAATTGTTGAAAAACTGCGCGAGGCCGGGATCGATATCGCGCGCCGTACGGTTGCAAAGTACCGTGAAGCAATGCGTATTCCGTCCTCGGTACAACGTCGACGCGAAAAGCAGGTTGCGGGGGCCTGAAGCACTGCGGTTCGAGGCATTGACGTGCGGAACATTTCTAAGCTGAAATCCCTTGCCTGTCCGTGCGCTGTCACGAGTCTCAACGGAGGCAAGCAATGCCTTTACGTGTCTCGGGTCGAAACATCAGAATCGGTGCGACGCTGCAGCGGAAAATCACCGATCGCGTCGAAGAGGCAACCTCAAAATATTTCCGCGGCGGCTATTCGGGCCATGCAACTGTCGGACGGGACGGATTCGGGTTCCGGACCGAGTGCATTTTGCATCTCGATTCGGGCGCATTACTGGAGGCCGAAGGCATGGCACCAAATGCCTATGACAGCGCCGAACAGGCGGCAATCCGTATCGAAAAGCGGCTTCGTCGGTACAAGCGCCGGCGCAAGGATCATCAAGCGCGTCGTGGCCGCTAAAGTCGGCAAAATGGCATATAATGCCGGATCGACGCCATTGACGGCGGCCCGTACCGCACTTATGGTCCGCCGCCTTCAACATCCCCATTTGCAACTCGGCGCTGTTACTCCCGATCATTGGCCATGTCCATGACGCTCACCGATCTCGTCGCGCCGAATGCCGTCATTCCTGCGCTCAAGGTTAGCAGCAAGAAGCAGGCGATCCAGGAACTGGCCGCGCGCGCAGCGGAGCTCACGGGCCAGGACGAGAAGGCAATATTGGAAATACTGCTTCAGCGGGAAAAGCTCGGTTCAACCGGCGTGGGCAATGGCGTGGCGATTCCGCATGGCAAGTTGCCGAAGCTCGGCCGGCTCTTTGGCTTGTTCGCACGACTCCAGCGTTCGATCGATTTCGAATCCCTGGACAATCAACCAGTGGATCTCATTTTCCTGTTGCTCGCGCCGGAAGCCGCCGGCGCCGATCATCTGAAGGCGTTGGCCCGCGTTGCGCGGCAGTTGCGCGATCCGGAAATCGCGCGGCGCCTGCGCGAATCGAGCGACGCGGATGCGCTGCGTGCGGTTCTTGCCATGCCGCCGGCAAGCACCGCAGCGTGATCAGGTATCAGGGACCAGGAATCGGGGGTCAGGAATTAGAAATCAAAAGCGCGGGACAGGACGTCCCGCGCTCTTTTAATTCCTGACTCCTGACTCCTGATTACCGATCCCTGATCAGTGCACGCTGACCGGTTCGAGCTCATGGCTCCAGGCATTGGCCACCGCCGCCTCGCGTGTATCGGTCAACATGATCGGCGTACCGTCGGCGGCGTGCAGAGCAAATAGTTTGATGCCGGGCGCTATCTTTGGAGCCTGCGGAAACAGATTGGCGACATCTTCAGACCGGATCGTCTTGACATAGGCAAGACGTCCGTCACCGAGCTGTGCCAGTGCCTCCTGCGTGATCGCCGGATGCGCGGTGTTTTGTTCAATCCCTTTGTCGTTGGTCATGGCCCTCGACTCCTTTCTGATTCAACGCTTGACGCGGTCGAGTCCTTCTTCACGAGTCCGTCATTCCTGCTCGTTGATCGAGATCGTTTTCACGATCCGTTCCGGCTGCGGCCGGATGAGATCGATCGACAACAAGCCGTTTCTCAGATCCGCGCCCTGGACCTCCATGCCATCGCAGAGCACAAAAGTGCGCTGGAATTGGCGGGCGGCGATGCCACGGTGGAGGTATTGGCGCGTCTTGTCGTCCTGCTGCCGCCCGCGGATCACCAATTGGCTTTCCTCGATGCTGACATCGAGTTGGTCGCGCGTGAATCCGGCAACGGCGAGCGTGATACGCAGGCGCTCCGGACTTTGCCCGTCGCGCGGCAGTCGCTCGATGTTGTAGGGCGGGTAGCCGTCGGCTCCCTTGGTCACGCGATCGAGCGCACGCTCGATCTCATCAAACCCCAGGAGAAACGGGCTGGACAGGGACGGAACTCGCGACATTGGTCTCAAAGCCCTCGCTGGAAGCGACTTTGACGGGGCCCTCTTCAGGCACCCCAACCGAAAAGCGACTGCCCTCCGGTCGTTCCTAATATGGGCGGGCTGGGTTAAAGGTTCAAGAACGGCAGATTTCGCTGCGAATGGAAATATTGTGGTTTTTCAAACGGCTTCCAAGGCTAATGACCCAAAATTGGCGCGGTTGACCGTGCGGGCCCTGCGCGGGACGGCGGTCGAAATACCATTGAACTTCGTCCTCGGTACCAGTGCGGTCGCGGTCCGCAGGGCTCCGCTTCTGCTGGTGGATCTCCACACCGAGGAGGGCGTCACCGGCCGCACGTATTTGTTTTGCTACCTGACAGCAGCTGCGCCGGCGATCATCAGCCTGCTCCAGGAAGTCGAGCGGATCGTGAAAGGTGAAATCATTGTTCCAGCCGAGCTTTGGAACAAACTTGCACGCCGCTTCACGCTGATCGGCGTGCAAGGCATCGTGCGCATGGCGATGTCGGCCTTTGATGCCGCCGCATGGGACGCCCTTGCCATAGCTGCCCGGGAACCGCTTGCAACTTTCATCGGCGGTGCGCCGCGCCCTATCCCTGCATACAATAGCTGCGGACTCGGTTTGAAAGACGATCTTGGCGCGCTGGCGGATGAAGCCGACAAGCTGCTCGCCGGAGGATTTCGCGCAATAAAGCTTCGATTGGGGTATCCGACGGTGCAAGAGGACATCGCGGCAGTTCACGCGGTGCGCAAACGCATCGGTGACGATGCTGCTCTCATGGTCGACTACAATCAGGCACTTGCCCTTGCGGATGCGCGTGTGCGCGGCCGCGCTCTCGACGCCGAAAATATTTATTGGCTGGAAGAGCCGATCCGCCATGACGACTATGTCGGGGCCGCCGAATTGGCGCGCGAACTTGAAGTGCCAATTCAGATCGGAGAGAATTTTTCTCTTCCGGCCGCGATGGCGACAGCGGCCGCCCAACAGGCTTCAGACTATGTCATGCCTGATCTCGAACGAATCGGCGGCGTGACCGGATGGCGAGTTGCGGCGGATATTGCGCAGTCGCGCCAGCTAAAAATGTCGTCGCACCTTTTTCCTGAAGTCAGCGCCCATCTTCTCGCTGCCACGCCCACCTGCCATTTCCTCGAATATGTCGATTGGGCAAACGTTCTGCTCGAAGAGCCGCTGGCGATTGCCAACGGGCAGGCGCAAGTCGCCGCACGTCCCGGTAACGGAATGACCTGGGACAAAAAAGCAGTCGAACGTTATCGTCTGTCTTGACCTAGGCGAGCGGCAGTTTGAAGAGCTTGATCGCATTCGTGCGGCCGACCTTGACCCGGTCTGCCTCGTCGATCTCCGCAGTATCGATCCACTGCGCGCCTTCTCCGACGTCCTCGAACGGCCAGTCGACCGAGAACATCACGCGGTCTACTCCCATCGCCGAAACAGCATTCACCAGCGCGGCCGTATCGAAATTTCCGGATGTCGTGAGGTGAAAGTGCTTGCGGAAGTAGTGGGCGACGCCGTGTTTGGCCGGATACTTGTGCGGAGCTTTCATCCAGCCGTTGCGGTTGTCGATGCGCCACAGATAGACGGGAATGCCTTCGCCGATGTGGCCGAGCACGATTTTCAGGTTTGGGCATTCGTCGAACAAGCCGCTGCCGATCAGGCGCAACGCATGGACGGCAGTCTCTGCGGCGAAGGCCCAATTTGGTCCGAGCAGCCAGTTGTGCCCTTCGTAGATTCTGCTCCAGGTCGGGAGCGGATTGCGCGGATGCAGATAAAACGGAACGTCCAGCGTCTCGACCGTGCGCCAGAACGCGCGGTATTGCGGCAGGTCGTAATACGTGACGTTGTCTGGCGCCCCGACTTGCGAAAATCCGTTCACCAGGGCGCCGACCATGCCGAACTCTTTGACGCAGCGCGTGAGTTCGGCGGCGGCCGCCTCGGGATCCTGCATCGGTAGCGCTGCGAAAGCCGCAAAGCGGCCCGGACGCTTTCGTACCTCGCCGGCAAGTGCATCATTAGCCTGCCGAGCGACCGCGATCGCGGTTTTGACATCGTGGATTGCCTGAATTGCAGGTGCATTGAGAGATAAAATCATCATCTCAATGCCGTGCTTGTCCATCTCGCCCAACCGCGTTTCTTGAATGTCGAGCAGCCGGTGGCTCAGGTCTTTCCAGACATGCGAGCCAAAGACGTGTGAGTCGCCGAGAGTAGGCTCGATCGCGAAATGTTCCTCCAGCGCTATTTTGCCTTGCATTTGGGCTCCCCGAATTCTTTGCAATATGCAATGTGGTGCTGACGCTTGTCAGCAGCCGTCGGCCAATAAATCGAACCTAGAACATCGGTCAAGTATCGCCCCGTCTTCTCAAATGGCTTGCCGCGTTGAAAGGCATACCAGCATTCAGATGAGGCTGGCCGCGTGATGGACAAGGAAATCGAAATGATGCGATTGGAAACCGAGCTTGAGCGAGAGAGGGTGTAAAAACCTCGCGTTCTGCGTCGAGGTTTCCTTGTTGCACCCAGGAAATGTGCGACTAGGATGGATGCAGGATCGGCTCATGACATGCGCCCTAAAGAAACTTCTGGTCTTTGCCTTGTCGGTGGGCTTGAGCTTGAGCGCGCCCGCTTTGTCACACGCGTACATGGGATTTGCCGCACCGACTGCATCGCATGAAGCGCACAGTGTTCAGCACTATGCTGATTTGTCTGTGGAGCCGGGCGACGATGGTTATCTCCATCCAACACCCGCAGGGACGCATCATCACGATGATGGCCTTTGTAAAAAAAGTTGCGCCGCTTGTTTGGGCGCTAGCTTGGTTCCCAATTTGTCGATGTCGGTGGAAATTCTATCAGGACTGAGTGAAGTCACAGTTGCTCGGGCCGACATGCTAATTGCCCGCGACATACCGACAGAACCCGGAATACCCAAACCTCTCTGAATTCGGATCCTCCACCGCCGCCTAGCTGCGGCTGATGTCCTTTTTCAACGAGGTTCGACATGTCCACGCATCGTCTGCTGCGCGGTTTGTACGCCGCTACAGGTGCGCTTGCACTTGGCTTCTTCGCGCCAGATGCCGCGCAAGCGCAAGACATTCTCAAGGAACTCGAAGAGACCGAACGCGCGCAAGGTCACGGCCAGCACTCGCACGACCATGCCAAAACAGTGAAGACGAACAAGAAAGAGGCCTCCAAATTGCATCAAGGCCACGGCGGGCATACGCAGCCTTCAAAGAAGAAAAGTGCATCAGATCAACATCAAGGTCATACCGGCACCGGCGGCACCCAAACCCACGACACGGCGCATTCGGGGATGCATGGCGATACGCATACTATGCGTGGCTTCCTCGGCCCTTATCCAATTCAACGCGAAGGCTCCGGCACAAGCTGGCTGCCGGACACGACGCCGCATTTCGGTGTGCATGCCACATACGATGAGTGGCAGACCATGTACCACGGCCTCTTCAATGCGGTTTATGACCATCAAGGTGGACCCCGCGGCGCTGACAAAACATTCGTAAGCGGAATGTTTATGGGGATGGCACAGCGCCCGCTTGGCGAAGGGACCTTCGGCTTAAAAGGAATGCTGTCGGCTGACCCTTTCATGGGTGCAAACGGCTACCCGCTCCTATTTGCGACAGGTGAGACGGCGGATGGGCGCACGCACTTGATCGATCGACAGCACCCCCATGACCTCTTTATGGAGTTGGCCACCACGTACAGCTACGATTTCAACAAGAATTCAAGTTTTTATTTGTACGCGGGTCTGCCGGGCGAACCCGCTCTTGGACCGTCCGCTTTCATGCACCGGACGAGCGGAATGGACATTCCCGAAGCGCCAATCACGCATCATTGGCTGGACAGTACGCACATCACATTTGGCGTGGTTACAGCCGGTCTCGTGTTGAACACCTGGAAGATTGAGGCTTCCGCGTTTAAAGGCCGGGAGCCGGATCAATATAGGTACGACATCGAAGCGCCAAAACTCGACAGCTACTCGGCGCGCCTTACCTGGAACCCCATTCGCGAACTGAGTCTTCAGGTTTCTTGGGGCCACCTGAAGTCGCCGGAACAACTGGAGCCTGGCGTTGACGAGAACCGATTTACGATGTCGGCGACCTACACTTTACCTTTCGGCAAGGACAACGTCTGGAGCACGACAGCCGCTTGGGGTCGAAAGATGATGCAGCCTGGCGATACGCTCGATGGGTTCCTTCTCGAAACAACTGCAATCTTCCAGAACAAATACACGGTCTTTGCCCGCGCCGAGCGCGTGCAAGAAAACGAACTTCTCGATCTCGAGCCTGCACCGATCTTCACCGTCAACAAGCTCACCGTCGGAGGAATCTACGACTTCTTCCGAACCAAAAACGCCAAGTTCGGAGTTGGTGGGTTAGTGAGTGTCTATGGAGTCCCGGATGGCTTGAAACCATTCTATGGCGATCCGACAAGCGCGATGGCTTTTGTGAGGTTGAAAATCGAATGAAGAAACTCATCGCAGTATCGCTCGGGGTCGTTGCATTGGTTTCGGCAGCATTTTCCCATGAGGGCCATGAACACGCCACGGGCGTTGTACGCGAACGCATGGAATTAATGACCGATATGGGGAAACGATTGCTGGCAATCAGCAAGCGACTTCGCGCCAACAAGGAACTGGATCGCATTTTACCCGACGCGCGTGCGATAAAGAATGCGTCAGACAAAATCACATCGCAATTCCCGCCGGGAAGCACTCAGTCCCCGACGGCCGCAAAACCTGCCGTTTGGCAACAATGGGATGACTTCAACGAAAAGGCAAAAAAATTACAGACTGAAGCCGAGAAGCTAGCGACGATGAACCCTTCCGATGGCGACGCATTGCGCAAACAATTCCGAGTCGTCGGCTTCGCATGCGATGCGTGCCATGAACAATATAGAATTCCAAAAGAGAACGAAAAGCGATGACGGACCTGGCCGCGATTATTCAGTCGAGCACCGTGTACGCGTGGCTTTATCTTCCAGTTGCGATTATTTTGGGTGCTTTGCACGCTCTCGAACCGGGTCACGCCAAGTCCTTGATGGCCGCCTATATCGTTGCCATCAGAGGAACCGCGGGACAGGCCGTCACGCTAGGCATATCGGCCGCCATTGGCCACACAATAGTTGTCTGGGTTATCGCTATAAGCGCGCTGACGTTTGGTCAGCGATACGTCGTAGATCAAGCCGAGCCGTGGATCACGGTGCTTTCGGGTGTGCTGATTGTGTTGCTAGCGGTTCGCATGCTCTGGTCTCTTCGCCACAGACAAGATCATACTCACAGGCACAGCCATGAAGGCCACGATCATCACCACCGCACTCATCACGGCCACTCGCATGAGCCAGTTGCCGTCAGAGAAGGAGTGACCACCGGTCAGATTATATGGTTCGGGTTTACCGGGGGCTTGATGCCGTGCCCAGCTGCGCTGGCGGTGTTGCTGATTTGTATTCAACTAAAGGCTTTTTCGCTGGGCGTGGCGATGGTCGCGGCATTCAGCGTCGGCGTAGGTGCCACGCTCGTGACAATTGGACTCGCGGTGGTCTGGAGCGCGGGCAAACTTTCCAAGACATGGCCCGGCTTCGACCGTCTGGCTCAACGGTTGCCGTACTTATCTGCGGCCTTGGTGATGGTGATAGGACTGTTACTGACCGTCGCCGGACTGCACGGCGCCGTTAATGTGGTTGCGCGAAAACCAAATTAGTTCAGAAACGAAAATTTAAAGTACTGAAAAAATTGCACGAGCGCCGGGACGGCCGGTTTGACTTGCTCATGCATCGGGGGCTAGCGATGACAACGCTGATGACTGACTACGCACTTGCAATCCGTGCCAGCGCTTGACCCCAGCCAGCCGCTTAGAGAAGCAGACATTGGAGTCGCATAGCGCTAGCCTTAAGGTTTACACAAGGCATGTCCTTATGGGGGGCACATGCATCGGCGCGAGTTCGTCACACTTCTTGGCGGCGCAGTGGCGGCTTGACCGCTCGCGGCGCGTGCGCAGCAGTCGCTGAAGCCGGTAATCGGATTTCTTAGACCGACGAGAGCGGGAGATGCCGGGCACCTGGTCGCAGCGGTTCGCCAAGGTTTACGTGAAGCGGGCTATCCTAGCGACAAAGTTACAATTGAAGCGCGCTGGGGAGACGGTCGACCAGAGCGACTGCCGAAACTGGCTGCGGAGCTTGTTGCCCTTCCGGTCGCGGCGATTGTTGGTAGCGTCGAGGCTGCCGCCGCGGCAAAGGCCGCCACGACAAGTATTCCGATCATTTTCGTGACCGGGGCCGATCCTGTCGTGGCGGGGCTTGTTTCCAGTCTGAGTCGGCCGGGCGGCAACGTCACCGGGGTGAGTTTTTTTAATATTCCGATTGTCGGCAAGCGACTCGCATTGCTGCGCGAATTGCTTCCGAATGTCGAAACCATTGCCGTTGTGCACCACGCGAACTTTTCGGAATATCAGACAGAGGTCCGCGAAATAGAAACGGCAGCACGGGCTGTCGGGCAAAATCGCTTTGTACAGCGTGCGAAGCGAGCAGGAGATCGAACCAATTTATTCGACCATTGCGCGGTCTGGAGCGGGTGCACTGCTTCTGGGCGCTGGTCCATTCATCGCCAGTCGACGCAGTCAGTTTATTGGGCTCGCCGCTCTCCATGCAATCCCCGCGAGTTATTTTGAAAGAGGGTTTGTCGATGCCGGAGGCTTAATCAGCTATGGAGCAAGTCAGCCGGATGCCTACCGCCGTGCCGGCATTTATGTCGCTCGTATTCTCAAAGGTGAGAAGCCGGGCGATTTACCGGTTGAGTTGCCGACAAAGTACGAGATGGTCATCAATCTCAAGACGGCCAAGGCGCTTGGCCTTGCTGTGCCGCCCGCATTGATCGCACGAGCCGACGAAGTGATCCAATAATGTTTAGAAATGCGAAACGCCCCTTTTGCGTATTGCCGAAATGACGCGGAAATTTGCGCCTTCGAAGATCACTTTGAAGTCTGCTTTCGCGGTCGCTATTCGGGATAAAGCGGACATCGCTTTTTGCGGCGCACAGGTCCGATAGTGGCCCAAAGCGGATATTGGCTGGTGCACCGCACACGTCTGCTCTCCAGGTTATCAGTGCGGCGATACCACGGCTCCCACTCTCCCTTAGCTAGCAGAACAAAATTATATCGACAGCGTTATCATTTCGCCGCCATTATCGTGTGCATTGCGCATGGGGAGTACAGCTCATGGCAATCAAAGTCATCAAACTGCTGGTTGGGACAGTTGCGCTTGCCGCGTTAATGAGCGCCGCAGCCGGAGATGCCATGGCGAAAGGGCCCGGTGGCGGGCACGGTGGTGGGTTTAGTGGGGGGCACGGTGGCGGGTTTAGTGGCGCGCGTGGGTTTGGTGGGGCACGCGGGTTCAGCGGTGGGCGTATGGGTCCGTCAAGCGGCGCTCACTTTCGTAGCTCTCGCACCCATGGTTTGAGCACTCACGGCAGGAACTTCAGCGGCAAAAACTTCGCCGGCAAGAACGTCAGTGGCAAGAATTTCGCCGGTAAGAATTTCGCGGGCAAGAACTTCAGCGGCAAGAACTTCAGCGCCAAGAACTTCGCCGGCATGTCGCATTTCCACAAAACCGGCTGGAACAACTGGGGTAATCCCTATTGGAAGGCCGGCTGGAACGGCGGCTGGAATGGATGTTGCGGCTATTGGTGGGGCCCGGTCTTCTGGCCGTACTTCTACGGCGATCTGCTCGCCTTCGTGTTCTGGCCTTTCGGTCCGGTCTGGTACGACCCGTTCTGGGCCTACGGACCATTCTTCGTGTGGGATGCCATATTCTGGCCCGGCCCCTATTACGCCTACGCCTATGGCCCGCCCTACTACGATGTTTACGCAGACTATGGCTACGCCCACAATCGCAGCAAGCGGGTGCGTTACGCAACCCGCGAAGCAACAGGTTCCGTACGCAGCAATACGGAGCTGGCGCAGGGCTGTGGAGGACTCGCGCCCGGCGTGACCGATCTTCCGATCGCCCGTATCGAAACGACACTGCAGCTGAACGACGAACAACTCAAGACACTCGATGCGTTAAAAGCGGCGTCGTCGCAGGCGGGCGACATTCTCAAGGCATCCTGCTCCAGCGAAATCGCGATGACGCCGGTGCGACGGCTCGACGCCGTGCAAAAGCGGACCGACAGCATGATCCAAGCAGTGGGGATCGTGCGCACACCGCTTGATAATTTCTACAATTTGTTGAACGAACAGCAACGGCAGCGTTTCGCGACGCTCGGTCCGGCTTCGAGGGCAAGAGCGGCCCGCCGCGGGTCTGCTTCGGCCAATGATCTGGCTGCGCTCTGCAGCCGCAGCGCGGAAGGTTTCGCGCAGCCACCCGTTGAGCGTATAGAGCAAGCGATCAAGCCTACGCAGCAGCAGCAGGACGCGCTCGAAAAGCTAAAATCAGCTTCGGCAGAAGCTGCCAATCAGTTGCAGGCATCCTGCCCGGCTGAGGTGCCGCCGGCACCAATCGACCGGTTTGATGCAGTCGCAAAGCGCCTCGAAGCCATGGCAACGGCCATCAAGACGATGCGTCCTGCACTTGACAGCTTCTATGCTTCTTTAAGCGACGAACAGAAAGCACGCTTCAACACGTTGGCGCCGCCAAAGACGACAGCATCTGGCCGGAGCTGAAGACGTTTTCGGTAAGTCCGAGGACACAAACCAGAGCGCTGGTCCGTTCGAGAGGAAACGGCCAACGTGACCAGAAGCGCGCCTGGCAAGATCGATGCTGACTGGATAAGTCCTACTGTTATTCCCCAAAGGAAAGATGACCGCTTAGTTGCGACAGAGTACCCGCACAATGGTTAAGTCCGCTTGTGGCCCTTAGCCGACATCGATCATTGCACCGCACATGTCGGCACAAAGTTCTGCGGAAGGATGCTTTCGCGGTTGCTATTAGGGGTAAAGCGGATATGCGTTGTTGCAGCGCATTTGTCGGGTAATGACGCAATGCGGACATTCCAATTGCGCCCCACTAAGATGGCTGCGTAGACGGGATGCTCCCCATGGCGGTGAGATCATGGTTGCCCGCCGGTGTGTATTCGGCGGCGATTGACCACAAGATCAAAGCCGGTGAGCCGGTGTTTCGGCTTGGCGACAAGAGCTTGGGCCTATGTGAAATCGTCAGCGGCCGAGTTCGTTTGACCCGGGTTGATCGTTCGGGACGTGAAATTGTGTTGCACGTTGCCGGGCCTGGTGAAACGCTTGCCGAGGCGTCGTTGTTCTCGCCTCAGTATCATTGCGACGCGATAGCCAACACGAATGCGATAGTACGCGTATACCCTAAGCGCGAAGTGCTGGCCGCTTTTGAAAAGAACCCCAGAGCTGCTCAGGCCTTCGCTGAAATGCTCGCTCATCAAGTGATGAACCTGCGCGCTCGTATCGAGCAACGCAACATTCGCTCCGCACGCGAGCGCGTTCGCCATTTCCTTGTGCTCAATGTAGGCCCTGATCGCCGCACAGTGGTGTTGCGCGGGACATTTAAAGACCTCGCCGCCGAAATAGGCCTCACGCATGAGGCGCTTTATCGCACGCTGGCTGCACTCGAACGCTCCGGCGAGATTAAACGCAAAGGTGAAAAGATCGTGCTTTCTAAGCGCGTATGATCTCGATCATATGTGTCTTGCAGGTTTGCTGCTACCAGTCCATCCGGGGCGCAGGGTGAACGAGGCTCGTATGTCAAAATTTCATTGGAAAACAACGTTTGCTGTGTCGGCCCTGTTAGCCGCAACGGCTTACGCTTTCGCACAAGTGTCGTCGGGCGGCCCGATGGATATGCATGGGCAAATGCCACAAGGCCACACGATGAGCCAGATGCATAGTCAGATGATGCAAGGCCAGCAGGGTGGAATGCATGGCGGCATGGGAACGCACAGCGGCATGCATGGTCAACAATCTGCCGCGACCGGCGTGCCGACAATGCCGGGGCAAGACGCTTTCGGTACAATCCAACAGATCGTCCAAATTCTGCAGTCTGACCCGAAGACCGATTGGTCGAAGGTCAACATAGAGGCGTTACGGCAGCATCTCATCGACATGAACGAAGTAACGCTTCATGCGGCTACAGCCCAACGGATGACCGACAATGGTGTCGAGATCGTCGTGACGGGCGAGGGTCGAACGCTTGAGGCTATCAAGCGCATGGTTCCTGCCCACGTAAGCGAGCTGCGGGAAATCGGCTGGAACGCGAAGAGCGAAGACTTACCAAATGGCGTAAAGCTTACGGTTCTGGCGACCGAAGCGGCGCCGCTCACTAAGCTCAAGGCGCTCGGTTTTATGGGTATCATGGTTCAAGGCGGACACCACCAGCCGCATCACTTGATGATGGCGACGGGACAGTTCGATATGCATCATCCACGCTAAAGCTTTTTCTGGGCTGCCCAAATGACGGCCCGGATTGCTCTCGATCAAAGCGCCGCAATTATCGTCGTAACTCATGACGAAATGATACTGGATCGGTTCGACCGCATTTTCGGCTGCGCGATGGTCGGTTAGAGAGCCAGCCCGCGGCCGCTCTCCATGCATGAAGACCTAGCATGTCCGCTTGGGCCCACGGCGGACATTTGCGACGTGCGCACGCGTGCTCTATACAAAGACATGTCCGAGCATAGAGTGACATTAAAATGGGAGCGCGGTGGCGCGGAGTTTTCATATAAAAAGTATCCGCGCGATCATACTTGGAGCTTTGACGGCGGCCATACGATGACGGCGACGGCCGCCCCGGACTATTTCGGCAATCCCGCACACGTCGATCCAGAGGAGGCATTTGTCGCTTCGCTCTCTAGCTGTCACATGCTCACGTTCCTAGCGATTGCGTGCAAGCAGAAGTTCATGATCGATTCCTACGACGACGAGGCGGTTGGTCATCTGGAAAAGAATGCCGACGGCAAGCTCGCGATGACGCGTGTCGAACTACGCCCAAGAATTACATGGGGCGGTGATCGAAGACCCAGCGCAGAAGAACTCGACAAAATGCACCAAGCCGCGCACGAAAATTGCTTCGTTGCCAACTCGGTTAGAACCGTAGTGACGGTGACAAAATTCTAGCGGTTCCTTATGGAGCGTGCACCGATGTCCCTTTGGGTACGATCGAAATTTTTTCGGGTTAGGGTATAGATAAGCACACGCGACCCCCAAAATTTTTTCCGCTGTCAGTACCGCGCAAAGCGTCTGAAATGGCTTGGCGCTCTTTATGTCATCTTGATATGCGGCGAATGTGATTCACATCGCTTCTTTATCTTGCATCTCTTAACTGAACGAGCGTCCGAAGTTGAAGGGAGGCGCTCGTGCTCGATTTTGTCTTGCTCGCGCTTGGCCTTTTGCTGTTCGCGGTTGCGGTCGCCTACGCCTACGCCTGCGACCGGCTCTAGGAAGGCCGCCATGGTTTTCGATTACGCGCTCGCTGCAATGGTGACGGCGGGACTGATGGTCTACCTCGTCCACGCGCTGCTCACGCCCGAGAAATTCTGAGGTGTGGCCATGACCGTTATCGGCTGGCTTCAAATTCTGCTCTTCTGCGCGATCATTGCGGCGCTCACGCCGCTACTCGGCGGTTACATGACACGTGTGTTCGGGGGCGAGCGCACGATGCTTACTCCGGTGCTGCGGCCGGTCGAACTTGCACTTTATAGGGTCGCTGGGATCGACGAGAGGCAGGAGCAAGGCTGGTTGGCCTACACGATCGCCATGCTGCTCTTTCACATTGGCGGTTTTCTCATCCTGTACGTGTTGATGCGTTTCCAGGGCGGACTGCCGTTCAATCCAGCGGGACAGTCCGCTGTCGCACCCGATCTCACGTTCAACACAACGGTTAGCTTCATCACCAATACCAACTGGCAGAACTACGGCGGCGAAAGCACGATGTCCTATCTCGTGCAGATGCTCGGCCTGACGCATCAGAACTTTCTGTCGGCAGCGACGGGCATCGCGCTTGCAGTCGCGCTCATCCGCGGCTTCGCCCGCGCCTCGGCGAAGACAATCGGCAGTTTCTGGGTCGACATCACGCGTTGCACGCTCTACGTCCTGTTGCCGATTTCCGTTGCTGCCGCGCTGTTCCTGGTGTGGCAGGGCATGCCGCAGACGCTCGGTCCCTATGTAGACGCGACGACACTTGAGGGCGCGAAGCAGACCATCGCGGTCGGGCCGGTGGCCTCGCAGGTCGCGATCAAGATGCTCGGGACCAATGGCGGGGGCTTTTTCAACGCCAATGCGGCACATCCTTTCGAGAACCCCACGGCGCTGTCGAATTTCCTGCAGATCATTTTGATCTTTGCGCTCGGCGCCGCGCTCACCAACGTTTTCGGCCGCATGGTCGGCAACCAGCGTCAGGGCTGGGCCGTTCTCGCCGCCATGGGCGTGCTGTTCCTGGCCGGCGTTCTCGTCACCTACTGGGCCGAGGCCGCCGGCACGCACACGCTCAACGCACTCGGGCTGACCGGCGGCAACATGGAGGGCAAGGAGGTCCGCTTCGGAATTGTTGCGTCGGCGCTCTTTGCGGTTGTCACCACCGCGGCCTCCTGCGGCGCGGTCAATGCCATGCATGACTCGTTCACTGCGCTCGGCGGCATGATCCCGCTAATCAATATGCAGCTCGGCGAGATCATCGTCGGCGGCGTCGGCGCGGGACTCTATGGCATGCTGCTGTTCGTGGTGCTTACCGTCTTCGTTGCCGGCCTGATGGTCGGCCGCACGCCGGAATATGTTGGCAAGAAGGTCGAGGCCAAGGAGGTCAAGATGGCGATGCTCGCCATTCTGATCCTGCCGCTGATGATCCTCGGCTGGACTGCAATCGCGGTCGTTAATCCGCTCGCGGTCGCATCGATATCGAATGCAGGCCCGCATGGGTTCAGCGAGGTACTTTACGCGTATAGCTCGCAGACCGGCAATAACGGCTCAGCCTTCGCCGGGCTGACCGGCAACACGCTCTTCTACAACCTTACCGGTGCCGTCGCGATGTTCGTCGGGCGATTCGGGATGATCATTCCGACAATGGCGATCGCCGGCTCACTCGCTGCCAAGAAATCGGTGCCGCCGTCGCTCGGTACATTCCCGACCACCGGTACGCTGTTCGTTGGGCTGTTGGTAGGCGTCATCCTGATCGTCGGCGGCCTCACGTTTTTCCCCGCGCTCGCGCTCGGACCGATTGTCGAGCAACTGGCGATGCAGGCTGGCACCGTATTCTGAAGGAACTACAGCAATGGAAACCTCGAAGATCCGCAAACGGATGCCGGTCACAACGCTATTCGATCCAAAGATCATCATTCCCGCAATCGGTCACGCCTTCCGCAAGCTCGATCCGCGGACGCTGGCCAGGAATCCGGTGATGTTCGTGCTGGAAATGGTCACGCTACTCACCACGATCCTTCTCGTCCGCGACATCGTGCTGGGTGCAGAAAGTTTCGGCTTCGAGTTTCAGATCGTAATCTGGTTGTGGTTCACGGTGCTGTTCGCAAATTTCGCAGAGGCCGTGGCGGAGGGGCGGGGCAAGGCACAGGCCGACACCTTACGCAAGACGCGCACGGAGACGCGGGCAAAACGCATCCTGCTGCCCGATAATTATGAGGTCTATCAGGGCGTGCTGGCCGAGGATCTGCAGGCCGGAGACTTGGTTGTCTGCGAAGCCGGCGACGTCATTCCTGGCGACGGCGAAGTGATCGAAGGCATAGCGTCGGTAAACGAAGCCGCCATCACCGGTGAATCGGCGCCGGTAATCCGCGAATCCGGCGGCGACCGCTCAGCCGTCACTGGCGGGACCACGGTTATTTCCGACCGTATCGTCATTCGTATTACCTCGTCGCCGGGCTCGTCTTTTCTCGACCGCATGATCAAGTTGGTGGAAGGCGCTGAGCGGCAGAAAACGCCGAACGAGATTGCCCTGAACATTTTGCTGGTTGGTCTTACCATCATCTTCGTATTCGCGACCGCGACTATCCCGAGTTATGCCGCCTATGCCGGCGGCGCCATTTCGGTGGTCGTCCTTGTTGCGTTATTCGTCACATTGATTCCAACCACGATCGGTGCGTTGCTATCCGCAATCGGCATCGCCGGGATGGATCGGCTGGTGCGATTCAACGTGCTGGCCATGTCCGGTCGGGCAGTGGAGGCGGCCGGCGATGTGGACACGCTGTTGCTCGACAAAACCGGTACCGTCACCTTCGGCAACCGTCTCGCCGCTGAGATCATTCCGGTCCAGGGTGTAACCGAGAAGGAGGCGGCGGAAGTCGCGCTCCTTGCGAGCATCGCGGATGAAACCGCCGAAGGCCGCTCGATCGTGACGCTTGCCGAATCGAAATACGACATCTATCGCAAGCCGGCGACCAACGATCATAAGTTCATCGAATTTTCGGCGACCACCCGCCTGTCCGGCGTGGACATGAACGGCCGCAAGCTGCGCAAGGGTGCGGTCGACTCGGTGCTCAAGTTCGCGGCCGATGAGGCCGGCAAGTTGGTCACCGAGTCTTCGGGCTTTCGTGCAACCGTCGACAAAATCGCACGCTCGGGCGGTACGCCGCTCGGACTAGTCGAGAATGACCGCTTGCTTGGTGTCATCCACCTTAAGGACGTTGTAAAGCCGGACGTGCGGGAACGGTTTGCCGCGCTGCGGCGGATGGGCATCAAGACCGTGATGATCACCGGCGACAACCCGGTGACGGCAGCGGCAATCGCTTCGGAAGCCGGCGTCGACGATTTCATTGCCCAGGCAACGCCCGAGGACAAGCTGCGCTACATCCGCGACGAGCAGGCACAGGGCCGGCTCATCGCAATGTGCGGCGATGGAACCAATGACGCACCGGCGCTGGCGCAGGCTGACGTCGGCGTCTGCATGCAGACCGGCACTCAGGCCGCGCGAGAGGCCGGCAACATGGTCGATCTCGATTCCGATCCGACCAAATTGATCGAGGTGGTGGAGATCGGGAAACAACTACTGATGACGCGGGGCGCGCTGACCACATTCTCGGTCGCCAACGACGTGGCAAAATACTTCGCCATTATCCCCGCGATGTTCGTCGTCTTCTATCCGCAGCTGCAGGTGCTCAACATTATGCAACTATCGACGCCACAGAGCGCAATCTTGTCGGCGATCATCTTCAATGCGCTCATCATCGTTGCGCTCATTCCTCTGGCGCTGAAAGGCGTCAAATATCGCCCGATCGGCGCAGCATCACTCCTGCGGCGCAACTTGCTGGTGTATGGCCTGGGCGGCATCGTGCTGCCCTTCCTCGGCATCAAGGCCATAGACCTCTTGGTCACGGCCATGCACCTCGCGTGAGGAGAACCATCATGTTGAAGGAAATCCGCCCCGCCATCGTGTTTATCGTCGCGCTGACGTCCATCACCGGACTGGTCTATCCGCTGGCGATGACCGGCCTTGCGGAGGTGATTTTTCCCTATCAGGCGCAAGGCAGCCTGATTGAGAAGGACGGCAAGGTGATCGGCTCGGTCCTAGTCGGACAAGAGTTTACCGATGCCAGATATTTCCACGGTCGGCCGTCGGCGACCAATGCACCAGATCCCAAGGATTCGTCCAAGACGGTCGATGCGCCCTACAACGCCGCGAATTCGGGCGGTTCGAACCTTGGGCCCACCAGCAAGGTGCTGGCCGAGCGGATCGCGGATGCCGTCGACAGCCTCAAGAAGGATAACCCCTCGGCGCCGGTCCCGATCGATCTTGTGACTACGTCTGGCAGCGGACTCGATCCCGACATATCTCCGGAGGCGGCGCTGTTTCAGGTACCGCGCGTCGCAAAGGCGCGCAATCTGCCTGAGGTGCGCGTCCGCGCGCTGGTGGAAAGCCAGACGAAGGAGCGCACGCTTGGCCTGCTTGGTGAACCACGTGTCAATGTGCTCAAGCTCAATCTCGCGCTCGACAACCTGAAGTCCTAAATTTTCGCGAGAGGAGGCGAATGGCCGCCGACGCAAAGCAACGAGCCTCGCCTGACGCACTCCTCGCCCTCGCCAGAAAGGAAGGGCGGGGACACCTGAAAATTTTTCTCGGCGCGGCTCCCGGCGTCGGCAAGACCTACGCCATGCTGGGCGCCGCCCGCGCAGAAAAAGCCGGTGGCCGCGATGTCGTTGCCGGGGTGATCGAAACGCATGGCCGGCGCGAGACCGAGCAACTGATCGACGGCCTCGAAGTTCTCCCGCGCAAGGCGGTTGTCTATCGCAACCAGGTCATGCACGAGTTTGATATCGACGCTGCGCTTGCGCGCCGCCCGAAGCTGCTGCTGGTCGATGAATTCGCTCACACCAACGTACCCGGCGGCCGCCATCCCAAGCGGTGGCAGGACATCGATGAGCTTTTGGCCGCGGGGATCGATGTCTGGACCACGCTCAACATCCAGCACCTCGAAAGCCTCAACGACGTCGTCCAGAAGATCAGCACGGTGCGCGTGCGCGAGACGGTGCCGGACACCGTTTTCGACAAGGCCGACGAGATCGTGCTGGTCGATTTCCCGCCCGATGAGCTGCTCAAGCGCCTGGCGGAGGGCAAGGTTTACGTCCAGGACACCGCCGCGCGCGCGGTTGAGAATTTCTTCAAGCCGCAAAACCTCACCGCGCTGCGCGAACTTGCTTTACGGCGGGCGGCCGAGCGGATCGATGCCGACTTGATAGAGCGCATGCAGGCCCAGGCGATCGAAGGGCCATGGGCCGCCGGCGAGCGTATCCTGGCTTGCATCGGTCCCGATCCGGGCTCGCCGGCAGTAGTCCGCACCGCCAAGCGGCTCGCCGACCTGATGGATGCACCGTGGATCGCCGTCACGGTCGAGCGGCCGGGCGCGGCGCTCGCCGACAAGGCGCGTCGGAAGCTCGACGAGGCCATGGCGCTCGCGCAGAGCCTCGGTGCCGGAACCCAGACCCTGACGGCAACCGATATTCCGGCGGAGGTGCTGCGTTTTGCCAGGTTTGAAAATGTCACCCAGATTGTGATCGGCCGCTCGCGGAGCACCCTCATTAGCGAGCTGCTCGGGCGATCGCTGCCGCACGAGTTGGCGCGCCGTACGCAGGATATCGCCATTCACCTCGTCACGCGGGAAACCGAAGCGTTCGCGGAGATGTCCGGGCTTCAATTTTTCCGCTCGTTGCCGCGCACGCCATTGCATTTTCTCTATGCGGCCCTGGCCGTTGCGCTTGCGCTCGTGGTCGGCGAGGGCCTGACCGAGCTCACCCCCATTCCCAATCTGTCGATGGTGTTCCTGCTCGCGGTTCTCGCCACCGCCATGAGCTTTGGCGTCTGGCCGGCCATCTTCGCGTCGGTGCTTTCCTTTCTTGCCTACAATTATTTCTTCATTCCGCCACTCTACAATTTCACCATTGCCGAGCCCTACGAGCTGCTTGCGCTCGTTATTTTTCTCGTGGTCGCCGTCGCCAGCTCGGCGATGGCGGGCCGCGTGCGCGAGCAGGCGAGGATTGCCGTCAACCGCATGCGCGCCATGCGCCGACTATACGAATTCACACGGCGCCTTTCTGGTCTTGCGACGCTCGACAATGTCGCCGAAGGGGCGGCGGGCGAGATCCATGCGAGCCTCGGCCGTCCCGTGGTCGTCTTGCTGACACAGGACGACGATCTGGCGCTCACCGCGGCATGGCCGCCGGAGGATGCGCTCGACGCCGCGGCGATGACCGCGGCGCGCTGGGCTTTTAGCCACGGTGAGCCGGCGGGCGCTGATACGAGCACGCTGCCGATCATTCCGTGGTATTTCGTGCCCCTGAAAACAGGCACGAAGACGCTCGGGGTCGTCGGGGTTGCCAAGGAAAAAGACGGCCCGCCGCTCGATTCGGAGGCGCGCGCCTTGCTGGATACACTGGTCGAGCAGACCGCTGCCGCGCTCGAGCGCGCCTCTCTCGCACGCGAAATGGTGACTGCAAAAACAGCGACGGAAACGGAGCGGGTGCGCAATACCTTGCTCGCATCGGTGTCGCACGATTTTCGCACGCCCCTGGCTTCGATCCTGGGCTCCGCTACGAGCCTGATCGAGCTGGGCGACAGGCTGGACGCGGCGGCAAAAAACGACCTCCTGGGCCAGATCAAAACTGAGGCAGAAGACCTCGACGAGATGGTCCGCAATCTTCTTGCGATCACCCGCATAGATGCTGGCGCGCTCGAACTGCGGCGCGACTGGGTCGACCTGCGCGAAACCGCCGAACGTGTGGTGAACGCGGCACGGCGGCACGGCGCCCGCCAGCGCATCGATGTTCGTTTGCCGCAAGATCTGCCGCTCGTACAGGCCGACGCCACCTTGGTCGAGCAGGCGATCGGAAATGTGGTTCGGAACGCGATCGTACATACGCCGACGACGTCACACGTCGTTCTCGATGCGACGGTGGCGCCGGAAGTTGTAACGATGCGGGTGACCGACGACGGGCCCGGCATCCCGCAAGATCGGCTTTCACAGATTTTCGAAAAATTTGTCAAAGGCGAAGAGGCTCGGCCCGCTGACGGAACCCAAGGCACTGGGCTCGGCCTTGCCATCGCCAAGGGCATCATGGAAGCCCATGGCGGAAGTATTGCCGCCGAAAATCCGGTGGAGGGCGGGCGGGGTGCGCGTTTCGTCATGACATTTCCACGTGAAAGTACCGCCACATGAGCGCCAAGCCCCGCGTGTTGGTGATCGATGATGAGGCGGCGATTTTACGCTTTCTCAAGCCGGCGCTGGAAGCCAATAATTACGAGATGGCGAGCTCTGGCTCGGTTGCCGACGGCATCAAGCGCGTGGCCGCCGAGACACCTGACATCGTTCTCCTCGATCTCGGGCTGCCGGATGGTGACGGCAAGGACGTGATCCGACGTGCACGCGAGTGGTCGGATGTACCGATTATTGTTTTGTCGGCGCGCGAGCGCGAAGCGGAAAAGATCGATGCGCTGGATCTGGGCGCCGACGATTACATCAACAAGCCGTTCAATGTCGGTGAGTTGCTGGCACGCATGCGCGCCGCCCTTCGTCACCGAATGCAGCGTAAAGCGGAAGTCCCGGTGCTGCGCGTCGGCACGCTCGAGGTCGATGCTGTGCGCCACCGCGCCACCCGCGCGGGCACCGAGCTCAAGCTCACCCCTAAGGAATTCGAGCTCCTCTCATTCCTGGCAAAACATGCCGGGCGCGTGCTCACCCACAAGCAGATCCTGACCGCGGTCTGGGGTCCCGCGCACACTGAAGACACGCAGTATTTGCGCGTTTATATCGGTCAGCTGCGCCAGAAGGTCGAGGAGCATCCCGATGATCCGGTGATCATCCTCACCGAGCCGGGAATTGGCTACCGGATTGCGGACGCCTGAACGTCAATCCTTGAACGGCGGTCCGGGCGTCGGCGCGAACGGCGGAAGCGATGGTGGCTCGCGGAGCTACACGCCCTGACGAGGAATAGGCCTCAATTTTTCCGAACGGCGGAAGTGGGCTATGCGGTGGGCACAGGCTGCAACCGAAAAATAAGGCACTGAGACAATTAACCGATTGACGTTGATGGTGGAGCCAGGGGGAGTCGAACCCCCGACCTCGTGAATGCCATTCACGCGCTCTCCCAACTGAGCTATGGCCCCTCCAGGGAACAGTGATCAGTAATCAGTGATTAGTAAGAACGCAAATATTGGTCTGATTACCGATTGCTGACTCCCTGACATCAGTTTTCTTCTTCCTTTTCGACGGTTTCGCCGATGATGTCGCTGACGTCGGCGCTACCTTCTTCCTCCTCCTCGATGAAGGCGGCGTCATCGAGGCTCTCATCCATCTCAACTTCTTCTTCCTCACCTGCGGCCGTGGCATCGGCCGCTGCGGGTTTCTTGCCTTGCTGCTCGGCCTCGGCGTCCTCGAGCGAAACAAATTCGGCCTCGGCGGTCTCCGGTACGATACTTTCGGCCGGGGCCACAGATTTTGCGGCCGGCGGCGCTTCTGGGCGTGCGCGCGCGGGTGCCGGCGCAACAATAGGCACGATTTTGCCCGTATAGGGTGAAATCACCGGCGTTTTGTTGAGGTCGTAAAATTTACGGCCTGTGTCGGGACAAACGCGCTTGGTGCCGAGATCAGGTTTCGCCACAATCG
>DATBHE010000067.1:0-42335 GCA_036557605.1 Pseudolabrys sp.
ATGCTTGCTCCATCCGTAGAGGTTCATCGGCTTCAGATTGCGCAACGCATGAAGCGACCAGTCGTCATCGAAGCCGTGGCTGCCGTCGCCGTAGGTCGCCGCCGACGAAGCGTAGACGAAAGGCGTGCGCGTAAGCGTGCACCAGTCCAGGAGGCGAAGCGATAGGCGAAAGTTGTTTTCCATCACCAGGTCGCCATCGGTCGCGGTCGTATCGGAGATCGCGCCCATGTGAATGACGGCGTCGAGCTTACGTTTCTCGAGCCAGCGCGAAAGCTCGGCCGGCGGCACCAGATCGGCCATCTGGTGCTTCGCAAGATTGCGCCATTTGGCATCGTCGCGGCCAAGCAGATCGCTGACCACGACGTCGCTCGAGCCTGCTTCGTTGAGGCTCGCAACGATGTTCGATCCGATGAACCCGGCCCCGCCGGTGACCAAAAACATTAACCCCTCGCCGGCATGCTTTGCGGCAAACCTTTGCCCCAGTCGGCGCGCCGGCGCAATCTTATGTGCGGTTTGCCCCTGCAAATCGCCCGAAACAGGGTAAAATCGCGGCTGGACACGCGGCCCGGACGCAGGGTAACGCCTGACCTGCCCATCCCAAGGGCGGGATGAAACGGGGATACGCGGCGCGAAATTCATGAACCAAGAGGTCAGTCAGGCCGCCGCTCCGGTGGTGATCGTGCCGTTCGCGTGGATCGGCGACTTCGTTCGCAGTCATTCGGTCGTGAAGCTGCTGCGGGCCGAAAATCCCGAGCGCGCCGTGGACATCGTGAGCAGCACGTTGTGCGCTCCGCTCGCCGACTATATGCCCGGCGTCCGCCGCGCCATCATCGCCGATTTGCCGCGGCGCCGCCTTGGCGTCGCAATGCAGCGCCAGCTCGCGAACAAACTGCGCGAGGGCAATTACGCGCAAGCCCTGGTGATGTCGCGCAAATGGAAAGCGGCGCTGGCGCCATGGCTCGCCGGAATTCCACGACGCACAGGATTCGCGGGCGAAGGCCGTTTCGGCCTTCTCAACGACGTGCGTTTCGGCGAGCGAAAACTGCCGCGCATGATCGATCAGATGGGAGCGCTGGCGCTTCCGAAAGGCGCTCCGCTGCCCACGCGGTGGCCGTTGCCCGAACTGAAAGTGCCGCCACACGAGCTGCAGGCCTGGCTTGCACGGCAGCGACTCGCAAGCGAACGACCGCCGGTCGTGACCCTGTCGCCCGGCGCGGTCGGTGCTGGAAAAGCCTGGCCTCTCGCACACTATGCGCAACTGGCAAAGCTGCTCACGAACGACGGTGCATCCATCTGGATTCTGGGTGGGCCGGCGGAAACGCCTCTCGCAAAAAAAATCGCGGGGGCCGCCGGAGATCGTGCGCACGACCTTACGGGAACTGACCTGCGCAACGCGATCATGGCGCTTGCCGCCGCCGATATCTCGGTAACCAACGATTCCGGGTTGATGCATGTGTCGGCGGCGATCGGCACGCCCACTGTGGCCATCTTCGGACCCACCAGTCCCTGGCACTGGAAGCCGCTCAACCCCGTGGCAGCAATTCTGGAACCTCCGGGCGATGACCAAGCGCGAATGCGCGCACGCACAGAGGGTAATGATGCGGTCCGTCACCGGCGCACGGACGACGTGGCCGTCGAGGACGTGCTTGCGAGCGTGCGGCATGTTCTTGCCGGCGGCAGAAAGGCCGTGGAATAGTGCATCTTCGCGAGAGCATTAACGAATGGCAGGCGCAAGCCTGACGGGTCACGCTTTCCATGCTATCAAACGCGCCATGGCGACATTGAAACCCGCCCAAATTACCATCGGCCGCCAGCAGGATGCGATCGCATCCGCATTGCGCACACTCGATGCCGAAGGCGACGGCGTCAATGCCCTTAAAGCCGCGCTGCGCGATGGGCTCGGCCGCACTTTCGCTTCTGCGGTCGATTTGATCCGTGCCGCGCAAGGCCGGGTCATTGTGACCGGAATGGGCAAATCCGGTCATGTGGCGCGCAAGATCGCCTCGACCCTGGCGTCAACCGGTACACCGGCATTCTTCGTGCATCCGAGCGAGGCAAGCCACGGCGACCTGGGAATGATCGCCAACAATGATGTGATTTTAGCGCTGTCCTGGTCGGGCGAAACGGTCGAGCTGAAAAATATTGCCGACTATTCACGGCGCCACGGAATCAAGCTCATCGCGGTGACTGCGATCGCGGACAGCACGCTTGCCAAAGTGGCCGATGTGGTTCTCGCGTTGCCGCAGGCGCGAGAGGCTTGTCCGCACAATCTCGCACCGACGACGTCGTCCCTCATGCAGCTTGCGCTGGGCGATGCGCTCGCCATCGCTCTGCTGGAAAGTCACGGCTTCACCGCGGTCGATTTTGGTCTTCTTCATCCCGGCGGAAAGCTGGGGACATTGCTGAAAACCGTGCGCGATATCATGCATACCGGCACGGCGGTGCCGCTGGCGCCGCTCGGCACCCGCATGTCGGATGCCATTCTGGAGATGACAGCCAAGGGCTTTGGCTGTGTCGGCATCGTGGACGGCCGCGGGCTTCTGGTCGGCATCATCACTGACGGCGACTTGCGGCGTCACATGCGGGACGATCTGCTCGACGCCCGCGTCGACGACACCATGACGCGCGATCCCAAAACGGTCAGGCCCGATCAGCTGCTCAGCGAAACGCTGGATATTCTCAATTCCATGAAGGTGACTGCGCTGTTTGCCGTCGAAGCCGGCAAACCGGTGGGGATGATCCACGTGCACGACCTGCTCCGCTCAGGCGCGGCCTGACCCGCCTTCTCCGACGACCTTCGCCACAGCATCAACGACGTCATCGACCGGCGGCGACACGGCCTCGGAACCTAAAATCGCGATCGGACCCCGGCCGACCGGGCCGGTGAGCCCCGGCTCGCTGCCGGTAAAAATTGCGACGACGGGCACTCCCATTGCGGCGGCAAGATGCAGGATGCCGGTATCCACGCCGACGACATATCGCGCGCCGGCGATCAATTCCGCGACCTGGTCGAGAGGCGCACGCTCCACAACACGCGCGCCGGGCACTGCTGCAGCTATCCGCTGACTGCGCGCCAACTCCGTATCCGTACCCCATGGCAACCGTAATTCGACGTTTCGGCCGAGTATTTTCCCGAGTGAAATCCACCGCTCCTCCGGCCAAAGCTTCTCGCGCCTGGCGGTCCCATGAAGCAGCACTGCGTAGCGTGAATCGGCATCGGAAAATCGCATGCGCTCGAGCCCAAAGTCCGGCGCGCCCTGCGGCGCGTAGCCCAGAGCCAGTCCGGTCAAAATCCGGTTGCGCTTGACCGCGTGCAAATCCCGGCCGACGCGATGCCGCTTGTCGTAAAATATCGAGGCGAGCGGCTCACGAATGCTCGAGGCATCATAGCCATGGCGCTGCCCGTGCGCCGAGCGCGCGATCAACGCGGAGCGCAAAAGACCCTGAGTGTCGATGATGGTGTCATAGTTGCGAGCGCGGATAGCGCGCAAGCTTGCGCCGATCTCTCCGATCGTCGCCGGCGCATAGAGAGATTTCCGCCATCGCCTCCAGGCGACCGGGATAACCTCGCTCACCGCCGGATGCAGCCGTACGAGCGGCGCGAAGGCTTCCTCCACCAGCCAGGAGAAGGCCGTGTCGGGCTGCGCCTTTCGCGCGTCGACAACAGCGGGCATGTGATGAATCACGTCGCCGAGCGAAGATGTCTTGATGAAAAGGACGTTGGACATGGCGCGTTCGTGGCACCCATATACCGGTCATTAAGGATAGCCGCCATAAGCACGCCATCGGGTGGGGTGATCAACAGGCTGTTTTTACTGTCGGCCGTCACATTGCCGCACGCACGAAAGGCATCCGAATGACAGTTCTGGTGACGGGGGGCGCCGGCTATATCGGCAGCCACATGGTGCATGAACTCGTCGACTCCGGCGAGCCTGTCGCCGTGCTCGACAATCTGTCGACCGGTTTTCGTTTCCTGATTCCGACATCCGTTCCTTTCATTGCCGGCAGCAGCGGTGACCGCGCGCTCGTGAGCCAAGCGATTGCTCATCACCGCGTCACGGCGATCATTCACTTTGCCGCTTCGATCGTGGTTCCCGAATCCATCAGCGATCCTCTCGGCTATTACAGCAACAATACGATGAACAGCTGCGCCCTGCTCGACACGGCCATCAAGTCGGGTGTTCGGGAATTCATCTTTTCCTCCACTGCCGCGGTCTATGGCAATGCCAGCAACAAGCCCGTGCGCGAAGACGCCCCTACCGTTCCGATTTCGCCCTATGGCACCTCGAAGTTGATGTCGGAGATCATGCTGCACGACGCCGGCAAAGCGCATGGACTTCGTTTTGTCGCCCTTCGTTACTTCAACGTGGCCGGTGCCGATCCCAAATTGCGCACCGGACAGGCGACTCCGGGCGCCACTCACCTGATCAAGGTCGCGTGCGAAACCGCCATCGGGAGGCGGCCCAAAATGAGCGTGTTCGGGACCGACTACCCTACGCCAGACGGCACCTGTATTCGCGACTACATTCACGTGACCGACCTTGTGAAGGCGCACTCGGCTGCCCTGGCCTATCTCCGCAGCGGAGGCGCAAGCGCGACGTTCAACTGCGGTTACGGGCATGGCTCTTCGGTTCTCGAGGTGATCGCGGCGGCGCGGCGCGCAAGCGGCCGTGATTTTCCCGTTGAGATATCAGAACGCCGTCCCGGCGATCCTTCCTCGCTGGTAGCGAATGTCGATCGCATTCGCGCCGCGTTGTCTTGGCGTCCCCAATTCCAGAACCTCGATACGATCGTTGCCCATGCGCTTGCGTGGGAGAAGCAGCTGGCGGCCCGACGAAAAAACTCGGTGGCCTGATCACGGCGTAAAACAAGCGTTTTCGCAGCCTTGACCCATTTTGGCTTGAAAATTTCTTTGCTGACGGGCAAGGAAACGCTCATTCCTGCCCATGCGCATCCTACGAACAGCCCATAGAGGGCAGATGAACGAACACCGCCTGCCACTGTCCGACGAGCGCTACAGCGCCTTCACCCTCATCCGGCGTCTGCTGGCCGAGCAGGGCCTTGTGCACTGGCGCAAATATCTGGTCGCTTTCATCCTCATGGCAGTGGCGGCGGGCTGCACGGCATTCAGCGCGTACCTGATCGGCGACGTGATCAATCAGGCTTATGTCAACCGGAACCTGCCCGGCATCATCCTTCTTGGTGCGATCACCGTCGTTCTGTTTTCGCTGAAGGGCCTTGCCACTTACGGGCACAGCGTGTTGCTTTCGCGCATCGGCAACCGGATCGTGGCGGACAACCAGCGTGCCGTTTTTTCCAAATTGCTCAACGAGAGCCTGGGATTTTTCTCGAGCCGCCATTCGACGGAATTCATCGCCCGCCTTTCGACGGGAGCCGCGGCGGCGACGCAGGTCATCAATCTGCTGATTACCTCGGTCGGGCGCGATCTGCTTTCCCTGATCGGGCTGATCACAGTGATGGTGATCCAGGATCCGCTGATGTCTTTTTTCAGCTTCGTGGTGGCACCGCCGGCATTTTTCGTTCTGCGCAAGCTGATCCGCCGTATCTACTCGATCGCCCGCACCCAGTTTCACGGCGGAGCACGCATTCTGGAAACACTGCAGGAGACACTGCAAGGCATTCGCATCGTCAAGGCCTTTACCCTTGAAGACATCATGCGCGAGCGCTTCGATCAGAACGTTGCCGCCGTCGAGCATGAAGCCAACAAGATGGCGCGCGTTTCCAATCGTGCCAGTCCGCTGATGGAAACGTTGGGTGGCTGCGCCATTGCAATCGCCATTACCTACGGGGGCTACCGAGTCATCGAAACGGGCGCCACACCGGGCCAGTTTTTCTCCTTTATCACGGCATTTTTGCTGGCTTACGAGCCGGCAAAAAGGCTGGCCCGTCTGAACATCGAACTCAATAGCGCACTGGTCGGCGTGCGCATCTTGTTTGAGATCATCGACAGCCCGCCAAGCGAAGCGCCCGACGACGATAAACCTGATCTGCAAACCACCGCCGGACGGCTTGAATTCAAGGATGTTCGCTTTGCCTATCGCGCCGACGAGCCGGTTCTGCGTGGAATCTCTTTCGTAGCCGAGCCGGGGACGCTCACTGCGCTCGTCGGCCCTTCGGGTGGCGGCAAATCAACCGTGTTCAACCTGCTTCTGAGATTTTATGAAACCGGACAGGGAGTGATAACGGTCGATGGCCAGGACATTGCGAGGGTCTCGCGCCGCTCACTGCGCGAGCACATCGCCTATGTCGGGCAGGATGTATTCCTGTTCGGCGGCACGATCCGGGAGAACGTCGCTTTCGGAAAGCCGGGTGCCAGCGAGGACGAGATCGTGGCTGCCGCCAAGGCCGCCTATGCGCATGACTTCATCTTGTCGTTCCCGAGCGGCTACAACACGCCGGTCGGAGAGCACGGCTTGCAGCTCTCCGGCGGGCAACGCCAGCGAGTGGCCATTGCGCGTGCTCTTATTAAGAACGCGCCGATCATCCTGCTTGATGAGGCGACCGCCGCGCTTGACTCGGAATCCGAACTACAGGTGCGCGAGGCCATGGAACATCTATGCCAAGGCCGCACCACGCTGGCTATCGCGCACAGACTCCATACCGTCGCGCACGCCGATAAAATCTATGTCGTCGAGGATGGCCGCGCCGTCGAGTCCGGGCGGCACGATGAGCTGCTGCGCAAGGGCGGCCGCTATGCATCGTTTTACCGGCTGCAGCTCAAAGCGCAGGAGCCGGGCGCTCCCATTGCCGCAGTCGCATCGTCATAGTCTCGCGGTTGACTGAAGCGCACCGCACCTGATACGCACAGCCGTCTTTTGCCGGCCGCCCATCATCCAGCCGGTGCATCCACAACGAACAGCAATATCGAACGGCCAATAATCATGTCCGACAGCCGCTACGTTATCTCGCCGCCACAACAGGCAACCATTGCAGTCGCGGGGACCGACAAGCTTTTCCCTGTGCGCCGCATCTGGTGTGTCGGCCGTAATTACATCGAGCACATTCGCGAGATGGGCCAGGACGAGCGCGCCCCGCCCTTCTTCTTTGCAAAGCCTGCCGACGCGATCGTCCCGGATGGCGGCACCGTCCCTTATCCCTCGCTCACCAAGGACATGCACCACGAGGTCGAGCTGGTGGTCGCGTTGAAAAGCGGCGGCCGGAATATCCCGGTCGCGAAGGCAAATGACTGCATCTTTGGTTACGCGGTCGGCATCGACCTGACGCGCCGGGATCTGCAGATCGCCTCGCGTGACGTGAAGCGGCCATGGGAAATCGGCAAGGCCTTCGACAGCTCGGCGCCCTGCGGAGCATTGATGCCGGCAAGCAAGATCGGCCATCCGGCGAAAGGCAAAATTGTTCTCAAAGTCAACGGCCAGGTCCGTCAGGACGGCGATCTCAACCAGATGATCTGGAACGTGCCGGAGACAATCTCGAAGCTGTCCGAAATGGTGGCGCTTGAGGCTGGCGATGTAATCATGACGGGCACGCCTTCCGGCGTTGCTGCCACGGTTGCAGGCGACAAGATCGAATGCGAGGTCGAAGGTGTCGGCAAGCTCACCGTCACGATCGGTCCGCCGCTGAAGTGACGCAAGTTACAGCCCGAGATAGGCCTGCCTGACCCGATCATCGCGCAGCAATTGTTCGCCTGATCCGGTCAGGGTGATGCGGCCGTTCTCAAGCACATAAGCGTGGCTGGCGAGCCTCAGGGAAACGGCGACGTTCTGCTCGACCAGAATACAGGTAAGGCCGCCGCGGTTGAGATCGCGGATGGTCGTAAGCACGCTTTGCACAACGGAAGGCGCAAGCCCCAGCGAAGGCTCGTCGAACATGACCAGCTCGGGCTCACCCATCAGGCAGCGCCCGATCGCGAGCATCTGCTGCTCGCCGCCCGACAGCGTTCCCGCCGCCTGCTGGGCACGCGCGGCCAAAATCGGGAACAGGGCGTATACGCGCTCGAGATTGCGCTCGCGCCCGGCATGCGCACGCGGCACGAGAGCTCCCATTGCCAGATTTTCGGCGACGGTCAGCGTGGGGAAGACCTGCCGGCCCTCGGCGACCTGGCCGATGCCGAGATTGCACACTTTATAGCTCGGCCACCCGGTGATGTCGGTACCACGATAGACAATCCGTCCGCGCGACGGCGTGTGCATTCCGGCAATCGCGCGGATAAGCGAGCTTTTGCCGGCGCCGTTCGCTCCGACAATCGTCACGATCGCGCCTTGCTCGATTTCCAGTGCGATATTGTCGAGCGCCTGCGCATCGCCGTAAAACACATCGAGATTTTCGACGCTGAGCATCAACCGACGGCCTCCGCGCCGAGATACGAATCAATGACGGCAGGGTTGCGCACCACCGCATCCGGCGTGCCCTCTGCGATGGCCGCACCGTGATGAAGCACGAGAACACGGCCGGCGAGCGCCATCACCGCGCGCATGACGTGCTCGATCAAGAGGATGGTAAGCCCGGTCTCGCGGTTAAGCTCGCGCAGGGTTGCGACGACCCCGTCGACCTCGGTCGGCCGCAGACCGGCCATCACTTCGTCGAGCAGAAGCAGCTTTGGGTCAGTGGCAAGTGCGCGTGCGAGCTCCATCCTTTTCCGGTCAGGCAGCGTCAGGGAGGACGCCGTTTGATTGCGTTTGGCGTATAAATCAAGCCGCCGCAGCACGCCACGAGCATGCTCGCGCGCATCATCGACGTGGTGGCGATGCAATAGCGCACCGATGATGACGTTGTCCTCGACGGTCAGTGCTGGGAACGGGCGTACGATCTGAAATGTGCGGCCGACGCCGCGCCTGCAGATCTTGTCGGGAGAAAGACCATCGATCCGCTCCCCGGCGAACGTGATGCTCCCGGCGTTGGGCGCGAAAACTCCGGCAATCATATTAAATAGCGTTGTCTTGCCGGCGCCATTCGGCCCGATCACCGCAAAAATTTCGCCATCGGCGACCTCAAACGTCGCCGTGTCGACGGCCAATAAGCCGCGAAACCGCTTGGTAATTCCGTTGACTGAAAGAAGCGCAGTCATTTCCGCTGCTCCGCCAGACCGAGCTTGCGCGCGAGCCAGGGCCACACGCCGTCGGGCATCGCAACAACAACGAGCAGCAGGATGATGCCGAACACCACCTGCTTGATGCCGGGCACGTCGATGCCGAACGACTCCAGCAGGCTTCGTAGCCCTTCCCCGATGATTTCGATCACGAAACTCCCAAGGATGGGGCCGAATAGCGTGCCGACGCCGCCCGCGATGGGTCCAAGAATGATGTCGATCGAGCGGGAAATATTGAATACCTGCTCGGGAAACAGGTTGTTGTAATAGAACGCATAAACAACGCCCGCGAACGATGTCATCGCGGCGGAAATCACCACTGCGATCATCTTGTAATGAAACGTATCGATGCCGGCAGAGCGCGCGGCTTCTTCATCCTCGCGGATCGCCAGCCAGAAATATCCGATACGGCTTTTCAGCAGCGCGCGGCAAAAAATAAAGGCCAAAACCGTGGCCACCAGCAGCACGTAATAGAACATCACCGGATGGCCGCGGAGCGTCCAGAGGTCATTATGCGCGTATTGGGCAACCGGCAGGAAAAGGCCTGACGAAGCGTTCGTCCAGCCGAGGTGGTCGAACCCGACGCGCGCGAATTCAGCAAATGCAATGGTGAGAATGGCGAAATAGACGCCGGCAACGCGAAAACGAAAGGCAAGAAAGCCGATAAACGCACCGGTGATCGCTGCCACTGGAATGGCCGCGAGCAAGCCGATCCAGGGACCAATACCAAAATGAACATAGAGCGCCGCCGAGGTATAGGCGCCGAGGCCCACGTAGAGTGCATGGCCAAGCGACAACTGCCCGGCAAAGCCCATCATGATGTTCCAGGCCTGGCCGGTGTAGGCAAAGTACAGGATCAATATCAATACGGTGAGGACATAGTCGCCGGCAAACAATGGCGCAGCGAGAAAAACGGCGAGGAGTGCCCCAAGCAGGAACAAGGTCCGCGCAGGGACGCCGGCGGTGAGCCGCCGGATCATGCCGCCCTCTTGCCCATGATGCCCTGCGGACGAAAGAGCAAGACCAGAACCAAAATGGCAAAGGCGAACATGCTCTTGGCGGACGGCGTGAACACGAGACCCGCCATTGCTTCGGTAAGTCCGATCAGAACTCCGCCAACGAGCGCGCCGGGCATCGAGCCCAGGCCGCCGGTGATAACGATGACAAAGGCGAGCAATGTATACGCAGGCCCTGCGGCCGGAGTGACGTCGAAGATCAACAACAGCATCGGGCCCGCGGCACCGACGCACGCCGCGCCGAGTGCAAATGTCAGCGCGTAGAGCCGTTTCACGTTGAGCCCGACCACCAGCGCGCCCGTGTAATTGTCGGCGCAGGCCCGTATCGATGTGCCGAGCATGGTGCTGCGGAAGAAGATGAACAGCGCGGCAGACACCGCCACGGCTGCAACCGCCGCATAGGCCTTGGTGGCGTCGATGATCAGCCTGCCGAACTGAAAACTGTCAAAAGCATAGGTGACCTGCACATTCTGCGAGCTGGGGCCGAACACAATGAGAAGCCCGTTGACGATGATGATTGCTATCGCGACCAGCAGGAGAAATTGGCTGTGTTCGGGACGAGTGATGAAAGGGTTGATCAAGCCGGCCTGCAGGACATAGCCAAATGCAAACAACACCATCGCGATCGGAATCAACATGACCAGCGGATCGAGATGCAGTGTCGAAAACAGCGTGACTGCGATGTACATGGCCACGGTCATCATCTCGCCGTGGGCGAAATTGACCACGCGCACGACACCGAAGATCACCGACAACCCAAGCGCCATCAGGCCGTAGACGAGGCCGGTCAGCACGCCGCTGACGGCGACATTGAGATAGACATCAAGCGGCACGGATGAATCCCGATAAGCAATGATCCGGCCGCCGAATCTGGCGGCCGGAACGCGATCGAAGCGATGCTTGTCAGCCGCGCTTGTCGTACGGCTTTAACGGCCACTCCGGCTTTGCGTTGGCCGCCTCTCTTGGCGCCAGCGTCACCAGCTTGCCGCCGCGATTCTGGATCGCGGAGCCCTTCAGCTTGTCGTTCTGACCCTTGGCGTCGAACATGATGCCTGGGCCGGGGCTGACATTGTTGGTGATATTGGTTGTGCGAATGGCGTCGGCGAGCGCCTTGGGATCGGCCGAGCCGGCTCGCTTGTAAGCGTCCGCCGCCACGAGCAAGGCCTCGAACGTATAGACGTGGTTGGTGGACATGCTCACGCCGGGATGCGCCTTCGCCAGCGCGGCTTCCAGAGATTTGCTGAGCTTCTTGTTGGGATCGTACCAGGGCACCAGGCTGATTGGACCGTCCGACAGCTTGCCGAGGGTCTTGAGATACTGATCCTCGTACCATCCAGGACCGATGCTCAACACCGCCATCGGGGTCCAGCGCTGCTTGACCAGCTCACGGGTGAGCAGGATCGCGTCGTTGAGACGGCTGACCGCGATAAGCGCTTCCGCGCCGGTCGCCTTGGCTTTCGCAATCTCCACCGAGAGATCGCGCGCGGTAGGGTCATATGCGATTTCCTGCAGAATTTTGTACGGCATGTCGAACTTCGGGAACATGGCGGCCATGCCCTTCTGGATCGACGTGCCATATGTGTCGTTGACATGCAGCATGACTGCCGTTTTGGGCGCCGAGCCGGTGATCTGGAAAACCTCCTTCTGATTGAGGAAGGCATCACGCAAGATCATGGGTCCGGTCGGGAAATTGCGGAACACGAATTTATAGCCCTGCTCGGTGATCGGTGGAGCTGCGGCGATATTGATGACGAGCGGAATACCCTTTTGCTCGGCAACCTGGGCGATCGCGGTGGTCTGCCCGGAATCGAAAGCACCGATCAGCAACTGGGCGCCCTCGCCGATCAGCTTTTCCGCGCGCGAACGGGCGACGTCCACGTTCGTCTCTGTGTCCGCATTCATGATTTGGAGTGGCGGCAGGCCGAGATCTTTGAGAATGCCCGCCGAAATGTCGACGCCACGCTGGCAGTCTTGCCCGATGCTCGCCTGATAGCCTGAACGTGGCAAAAGCACGCCGACCTTGAGCGCGGCACCTTGCGCACGAACGACATTGAATGGCGCGGCTCCCGCAACGATGCCGGCCGCGCCGAGTCCGGCGCTGAAGCTTCTGCGGGTCACGGCCGCCTTGGACTGAGATTTCTTCTTCATCGGATTTCCTCCCTGGCCGAGCGCGCGGCCTTTGTTCCGGATGATGCCGGATTTTTTCCACCCTTCACAAGATCGAAACTCGGCCGCAGCAACCTCGCGCGAGCCGCTCGTCCACTCTCGATGACCTGAACCATATTGTTGACGAGGACAACAAATTTCGTCAACCGTTAGGTGACAACCGGGATAAGGCTACCCCATGTCTGATGCCAAACACGCCGCTAAACGGGCCGTGGCGCAGTGCAAAACGCCGCAGAAGCGTAGGGGCGCGCCCGTCATCAACCTCGGCGTTCTCAACGAGCGGCTTGGCTATTTCATCCGCCGCGCTCAGCTTTGGGTGTTTCAGGACTTCATCCGCCGGTTGTCATCGATCAATATCAGTCCCGCTGAATTTTCGGTGCTGGTGGTTATCGGCACCAATACCGGATTGTCCCAGGCGGAGTTGGCCATGACCCTGGGAATTGAGCGGGCACGGCTGGTGCGCTTGCTGCACCGTCTGGAAAGACGCGGTCTGACGCAGCGGCTGCCATCGTCTGCCGATGGCCGCCGTCACGCGCTGCGGCTTACCGGGCACGGCCAGAAGACGCTGGCTCGCGCCAAGGCATTGGCCGCGCAGCATGAAGCTGCATTGAAAGAAAAACTTGGTGCCGAACGCCACCAGACGCTGCTTGAATCGCTACGAGAGTTCTAGGCGCCCTGCCCGCCAAATAGTCGCTCCACCGCCATCGCTATGCGGAACAGGCGATTGTCCTGACCGTTGCGGGCAATCAGCATTAGGCCGGCCGGAAGGCCGCTTTCGCGCGGGATCGGGATCGAGATGGCACAGAGGTCGAAAAAGTTCACGATGACCGTATTGCGCAACAGCATCGCATTTCTGCGCGCGAACTCATCGGCCGCCGTCACCTCCTGCATCGTCGGCGCCACGATCGGCGTGGTCGGCAATGCCAGAATGTCGAAGTCCGCCAGCCTCCGATCCATAAGCCGGATCAGCTGGGCGCGCTGGCGCACCATATCGATGTAGTCTGCTGCACTGACGTTGCGTGCCCGCTCGAGACGAACCCGCACATTTGGATCAATGTCGTCGGCGCGCCGCGACATCAGTTCCCGGTGAATCGAGAATGCCTCCGTCGGCTGTACGCCGCCCTTACTGTTGACCTCGGCCATATCGGCAAGCAATGCGAGTTTTTCTTCAGACAGACGCACGCCTGCTTTGCGCAACTGATCGATCGCCGCCGCAAAGCGCTTCGATACGATCTCGTCGAGATTCTCTAAAGGCGTACCCTGCACGATCCCAATGCGAAGGCCGGCGAGCGGCGCCGGCTCCAGCGGCGCAAAGTTTTCAGCGGCCATAACAGCGTCGGCTTTGGCGCAAGCCTCTACCGTCCGCGCGATCGGGCCGATCGAGTCGATGCTGTAGGATAATGGGAATGCGCCATCGGTCGGGATGCGTTGCCTGCTCGGCTTGCAGCCCACGATCCCGCAGATCGCTGCCGGAATCCGGCACGAGCCGCCGGTGTCCGAGCCGATGGCAATTTCGCACATGCCATCGGCGGCCGAGACCACGGCGCCTGACGATGAGCCGCCGGGGACACGATTGCGATCGGCCGGATTGCCCGGCGTCCCGAAATGTGGATTGGCGCCGATACCCGTATAGGCAAATTCGCTCATGTTTGTTTTGGCGATGATGATCGCACCGCCCATACGCAACCTTCGCACGGCCGGCGCGTCGGCGATGGCCGGCTTTCCTTCTTCCGCAAAGATTCTGGATCCGGCCCGCGTGACCTCGCCGGCGACGTCGAAAAGATCCTTGATGCTTACAATTGTGCCGTCGAGCGGACCGAGAGAGATTCCGAATTTTGCGCGCGCATCGGCCGCATCGGCGGCGGCCTTGGCCTGCTCGCGATAGACGGTAAGGCAGGCGCGTGCACCTTCACCTTTTGGATCGTCGATGCGGGCAAATGCGGCCTCAAGCCGCTCGCGAGCAGAATTACGTGCCATGGCTCGACCTCTTACGGTGGTGCGGAGGAGACTGTCGGGTTATTTTCGCGTCTCGTCCAGCCCGCCACTCGATGACGGCTCGGTTCGCTAGTATCTTGAATATGCGGGCGAGGAAACAAACAACGAGGCCATCATGACCGCCAAAGGAAAGCATTCGCCGCCGGGTAAAGGTAACGTTTACGCCAAGGCCAACGAAGTCATCGTCAAGATCACGGGCGATGACACCGGCCAGTCATTCGAGGTGGTGGAGGAAAATTGCAAACCTGGTTTTCAGTCCCGCGCGCACTATCACATCAAAGCTTATGAGACGTTTTACGTCTTCGACGGCAGCGCGGACTTTCAGGTCGGCGACGAATTGTTCCACGCGAAAAAAGGATCCTGTGTTCACATACCGCCGGGCGTGCCGCATCAGGTGACGTCAAAAGAAGGCGTTCGCATGCTCATGATCTACAGTCCGGCAGGCACGGAGGGAATGTTCGCGGACATGCACGCGCTGACCCAGGAGCAGCTGATGAATGCCGAGTTGACCAAACAACTCGCCCTCAAACACGACACGGTTATGATCGAGGAAAGCAAAGACGGCCGTGGCAAAGGCACAATTTTGGGATGATCGAGACCCAGCGCCATATTTCATCCTCGGAATTATCAACAGCAATTCTTCACTCTTGCCATCGTGCGCGGTGGGCGTACGCTTTCTCGCAGGTCGCCCATTTTCGGCTCTGCCGGACACGGATGGCCGCCATGACCGGACGGACATGGGACGTGAGTGCTGCTTGCAGTATTCGTGGCTTATGACTACCGGCCCTGGCTCTCAGTAACTGGTACCTGCGCTGCGGCTTCGGCTGGCGCGCACGGAATGGATCCGAGAGCTTGTGACGGGCGGACGACGGTCTGCCCGTTATGGCTTTTAGGGTGCGATTTCACGGCCACAAAATTTGCCGCCTGTCGTTGCGCTACAGGCTCGCGCCGTCGAACTTCTTCACCTCGAACTGATCGGGGTCCACGCCGTCGAGACAGCGTACGTTGAGCATCACCATATCCCTGCCTCCCGGACCTTTGCCGTAGGCATATGACTCAATACCGCAGGTCCTGCAGAACGGGTGATGGACCGTTCGCTTGTTGAACTGATAGTCGGTCAGTTCATCTTCCCCTGCGATAAGCTTGAAATCCGACATCGCCACGGCAGACAACAAGGATCCCAGCTTGCGGCAGCGTGAGCAGTTGCACGTGATGACTTCAGCGATGTCCGCCTGCGCCTCGAAACGGACTTTTCCGCAATGACATCCGCCGGTGTATGTCTTCTTCATCGTTGACTGTTTCCTCGTTTCCCCCGGAGCGGATGTCACCAAAGTTCGTCGAAATTCGGTCGGCGCGAAATCAATTCTTGCTGTTCGCAATATGATATCAGCAACTCAAGACACGCCCGGTTCGCCGCCTTGCCGAACGGAGCGGTGTCGATATTTCCAGCGGGCGGTGCCGCATTCCGCGCCTCCTGCAAAAGACGGTAGAACTCGGCGACCGCTTCCGGATTTGACCGTGCGAACTCGCCGGTCACAACGACCATGTGATTGACCGGCACCAGCTTGTGCTTTTCGTACCAGGCACGTGCCGCAGCTTCCGGATCAGGGATGACGCTTTGCAAACGTGGGTCCTTTGGCAAGGCCGCCCCATAGACCGCCGCGTCCAGTTCGCCGGCGATCAGCATTCCAGTGATGTCCTGCTCCTTGCCGGCGCGGACGACACCGGGCGGGTCACGCGTTTCGGCCACGTGACCATCCTCAAAAGTCACCCACTGCACGCCGCCCAGATCGATGCCATAGTCGTTTTCGAGAATCCCCCTGATCCACACGGCGGTGGTCTGACTGTATGAACGAACACCGATGCGCTTGCCCGGCAGATCCGACGGCGAAAGTTTTTTACGCTCGGCATTGAACAGCATGGTGCCGTGCTGGAACCGCGCCAGCATCGCCGCCGGAAGAAGCGCGAGAGCCTTGTTGTGATCCCTGGCCTGGAAATATGTAACGAGCGCCATTTCGCTGACATCGAATGCGTGCTCGCGAACCATCGGCTTGAACGCCTGATACAGAGGCTTCACCTCGACGAATTCGATCTTGAGCCAGGGCGATGCAATTTCTTTGCGCTTAAGCGGAAGAGTATGAGGGTAATCGCCAAGGACGACGCGCATCGTTGCGCCGCTATTTGCCATTGTGAGATGCCTCCGCCTGCGCCGCTTTCGACGGCTTGACCGCCCGCCACTCAACCTAGTTTAACAAGCCGGGGGCGGAAAAGGAGTGCCAACATGGCAGATCAGAAGACCGGGCTTGTCGTGACGGCGCACCCCGGTGATTTCGTGTGGCGCGCCGGGGGCGCGATCGCGTTGCATGCCAGGCGCGGCTACCGGGTCAAAATCGTCTGCATGTCATATGGCGAGCGCGGCGAAAGTCAGTTCGCCTGGAAGGAAGCGGGCGCCACGCTGGAGAAGGTGAAGGCCGGCCGTAAAGACGAGGCCGAACGGGCGGCAAAAACGCTCGGCGCCGAAATCGAATTCTTCGACTGTGGCGACTATCCCCTCAAGCTGAACGAGGCTCATTTCGACCGCATGGTCGATATCTATCGCGAGCTCAATCCCTCCTTCGTGCTTACCCATGCGCTCGATGATCCGTACAATTTTGACCATCCCAACGCCGCGCATTTCGCGCAGGAAACGCGCGTGGTCGCGCAGGCGATGGGTCACAAGCCTGATGCCAAATACAAATACGCCGCTCCGCCGGTATTTCTGTTCGAACCGCATCAGCCGGAAATGTGCAACTACAAGCCCAATCTCATTCTGAAAATCGACGATGTATGGGAACAGAAATACGAAGCCTTCCAGATCCTCGCCGCGCAAAAACATCTCTGGGGCTACTATGAGCGCGTTGCCCTCAATCGAGGCATCCAGGGCAGCCGTAATACCGGCGTGCCCATGACCTACGGCGAGGCGTATCAAAGATTGTTCCCGACCGTTGAGGAGATCTTGAAATGAAACCAGTCGTCGTCCGTAACATCAAGCGCGCCGACAGCAATGCCATCGGCACGCTCGCCGCGGTCGGCGTCTCCACGGCGCACGAGGCTTTGGGGCGGTCCGGATTAATGAAACCGTATATGCGGCCGATCTGGGCCGGCGCCCAGATTGCGGGGCCTGCGGTCACTGTCCTTGCTCAGCCGGGCGACAACTGGATGATTCATGTCGCCGTCGAGCAATGTCAGAAAGGTGACGTCCTGGTCGTCGGATGCACGGCTGACAACAGCGATGGAATGTTCGGCGAACTGCTGGCGACCGCGATGCGCGCACGCGGCGTCATCGGCCTCGTAATCGATGCGGGCTGCCGCGACGTTCGCCCGATATCTGAAATGCGTTTTCCGGTTTGGTCAAAGGCGATCTCGGCCAAAGGAACGGTGAAATCCACCCTCGGTGCGGTCAACGTTCCGGTGGTGTGCGCTGGCGTCAACGTTGAACCCGGTGATGTTGTTGTCGCCGACGATGACGGCGTGGTCGTGATCCCGAAAAAGCTTGCCGTTGAAACTGCGCAAAAAGCGCAAAAACGGAAAGATGATGAGGACGGCAAGCGCAAGCAGCTCGAAGCCGGCATGCTCAGTCTCGACATGTACAAGATGCGTGAGCCGCTCGCGAAGGCGGGATTGGTCTATATCGACTATCCGGAGGAGAGCTGACGGCGATCATGCACAACGATGCCTTAACACGCGCGCTTCCTAAAAAATATTTTTAGAAAAGCCGTCATCCGTTTGGCTGTTCAGCGTGTTGTTGAAAAATATTTTGTTTTTGACCTCGGCAAAATTTCCTTGCATGTGACGACTCTCGCTTGTCTGCAAGCGGTCCGGATTTTTGGAAATTGCACGCGCGCGATCGAAGAGGCTCTTAAGAGGGCATCGCTACTCTGCCTGTGTACGCAGCCACATGGAGTATGCAGATGTCCAAGTTTGTTGCTTTCTTGAAAGACGAGTCTGGCGCGACCGCGATTGAATATGGTCTGATCGCTACCGGAATCGCGATTGTGATCATCGCAGCAGTCAATTCGGTCGGCTCAAGCCTCTCGAGCACGTTCGACAACATTAAAGATAAGCTCAACAACCCATAAGTTTGCGGTTGGGAACGTCGAATGCCTGATGGTGACTCCCATAGCCGGGCACCCGATCGCTTGCACGCATCCTCGCGATTGAACTCGCCCGAGGAGTGACCATACTTCAGGTGAGAAGAAGCCGCCGGAAACGGCGGCTTCTTTTTCAGGACGATCGTGCAGGTCGGTCAAGCGGCGCCCCGATCACGCGAAAAGCACCGATATACCGACGAACGTAGCTCCGCCGATTGGGTGATGATTCAAATCGCGTGCCTAATGGGCCGTTAACAGACTCGGTGTTCCTGGAGGATGCTGCCGGACTTGATGGCTCACCACGCAGGCCGGGACGCCTCGATTTCCATTGGAAATCCACATCCAACCGCCGGCAATGCGCAGCGTTAGTGGCGGTGCCGCCGAACCGTAACCCAAAAATTCCGTAAGAATTTAAGCAATTTCTGCCACCTCGGCGAAGCTTCTTCTTAACGGGCCGCCGGTATGGTCCTGCCATCATCTACTCGGATGATAATTAGGTTCTCAGTAGCCAGCTACATGGAGGATGCGTGATGTCTAAGGTTGTTGCGTTTCTGAAGGACGAGGCCGGCGCGACCGCGATCGAATACGGTCTGATTGCCGCAGGCATTTCAGTCGTGATTATCGCGGCGGTGAACTCGGTCGGCACGAACCTCAAGGACAAGTTCGATTTCATTTCGACGCAGCTTGGTGGCGGTGGCGGTGGCGGCACGCCATAATTCGGCACTCACCCGAAGTTCTGAAGCCGCCGTCTCCGGCGGCTTCATTCTTTTTGTTCGGCATGATCTTTACTAAGATCGGCGCCTTTACAAAACTGGGCGGAATTTCCGTGTAGCCATCGCTCCAAGCACGAGAAATACGACCAACGCCGCGACTTGCGCAATCAGGAACGGGAGCTCGGATTGCGTCGGTGCCAGGACTTGGAGCCTCGGAACTTTTTGAAACGCCTGCACGATCAAGATAAAGACATTGAAATAGAGCGCAGCGAGCGCAGTCGTGACGTAGACCCACCGCCACGTGCCGTTCAGACGCTTCGCATACAGCGCCGTGAGTGCGATGGCCAGGACTAGAATTGATATCAGACCAACGCCAAGGCCAGGCGTGAACCCATTTATCGGAAACATGAAGCCGGTGACGCTCGTCAGAATGGTGGTGACGAGAAACAATGCTGTCCAGCCCGGCAGCCTGCTGGCGCGAAGCATCCCAACCAGCACAACCAGCCCGCTGGCAATCGCGACCAGACTGATAACAACGTGAAGAATGGTGAAATTCTGAAGCGACAGGCCGAGAGTCATGACGCACCTCCGCACAAGGCGGGCAATTGCCGACGCGAGTATTATTTCGTATGCGAGCAACGCGTTCAATGAGACGAACGACGGGAGTCCTCAGCGATTGGCCGCGCTCCAGGGCGCGATCCGGCGGCCGACCCATTTCAGCATCGTGGTCAGCGACACGCCGAGTACCATCAAAACGATCACAGGAACGAAGGTCTTATCCATCGCGAATACGTTGGCGTATTTCGTAATCATGAACCCAAGGCCCGAAATCGTCGTGTAAAACTCCGCGATGATCATACCGATCAGGCCGCGGCCGATGGCGAGACGTACGCCGGCGATAATGTATGGCACCGCAAATGGCAGCAGCACATCCTGCCACATTCTCCATTCGCTTGAGCGGAATGACTGCGCAACCTCTATCATCCCTTTGTCGCATTCGCGCACGCCCTGATAGGTATTGATCAGGATCGGAAATACCGCGAACAGGAAGACAACGATGATCTTGGCCTTCAGGTAAATGCCAAACCACAACACCAGCAGCGGCACAACTGCAACCAGTGGCGTGGCGTAAAGGGCGTTGATGGGCAGGTCGAGCGCCCAGTCGAGCCAGCGAATTCGTGCCATCGCGACGCCGAGCGGAATGCCAACCGCAATGGCGATAACCAGGCCGTAGACCATGACCTCCAGGCTTTGCGCCAGAAAGTACGGTAACTCACCCGAAACGGTCGTTTCATAGAAGGCGACCGCGATCTTGCTCGGCGAGGTGAAAAAGATTGGGCTGATAAAGGGAGCGACGATTTCCCAGACGATCAGGATCGCCACCACGAAGCCATAGCGGTAGAGCGCGGCGTGCTCCCACCAAGACGTCTTGACTGTGGGCTGCGCCTGCGCGCCACCGGCAATCGCACCGGTATCGACTTGCTGGGCGATCGTCATGGTCGTCCTTTCTTCATGCCATACGGCACGGACCGCATGGCAGGCGCCGCGACACGGCGCCCGCCGGTTTCGGTGAAGCGTCTACTTCAGAACGCCGCAGTCGGGCAAACCGGTCCTTTCCACTCGCCAAGCTGCTCAATTGCTTTCTTGGCAAACGTGGTGTCGACCACGTCTTCGTATGTCGGCGTCTTGCCCTCTTTGATGTTACCGACCTTGGTCATCAACTGGGCGGTGAAGTTCACCCGCTCCGGGCTCAGACCGCTGTTTGCATCCCAGATGCACTGCTTGACCAGAAAGTCAAAGCTGTCGGCCAGGACCTTTTCCGGATAGCCGGTCTCCTTGACCAGGATCGGGATGATCTTGGCCCGGTCCGAGTACATCACGCGCGTCGCTTCGATATTGGCCGCGACAACCTTCTGAACGATATCCGGGTGGTCCTTGATCGTCTTTTCGGTCGCTGAAAGGAACGTGTAGAGGGTTTTCGGCTGCAGTTCCCACATGCGCGCGATCGCGTGCAGGTCCGGCACCTTGCTCTTGGCGAACATTTCCTGCTCGACATGCAGGATGGCAGTGTCGACCTGGTTGGCGACCAGCGCCGGCACGTCTTCGCTCGCGATGGTGACGAAGCTGACATCCTTCGGATCGATCTTGGCCGCGCGCAGCACGCTGCGACTGAGGATGTCGGCAAAGCCGCCCGGCTGCTGGATACCGATGCGCTTTCCCTTCAGATCGGCCATAGTCTTAATTTCGGCACGAACGATCATCGACGCCTCGAATTTCGGCAGATTGGCTGACAGCGCTTTCACGTTACCGCCGTTGGAGCGTCCGATAATCGTTGGCGCGCCGGGCGTCAGCCCGAACTCGATATTGCCCGCAAGCAAGGCACGGTAGACCTTTGTGCCGTCGCCGAGTGACACAATGTCGACGTCAAGGCCGGCCTTCTTGTACAGACCAAGATCCTTGGCAACGATCGTCGGCATGTGGACGATATTAGGCGGCGATGTCGGTATCCCGATGGTGATCTTGGTTTGTGCCTGCGCCGCAGCCGGCAGCACGACCGCGGCCGCAAGCACCGCCAGCGATATCTTTAATTTATGCATCATGTTCCTCCCTGGTTTTTATCGTTCGCGCGCAAATGGCTCGTGAATGCGAGGATTTTGCCCCATTGTCACTGCAAAAACAACGAAGCTTGGCGGCCTAATCCGGTCTGAGCGTCCAGGCTTTGACGGACGGCCAACGCAAGCGTTAAGGCACTTACCTCAATTAACGACCGGGCGGCCGTCATGACGCAATTCGTTCGCGAGTACGGTAAAACGACCTCACCGCCGCAGGCGGACGGCCGGTTGGATGCCCCTGCCTTTCATCGCAACCACGAGCCGATTTGGGCCGCGATTGGCCGATTCCTGACGGCACAGAGCGGTGATGTTCTTGAAATCGGCAGCGGCACCGGCCAACACGCCGCGGCATTTGCACTGCGTGTGCCGGGCGTCCGTTGGTGGCCAAGCGACATTTACGATTCACACCTCAAGAGCATCGATTCGTGGCGAATAAATTGCGGTGCCGCGAATTTACGCGCACCCCAGCGCATCGATCTCAATGATCCCGATTGGGAGTGGAGAAGCGAAACAGGTCGCGGCGGACCTCTTGCTGCGATCGTCTGCATTAACGTGTTGCATATTTCTCCGTGGCACGTATCGCAGAACCTCTTTGCAGGTGCCGGCCGTTTGTTGTGCGAGGATGGCCGTTTGTTTATATACGGCCCCTTCAAGCGCAATGGCGCTCACACGTCTCCAAGCAACGCACAGTTTGATTCAACCTTGCGGGCTGAAGACCCGGAATGGGGTGTCCGCGATGTTGACGACTTGAATATCCTTGCCGATGCGGCAAACCTGAGCCCGGCCGAAATATCTCCAATGCCTGCGAACAATCTGGTGCTGGCCTTCACACGCGCAGTTCGGCAGAATTGAACCGGCAACCGATACAAGAAGAACATCCCCATGCAATCTGAACCGATCCACGATATTGCGCATCTTGGCCACGTTGAACTGCTGACGCCGAAATTCGAAGAAAGCCGCCGGTTCTTTATCGACGTTATGGGCATGACCCAAAGCGGCGAAAAAGACGACAGTGTTTATCTGCGCGGCTGGGACGACTACGAGCGCTATTCGCTCAAGCTCACCGATTCCAAAACGTCGGGTCTTGGCCATGCTGCCTTCCGCACCCGCTCACCGCAGGCGCTTGAACGCCGCGCGGCGGCGCTCAAAGGCTCTGGTTTTGACATAGGCTGGACGGACGGCGACCTCGGCCACGGCAAGACCTTCGTCTTCAAGGATCCCGACGGCCATCGATTCGAAATTTATTATGACACCGAATGGTACGACGCGCCTCCCGACCTCAAGCCGGCGCTGAAAAACCAGGCGCAGAAATTTCCAGCGCGCGGCATCAATGCCCGCCGCATCGATCATTTCAACGGGTTGGCTGTCGATATCAAAGCCAACCGTGAATTCTTTCAGAACTATCTCGGCTTCATGCTCACTGAACAGATCGTGCTCAACGACGGCACCGAAGCCGGCATGTGGATGACGGCGACGAACAAGAGCTATGATTTCGCCTACACGCGCGATCACACAGGCACAAGAGGGCGCCTGCATCACGTCACGTTCGCGCTGGACGCGCGAGAGGATGTCTTGCGCGCAGCCGACATTTTTCTGGAAAACGGCGTCTATATCGAGACCGGCCCGCACAAGCATGCGATCCAGCAGACATTCTTCCTCTATGTCTATGAGCCCGGCGGCAACCGCATCGAAGTATCCTGCGCCGGCGCGCGGCTGGTGCTTGCACCGGACTGGAAGCCCGTGACCTGGACAGAGGCCGAGCGGCAGAAGGGTCAGGCCTGGGGCCTGCAAACAATCAAATCATTCCATACCAAAGGAACGCCGCCTGTCCCCGGCCTCCCGGACTCCTGAGACCGGAACATGACTCGCCGCAACACACCGCGAATTTCGTTTGTCGGCTTCGGCGAAGCCGGACAGGCAATCGCCTCCGGCCTCAAAGACGCGGGCGTCGAGCATATTGCGGCCTGGGACATCCTGTTCCCGGAACGCGCCGGCGCTCCGCTTAAACTTGCAGGCGAGACGATCGGCGTGCGCACGGCAGCGTCCGCCGCAGATGCCGTGCGCGACACAGATATTCTGATTTCTGCCGTCACCGCCGCTTCGAGCGTGGAAGCGGCACGTTCCGTCGCTCAACACCTGAACGGCAATCCCTATTATCTTGACATCAATTCCGTATCGCCCGGCCGCAAGATCGAGACGGCCAAACTGCTCGGGGAGCGGGCCCGCTACGTTGATGTCGCCGTGGTCGCGGCGATCCACCCGGCCCGCCATCGCACGCCCCTGCTGATTGCCGGCCCTCATGCAGAGGAAATTTCGCCTTTGTTGGGTGAACTCGAGATGACGTTTTCCATGGTCGGCCCCCAAATCGGCTCAGCTGCGGCGATTAAGATGATCCGCAGCGTGATGATCAAAGGCATCGAGGCATTGACCCTGGAATGCTTCCTGGCCGCAGCGCGTGCCGGAGTTTTGGATGAAGTGATTGCGTCCTTGAAGAACAATTACCCGACGCTCGATTGGGGGCAGATTGCGGACTACAACCTCGAACGTATGGCCAGTCACGGCGAGCGCCGGGCCGCCGAGATGGAGGAGTCGGCGGCGACCCTGCGCGAGCTTGGGCTTGACCCGCTGATGGCGGACTCGACCGCCAAGCGGCAGCGCGAAATGGGCGCGATCGGCAAACTCGAGACCGTGCGCGACACCTTGAAATCCGGACGTGCCGCCATCCTTGGGGCGATATCTGCTGCTGTCAAAAGCAGGCATTGACTTCCTGCTTACATGAATACGCGTTCAGAATTGGAGCCCAATTCAGCGCAAAATTCTTGTAATCACGGCATGCCAGCTTCTACTATGGTTTGTCCAAAATCTGGTGGGGAGGAATCACATGAAAATAAAGAATGTTGTTTATGTCACGTTCGTTGCGGCGGCTGCTGTTGCCTTTATCATCGGCTCGGCGGTGCCCAGCGAGGCCGCGAAAAAGAAGAAGGCGGCAGCCGCGGCGCCACCCGCGCGCCCACAGGTCGTGTGCATGGGACCACCGTCTGCGGTATGCGCCAGCAAGGGCGACCAGAAGTTCACCTATCACAATGCCTGCTGGGCCGCGAAGGACGGCGCGAAAGGCGCCACGCCAGGCGAGTGCAAAGCTGGCAAGACAGCCGGCAAGAAAATGGCGAAGAAGAAGGGCTGATTTGCAGCCCGGTTGGTGCACGGGCCGCTGCTGAGGCAGCGGCCCGTTTCATTTCGGAACGTGGATGTTATTTTTTTCGTGGCGGAATCTGGAGCAATTCGGCGATTTGCTCCTTGGTGAGCGGCTTGTCCAGGAATTTCAATTTCACCGCATCGGCAATGGCGCCGTCGAGATCCTTGAATTGATCCGTCTGCAGCGCTTCTTTCGGCTGGAACTTCACCATCGACTCTTTCAGCATTTCGACCGGCCGGTGAATTTTTGCGGAATACATTTCGACGGCTTTCGGATCGGAATACATCCAGTCAACCGACTCCCGGTACGCGTCGACAAAGCGCATGATCGCGTCGTGCTTTGTCTTCAGTGAGTTCGCGTTGACGATGAGCGTGCGCACCGTCTGTCCCCGCAGCGAGGGCACGTCGCTGCCATGCGCGACGATGCGGATCTTGCCTTCCTTGATTTCCTGTAACCCGAACGGCGGCGCAGCCCAGCCGATGTCGACCTGGCCGGACATCACCGCCGTGAGCGTGCCCGGAGGCCCGCCCGTCGCCGTTGGCTTGGCCTTTACACCAAGCTCATTGATAAACGCGACGACGATATTGTTCGAGCTCGATCCGTTAGTCGAATAAGCGATTGTATTTTCGGCTGTTGCATCTTTCAGGCTTTGAATCTTCGAATCGGCCTTGACGTACCAGTACAGATCACCGGTCCCGGTGAAAGCGGGCGCGAGAATGCGCACAGGCGCGCCCTTCGAAAAAGCACGCATCACGCCGGCCGCACCCACGCCGGCGCCGATATCGGCCGAACCCGAAATCACCGCTTGAATGGTCTCGCCCGCGCCTTGTGTGCCGACATTCTCAAGCACCAGTCCGTGCTTCTTGAAGATGCCCGCATCCTGTCCGAGCGTAGGCGCCTGATTTTCCCAGTTATTGATCTGGCCGATGGCCACTTTCAGCTGGTCCTCGGCGAGCGCCGGACCGGCCGCGAGTGCAGCGGCGACCCCGAGCACGCTAAATAATGTGAAGGCTCTCATGCGTTTCCTCCCTGGATGCCTTTATTTATCAGCCTAGGCCGCCTTATAGGCTCCGTTCAACCCGCCGACCCGCATAAAGCTTAATGTCAGCGCCGCTTTTTGCGCCCGCGCTTCGAGCTTGATTTTCTCGCGGGGGAGGAGCGCTTTTTTGGGCCCGATGTCTGCTTGGCCGGTGTCGAAGCCTCGCCCGACCTGCCTGGCACGCGCATCGACCAATACTCCCAGGAGCGCGTGAGTCCAGTGGTCTTGGAACTGATCTGGCCCGCCAGCATGATTTCACCCGGTGACAGTGTGGCAATTTCGGAACCGATCGTCATCGCCATGATCTGATAAGCGGCGTTGCGCGCCGAATAGACTGAACGGAAAACGCAATCGCGCACGCTGGTGCCGACCACCGTCACGCCGTGGCGCATCATCAGCACCATCCAATGCTGGCCGAGGGCGCGTGCGAGCGAAGCGCCTTCCTCCGGCTTTATAACCAGCATATTCGTGTCGCCGAACTCATCTCGCTGATCCCAGAACGGCGGTCTGATGCCGCCCACGGCGCCGAGATGAAAAATCGGCATGTAGTCCGTACCGGTCGCCAGCAAAGGCATGAAGGCCGGGCAATGGTGATGGCAAACGGAATTGACCTCGGGGCGAGCCTTGTAGATTTCGCCGTGAATCACGCGCTCGGAATATTGCCCGACGCCTGGATCACGCTGCGGCTGCGAGTCGAGGTCGTATTCAATAAAATCATCCGGCGTCACCAATTCAGGCGCGCGAGAACGCGACAGCAGATAGCGCCTTGGATTGTCCGGATGCCTCATGCTGACATGACCGAAGGCATCGATGACGCCCTCGTTGGCAACGATTCGATTGGCGAGAGAGAGTTCGCGGCGGGCTTCGAGAAGCATATTGACCCCTGACGTTTCTCTTGAAAGCGCTGACTTTGCGGCCCGCATTATAGGACATCAAAGACCGCGGACCAGCGCGAACGTGCTTGACAGATCGTGCCGGTTGGGGACGCTTCCCTCCGCCATGGCCGCCGTAGCACAAATCATTGTCGACCGGGTCAATCACCTCTATCGCCCGCCGCGCGGCCGCGAGGTGCTGGCGCTCGATCAGGTTTCGCTCCAGGTGGGCAATCGCGAGTTTGTCGCGCTCCTCGGGCCTTCGGGCTGCGGCAAGTCTACCCTGCTTTATCTCATCGGCGGATTTCTGCCGGTCGAGACGGGCGCGATCGAGATCGACGGTCAGAAGGTCGCCGGCCCGGGGCCCGATCGCGGCATCGTCTTCCAGCATTTCGCGCTGTTTCCGTGGAAGACCGTGCGCGGCAACATTCTCTATGGGCTTGAGCGGCAGGGCATGCCCAGGGAGGAGCGCGAGAAGCGCGCCATGGATTTCATCGAGCTCGTGGGCCTAGGCGGATTTGCCGACAGTTACCCTTCGCAGCTCTCCGGAGGAATGAAACAGCGCACCGCGATCGCGCGCACCCTCGCCTTCGATCCGAAAATTCTTTTGATGGACGAGCCGTTCGGGGCGCTCGATGCGCAAACGCGCGGTCTGATGCAAAGCGAATTGTTGCGGATCTGGCAACGCACCCCGAAGACCGTGATTTTCGTCACCCACGACGTGCAGGAAGCCGTCTATCTCGCGGATCGGGTCGCGGTTATGTCGGCCCGGCCGGGCCGCATCAAGACCATCGTCGATACAAAATTCGACAAGAACGATCCCGATATTTTCAAGAATAAATTTTTTGTCGAGAAGGTCGATGAAATCTGGAATCTGGTGAAAGAAGAAGCCATCAAGGCGCAAGGCAAGCGGTCATGAAGTCGCTGATCCGCTATCTTCCTCTTCTTCTGCTCGCGGTGGTCTGGGAGGTCGTGGCGCGGCTCGAACTCGTATCGACGAGCGCGCTTCCGCCTTTGTCGGATGTGATCGCGGCCGGCATCGCGATGGTCAAGGACGGAGAGCTTGTCACTAACGGCTCATCCTCGCTCTATCGAGCCGGCGCCGGGCTGGCTCTGGCAATCCTTATCGGAAGCACGCTCGGTATTGCGATGGCCTGGTGGAAACCAGTGAACGTCCTGGTCGCTCCCATTGTCGAAATTTTTTATCCGCTGCCGAAGTCGGCGCTCATCCCGGTTACCGTGATCTGGCTGGGTTTTGGCGACGGATCGAAGATCCTGCTGATTTTTCTCGGCTGCATGCTGCCGGTGACGATCGGTGCCTTCAACGGCGCGCGATCGAGCGAGCAGGTGCTGGTCTGGTCCGCACGCAGCATGGGCGCAAGCCGGTTACGCATGCTCTGGGACGTCGTAGTGCCGAGCGCGATGCCGGAGCTGCTCAACGGCATCCGCACAGCGCTTGCACTCTCGTTTATCCTGCTTGTTTCTTCCGAGTTGATCGTTGCGCAGAAGGGGTTCGGATATCTGATCGGCAGCCTCGGCGCCAACGGTTCCTACGATGGAATGTATGCGGTGGTCCTGACGGTGGCCTTTCTTGGCTTTGCCGCAGATCGAATTTATTTGCAGATAACCAAACGGACGCTCGCATGGCGCGATTGAGCCCGGCACTTGCAGGCGCCGGTGGACCGCGGAACGGCTTGCCCGAAAAAGCTGCGCGGTTTGCCTACATGCTGCTCTGGAGCTTTGCGCGCATTTTTTCCGTGCTGGCGCTCGCAGTCGCATGGGAGATGCTCGCGCGCAGCGGAACCTTTACCCCATTTCAACTGCCCGCATTGAGCGCCGTGCTTGAACGCATACGGAGTGATGCCATCTATGGCGATCTCTGGATTAACACGGCGTTGACGCTTTACCGCGCGCTCGTGGCCTTCGCGATCTGTGCAGTCGGGGGCGTGCTCATCGGGATGGCGATGTCGCGTAACATTTTTGCAAACTGGTTTTTCGATCCGATTGTCTCGGTCGGATTCCCGATGCCGAAGATCGCCTTCCTTCCCGTGGTGATCCTCTGGCTCGGTGTTTACGACGTCTCCAAAATCACCATCATCGTCATCGATGCAATTTTTCCGGTCATCGCGGCGACCGTCATTGCCATTCAAGGCGTCGAGCGCGAATTGATCTGGTCGGCACGCAACATGGGAGCAACTAACCGGCAGCTGCTGTACCAGATCATTCTGCCAGCCGCCTCGCCGCAGATCATGACCGGGCTGCAGGTTGCCCTGCCGTTGTCGCTGATCGTCGCGGTGGTGGCCGAGATGCTCATGGGCGGCTACGGCCTCGGCGGCGCCATGATGACGGCATCCCGTTTTGCCAATTCCACGAGCGTTTTCGCCGGCATCGTGGAAATCGCCGTCGTGGGATACGCTTTGGTGAAGGGGATGAGCCTGATCCGCCGCCGCCTTCTCATATGGCACCAGGAGGCGAGCGATCCAACAACCGCATGATATCGGGTTAAACGGCTAACCTCGCTCCTGTCTGCGATGTGATGCAATCCACTGCACCCAACCTGTGTATGCGGTGCATGAAATCAACAAGTGTTGGCGACATCGCCGGTTCGATCGGCGTCTGACACGAACCGTCTCGCAACAAATAAAAAAAACCCCGAACAGATAATGCCCGGGGTCTTTGGTTAGGTGAAGGAAGGTATTCCGCTTACCAGAACCTGTAGTTCACGCCGACGAGCACGGTGGCTGCTTTTGCATGGGTATTGAAAGCGCAGCCGGCGGGGCAGGCGACGGGGGTTACGATAACCTGATCACGATCGCCGAAGTCATAGTAGTTGCCTTCCAGGAACACCGACCAATTCGGCGTGAATCTGTATTCGCCGCCAAGCCCGACCGTCCAGCCGGTCTTGGTTTTGGAGGCGGAGCTGGTTGTAACCAGGCCCGGTTCCACCACAGTAAAGTCTGCCTCTACACGACTCCAGGCCGCGCCGCCCTGGAAGTAGATCAGCCAAGGGGGGGCCCACGAATAGCCGATCCGGCCGGTCAGGGCATCGAACCATCGATTATGGAAATCAGCCGTTCCAGTCGCGCCCGTGAGTGTAAATGTCTGGTCTCTGTGGTTGGTTGTCCCATCGAACATATTGCGGAAGCCGATCACCAGGCCATTTCCCGCAAACTGATAATCGCAACCGATCTGACCGCCGCCTGCAAAGCCGCCATTGCTGCGAGACAAATCTCCGAAGTTAGTGTCGGTTTCGAATCGGCTCCAAGCCCCGCCGATGTTGGCGCCGATGTAGCATCCGGTCCAAGTCATCGGAGGCGGTGCTGGCGGTACGTAAGCCGGTGCTTTGCGCGGCAGGTCGGCTGCCGATGCCGCTTGTGCGAGCGCGACCGCGAGACCAGCCGCGACAATCGATGCAAATTTCCTCATGGGGACCCCCAAAAGATTCACTGCGGTTAAAATAACCGTATCACCAAAACGCTGCTGAATTTATAAACACATCGTGTTGTTGGCCATCATGCACTGAATTCAAATGACTTGTGGCAATAGCGTCACAATACCCGTACCTAAACACCAATGCTGCCCGGGTTCCATATATTATGGAGGTAAAATTGTGGGAGCTGAAAGTTTGAACCAATAGCAACGACCAATGCCACTTCGTCGGTTAGGTCCGCATTGAAAATTCCATATCGTAACGAGTCTAAATTATGCGTCCGGTTTTCCGCAGCAGGGTCGTCGCTCTTGGTAGCGGCGTGCGCAGCCGCGAACCAAGGCAACAACAATCCGAAATTATTTCGAATGATCATCGCAGGATTACATGACCGTGATTGGACGATTGACGGCGCGCCGGTGGTCTTGTCGCAGCGGGGAGATGGGCGGGGCCCGTCATGCGTACACACCGATTTATTCCGCAGCGTCGACTATTTGAGCTGCCGAAATGCGAGAGCTGTGACTCGCGAATGTGGCTTTTGGAAATAGAACTCGCTGGTAGCTATGATTCCCAAAAAACAGCCCTCAAGCGGCAGATGGAACGTCCCCTTGGGGCCACGGCCGAGTGATACCCTGGCACGGGAACGACTACCGAAATTGCGGGTTACGTTGGCCAGGAGGCTCCCCGATGCGAACATCAATCCTTTTGCTGCTTGTCACACTGGCGTCTTCGTCAGGCGCACAGGCGGCACCTTATGACCCGTACCCATGGTGTGCGGTCTACGGCGGCAGCTTCAGCGGGTCTTCCAACTGCGGCTTCAGGACATTGCAACAGTGCATGGCCACGGTCAGCGGAATCGGAGGCTCGTGCGAGCCCAACCAATTCTACAATCCGGGCCGCTCAGGAAAGCGTGGAAAAGCAGCGAGACCCCCCACCGGCTCTTACTACGCTCCCGGGTACGGCGGCTTTTCCAGTCCGTCTTACTTCTTCGATTAGTCGGCTGAGTTTCCCGTGGGGCAATCTGACCGGCGATTATGCGCCGGTAAACCGCTCGGTCGGCGGCGCGATTTCGGTGACGAGATCGCGCAGCAGCTTCTTGTTGGAGAGCGGGGCTAATGTCATCTCGCGCGGTTGCAGGCGGGCGGTGCACGCATAGACCGTCGTGCCGTCGAGCTCGAGCATGCATTCCTTGCAGGCGTTCGCGTTAATGCATGAAAAGCGGATGGCAAGCGTCGGATCGCGATTGGCGCGGATCCAGCGCAGGCCGTCGAGCACTGACTGCCCTCGCTCGAACGGGACCTCGTAGGTTTCCCACCGTCCGCCGCCCTTATCGACGCCGCGCCATATTCTGAGCGTTGCGCTTTCAGTCATGACGTGACCGTCGCGAACATTCGTGCGCCGCCTGACAGTTCGATACGGCCACCCGCCAGTTTTGCGGTCTGATTGAATGCCCAGTCGGCTGACAATTGCGGATAGTCCTCCCGCTGCTGCGCGCCGCGTGTTTCGGTACGCGCCAGCGCCGCTTCCGCGACCACGCGGGCAACCAGCAACATGTTGCGCAAATCGAACCATTCGATCCGCCGCATATCGAAACGGTCGCCATCACCGGGCGGGGTATCGCCGAGCTCCCTCGCCAGGAGGCTAATGCTTTCGATGGCGGCAATAATCTTTGCCTGACTACGCAAGGCGCCGACATTGTCTTGCATTGTTGTCTGAAGGGTCTGCAGCTTCGCCGCAGTATTGAAATCGCGGGTCGGCCCCTTGGCGGCGATCAACGCAATCGCCGTGTGCGTATTGTCGGCGTGATCCGGTGACTTCCATACGCGCCTGACATAATCGGCGGCGCTACGGCCAGCACGGCGTCCAAACACCAACGCTTCGGTGATCGCGTTGCCGGACAGCCGGTTAGCGCCATTGGCGCCGCCAACCGCTTCGCCGGCCGCAAACAGCCCGGGCAAATCTGTTTGCATTTGCGCATCAGCGACAATCCCGCCCATGTGATAATGCGCGATCGGCGCCACCTCGATTGGCGTTCTGGTGAGATCGATGCCATTGGCGGCGAGACGGTCGATCACCGGGCCGAAGGCTTCACGCAAGGCCTGCTCGGGGCAATGCTGAAAGCTCAGATATACCCCGCCGTGCGGCGAGCCGCGACCGGCTTCAACCTCCTTGAGAATCGCGTAACTGCCGATGTCGCGCGTGATGACGTATTTGCCATCTTCGGCAACGCCGTAGCGCTGCGTAAATTCTTCCATGCGATTGTTCAAGAGGCGCCCGCCGAGCTTGTAACGGAACGGATCCCACATGATCGGATCCATACCGATAAGCCGTGGAGCCAGGTGACCGATCGGAAAGAACTGGACGAACTCCATGTCGACCAGCGAAGCGCCGGCGCGCAACGCCAGGGCGTAGCCGTCGCCACCCATGTTTGCCGACGCGCTGTTGCGCCGATAAAGCCGGGTAAGACCGCCGGTCGCGAGAATGGTCGCCTTTGCCGACACAATCACCGGAGCGCCGGATCCGAGGTGGAGCGCCGCGGCACCGACGACATCGGTTTTGTCGCGCAGGAGATCGACGATACAGAGGTCACCTGCTTTGCGGATTCCGCCGCTTCTGTTCACCACGGTGCGCAGCGTCTTCGATACCGCGGGCCCGGTGTTGAGAAAATCGACATAGACGCAGCGCGGGCGATCATGCCCGGGAGCCATCGCTTGCGCGATGCGCGCGTCTTTGCGCGCCCAACCTACGCCCCAATCGTCCATGGCGCGAATGCAATCGGGCCCTTCCTCGCACAACAGCTGCGCAAGCGGTTCGTTGCATAGTCCGCGTCCTGCAGCGAGCGTATCGTCATAGTGGTGGCTCCAATGATCGGGACTCTCGGAGCCGAGCGCGGCCGCGACGGTCATTTGAGCCATCACGGTAGCCCCGCCGCGCCCGATCAAGCTGCGGTCAGCGAGCAGCACCTGACATCCGCTGCGTGCCGCCTCGATCGCCGCATACATGCCCGCAGCGCCCGATCCAATCACCAGAACATCGGTTTCGGCATGCATCGGTTCTGGGTTCATGAGGATCTCGGAGGATCACAATAGCCACGGATCTGAGTATCATCGGTGTTGTTGATGTCGAAAGCCACAGGTTCCTGCATTGTGACGAGGCGATGAAGCCTATTTCAGCGTAGGACATCGATTGATACCATGCGTCCGCATTGTCGTTGGTTGGGGGGCAATAATGAAACGGCGCGACTTTCTCGCTGTGGTCGGTTTTGCCACCCTGGCGGGGGCTGTCACCGCGGTTGCGCAACAGAGTGAGCGCAAACGTTTGGTCGCCGTGGCGTTGGCGCTGGAGGAACACGACAAAGATGGCGAGCGATCGGTCGGCGCATTTCAGCAGGCCCTTCAGGAGCTGGGATGGGCCGGCGACAACCTGAGGGTCGAATACAGGTGGGGAGCAACGACTCCTGAACGCGCGCGAGCCATTTCAGCGGAGCTGCTCAGGCTGCACCCCGATGTGATCGTATCTCACGCGACCATCGTCACACGCGCATTTTCCCAGGCGACAAAGACGATTCCCATTGTCTTCACCAATGTCTCCGATCCCCTTGGCGAAAAATTCGTTCAGAGCTTCGCAAAGCCCGGCGGCAACATTACCGGTTTCACGAATATCGAACGGACAATGGGCGCGAAATATCTCCAGCTCCTAAAGGATGTTGCGCCGGACCTGACGCGCGCGGCGATGCTTTTTAATCCGAAATCGGCACCGGGCGGCGGCTCATATTTTACTGACTCGTTCGAGGCTGCCGCGCCGCAATTTTCGATGCAGCCAATCAAGGCACCGGTTCAGGATGCGGCCGGCATTGAAAAGGTGGTCTCCGCGCTTGCCAACGGCGGGGGCGGTCTTATCGTCGTCGGCGAGCCCTTCACGAATGCGCATCGTGCCGGCATTCTCGAGCTGACATCGCGTTATCGAATTCCGACAGTCTGTCCATATACCTTTTACGCTACCAACGGGTGCCTGCTATCGTACGGCGTGGACCTTTCGGACCAGTTCAGGCGCGCGGCCGCCTATGTCGACCGCATCCTGAAAGGGACTGCAACAGCCAGCTTGCCCGTGCAGTCGCCGGTGAAATTTGAGTTGGCCATCAATGTCAAGACAGCCAGGTCGCTCGGGCTGAGCATCCCGCCCACGTTACTGGCGCGTGCTGACGAGGTGATTGAATAAGAAACGAGGGAAGATCGAGGACGGCGCCTGCCGAGTGTACCGGATGGCGGGTGTTTTGCTTATGAGGCTTGCCAAAATCAGTTGGACACCCGACAATTTGCGCCTCGCAACGAGAAGCTTGCGGATGGGACGCGCAAGCCCGGCGAAACTGGGAGGACAATCATGCGCTTTTTGAAATTCGCGCTGGCCGGCGTTTGCGCGCTCGGCCTTGCCGGCACAGCCAACAGCGCGGAGCCGGTAAAAATTCGCATGTCGTGGGTGGCGCCGGTCGCAAACTGGGCGTCCATCGTTCTGGAAAAGAAGGATCTGGCTAAACACCTGGGCAAATCCTACGTGCTTGAGCCGGTTCGCTATCAAGGCACCCCGCCGATGATCACGGCGATTGCCAACAACGAACTGGAAGTCTCCAATCTCGCCTATTCGTCGCTCGCGATCGCCATCGAAAACGCCGGCATCGACGACATCCGCGTCATTGCAGACGAATTCCAGGACGGCGTCCCCGGCTACTACAGCCAGGAATATTTCGTCCGCAAGGACAGCGGCATCAACAAAGTTGAGGATCTCAAGGGCAAGGTGATCGGCACCAATGCCGGCGGCAGCGCCGTCGACGTGGCGATGCGTGCGATGCTGAGAAAGCACGGACTTGAGGAAAAGCGCGACTATACGATGGTCGAGAGCCCGCTCCCGGCAATGCCCGCTGTACTGCTGGAAAAGAAAGCCGACCTCGTTCCGGCCGTTCTACCCTTCGCATTCAATCCGAAACTGCGCGAAGAAGGAAAAATTCTATTCAAGCAAAGCGATGCGCTCGGCGTGACGCAGATGATCGTATGGACGGCGCGCAAGTCGTTCATCGACAAAAACCGCCCTGCCATGGTGGACTTCATGGAAGACATGCTGCGCATTACGCGGTGGTATATCGATCCGAAGAATCACGATGAGGTCGCAAAGATCGCCTCCAAAGTCACGAAGGCCCCGCCGGAACGCTTCGGCTGGCTTTTCACCAAGCAGGACACCTATCGCGATCCCAACCTGATGCCGAACCTCGATGCATTGCAGCGCAATGTCGATACGACGCGCGAGCTCGGGTTCGTAAAGAAAAAGATCGACATCAAGAAATATTCGGACCTGAGCCTTGTGCAGGAAGCCGCCAAGCGGCTGAAGTAGCTGCAAGGGCTTCAAGAACATCGGCCCCGGAGCTGCTCCGGGGCCGTTTTGTTTCCGCCATCAGTCCGGCACTACAGCTCGGCCCATTGTCGGAGCAGGTTGTGATAGACGGACGTGAGCTCGACCACCGATTCATGATCGGGGTGATCGCGGGTCAGCTTGATGATTGCCATGTCCATGTCGAACAGCAACGAGCGTCTGCTCTCGTCGCGCACCATGCTTTGTGTCCAGAAAAATGAAGCGATGCGCGAGCCTCGCGTGATCGGCGTGACATAATGCAGCGAGGTAGCCGGATAGACGATCATGTCGCCGGCAGGAAGCTTCACGCTGTGGATGCCATAGGTATCCTCGACCACAAGCTCGCCGCCGTCATAGTCTCCCGGATCCGAAATAAACAGCGTTGATGAAACGTCGGTGCGGATACGGATGCCGCTGTTCGGGATCCCACGGATGGCATTGTCAACATGCGCGCCGAAGGTCATGCCGGCGTCATACCGGTTGAATAAGGGCGGAAATACCTGTTTCGGCAGCACCGCCGACATGAAGAGGTTGTTTCGCGCGAGGGCTTCTACAACCATACCGCCGAGTTCACGCGCTTCGGGAGATCCTTCCGGAAGCTGAAGATTGTTCTTCACCTTCGATGACTGATGTCCCGCAGTGACGCGCCCGTCGACCCAGGCCGCTCTCTCCATAATCTCGCGACACCGCGCAATCTGCTCGGGCGCGAGCACCTTTGGCACATGCACCATCATTGATCGCTCGTCCTATCGATCACCATCGCATGCGGTAAGACAGCGACGCCCAGCGTCCTGACGCGGGGACGGCATGGCCCTGGTAGTACTGCCAGAAGTAGAACTCATCGGTGATGTTGTAGATATTGAGCTGGATGGTCGACTTGTTATCGACCTTGTAGCTGACCATGGCGTCGAACTTCCAGTAATCGGGCACAAAGGCGGTATTCGTCGTGTTGACGAAAGTATCCGACTGATAGGTGGCCCCTGCCCCGACGGTCAATTTCGGCGTGATGTCATATGTCGACCAGATCGAGAAATTGTGGCGTGGGGCATTCGGCAGCCAGCGGTTCAGCTCGGCCAGATTGGTCGTCTTGAGGATTCGGGAATCGAGATAGGCGTAGCCGGCGATCACCTGCCATTGTTGAGTCAGCTTGCCGGCAGCACCCAACTCGAAACCATCCACGCGGGCGAGACCATCCAGCACCAGAAACTGCTGCGCGGTCGGCGCCGTGGGATCATTGGGGATGCGCAGGTTGGTTTTCTCGATGCGGAAGATCGCACCCGTAAGGCTGAGCGCACCGTCGAGCACGTCGGCTTTCACGCCCGCCTCGTAGGTGATGTTCTTTTCGGGAGCGAGGGTCACACTGGCGGCGTTGTTCGCACTACCGGACAGCGTGCCGAGCTCCGCCGACGGATTGTAGGAATTGCCGTAGGCTACGTAGATGCTCATATTCGGTATGGGATGATAGACCCCACCGAAGCGGTAGCTGAACAGATTGTCGGTGCGGGAAAGATCGTTCTGTCCCGGCGCTGCGTTGAAGTCCACATAGTGGGTGGAAAAACGGTCGTAACGCAACGAACCCATCAGCTCGAAATAGCGGGTTATCTTCATCTGGTCCGAGATGTAGGCCGCGTAGTCGGTCGATAGCGTGTTGTTTCCCGGAACGACCGTGAAACCCGTGGCCGGCACCCCGCCGGCAGACGGGTAGCTCAGGCTCGTATAGCAGGCGAGATTTGCGGCTGCCCCCGTCGGGACGCACAGATCAGTGCGCGTCTGGTTGCGTGTCTCACGACTGAGCTCGATGCCGGTGGCCAGCGTGTGATTGATGATGCCGGTATCAAACTTGCCGGTGAGATCGGTCTGATTGACCAGATAGGTCGCATCGGTTTCGCGTTCGCGGCGCTCGCGTCCGATCGTCATGAGATCGACAGGATACCCGATGCCGTCGCCGCCGGTTCCCGTGGTCAGGCCACTCGTGAACGGTTGCATTGCTGCGTTGGCAAGTCCACGCGGCGCCGTGTTTCGTCCGAAACGGTCGTTCATCAGGTAACGCGTGCCGTTTGTCACCTTGAAATTGCTGCCGAGCTCACGCTCGATCAAACCGGTGAAGATATGCGTCTGGGTTTGCACAACGTCGCGAAGCGGACCGGTGGCAATCCCGAACCAGTTGTTTCGGTTGATCGGCACCGGCGTCACAGCTGTGCCGTTACCGTTGTAGCCCGGATTGACCAGCGCGCCGGTCGTGGCGCTGTACCCGGGCTGCGGCAGGTAGGGCCATCCATAATCGGGGGCACCGTCTTCGCCCTGATAGATATAAGCCAGAGTCGCCTTGGTCTTGTCATCGATCTGCGCAGTCACCGAAGGCGCCACGCCCCACCGCTTCGTCCAGACATTGTCGCGCGTCGGCGTCGGCACGTCGGTGTAGAGTGCGGCGATACGGCCCGAGATATTGTCGCGCTTGCCGCTGGTATCGATGTCGAAGCGATAGCCGCCGACAGAGGTACCGGTTGCAGTGCCCTCGACATAGGTGGCGCCGGTCGGGAGTTTCGACACGTTGTTGATCGCGCCGCCGGTCGAACCGCGCCCAAATGCGAAAGCGGACGGCCCCTTGTAGACTTCAACGCGATCGATGTTGAAAAGGTCTCGCGTGTACCAGCCGGGATCGCGGAAGCCGTCGCGGAAAATATCGCCCCGCGCGACGAAGCCGCGGATGATCGGGCTGTCGCCCTGCTGACCGCCCTCGCCGGCACTGAACGTTATGCCGGGTACCGTGCGCAGCGCGTCTTCCATTGTGGTGAGCCGCCGCTCCTCGATCACCTGCTGCGGCACCACGTTGATGGTTTGCGGCGTGTCGAGGAGTGGAGTCTGAAGCCGGTTGATCGTCTGCTGGGTCGCTTGGTAGCCGCCCTGGTTATTGCCGGAGACGTCGATCGTGGGCAGTTGCAGGCCCGAACTTCCGCCCTCCTGCGCCGATGCCGTGGACGCCGCCATCAGCGACGCAAGACTTACAGCCGTGCGCAATAAAGTACGATTGGACGTTTCAGCAGCGAGGCCCGCCTTCGACTTCACATATTGTGAACAGTTGTCGGTTCGGTCGAAGGTCTCCGACCGAATACTTGAAACCATTTTGTTCATCTTCCCCAGTCCCGAGCGAATACTATACTTTAGAACCGTAATAATCAGGCCGATTATTAGGCTATATTTGAAATCACGGACTGTATTCGCGGTCAAGAACAAGTCGATATTCAAGCACAATTATCGAATTAGAATATTTCTAAACTATTTCTATTGTTTTGAATACTTACAAACTGGCGCGAAGATGCTGTTTTGTATTTCGCCGATTTGGGTTGGCTGGTATAGCTCCGCCGACGAATTGCGAAAGGGCGTCTTATGGCGGACACGCGCGCGGCAAAATTGCGCCGCCTCTGGCTCAACATACATCTCTGGATCGCCCTGGGCCTGGCGGCCCTGCTCGTTCCCATTTCCGTTTCCGGCGGACTTCTCGTCTGGCATGACGAAATCGATTCTGTGATCAATCCGAAGCGCTACGCGATTTCAGGACCGCAGGTTGCTTTGCAGCCATCGGATTATCTTGCGAAGGCAGAGGCCGCAGTCGCTGACAATCCAGCCGAGCTGCGCGCAACCGCAATTCGTTATCCGGAGCGCGGTTGGCCCGTGCGCGTTGTCATGCGTGCGCCGCCGCGTGAAGCCGGCGCGCGGCCGCGCCTGGTGACTGCCTATATCGATCCGGCGACGGGCAAAGTTCTGGATGTCGTCGATTTTCGCGCATCACTGTTCGGATTTCTGCACGTGTTCCACGAAAACCTGACAATCCCGGAGTACAGCGGGCGCCAGATCGTCGGCTGGGCCGGCGTCGGCATGCTGATATTGTCGCTGACAGGAATCTGGCTGTGGTGGCCGCGCGGCGGCAATTTTCTGCGCGGCCTGCGCTGGCGACGATCGCCTCTCTTTACATTCAACCTGCACAGCCTTCTGGGTTTCTGGATTTCATTACCGCTCGCAGTGGTGTCGGCGACGGGAATCTATCTGTCATTTCCGCAGACCGCACGCGAAGCCATGTCGTCAATTGCGCCGATGACTCCGCAAGGACAACGCTTTGGCGGACAGATTCCCAAGCGCACGGCGATGACCGCAGATCAGGTCCTGGCGGCCGCATTGAGAACCGAGCCGGATGGAAAGCCGGTCGCGCTTTTCTTGCCCGTGCAGCAGCGCGACCGAACGCCGATCTGGCGCACGCAAATTGCACGCGCCGGCAGCGGCGAGATTATCACCGTGATGACGGACGATCACAGCAGACAGACATCGCCCGCAGTAGTGCCGCTCTCAGGCGATCGCGCCGCCTCGTGGATCCGGTGGGTTCATGAGGGAAGCCATAGCGGAGCAGTGTGGGCCATCGTCGTGACCCTGACAGGAATCTTTCCAACAGTCTTTGTGGTAACCGGCATCACCATGTGGCTGCGCAAGCGGTCGGACCGCAAGGAACTGGCCGGCAACAGCGCTAAACCGCGTCTGCGCCCCGCCGAGTGATCTCGTTGTGCTAGACTTTGGAAGGCAGAAAGGACCGGCGTTCAATGAGTTTTAATCGTCATCATCACACCATCGTGGCGGCATTTGTTGCTGCCGCCCTCGTTCTGCCGGCGTCCGTTCTCGCACAGACCGCGCCTACCGGGACACCGATAGTCCCGCAAACGGCGCCCGCGCCGACCACGACATCTTCTCCGACAGTCTTGCAAGTGGGCCCGGCATCTTCGGCACCGGGACCGTCAACGGAAAACTCAGCTGTCTCCACAGCCAGCGATCCAGCGGCTGCCTCAACCGCGCCTCCCGCCGTCGATTCACCCGCGGCTGCAGCACCGGCGAATTCGCCGGACATCGCGCTCAAGCTGCCGCGCGATCTCTCACCCTGGGGCATGTTCATGGCAGCCGACATCATCGTGAAGGCGGTCATGGTCGGCCTCGCCTTTGCATCCGTGCTGACGTGGACAATCTGGTTCGCTAAGGCAATCGAGCTGATGTTCGCGCGCCGGCGAATGCGCTCGGCCATCGAAAAGCTCGCTCAGGCGAAATCATGGAGCGAAGCCAACATTCGGACAAAGAAGCATGAGGGCGGCATCGCCGCACTGTTGCACGCCGCCGACACCGAATTGCGGATGTCTGCCGATGCGCTCTCGCCCTCCGGCGTCAAGGAACGGATCGCTTCGCGGCTTGAGCGCCTCGAGGCGGCCGCCGGCCGGCAGATGATCCGGGGCACCGGCATATTGGCCACCATCGGCGCCACGGCACCCTTCGTTGGCCTGTTCGGCACCGTCTGGGGCATCATGAACAGCTTCATCGGAATCTCGAAGTCGCATACAACCAACCTGGCCGTGGTGGCTCCGGGAATTGCCGAGGCCTTGCTGGCGACCGCGCTCGGCCTCGTCGCGGCCATCCCTGCCGTCGTAATGTACAACATGTTTTCGCGGTGGATCGCCGGCTATCGCGCGCTTCACGCGGATGCAGCCGCTGAGATTCTGCGCATCGTGAGCCGCGATCTCGATCGCGGCGCTTTCGACGAACGACCGGCCGATCGCCGGCGCGCCATAGCCGCCGAGTAATCACCATGGCTGTCCGTCTTGACCACGGCGACGACCAACTCAGTGAGGTCCATGAGATCAACGTCACCCCATTCATCGACGTGATCCTGGTTCTGCTGATTATTTTCATGATCGCGGCACCGCTTGCGACTGTCGACATCTCGGTGGACCTGCCGGCCTCGAGCGCGGAGCGCACACCGCGGCCCGAGAAGCCACTGTTTCTGACATTGAAATCCGATCTGAGCGTGTCGCTCGACAACGATACGATCAATCGCGCCGCGCTCGCGCCCGCCCTCGATCGCGCAACCGCGGGCGACAAGCAGCAGCGCGTGTTCCTACGCGCGGACAAGACCGTTCCTTATGGCGAGCTGATGAGCCTCATGAACGAATTGCGTGGCGCGGGGTATCTCCACGTGGCGCTGGTCGGGCTTGAGGCCGACAAGATGTAGTCATGGCTGATTGCCACAAAACATTCTGGTTGAGGCGCTGGCCGGAAGCGGTTCGCTGGGGCGTGTGTTTTGCGTTTGCAGTCGCGTTTCATGCCGCCGGCGCTGCCGCGCTGTTTGCGCGCTGGAGCGAGGATTCAAACCTGGTTGCCGGCACGCCGGTCATTATGGTCGATCTGGCGCCGGTCGCAGTTTCCCCGAACACTATGCTCGACGTGGCGCCCGCGCCGGTGCTGCAGCAGGAGGCCGAGCCTGAGCCGGAGCCCGATAAGCCGATCGAGAAGATCGAACTGCCGGCGGATCCACGGCCCGAGCCGGTGGTGACAATGCCGCCGCCCAAGCCGATCGAAAAACCGAAAGAGAAGAAGCCCAGGCAGAAGCATGCGAGCCTTGCGAGCGCGCCCACCAGGACCGAACAGCAAGCCAACCGGCTGGCCGCCCCGATGCCGGGAGCCTCGTCGCGCAACTCGGATGCGTTGCCGAACTGGAAGACACAACTTCTGGCCAAGCTCGAACGTGCCAAAAGATATCCGTCGGAGGCGCGCGGCGATCACGGCACGGCGCAGCTTGCATTCAGCGTCGACCGTCAGGGCGGCGTGCACAACGCGCGCATCACGCGCAGTTCCGGTTCCAGCGTCCTCGATCACGAAACGCTTGCGCTGGTA
>DATBHE010000068.1:0-27432 GCA_036557605.1 Pseudolabrys sp.
CGACATGCAGCGTCACGTCAGGCATTCGGCAATCCCGTGGATGGCTGCAACCCTGGACGGGGTTGTCGAGGGCACGGACGCCGTGTTTGAGGCCAAGTTCATGCTGCCCTGGTCGTTCTCCGAGGAGGCGGCGGCCGAGAAGTACATGGCCCAGGTCCAGCACAATATGTGGGTGACCAACCTGCGCAGCTCGGTGCTCTCGATCATCACCGGCGGCGGCAAATGGGTTGAGATCACGGTTCCGATGGACCCGCTCTATCTCAGCGTCCTTGTCTCTGCCGAAAAGAAGTTCTGGCGCTGCGTACAATTTGGCGAGGTGCCGCACCTCATCAATGCCGAGCCGCCGCGGCCACGGATCGAGGCGGTGCGCATCGTCGACATGAGCGCGTCGAACTCCTGGGCCGAGTTCGCAGGCCTCTACCGCAACACGCGCGAAGCGTTTTTGGAGCATGAGCGGGCCAAGGGGGAGCTCAAGGCGCTGGTGCCCGAGGACGCCAAAGAGGCGATCGGGCATGGCGTGCGGGCCAAGCGCTCGAAGGCCGGTGCCGTGAGCTTTGATCTCGTTGATGCGGAGGCGTCCCATGCCCCGGTCGAGTGAGACGGTCGCGGCGCTCGCGACTGCGCTCGCAAAGGCGCAAGCGAATCTGGTCAATCCAGAAAAGTCGCTGATTGCGACCATCCGGCCCGGGCGACCGGGCGAAGCCGAGCGCTCGTTTCGCTATGCGCCACTCGCCAGCGGCCTCGACATCGTGCGCAAGACGCTGGGGCAGCACGAGATCGCAACGGTGCAGACTACCGCGATTGATCCCGCAACCGGCATGGTCAACCTGACCACCATGCTGGCGCATTCCTCGGGCGAGTGGATCGCCTCTGACTGGCCGGTCTGTGCGGCCACCGAGACCGCCAATCCGCAGCGCATGGGGGCGGCACTGACCTATGCGCGGCGCTATGCCCTGTTCACGCTCGTCGGCATTGCGGGCGAGGACGACCTCGACGCGCCTGATCTCATTGCGCCGAGCGGCCCAGGATCGGCGCCGGAAAAAGCGGCACCGTCCAGCAACGGGAAGCTCAACGGCAGTGGCAGCCCGAGCACGCAACCTGCTGGTACTGAGCGGGCAAAAGCAAGCCCCAGGCCCGTGTTGGAGCCTGGAGCTTCAGCCGAATTGCGAGATCGCCTAGTGGCCCAAATCGCAGAGATCGGGTCGGCGGACGACGCGGCGCTGTGGGCCTATAGCAATATGCGGGCCAAGAATGGCCTGACCGCCCGGGACGCTCTCCAGGTCGAGGCAACGTTCCAGACGAAGCTGGCGCGTTTTGCAGGGTCGCAGGAGGGCCTTTCTCGAGAGGGCGAGGCTGATGCGTCCTCAACCGGTTCGCTGATCCACGAGCCAGCTGAAGGCGCAGATGAGGTCACGGCACCAAGCCCTTGCATCGCGCCCACTCGTGCAGATTCAATCGACGCGAACCGCCCTCCCCGCCTCTTCGGCGAAAGCCATCTCGGGCCAGACGCCCCAAGTCAGTTGCCGGCATCGAGAAAGCGGTCCTTGCCTTTCCCGAGCCGCGGCGAATTCGCGACCGGGAGCACGTTCGATTCGTGGCCAAGCAGCCATGCCTGGTCTGCGGCCGGACCCCGAGTGATCCTCACCATCTACGCTTCACCCAAAGCCGTGCGCTGGGGCGGAAGGTCGGCGATGAGTTCACCGTCCCGCTATGCCGCGGACATCATCGCGAAGTGCACCGCTGCGGCGTCGAAGCCGACTGGTGGCGAAAGCTGCGGATTGACCCGACCACTGCAGCCCGCGCGTTGTGGCTGCGAAGCCATCCCCTGCCGTCCGTCATTACACAAACCTGCCTCACGGAGCGAAGGGATTGAGCACGGAAACGCCGGTCCGCGCCACATCGGCAATATTACGAGTGACCAGCGTCAGACCGTGCACTTTTGCGGTTGCCGCCAATAGGCCGTCGATGAACGGCAACGGATTCGGAATACTAAGCAAAGCCCAAGTTTCCGCTGTTAGCTCGTCGATCGGTAGCACACGATCTTCAAGACGCATTCGCATTTGTGCGAACCAACGATCCAGCGCTTTCGCCTGCTGCCGGTCAGTTTGCCGTTTCAGTTCTATGCCGCGTCTTATTTCAGCCAGCACTAATACGCTTGTGCCGATCTCCATTGCGGGTACGTGCGCAACCCAGCTAGCAACATTCCGGTCCGCTCGGTCCCGTTTGCGGATTTCAGAGATAATGTTCGTATCGAGCAGAAATTTCACAGATTCGTCTCACGCCATAGCCGTTGGCGCGGCTGATCGAACACACCGGAAAACGTTTCGTCAGGCAGGTCAGAACCAAAAACGTCAAAGGCTGTCCTGATCTCATCGCGGGTCAGCACCTTAACCAAAGTCGAGCGCAGTGATTTGGATCTCTCGGATTCGATGCGCAAGGTCTTCGCTACCGCTCGAAGAAGAGACGCGTCTCTCCTGTCGGTCTGGATCTCGACCCGCACAAGGCCACGCGCTTCGGCACGGCGCCGATGCGCTTTGGTGGCCTTTCTTTGCGCTTTGCTGCCCATCTGTTTTTCCGATGAAATGAAACTGTCCGGTAATATAACCGGAAATTTGTAAAATACAAGCCATCCGACCAGGCAAAACACCCAGGGTACGTGTTTCGGCTTGGAAGCTTTCAGCCGGATTGCCAAAACGGCACGTGAGCCAAATTGCCGAGATTACCTCGTCACAATGTGGCACTCTAGGCGTACCGCAACATGCGGGCCAAGAATGGCCTGAGGACCGGAGATGCTCGCCAAGTCGAGGAGGCCTTCAAGGGCAAGCTGGCGGGCTTTGCAGGCTCGCAGGAAGGCCTTTCTGCCCAAGGGCGAGATTTGCCGCCCCGAGCCGGTTCGCTAATCCATGGAGCCGTAAAGGGCCCGGGTGAGCTCACGACACCGGAGTCCTACCTTGCGGCCGCTCCTGCCGCTTGCGTGGACTCCAAACCTCCCTCTCCGCCTGTTCGGTCAAGGCGGTCACGAGGCAGGCGCCGCGCCAAGTCCGCCGCCGGCATCGACAAAGCCGTGCTTGCCTTCCCCGAGCCACGGCGCATCCGCGACCGCGAGCACGTCCGGTTCGTGGCCAAGCAGCCATGCCTGGTTTGCGGCCGTACCCCAAGTGACCCTCACCATCTCCGTTTCACGCAAAGCCGTGCATTAGGTCGCAAGGTCAGCGATGAGTTCACAGTCCCGCTTTGCCGTGGGCATCATCGGGAGGTGCACCGCAGTGGTGACGAAGTGTCGTGGTGGCGTAAGGCCTCCATTGATCCGACGGTCGCGTCTCGTGCGCTTTGGCTGGAAACCCATCCCCTGCCCCCCGGCGGCGCAGGAGAGTGGCGCCCGCTGGTCGAAACTCGTGGCGAGGCCCGACTATCGTCGCGCCAATCTGCTAAATTTCACCCTCGATCGACTCAGCCGATATGAAGCAGCCCTCTGTCGCCAAGTCGGTCAGGTTCTGTTCGCGTTGGACGCCTTAGATCGAAGCAAACCGCAGGAGAGAACGCGCCATTTCGAGCTCGTCTAATCAAACGCTGCTCAGAGCAGGCTTTTCAGTCGAAACCATCACCCGCCTAATCACCTTGGAGCCCTTGCTAGTGGACTTGGGCAGTGAGAGTTTGTCCGCTTTAAATGCAGTACAAACAGGGACGACGCCTTCGAACGAACACGTAGGACAAATGGTTTCACAGCCACCGAGCACCAGCGGCGGAAAGCCGATCTTAACGCGCAGCACCGGGTCGACGAGCCGCGCGGTGGTTCTCTCGCTCGTGCTGCTGCCGTCGCTGCCCTTGTTGGTTTATTACTTCTGGTATTGCCTGTCATTCGGCGGCGGCGACTTTGCCATGCCGTCAATTGACATGTTCCGCCGCTTTCCAGTGCCAACGGCAAAGTCGGTGATAATCGTCGCCGGATGGCTCATCTTCCAGGCGTTGCTGCAGGTCTACGTGCCTGGCGAAAAAGTCCGAGGCGCACCGCTCGGCGACGGCGCGCGTCTTTCCTATATCATAAACGGATGGTCGGTCTGGTGGCTCACCTGGATACTGCTCATTTCAGGCGCTGCTCTAGGACTCTATTCGCCGGCTGCGCTGACCGACGAATTCGGAGCTTTGCTCACTACCACGAATATCTTCGCCGTTCTGGGCGGCGCATACCTTTATTGGCATGGCAAGCTACACAATGGTGGACAGGAGCGCATCACCAATAACGTCATTTGCGATCTGTGGCTCGGCACGGCGCTCAATCCCCGAATCGGCGATTTCGATCTAAAGCTTTTCCTTGAAACGCGGCCGGGGCTTATCGCTTGGCCGGTCCTCGATGTCGCATTCGCTGCCAGACAATTTGAGCGCGACGGAATTGTTAGCGGCTCTATGCTGCTAGTCTGCGCGTTCCATTTCTGGTACGTCGCCGATTGTTTCGCACACGAACAGGCGATTCTAGACACGTGGGACATCAGACATGAGAACCTCGGTTGGATGCTATGCTTCGGGAATCTGGTCTGGGTGCCATTCACTTATACAATCCAAGCCCAGTATTTGGTCTATCACAGCCCTGATCTGTCATGGTGGTTAATAGCTGCCATCGTGGTCCTTTTCGTTGTCGGCTATGGAATTTTCCGCGGCGCCAACAGACAAAAGCACCGGTTTCGCCAAAACCCAGACCGGATCATCTGGGGCCAGACCGCAGTGAGTATCAGAACGTCGAGGGGACCATCGCTGCTGGCATCAGGCTGGTGGGGCTTGGCGCGGCACGTGAACTATCTCGGCGATCTCCTTATGGGCCTCGCCTGGTGCCTGCCATGCGGATTTAATAGCCCGCTGCCCTACTTCTATGCTGTCTATCTGTCTATCCTGCTGGTACATCGCGAACGGCGCGACCATGCGTTCTGCGCGAACCGCTATGGCAAGGATTGGGACCTTTATTGCGCGAAGGTCCCTTATCGCATCATTCCGGGCCTCTACTAACGAGCAACGCGCTGCTCTCGCAGTCTCCGCAAGCGCGAGCGAGCTTTGAGCCGAATCGCGCGATTATTTTGAACGTGGATGGCGCCCTGAGTCTTCGGAGCAGCGAACCCTATCATGCGTCATGCGTCGCGGCTGGTAGTGGCCGCGGGTGCTCGGCTGTGCCGGCAGGTCTGTAGCGAACCACCGTCGTTCCCCGAAGTACCTGTTTGATGTTGCGGACAAACGTTGCGAGCAGCGCGCGAGCGACGACAAAAACGCCAATCCCCTTATTTTCCGGTTTCGGATTGCGCCAATGAACGATCAGGCCGCGAACCATTACGGCCAGGATCCGACGCATCAAAGCAAGCGGCCGACCATCGGCCGTCGACAATAGCGCGACCGTCGCCGAACGCGTTTGTGCGCTGTCGCGCCAGAGCGCGAGAATGCCGCCTCGCACCACACGCAGCTCCGGCGTCGTGCCGCAGAACGCGTCGCGCAGCGCGTCGGCCAACACCAATCTAGTCGCCTGCGGCCAACACCGCCGCCTCTCATAGAGCTGCAACGCCGCGGGAATATTATCGGATCTCTCGGCGACTGCTTGGCGCAACAACAGAGCATCGCTCACCGACATGGTCATGCCGGTTGCGGTAAGCGGATGGCAGCAGCCGCCGGCATCCCCCACCAGCACGACACGGCCGCATGCGATATGATCCGTCGTAGTCGCGCGCGTCACCACACTCATGCGGTGTCCCGTGCCGATTGCGTGAGTGATTTCCTCGCGCAGCGTGTCTGGCAATTCGTGGGCTAAGGCGACACAGTCAGCCGCGGTCGGGCGACAGCCGGATCGATAGGGAATATCAAACAGCATCCGTGCAGAATCGCGACTGAGTGGATACAGCAGAATCGGCGTTGCCGCACCGACAAATACGTGACCGAAGTCGCGCTGCGGCAGGTTTGCGGTGCCGATCCGATATGCCCACACGGTGGAGATGCGACGCTGGTGGACCGCGATTCCAGCAAGACGCGCCAGCCGCGACGGCGAGCCGTCGGCGATGACGAGCATGCGACAATGGTAAACCGCTGCGCCCTTGCCATTCCCCACGCCGACCGCCACATGCGAGCGATTGCTTTGATCAATTGCGACGACGCGCGTGCCATACTTGACGACGACGTTGGGCAATCCAGTGACCGCGTCCAGCAAGCGCTGGCGGATCAATCTGTGTTCCAGGCACAATCCACGCACGCCATGGTTAGGCACCGCATCGTATGGCAACCGGATGTGCTCTTCCTTGCAATAAACGGAAAAGCCGCTCAGCGTGGCCGCAGGTTGTTCCGACAAGGTCGGCAATAATCCGAGCTCGGCAAGTCCACTGACTCCCGGCGGATGAAAGAGTTCGCCAGCGAGCCGGCGCTCATCATGCTGGCCGGGCTCGACTACCATTACGTCATAGCCCAGCTGCTGCAATGCCGCAGCCGTCGCAGCGCCGGCTATGCCGCCGCCGGCGACAATGACATCGACATCAGGAGTCATCGACATCGGACACCAGCGCGCAATAGCGGTTAAGCGCCCAGAGTGGGAAGTAGACCGGGTAGAGCCGATACGACAGCATTGCGGAGCCGAAGAAGACCCCGTTGACCGCGCCCTGTGGCCACGAACCGTCAGGCTCCTGGGCCTCGCACAGCCAGGCCACGCCCCGACGCACCGCTGGCGCGTGTGCGCCGACGGTGTCGAGCAGCGTTAGCAGAGCCCAGCTGGTCATCACCGCTTGGCTTTGCGAATGTTCGACGTAGCTCCCGTTCAAGCAACCGGTGTAATGCTCGCCCCAACCGCCGTCGGTTTTCTGTTTGCTCACCAGCCATTCAGCCGCCAAAGCCAACGCCGGATCGTTTGGCGCGGCGCCTGCAGCGCGCAACGCCGCAACCGCAAAATAGGTGGCATAGGTGAAATTGATTCCCCAAAATCCAGCCCACGCACCGTCGTTACGCTGGCGTGTGCGCAAGAGCGCGCAACCGACCGCGATTGCTTCGCTCACGCTAGCCCGCTCCCGATCGGGATGATGCGCGCGGTAGCGGCACAGCGCCATAACGGCAGAGGCCGTACATTCGGTGTAGGACAATTCGGTCATGCAATCGCCGAACATTTCCGATGGATTGAGGCGCTCGAGAAACGCCGATCCGCGTCGCCGCTCATAGCTGCCGAAGCCGCCGTCGGAATTCTGGCGAGCGAGAATGAACTGAACGGTAGCATCTAACCTCTCGGTGGCGATGCGCTGTAGCGCAGTGGGCGTACTCGCTGAATGTGCGGCCAGGATCGCGCTGAGCGCTTCGGCAGCGCAGTCGCTCACCGGCCACCGGTGTCGGCCGTCGCTGAAACACCAACCGCCGCGGATGCTGTCGCGGCCTTCACGTGCGCCGTCTCGCAGTTCGCCCAACTCCTGAGCCTTGTCCAGGAATGCATAGGCGTGCCCCACCAGAGCCTGGTCGCACGCTGGCCCGTCGAGCACCGCAAGCATGGCGAACGCCGTGTCCCACGAAGTCGATCGTGCGCCCGCGAAACGGATTCCGTCCACGGCATCATCCCAGCGCCAGCTTTCGAGGCCGGCAACGCTTTGTGCCAGCAAGGGATCATCAGGATTATTGGCTGCAAGTACGGCCGCGTTGAGCATACCATTGACCGGCGACAGGCCTTGGAAGTTACTGGCTTCCAGCTCGAAACGTATCCGCTCGCTTGCGTGCGCGATGGCTCGCCGCCGTAATGCCTTTAGGGGGGCAAGCCTTAGCACCAAGCGTTCATAGATGCGCATGGCGTCCCACGCGGCGCGCAGCAGCTTGCTCGGCGCAACGTAAAGGTCGCTCGGCGCGGTGTCATGTCGATGGGCGGCAAAGTTGATCGTTTCATAGGGCTCCGAGTAGAGCTCGCGTCGCAACGCGCCAGTGATCGGCCCAAGATCACGACGAAAGCGCATGCCATACAGACAACTGATCGCCAGATAGATGTAGCGCGTGTGGCAATAGAGGTGGTCGGGATGCGCCGGTGCGCGAGCCGGCAGCATGAATAGTTCGGGTGGGCAAGGATTCATGCCCGCATAGTCGTAAAGCCCGGCCATCGACAGCCAAAATTTTCCCCACGACGGGATGCTCAACACGCCGTTAGGCTGCGCGTGCAGCCACGCGCGTGCGCCAGCTACCATCGACTCATCGGCCGCAACACCAAGAAGCCGCAAGGCCACATATGAAAGAGCCGTGACGAAGACGTAGGCTGACGATTCGGCGTGTAGTCCCCAGCCGCCGTCAGGGCGCTGCGTCCGCTTGAAATGCAGGATCATGCGGCCGCGCTCGCTTTCCGCGATCGGACGCTGCAGCAAGCTCCGCAGCATGACGTATTGGGCGAGGATCATCGGGCACCAGACGACCTCCCCCTCGAAGCTGCCGTCGGCACGCTGCAGTGACCGCAGATGCGCAAGTCCCCGGCCGAGACAATCGCGCGCGGTCGACTCGTTCGTCGCCAGTGGCGACCGCTCCGGCTGATCGCTCGCGCGCCAGGTGTTCATCGAATCACGCAACACCTTGTGCCCCGGCAGTAGCGGCAGCTGGCGCAGACTGCGCGACAAGATATTCCTCCCAGCGCCGCGCGATCAGCTTCTGGAACATGGTCACCGCCGGGTTGAATTCAATGAACGGTGCGCCACCAGATATTTCGTAGGCATTCTGCTCAGCTTCTACGGCAACGCCGTCTTCCCGCAACAGCGGCCGAATGAGCAGGTGATTGGCAGCGCGTAGAAACGGCGTCATCACCGCCCGAGGAATACGGACCGGCGTGAATGGGATCTTCAGCCCGTCGAAATAGAACAAAAAGAACACGCGCGTGGTGCGCTCATCGATCGGCAGCAGGAAGCACCAATGCTTGATCCGATCACCGGTATTGGACCATTGATACGGGTAGTCGAAAGCAAGCTCCATGCGATCGGTACGCACCCGCTTGCGATCGACAAAGAGCTTCGAAAAGCGACCGTCGCCGACCAACACGTCGTAGCTGAGCTCGACCCTGTTGCCGATTATTTCACATCGAGACAGCTTGGCGTCGACAAATGGCCGATACCGCCGATGCAAGTATGCATGCGTAAAGTCGCTCACGTTATCCACGATGATGGAATGATGCGCCCGCCAGGTGAAATCGAGCGGCACGCACGCCCATCGATTTGGTCCCTCGAGCTCGGCGATTTCAGGCATCGGCGTCTTTGCCGCGCGCGCCGGATCGCCGGGAAATATCCAGATTAGTCCGTAACGCGAGCGTACCGGATACGAGGTAATCTTCACCTTGCCGAACTGACGGCCGAACAGCTCGTGCGGAACATCGACGAGATGCCCGTCCGCATCATAGCTCCAGCCATGATAGGCGCATGTTAAGGTGCAGCCGGTCACTTGGCCGATCGAAAGCCGCACATGGCGGTGCGCGCAGCGATTTTCCAACGCGCGCAAGATGCCGTCCGAGCCGCGAAAGACAGCGATCGAGCGTCCCCAGAATTTCACCTCGATGACGCGGCCAATGGGAATGCGCGCGTCATATTCGACGGCATACCAATAGTCGGGATGCAGGCCTGCCGCCCGCGCTTTCTCGCGCGCATTACGCGCGGCTGAGAAAGGCGGTGGCGCGCGTTGGTCGGCCACACCGCTCAATAGCCCTTGCATACCGTTCGCCCCCGTGAAGCTTCCAACGGGCCAGCAGCACCCGTCATCATATTATTTCATCGGACGCACCACAATGATGGTATCGCGCCTTGAGCTATTCCACGGCGATAGGGTGAGCCGGTCGCTGCGGGTTGCGGCAATAGTGGACCAAGCACGGCTGGCGGGGGCCAACCACGAACGTGGCATAATCCGGACGCTGATCGCGGCTGAAGAGAGCAAATGTGTAACGGCGCAGCAGCACGCTCCAGATCAGTTTGACCTGTTGATAGGCAAATGCGAGCCCAATGCAGCGATGTTTGCCGCCACCAAAGCCGATCAGTGCGTAGGGGGTGGAACGATCCTCCTCGCGCGGCGTCGCGAAACGCTCAGGGTCGTAACAATCCGGAGCGGCGAAAATCGACGCAATCCTATGCGATACTGCGGGTGAGACCAGCACCAAATCGCCTGCCGGCACGAGGTAACCGTCGAATTGAAAATTCTCAAGCGCCTTACGCATGAGCATGACCAGCGGCGGGTAAAGTCGTTCGGCTTCCTTGACGCTGCGATCGAGCTGCGCAAGTTGCTTGAGCGTCGCGAACGTCAAGCCTCCAGTGCGCGACACTGTGGCCTGCTCGGCCAATACCGTTGCGAACTGGTGCGGATTCTGCAACAACAAGATGCCGGTCCAGGTCGCGAGCACGGCGCTGGTGTGCTGGCCCGCGAACAATAATGTTAAGAGCAAACCAGTTATCATATCGTCGGACAGCGGCTTGCCATCGTTGTCACGCACTGTCGTCAATGCATCGAGAAAATCGTCGCTGCCCTTGCCTGTAGCGCGGCGTGCGGCGATAACTTCGGACATCAACGCCGCGACCTTGCGCCGGGCGCGATCGCGTCGGCGCATCGCCGGCAACGGGATATTCGGCGCAAAGAATGCTGCGACGTTAATGCCGCCTTCGAGATCGTGGTATAGGCCCGCAAACTTGACAGCGAGATCAGCGCGGAATTCAGACCCTATCAGGCAGCGCCCGGCCGTACGCATGGTGATTTCCGTCATGGCGCTGAGCAGGTCGATGGTGCCGCTCTCGTCCCAGCCATCGAGGTAGGCCTCGACTTCACGCACGATGAACTGCGCGTAGCTTTGCATCTTCTCATCGCGCAGCGCCGGATGCACGAGTCGAAGCTGCTGCTCCATCAGTTCCGGACTGGCGTCGTAGGCCACACCTTTACCAAAGATGGGTACGGTGAACTGATAAGCTTCCCGAGCGCTCAGCACGGAATCAGGAGCCTTGAAGAAGGCCTCATTGCCGGCGGCCCCGGTGAGCACATGCACCTGTCTGCCGAATAGTGAGAGCTGGAAGATATCGCCGTGTCGATCGCGTCCGCGCTGCAAAAGCCGCACTGGATCGCGACGAAACTCAAGCGCATGCCCGAGTAGCGGCAGGCCGCCAGCGAGGCGCGGGATTGGCTTGCTGCGCTCCGGCACTTTGCCTTTCATTAAGGCGACCTCGCCTTGGCTTGAGCGCTGGAAGCCGCAATTGCGCTGCCGCTACGCCGAGGCGAGTGCGCCGTCTCTATAACGCCACTCGCCACGAACCAATCGTAGGCCTCCCGCACCGCCTCACGAATCGAACTGGGCCGATAGCCGAGCTCATGTTGCGCTTTGCCAGTGTCGGCCCGCCGGCCCATGCGCAACAGCCGCACGGCTGCGGGCGTCAACAGCTGCCGCCGTCCCGGCAGAAAGTTGCGATAGAAGAAATCACCAGCTTCGGCCATGCCGGCGATGATCGGCGCTGGCAGCCGCAGCCGCAGCTTCGGTTGCCCTGTGATCTCGCCAAATAACGCAAATAGTGCATCAACTGTCATGAACTCCGTGCTGAAAATATATTTCTGCCCTGCTCGGCCTTTGCTCATCGCAAGCAAATGGCCTTCGACAATGTCGCGAGCGGCAACAAATTCGAAACCGCCTGCCACATAGGCGCCGGGGCGGCGATTGGCATAATCGATAAGCAGCTGGCCCATGCGCGAGGGCTTGAAGTCGTATGGCCCGAGAATGGCGCAAGAGACTGCAATCACCACATCGAGGCCTTCGGCCACGGCCTTGAGGCACTCGTGTTCGACCGCCGCCTTACTAACAGAATATGGCAGATGGGGCTGAAACGGGTCGAACGGCACCGTTTCGTCGGTAGGCCGGTCTGGGCAATGACCAGTGGCGCTTAAAGAGCCAGACACCACCACTCGCTTGACGCCACTGTCGATGGCGACACGCAGCAGGTGCCGCGTGCCCAGCACGTTGCAGGCGAACAGTTCCTGCTCGCCGCGCGACACCGTGGAGACTTGTGCCGCACAATGGTAGATCGCCTCGCATCCCCTGCAAGCCTCGAGGAGTGACTCGGGATCCCGCAAGTCACCGTAAGCCCGCTCGACCTTGAGATCGTCTACTGTCGAATTATCGCTCTGCGGCCGCAGCAGAACGCGCACCCTGATGCCATCGGCCAGCAGCCGTCGCAACAGATTTGCCCCGAGATGACCATTCGCGCCGGTAAGTAGGATCATGGCCAGACTCGCGTATCAGCAGACATCCGCTTTTTACACTGACGGTGGGTCTGGCAGAACGAAAAACCGAACGGCAGTAAGCCGCGAGAGCACCCCCGCAGCGACAGCAGCCATGGCGCCAGTGAAACGTCATGCATCGCCCGAACACTCCATTCTATAAGCTGCGCGGCCTATTGGCGTTGAAAATATACCGCCTGTATTTGGTCTTTAAAGTCGGCACTCGACTCAATCGCAAGCGCGAAGTCGGCTTTACCCAGGGCAAGCACTTCCACTCGGTCGCTCGCCGCCGCGCAAGTGGCATTACGTGGTTCGTCGACGAGCAGCGCGCGTTCACCGAAAAACTTGCCGGCGCCGAGAGTGGCGACATGACGCTCCTGCCCGTCGGTGCCCGCTTTGCGTACCTCGACCAGACCCTCGCCAATCAGCAGGAATTCCTCGCCTGGATCGCCCTCGCGGATGATGGTCTCACCCTTTTGATAAAGGCGGCGCGTCATCTTCTCGGCAATATTGGTGATCTCAGTCGGGCCGAGATGCTTGAACAACTCAACCGTGCGCAGGAATTCGCAGATCATCAAAGCGTCGCGCAGTACCACGTCGGACTTAATCCTGCCGTCGACCATGTTGACAATGCGATCGGCAAGTTCGAGGACCCGATTGTCATGAGTGACCATCACGACGCTACAACCTTCCTCGACAGTCATCTTCTTGAGCAGATTGACGACGATACGACTCGCCTCCTTGTCGAGCGCTGCGGTCGGCTCGTCGGCTAGGATCAGCTTCGGTCTGTTAGCCAGCGCTCGCGCCACTGCTACGCGCTGGCGCTGACCTCCCGACAGCGCCTTCGGCTTGTAGTCAATACGATGGCCCAGCCCGAGCCGCTCGAGGATTTCTGAGCCGCGGCGGTGCATCTCCGCAGGTTCGCAGCGCCCAACTTGCATGGCCATCTTGACGTTTTCAAGCGCAGTCAGTGAATCAAATAGATTATGCATCTGGAATATAAATCCAATATTGCGTCGTACGGCGACGACATCACTGCCACGTAGGCCCGAGATTTCGCGGCCAAGCACCTCGATGCGGCCGGACTGAACCGACCGCAACGCGCCGATTAGAGTAAGGAGTGTCGTCTTGCCTGAGCCAGACGGCCCCGTCATCACGACGAGCTGACCAGCTTCAATTTCGATTGAATTGTCGAACAGCACCTGGTTGCGCGACTCTCCCTCGCCGTAGAAGTGGCTGACAAAATCCACTCTAACCGTAGGCGGGTTATCCGAACCTGCAAAATTGCTCATCGGAATAGATCCGCAGGGTCGAAAGCAAGCACGCGCCGGACAGCCACCGCGCTCGCTAGCAAACACATACCCAGCGTCAGCACGAAGCTGCCGGAGATGATGGTGGCAGTCATGTGCAGCGGGAGCAGTGCGATTTGGCCAATGAGGCCATAGAGTAACAGAGCAATTGCGCAACCCGGCACAAAGCTGGCGAATGCGTAGAGCGCCGCCTGCCCGAGCACTACTCGCACTAAATACCTATTATCGTAGCCGATCGCCTTCAGTGTCGCATATTGATGCAATTGATCAAACAGATCCGTATAAAGCACCTGGTACGAGATCATCATCCCGACGAAAAAGCCGATAGCGGTGCCAAGCAAGAATATCGGTCCCGCTGGCGACACGCTATTCTGGAAGGCCGTCTCAAGCGCGAGTTGCTCATCTTTGGTGCGCACTGCGATGCTAGCCGGCAAGGCTTGCCGCAAGCTGCCCTGGACTTCGGCTAAGCGGTAACCCGGCTGCACCTTGACCACACCGAATTCCACATCGGGGAGCTCGTTTGCGGCCATGACATGGGATGCAGAGAATTTTGAAAAATTGCGGTCACTCATAATTATGCTGCCGTCGGTGGTAAAGTCTGGGCCGAGTGAAAAGACGCCAATAACGTGGATTTCGCGCAAGCCCAATTCCGTTATCGTGCCTGCCGCCGCGACGCCCAAGAAGCGGCGTGCCCGCGCATCGTACAGAGCGGTGTCAGGTTGCCGCAGCTCGGTGAGGTGTGTGGCCAACGCCGGAAAAAGGAAGACCGGCTGGTCTGGATCGAACGCCCATATCTGAGCGTTGTAGGTTTTGTGCGTCTGCGGGTTCTTCCAAAGTGACGTCGCACCATAAAGCGGGCGCGCCGAGGCGACACCGGCCACCGCACGCGCAGCATAAAGCTGCCTGCGCGAGAACGAATCTTTGCGGCCAAAGCGAAATTTCGTCGCGCTGCTGAGAAAAATATCACCGTCGATCTGCCGGATGATTTGCAGCGCGCTATCGAGAAAGGCATCGCGGAAGCCGAGTTGCAGAAGCATCAGGATAACAGCGAACATAATGCCGCTGATCGAACGAAGCAGTCGTCGCTTGTCAGCCATTACGTTCCGCCACGCCAGCGGCACTTGCCGGCCAGGCGCGGCTTCGCGAAATGATAACATGCGGTGCATCGCCTGGACGAAACGGCCGATCTGCTCCTGGCATCGGTATGGCACCAGCATGATCAAAACAGCTCCGCTGGATCGGCGCGGCGCAGCGTCCGCAGGGCGATAAACGCAGATAGCATCGACATGCCCCAGGCGATCGCCAGTACCGCTACGAATCGCGCCGCCGTCATGCCGATCGGCAAAAGTGTCACTTGGCGCACGATCCGGTAGATGACAAGCGCAAGCAGCACGGCGGGGATGAAACTGATCGTCGCCATCATCACCGCCAGTGTCGCAACAATCCGGCCGAGAGCCCGGTCGCTGTAACCTATGGCTTTCAAGGTTGCATATTGCGGCAGCTGGCGCGTGATCTGCGTTGTCAGCGTCTGATTAAGAATGACCAAACCGACCACGCATGCGACGATTGCGCCGAAGCCGAAGATCAATCCGGTCGAGGTCTCTGTGACCCAATGCTTCGTCTCATGGTCGACGAGTTCCTGGCGAGTAAATACGCGGGTGTCAGCCGGCATAATAGCGCGCAGCCGTGCTGCTGTCCGGTTCGCATCAGCGCCCGGTTTGATCGTGAGCAGGCCGAGATTGACTTCGCCCAAATCCTGACCGGGAAACATCCGGATAAAATTGAGGTCGCTGGTGACGGCGACGCCCAATCCGACAAAGCCGGTGCCGAGATGATAGAGACCGCCAATCGTGACGGCGCGCTGCTCAATTTCAACTTGGCGCCCGGCAACGAGCGCGCCAAACTCGGGACGTGAACCAGCATCGGCCAGGATCGTGTCGGGTTGGCGCAGGACGGAGAGCTGGCGGGTTATCTCCGGTAGATCGAAAACGAGATCGCCCGGACGGAAACCGATGACGAATACGTCGCGTGCGAGTCCGCCCTCGCTGTTCAGCCATCGACCGCTGCCGTGATAGAGCGCGGTCGCACTGGCGATCTCCGGTAGCGCCAGGGCTTGGTACAGTCGGCGCCGCGGGAAAGTGGATGATTGCGCCTCGAAGACGTAGCTTTCTGACGCCAACATCAGGTCGAAGCGCATAGCATTATAGAACAGAAGGCCGCCCTCGGGCACGCCCCTGTAGAAGCCGAGCTGCAGGAAGATCAAGAGAATAGCAATGAGAATGCCGCCGATGGCGAGCGCGCTTCGGCCCTTCTCATGGGTGAGCATGCGCCATGCGACGAGCGCGTTCACGGACCGCCTGAGCTCGCAACGGCCCCGCCGCTTTCGTCGGTTTTGATGATCACGACGACGGTCAGATCGGTGAGCGACTCAAGCAGCTTCGGCTCGTCAAGATCGATCCAGACCTGGATGACGCGGGCATCGGCGCGCGCTGCGGGGTCGACGTTAAGGACGTCGTTTTTGAATACCATATTGCCGATCTGCGCGACTTTGCCGCTAACCGGGCGGTGCAGGGCGCGGCTGCTGATGGTCGCGGGCTGACCGATACGCACCTGGGAAATGTCTGTCTCATAGACTTCGGCAACAGCGCGCATCCCGTTGGTGTCACCCATCGTCAGTACCGGACCGTTCCCGACATCCTCGCCGGGCAGGATCCTGATGTTGAGAATGCGGCCGTCGATGGGCGCTAATAGCATCAGCCGTCGCGCGTGCGCTTCGGCCATGACGATTCGCCGTTCAAGGGACGCGATCGGCACCTCAGCTTGAGCGCGCTCAAGCTGTGCGCGGGCCATGCTGAGCTGCACCCTAGCATCGATGCGATCGACCTCGAATTGGTGCTGCAGTTCTGATAATCGCGCCCGCGCCGATGCCAAATTCGCCTTGTCCTGCGCCACCATCGCCTTTTGATCCTCACTTAGGCGACGCGATGTTGAGCCTTGGCTGAACAGCAGCACCTGCGCGGTAAGAATGTCATTATCGTTGCCAAGCTTCGCTTCAAGACTGGCAATGCTCGCCTGCTGTGCCGCGATGCGCTGGGGCGAGACCTCTTCGATCTGACGCTGGTGTACTTCGGCAGCGTCGATCCTTGCGCGATCGAACTCGACTTCGGTCTCAAGACGCTTGCGGGCCTCGTCGAGCTGGGCGCGGTACATGTCGAGCTGCGCCATCTGCTCGGCGTAGCCGCCCAGATAGCCGAGCACCTGGCCCTTTTTGACGAAATCGCCACGCGCCACAGTGAGTGAGTCGAGGCGGTCGGGCGACACGCCGGCGCCGAGATTGACGATTTCGCTACGCGGCTCGATCCGGCCGAGCGCCGCCACGGATGCCGGGCTTTGCTTCTTGATCTGAGGCGGCTCGCTCGCCGCAGCAAAATAGCCGATGCCGACGTAATAAATCGCCGCACCGCAAGCCAGCGCCGTCAGACCGAGCGCGGTAGCGATCCTGTTCGGTTTGCTCCAGGCTTGCAAAACCCACTCCCGCGGCATGGCGCCCACGAGGGCTAGTCAACAGGTATCTGCTGAACCATAGTTCAAGCGGGCTGCCATTGGCAATCTGCGCTGCGCTGAAGTCACGCTCTGCCACCCATGACCTTTTGGGCGATCCAGACTAGGATCAAACCAATTTGGGCGACCGATGCGCCGGGATCGGTCTGACAACGGCGGCTCGACATGCAGTTCGTGGCCGCGAATCATCGTCGCGCAACGAAACGGACCCCGACGTAGTCCGCATGAGTCCACACGATCTCGCATTCGCGTTTCACTTTGCCGTTTTTGTCCAGCCACAGCGTAAATCTCTGCGGCAAGGCTTTGATCGACGGGGTGAGAGAAGTGATCATAAGGCGTGCACCGGTGTCCGACATATCTCTGATCATACATTGAACAGGTTGCCGACGAGCGTCGAGCATTAGCCACGCGGGATAATCGATTAGCCGCCGTTTCGACTTACGGCTATCACGAAGCGAAGGCGACATTGACCTTTTTGCAATCAAGGACGCCGTCCCCGTTTGCGAGCAAACTGTGAAAATATAAAATTTTCGAATGTAAGTCTATCTCCTATGTAAAACAGCCCAATGAAATGTCGTGGTCATTGGTCTTAGAATTTCGTTCTGGCAAAATCCCAGTCGCTTCCTTAGAAAATTGGTCGTTTTACAAAGAGTAAACGATTTTTAGGTCGTCGCCACCACGCTGGAACGAGGACACTGGATCAGCCGCTGGGGGCGGTTGTTCAAAAAGTCCGCTTGAATAGCGTGGGCCGCGCGATCGGAAGGAAGAGGAAAAGGCAACGCGCTGGTAAGACGGCTATGGGTTGCGTCCAACCAAGCTGCCGGTTAACAAGAGCTATCCGTGCACGCTACTCTTCGGCACGGCGCGCCAGCGAAGGTGTCTTGCCGAAACGCCGGCGGAATACGCGGTTGAAATGCGACAGATCGCTGAAGCCGGCCTCGAACGCAATGGCGCTGATCGTCCGGTGGCTCAGCCGGGGATCGCGCAGCATGCAATCGGCGCGCTCGAGACGCCGGTCGACCACGAATTCCGTAAAAGAAACGCCCTCAGCCTCAAATAGCATGTGCACGTAGCGGGACGTGACACCGAGCTTCGCCGCCACGCTCCTGACTGAAAGATCATGGCGCCCGATCTGCCGGCGGACAAGCGTCTTTGCCGCATGCAGCCGCGCCGCGCGCATGCCGCGGCCATAGGCGACTTCGGCAGCATCTTGCGTGGCGCCGAGCGCGATCGCGAGCAGGTCGTGGATGTGGGTCACCACGACCTGCTGCAGCGTCGGCGCCGTCAGCGCCCCCGTTGCGCGAGAACCTTCGAGGTATTCGACAAGCAGTTTGAGCGCGGTATTGTCGGCCGGGATGCGGCGCGCCACGGCAGCTTCAACGTCGCGCACCAGGGACGCCATCGCATCCCGAGGCACGCGAAATGTGACAAAACGCGACGACGCGGCAAGGTTCATGCTGCCGACCTCGGCGTTGGTCATCAGCACGCCCGCGCCCGGCTCAAGCTCGACGGTTCTGCCAAGTTGCGACGCGCAATAGCGGCAGGTCGGCGCGGCCATGAACGACAGATCGCCGTCGACGATCAACTGCCGGGTATGGGTGAGCGCCATGGCGTCGCTCGACCCGAACAGCACCCCCAGTCCAGGCAATTGGCCCACCGTCGCTTCGGAAGTGAAAGTGGCGGGCTCCAACGGCTCGATATCAAGGCTGCAGACCGTGCGGCCGAATACCTCGCGCCATGCCGACACTCGCTCGCGCTCCGCAAACACGTCGGTCGAGAACTGAAACATCGGTATCGAAGCTGAGCGCCGAGACAGCGCGGACATTTTGGCGTCCATGGCCGCGTACTGCAACCCATCTTAGCGATATCGGCCCGAAAGCCAACCGATTTCCTTCTCAGCCAAGCAATCGTTCTCTCTCGTCCAAGCCACCTCGTTAGACGGGAATTAAGTTACCTATCAGTGGCGGCTAGCCCAGCGCACGCAAGCGCCTTCCAGAGCCGATCCCGGCGAGAAATCCGCCGCCGAAGGTTTTAATCAGAGGCGAGTAGAGCGACGGCCGGCTCGCCGCGCGGAACCTTTCATGCGGCCGCCATGTCTTAGCAGCGCGAGGAGCGTGCAATGTTCCAGACTGAGTGGCCGGTCCTACTCGTCGACGACGATTCCGATGTGCTTGCGGTTTCGAAGCTGGCGATGAAGAACTTTGTCATCGACGGCGTGCCAATCAAGTTGTTCACCGCCTCGAGCAAGGCCGAGGCGATAGAACTGCTCAACGGACCGCTCAACGGATCGCCACTTCCCTATGTCAGCGTGGCCTTCATCGACGTGGTGATGGAAACCAACCACGCCGGGCTCGAGTTGTGTCAACACATCCGCGAAACCCTGCTGAACAGATTGACCCAAATTTATATTCGCACCGGCCAGCCAGGGCTTGCACCGGAGCGCGATGTCATCGACCGCTACGACATCAACGGTTATTTTGCTAAGAGCGAAATGAGCGAGGACAAGCTCTATTCGCTGGTCAAGGCCGGCATACGGCAGTTTGATTCCGCCAGCATGGCGATCCTCGAATTCGATGTGATCGGCCGCGCCATGGCCGCTTCCAATTCGATCCAGGACATCCAGCAGGCGATCGGACAGGTGCTTGGTCATATCGCCATCGGTCCGCCGGGGTCGAATCGAGCCAACGGCTACGAGATCAAGGTCGGGCTGTTCGAGGGCGACCGGTTACTCGGCGGCAATTATAGCGAGCCGGATGCCCTCGCCGAGAGGAATCGGCTAATAGGGCTTGGCCTGCAGCCGCTGAATCCGAACGGCGACGCTTACGCACAGGATGGGCACAGTCATCTCGTAAAGGCTGCGGCAACCGACAAGCACGGCGACGTCTGGCACCTTGGCCGCTTCCCGAGCACGCCGAGCCCGGCCGACACCGTGGTGCTGCTGAATTTCACCAAGGTTCTGGCATCCATCTGCAGGCTCGCGGCGCACACCCATTGACGCTGCCGTGAGGCCAGCCCAACACCCTGACCGCCGCCCCGGCGGCAGTGCTTCAGCGCGGACGGCTGTCGAAACTTCGCTGACCACGGTGCCGCTGTTCGCAGGGCTTGCATCCCAAGATTTGAGACCAATCGTCGCCGCAGGCCATACCAGGACGCTGGCAGCGGACCGGCTCGTGTTCCGGGAGGGCGATGCTTCGGATGGGCTATATGTCATTCTGGACGGCAGCGTGCGAATCTACAAACGCGACGATGACGGCACCGAAGTCGATCTGCACGCAGTGGCCGCCGGCGGATATTTTGGCGAACTTGCGCTGATCGACGGCGAGCCGCGCTCGGCAAGCGTTGAGACGCTTACGCCCTGCGATTTCTTTATCCTGAAGCGCCAGGCGTTTATCGGCTTGCTGTCGCAATCGCCGCAGCTCCTGGCGACGGTGCTGTCCAATCTGAGCTCCGCGGTGCGAACGACGAGCGAGCGGGTGTTCAGGGAGATGCAGCAGCAGCAGGCCATCCGCACCGAAATGGAGCTGGCGAGATACCGCTCGCTCGCGGAAATGGTCGCCGGTGTCGCCCACGAAATCAATACCCCCCTCGGCACCGTCAACACCGCGGTCAGCATCGTCAAAGGCCGCCTCGGCGGCGATCTGTCGGCATCGCTCGGCATTGACGCCAAGGCGCGCGCGCACATCGACGACGTTCACGAGGCGGTCGAATTGATCGAGGCCAACGTTCGGCGCGCGCACAAGCTCATTCTGGATTTCAAGAAGCTATCCGTCGGTCAAATCAGCGACACCCTGGAGCCGCTCGACTTGGTCGCGGTCGTCGATGAAGTCGTCGGCCTGTTCAAGATTAACGCGCGCGAGGCCAAGCTCACGATGGCGATTCGAAACGGCTTGGCGCCGAACGAACGCGTTTGGCTGGGTTTCCGCGGCTGTCTCACCCAAGTTTTGCTCAACCTCCTCGGCAACGTCGAACGATACGCCTATCCTGACGGGGCAGGCGGCCAAGTGGCCATCGCCATCAGCGCCGAAAACGGGCCGTCGTCACGACCCTCGTTTGTGGTCGAGGTTCGCGATTTCGGACGCGGCATCGCCATCGAGCATCTGCCCAAGATTTTCGATCCATTTTTTACTACCGGACGCAGTAAAGGTGGCACCGGACTCGGCATGGCCATCGTCCATAACATCGTCACAATGGCGCTGAAGGGATCGATCGCCGTTCAATCGGGGCCCGGAGAAGGCACGACGGTGACGCTGCGAATCCCGCAGCAGATTCCCGATTGACTGGCGCGGAAACCTTCGAGTGACAATCTGCGCAGCAGGCGTTGGCTCGTCCGCTTCGATCGCGGGCCAACCTACGCCGCCAACAAGACCACTTGGCGTACTTGGCATCCACCAGTGCATCGGGAATTTGATTGACCTTGCAGGTCGGCCACGACTAGGCGTCGCCGGGTGCTCGAGCGCATATTGGCTGGCTATCGAAGTGGCCTCATCTAAATTACCTTGTGCAAGAGGACCGTCCCATCGAGCGAAGCTTTCGAGGTCGTTCCATACGATGGCAGGGTTTTGGTTGCGTCTCAGGATATGACACGCAAATAGGATAGAAAGCGCCCGTTGCCCTGCGCTCGACGAGCTCAACCTCTCGCACTGCTCGCACCCTTACAGCCCAAAGTACCTGCGCCGCGCTTTCCATGCGCTGCCAGCTAACGCATCGGTAGTCGACGACGTTTGTGTCTGCGCTTCAACAGATACGAGTTGTTAGGAAAATGTCTCACCTTAACGGCCACACCAACTGGAGCCCGCAATCGGCTGGGAATGCAAAGACAAAAACAAGCCCCAGGCCTGTTCTGGAGCCTGGGGCTTCGACCGAATTACGAGATCGTCTTGTGGCCCAGGTGGCCGAGATCGGCTCGGCAGACGAGGCGGCTCTGTGGGCCTACTGCAACATGCGGGCCAAGAACGGCCTAACGACTGCAGATGCCCGCCAGGTCGAGGAGGCGTTCAAAGGCAAGCTGGCGGGCTTTGCAGGCCCGCAGGAACGCCTTTCTTCGGAAGGGCGAGATGTGCTTCCCCGAGCCGGTTCGGTGATCCACAAGCCAGCTGAAAGTCAGGGCGAGACCACGGCGTCAAATCCCCGTCCGGCCGCCCCCTCCCTGACGTCAGTAGATGCGAAGCCTTCCGACCGTCCGCTTCGCTCAAAGGCGACAGCCAGACGCTCCAAGTCCGCTGATTCGCGCGACCGCGGCACTACCGTCGCGCGTCAGATGTAATCGTCGATTATCGTGATCGGCAGCTGTCCCACGGACTGCATCATTTCGAGCGGCGCAATCGACGAGATTTCCTTGGAAGGAGTGCCGACAGCAGCTGAAGTCGCTCGAGCATTCAACTGCTGCACACCGAGACCAATCGCAACGAACGTGACGGCAACTGCGGCTGATTTTGCAAACTTCCCATAGGCCTTCATCGCACAGCTCCTTGGCTAGGTTGTGCCCAATCTACTGGGTCGGCAGCGATATGATGTGATGCCCAGCACAAATTGCCACTTTTCACTTATTGTCGTGGGGGCACCTCGCAAAGCGAAAAATGCTCCAATGAGACCAAGTGGAACGTATTGGTAATCAGGCCTCTGACCCGCGGAAAACTAAGCCAAGGCAGGCAATGTCGTCATACGGCAGTGCGCTGCCGACAAAGTCAGCCATCCGTTCAAGGATGCCGCGGATCAAATCTCGAGCTCCGGTTTTGGCGTGCTCGCGCACGGCTTGCTCGACCCGCTGATCGCCGAAGAACTCGCCCCGCGCGTTGATAGCTTCCGGCAGCCCGTCGCTGAAGCCGACCAGATAATCTCCGACGCCGAGCTGCAGGGTGGCCGTCCTGAGCGAGGGACGGGTAGATGCAGCCAACGGCGGTGCCGTAGGCGTCAGGCGCTCCATCACTCCTCCCCGGCGAAGCAACAACGGCGCGTTATGTCCGCAATTGCAGTAGATGACGTCACCCGTGTCAACTCCGATGACCGCGCAGAAGACCGTAGCGAACATCGACTCTTCGTTGTGGGCAGCAAGTAGATTATTGACTCGGGTGAGCGCTGACCCAAGGTCGCCGCCCTCCCTAACCATGATTCGGACCAGAGACTGCACCATAGCCATGAAGAGCGAAGCTGGTACGCCCTTGCCCGATACATCGCCGATGCTGATTGCGAGCTTCCGCTCGTCTATCGTGAAATAGTCGAAGAAATCCCCACCGACTTCGCGCGCAGGACGCAACTCGCCATACAGATCGACGGCCGCAAAGCCATTGTCCGCTTTAAACGGAGGCGGCAGCATCGAGCGCTGGATCGCGGCCGCATTGGCCATCTCCTCTAAGTGCCGGCGCTTGAAGGTAATCTGTTCAGCGAGCCGGAGAAATGATTGGGAAAAATCCACGAGTTCCGGCATTGGACTGAGTAAGTCGTCGAGCAACTTCGGGTCAAAATCGTTGCGTTCGAGGGCGGTCAAGGCATTGGCGTAAAAGCCGATGGCTCGATTCAATCGCGATAAACGTCCGCCCAACTGACTAATGACGAACAACAGCAGTTGCGGACTCGTACGGCCGAGCTCCAACAACAGCTCGCGTTTGATCCGCAAGGCCTCGACCGATGTGTGCGCACGCACACTGGCGATCCGAGGAAAATCGCTGAATGCGCCGATCTCGCCAATGAGCATGTGGGGCGTGCCACGGGCGATCGAAACCTGCCCATAGGCGGTTTCGACCAGAATGTCGGCCTCGCCAGCGAGAATAAAAAATGCGGAATCACTGGCCTCGCCTTGCTGCATCAGGGCAGCTTTGGGCGCGAAGTGCAGTAAATCACTACTTTCGGCCAGGATCGTGAGCGTAGCGTCAGACAGCTGGCCAAAGGCAACATGCCCGCGCAACTGCTCAATGATGGCTGCCTTGGATATTGGAAAATTCATCAGCGGCTCGCCTAAGTGCACCGTCGTCCCGGCTCCGGCACCGACCACCAGGCTGTTCAATTGGTGGCCTTCCGGTTCACAATAGCCCTCTACTTGTTTTTTGACGATTGATCCAAGTTACGATCATTTCATAGTATAGCGCTACCTAGAGCGCCAAGACCCGCCGGAGAACTTTGATGACTGCCTGCCACGTCGAGACGCGCATTTGGAACCGCATTGCCGAAGTCGCATCCGTCGCGGAAATCGTGAGCGAATTTTGTGCAAAGCATGACCTACCGGAACAGTTCTTGGTTGCTCTAGGGGTTTCGCTCGATGAAGCGCTTAGCAACATAATCCGCTACGCTTACGGGGACGCGCGCGATCACTCGATACTGGTACGGCTCGATTATGAGCCTGGCAGCGTGGGAGCGACGGTTGAGGATGATGGCCGACCATTCGATCCTCTATCGGCACCTGCACTGGATCTGACCTCTCCCACTCGCGATCGCGGATTCGGTATACATTTCATTCGACACCTCATGGACGAAGTGCGCTATGTCCGGCAAGGCGGTATTAATCGGCTCAACATGCGCAAAAAGATCGTGTAAGCTCCACGCGGGAGGCAAGTATGGATGTCATCGAACAACTGGCGGGCTCCGTGACGATCCTGGAGCCCCGCGGCCGCATCGACAGTGTCACGGCGAAGGAATTCGGCGAGCGCGTGATAAACCTGCTGAACATAGGCCGTCATCAGCTTGTCATAGATCTCAACAGCATCAGCTACATCAGCAGCGCCGGATTTCGGCAGTTGCTGATCGCCAAGAAATCGACGTTGGAGAAGCGCGGCAAGCTGGCGCTCTGCGGTATATCGGGTGAGGTAAAGCGGCTTTTCGATATCGGGGCGTTCGACGAACTCCTTCCCGTTTATTCAACCCGAGAAGAGAGTATTGCGAGCATGCAATGAACAGCGCCGCAATTCCAGAGCAGGAGGGGAGAAGCCCCTCCTCCGATCTAGTCGGCCTCACGCCAAAGCGATTTCGCAAAAAAAAATTAATCGCTCGATTTCTGGCGCACGCATATCGAGACCCCGTTCTCCCTCCGAACACAAAAAAACCAGCTGCGCTCATTTATGGCGCCGACGATCGACTGAGCGCCGGTATTGCGCTCTCGAACGGTCTCCAGCACGTCGGGCTGATTTCTATCAATCTCGTCTATCCACTGCTGATTTGTCGCTTGGTTGGCGCCCCTATCCCTGTGGTCGAGGACATGCTGGCTATCGGTATGATGGTGCTCGCGTTCGGCACGATCATTCAAGTTCTGCGACTTGGGCCGATTGGCTCAGGTTTAATGCTGCCGTCCACCTTTACTGCTACCTATTTTGCACCTTGCATAATAGCAGCGCGGATCGGCGGATTGCCGCTAGCGTTCGGCATGACACTATTTGCCGGTGGGTTCGAGGCCGTAATTGCGCCATTGCTGAATCGACTTCGCACTTTTCTGCCTGTCGAGCTATCCGGCCTCGTCATCTTCATGATCAGCGTAACCATCGGAATCGCTGGAATGCGTCAGATGCTCGGTCCGACTGCTGGACCGGTCAGCGGCGCGGAATGGGCGGTCGCGGCGACTACACTTGGCAGCATGGCGGCGCTGAACATCTGGGCAAAAGGGTTAGCACGCATGCTATGCGCCCTCATCGGGCTGATTATTGGTTACATCAGTGCATTGGCAACGGGCGTGCTGACTCTACCTCTGCTCGACCCTGTTTTCCGAGCCCAGTGGCTCGGCATTCCCCATGTCCGCCACGTCGCCTGGTCGTTCGATGCTACGCTCATGGCGCCGTTCGCGATTGCCAGTGTTGCGGCGGCAATGAAAGCCGCGGGCACAGTCACCATCTGTCAGAAGATGAATGACGCGAACTGGGTTCGTCCAGACATGCAGTCGGTCACCCGAGGAGTACTTGCCGATGCAGTAACAACTGTAGTCGCTGGGCTCTTCGGCACTTTTGGAACCAATACTTCAACGCCAAGCGCGGGACTCGCATCGGCGACAGGTGTCGCGAGCCGCAACGTCGCGCTCGCAGCAGCCGCCGTGTTCTTTGCTTTGGGCTTTTGTCCCAAGCTAACTGCGATGCTCGCGATCATGCCGCGCCCTGTGGTGGTGGCGGCGCTGCTATACGCACTCGCATTTATCCTCATTAACGGCCTGCAGATCATGATGTCGCGCATGCTCGACGCGCGCCGCACATTTGTCCTGGCGTTTGGCATCATTGGTGGATTGACAGTGGAAATATTTCCGAACAGCGTCAAATTGCTCCCAGACTCTATCGCAGCAATCGCCGGATCTTCACTCGTAACAGCGACCGTTATTGCATTACTGCTGAATCTTGTTTTCCGCATCGGCGTGCGGAAGACCGCCACATTGCTCATCGAGCGCGAACAGATCGACCCGCAAAAAATCGACGACTTCTTTATCAAACAAAGCAACACCTGGGGCGCTCGCCCGGATGTAGCGAAGCGTGCGAGCTTTGGCGTCATCCAGCTGGTTGATGCCGTCGCAGAAAACTGCTGGAGCCACGGGGCAATGGCGGTGCGTGCTAGCTTCGACGAATTTCGGATGGAAATTGTGATCACCTACCCCGGTGAAAAGATTGAGTTTCCTGATGAGCGACCGTCGGCCGATCAGATTCGCGACAGCGATGAAGGCGCCCGATTGCTGGCTGGCTTTATGCTAAAGCGGAATGCCGATCGTGTCCGCTCCGCGACCAAAGAAGGGCGATGCACAGTGCACTTTCATTACGAACATTGAGATCGTCTCGGCTGTAAACGGCGACGAATTCTGGCGAAGCGCGCTTGGCATGAATTCTGCCGGGGACTGGTGCTGAACCAAACCCGGGTCACGGGTGAGCACGATGGCGTCGCCTGCCTTGAGCCGATTATGAGGCTGCTCGTAACGACCAGAGCGGCCACCGCCGAATAGGCGCGCTCTGTGCGAGCCAAACGCGGCGTTCTAAATTAGAGGCCCACGAATGTCGCATTCCGCCGAGTAATGCGAGGTAAGCCAAATGGCGGCATCTTCCGACAAGGAAGTGGCCCTGGAGACGGCCATAGCCCGACTTGCCCGAGTTGCCGAAGGCATCGCGAAAATGCCTCCTGACAAACACGCGGCAGCCTTTGGAATTGCGGAACGGACTTACCTAGAAACCGCTCGTGAGGCGGGATACTCCGAAGACCAAGCTAGCAATTGGGTTGCGGCCGTCATGTTTCGGCTGCGAGCGGAAGTCAAGAAACGGCAGAATCAATAGCGGTTTGGCATTCAACGGCTGTCACCGTAGAGGCAGTGGTGCGCCGACAGTAGCGGGTGCCAGGGGCGATTCCCCGGTGAACGTTACGGGCCGCTATTTCGGCTTGTCCTTGCCAAGGCTGAATCGGCCCGATGATGCCGCTA
>DATBHE010000069.1:0-11114 GCA_036557605.1 Pseudolabrys sp.
AGCTTCGGATTGTGCATCCACGGCTCCCACGTCAACAACGCCGTCGTCTCCCGATTGCGGGCAATCGTTGCAAGTTGCTCATCAGTCATCCGCGTGACGTCGAGCCGTCCCTTCTCGACATCGTGAAAGACGAGCTTAGCCACCTTGTCCTGAGGCATGGCGAAAATGTCGGGAATGTCGAGCTTGTCCGGAGGACCAAGCTTGACCCCGACCGGTCCGACCAGAGCCAATTTTCCGACACGCTCCGGACTCTTGGTGGCGATCTCTGCGGCGAGCCAGCCGCCCAGCGAACAGCCGACGATGTCGATCTGAGAAAGCCGCAGGCGGTCCATGAGCTCCAGATAAAGATGCGCGATGTCGTCGATGCTGTCGAGCCAGAGTGGCAGTGCGGACGCGCCGAAGCCGGGATGCGAGGGGGCAATCAGCCGACGACGATCGGCCAACATCGCCACATAGGGCTGCTCAGGCGCAAAGCCCTGGGCGCCGTGCAAAAACAGCAGCGGGCTGCCGCTGCCGCCTTCGAAGAACTCAACGTCGATGCCTGCCAGAGTAACGATGTCGCGCTTCAAATCCGCCAATCCATCCTCCCCATCCGAATCTCTTCCCGTCGGAGTTCGAGCGTAACTCTTTATCCGCGGCACCGGCTGTGCGGTCTATTTCAGAGGCAGCTTAACTTTTGCAATGCGCGGGAAACAAGCCGCGTCATCGATGGGCAGCTCCGCGGCTGACGGGGGTAGCTTGGCCGGCGGACGCACCTTGGCGTTGCTGACTTACAGTGGATCAATGTGGACCTGCGTCGCCTGAACTCGCCCAGGCGGAGGCAAGACTTGCCCAATTAATCTGCCGCTACGTCTCGAAGCCTCGGCATGACCCGCGTTGCGAACAATTCGACCGAATGGAGCATTTCATCAAGTGTGAGATCACCAAAACAAAATTGCCCCACGAGGTAATTGGCATTGATGTCCGCGACCTGCGCGGCAAGACGGGAGGCGATCGTATCCGGTGCCCCGGCGATGGCCTGACCTTGATCGATCAGAGCGTCGAAGCTTGCAACGCGCAACGGCGAGTCCGGCAGCGTGCCATTGAGCTCCGACAAGTATGTGAAGCTTTCCCGCCAGCGCAAATAGGCGCGCCGAGCGATGCTCAAGGCCGTCGCATCGGTGTCCGCGACCACGATGAATCGCACAATGCCCATTTTCGGCTGCGCGGCCGCTGTCTGCGTCGCCGCCCATACTTCGCGATAGCGCTCGACAATCGCGCGCGCGTTGGCCGGCATATCATTGGTGACGATGTTCAAGCCCTTCCGCGCGGCACGCTCGGCGCTGGCCGGCGAATGAGCGCCGTACCAGAGCGGCGGGTAGGGCTTCTGGAATGGCGTAATCTCCATCGGAACATTGTGGAACTGGTCGTATTGGCCGTTCCAATTCAACGTCTCGACGGTGAATGCCTTGAGAACCACTTCGAGCCGTTCGGCGTATATCTGCTGCTGCGCATCGGCATCTTGCCCGTAATAGGAAATCTCGAAGGGCACGGAGCCACGTCCGAAGCCAATTTCGAGCCGCCCGCTGCTCATATGGTCGAGCATGCAGATCTCCTCGACTACGCGCAAAGGATGATGAACTGGCAGCGCATAGACGAATGTGCCGAAGCGCAACCGGCTCGTGCGTTGCGCAATGGCCGACAAGAACACACTGGGTGCAGGCGCCATCCCGAGCGGCGTAAAATGGTGCTCGGCAACGTGGTAGGCATAGAAGTTGTGCCGATCAAAAGCTTCGATCACGCGCAACCGCTGTTCGTAAAATTCATGCAGCGGCGAGTCGTTGCGGTCGAGGTGATCGAAGACGCCAAATTCCAATTTCATGCCGGTGTAGCCATTTGAATGCCAGCCGCTCTTGCGGGATTCGGCCAACTTCCAATCATAAAGTGCGCGTGGAACGGATCAATAAAGCGGAAAGTGCCGGTGGCGATTGAAGGGCGGCTGTCCATAGTATACGCTTCCGCTAACCGAGATCACGCCGCTAGGGAGGATGCAATGACAAAACATCTTGGCCGTGGCGTATCGCGGCGGAAGTTGATCAAAAGCGCAGCGGGCGTGGGAGCGGCTCTGGCATCCGGCGTGGCCGCGCCGCCGATTCTGGCGCAAGTCAACAAACCGATCCGCCTCGGCAATATCAACACTTTCACGGGCGGTTTGGCCTACGCTGGTGAGGCCCATTGGAACGCCACGAACCTTTATTTCGACAGCATCGATTGGACAGTTGCCGGCCGCAAGATCGAGATCATCAAGGAAGACGACCAATTCAATCCACAAATCGGTTTGCAGAAGGCGAAGAAGCTGACCGAGAGCGACCGCGTCGATCTGGTTTTCGGCGTTCAAGCCAGCAACGTGGCGCTTGCCGTACTCAATTACATGAAACAGCAGAAGGCGTTCTATATCGTCACCGGAGCCGGCACGGACGCCATCACCTGGGATCGCTATCCCTATCTATTCCGCACCTCGATTTCGACCTATCAGCTGTCGACGCCCATGGCGGGTTATATCTATGACAATCTGGGCAAGGAGGTCGTCACCACCTCATCTGATTACGCCGGCGGTCGCGACGTCATGGCGGCATTCAAGGGCCCCTATCTCGCCAAGGGCGGCAAAGTGATCAAGGAATTCTGGCCCCCGCTCGGCACCACGGATTTCAGCGCCTATCTCACAGATATCAAGTCGATCAATCCGCCGGTCACTTACGATTTCATGCCCGGCGCGGACGCCGTTCGCTTCATCCGGCAATATTCCGAGTTCGGCCTAAAGGATAAGATGCCGCTTACCGGCTTTACCATGATCGACTCGCAATCGGCCAGCGCGTTGGGCAAAGCCGCAGTCGGAGTCATCTCGGCCCTGACCTTCGTCGATACACTCGAAAACGCGGAAGCCAAGAAGTTCGTTGCAGAATACGAGTCGAAGTATAAGTCCGCGCCCGACCTGTTTGCGGATTACGGTTACGTCGGCGCACGGGTGATCGGCGAGGCGTTGAAGGCGGTCGACGGCGACACCTCCAACAAGGACAAGCTGGTCGAGGCGATGGGAAAGGTACGGTTCGATGCGCCGCGTGGGCCGTTCCGCTTCGATCCGGCGACGCATAACCCGATCCAGGACATCTATATTGCTCAAGTCATCGACAGCGGCGGCAAGATCACAACCAAGACCTTGTTCACTGCCAAGGGCGTGAAGGACCCGGGTCACAAGGCTTGGTAGACGGCGCATGGGCCGTTTAGCAGAAGCTGGGCCGAGGGTCGCATGGAATTGCTGGTTGCCCAGCTTCTGAATGGGCTCGTTTACGGCGTCTTGCTGTTTTTGATGGCGGCGGGGCTGTCGCTGATCTTCGGGCTGATGAATGTCGTCAGTTTGGCGCACGGCTCATTCTTTATGCTGGGCGCCTTCATCGGTCTTTCGATCTTTCATCTGACCGGAAGCTTCTGGCTGGCGTTTCTTCTTGCGCCGTTACCGGTGGTAGCGATCGGCGTCTTGATGGAGCTGTTGTTTCTGCGGCCGCTCTATGCGCGCGGCCACATGGATCAGGTGCTGTTGACCTTCGGCTTTACCTTCGTGTTTTACGACTTGGTGCAGACGGTGTGGGGCAAGGTCGTGCTGACCTTGCCGACGCCGCCGTCGCTGCAAAGCAGCTTGCATATCGGTCTTGGCGTGTTCTCTGCCTACAGGCTTTTTTTGATCGGATTTGGCTTTGCCGTCGCGCTTCTGCTTTGGCTGCTGCTCGAGCGGAGCCGCATCGGCGCCATGGTGCGGGCAGGTGTCGACAACGCCGATATGGCCGCCGGATTGGGTGCCAATGTCCCGGCGCTATTCACCGGCGTCTTCAGCTTCGGCGTGGCGCTGGCGGCGGTGGGCGGGATAGCGGCAGGTCCAGTCCTCGGCCTCTATCCGGGCATGGACACTGATATTCTGATCCCGGCCTTTATCGTCATTGTAATCGGCGGCATGGGTAGCCTTCGCGGCGCTTTCATCGGCTCGCTCCTGATCGGCATCGCCGACACGTTTGGCAAGGCCTATCTGCAGAGCTTGGCGTTGTTTCTGATCTACCTCGCCATGACCATGGTTCTGTTGATCCGGCCCCAAGGGCTGTTCGGCATCAAATACGCGGACGCGGCGCCGTCGGCTATCGCCCGTACCATTGCTCCATGGACGCCGAGAACGCGCGCCTTGTTGCTGATCGCGCTTTTGATCCTTGTCGTGTTGCCGTTTGGGCTCGCCGACTACCCCCGCGCGCTGATCGCCGAGATTTTTATTTTCGCGATCTTCGCCATGAGCCTCGATCTGATCCTCGGCTTCACCGGGCTGATGTCGCTTGGCCATGCGGCGTTTTTCGGGCTCGGCGCTTATGCGGTTGCAGTGCTGGGGACGCAATTCGAGCTCAATGCCTGGCTCGGTCTCGTCGCTGGGGTGTTGATCGCCGCAACAGGCGCCGCGCTGATCGGTTTCTTCTGCGTCCGTACCGGCGGCATCCCATTCCTAATGCTGACGCTGGCGTTTGCCCAGCTGATGTTCTCGGTGGCGCTGAAATGGCGCGATGTGACCGGCGGCTCGGACGGCATCGCGCTCTCCGCCCAGCCGAGTTTCTTTGGCTTCAGCCTGTCGCATTCGCTGGTTATGTATTTCATGACGCTCGTCTTCTTTGTTGCCGTCTATCTCGGCCTCCATCGGCTGATCAATGCGCCGCTCGGTCATGCCTTCATCGGCATTCGGGAGAACGAGCCGCGCATGGCGGCGATTGGCTATTCGACGCGCGCTTACAAGCTCCTCGCTTTCACCATTGCTGGCGCCATTGCCGGCCTCGCTGGTGGCCTGTACGTCATCTATAATGGCTTTATCTCGTCAGATGCCGTCTATTGGACCGCGTCGGGCGACATTCTGATCATGACCATGCTCGGCGGCGCAGGCACGCTGATCGGCCCTCCCATCGGTGCCGCGGTATTTCTTTTGATGAAGAACGTGGTGAGCTCGTACAGCGAGCATTGGCTGTTGATCATCGGCATCGCCTTTATCTGCTGCGTCATGTTCTTTCCCGGCGGCATCTGGGGCTCGGTGCAGAAATTCCGCCGGGCGGAGGCGAAGCCGTGAACGTGCTCGAGCTTGACCATCTCAATTGCGCCTTCGGCAAGCTCGTAGTCACGGATGACATATGTCTTGCCATCGGCAATGGCGAACGTCACGTCATCATAGGTCCGAACGGCGCCGGCAAGACGAGCTTAATCAATCAGATCGGCGGACAGCTCAAATCCGATTCGGGACGGATTTTCTTGAACGGCGAAGAGATCACTGGCCAGTCGCCAAGCCGGATCAGTCGGAAGGGGGTGGCGCGGACCTTTCAACGCAACAATCTGTTTCACAATCTTAGCGTTATTGAAAATCTACGTCTCGCGCTTGCGGCGCGATTTGGGAATCCGCTCGATTTTTTCAGCGTCGCAGAGCGCGATGAAGTGCTGATCGGACGCGCGCGAAAATTACTCGAGCTGACGCATCTGAGCGGGTTGGAGAAACGCATCGTAAGAACTTTATCATATGGCGAGCAAAGGCAGCTCGAGATCGGTATGGCGCTGGCGGGTGAGCCCAAGCTGTTGGTGCTTGACGAGCCCACCTCCGGCATGTCGCCGGCCGAAACTGCCCGCATGATCCGCTTGATTGCCGCGCTGCCGCGCACTTTGTCACTGCTGATGATCGAGCATGACATGACGGTCGTATTTTCGATCGCTGATCGCATCACGGTTCTGTATTATGGGAAGATCCTCGTTACTGGTGAGCCGCACGCTATCCAGACCAACGAACGCGTGCGAGAGATCTATCTCGGGGCGACACACTGATGCTCAGTCTCGAGAACGTCGATTCCTATTACGGTGACAGTCACATTCTTCGTGGCATCTCGCTCACCGTGCGCAGTGGTGAAGTGGTTTGCTTGCTCGGTCGCAACGGCGCTGGTAAGACCACGACGGTTCTGACCTTGATGGGATATTTGCACCCGCGGCGAGGCACCATACGGTTTAACGGACAGAATATCACCGGGCTGCGGCCCTATGCAGTGGCGCGGCTCGGATTCGGCCTCGTACCGCAAGAACGGGGAATTTTTCCCAGTTTGTCCGTACGTGAGAATTTGACGGTATTCGCCCGCGTCGGTCGGAACGGTTATTGGACGCTGCAGCGGGTTTTCAGCCTGTTCCCGAGCCTCCAGGCGCGTGAACGTAATCTCGGTTTTCAGCTGTCCGGAGGCGAACAGCAGATGCTATCGATCGCTCGGGCGCTCATGCTCAATCCGGCACTGCTTTTGCTCGACGAGCCGTCTGAAGGATTAGCGCCGATTATCGTTCAGGAAATCATCGACGTGCTGAAGCATCTCAAAGGCGAGGGATTGGCGATCCTCTTAGTCGAACAGAATTTAAATGTCGCGCTGTCAGTCGCCGACCGCCATCATGTTATGAATAAAGGTGAGATTTGCTTTACAGGCGACACGTCAGAGCTGGAAAACAGCGAAACTGTACTTCGCAACTATCTCAGTCTGTAGCGCGCTTCTTTCGCCATTTTGGAGCATGCGGTGATCTGGCGAGCGGTTTCGACTTCGCTTGGCGGCCGCGCTAGGGGGCATGCGCGCGGCAGCAGCTTTCTTCCCGTGGTTCGTGGATTTTGTGGTGTACCACGCGCGATGCCGGAGGTGCGTGACGAGGCTCGGACCGAGTGTGTCGACAGCCCAGCCTTGCGCTGCAGCATGCCTGGCTTGCGCGTCGGCCGGCGCGATGGCCTACTGGCAACTCGCGTCTTCCAATCGCGAATTGAGGATTGAGGAGCAATTGCGTGGCGAAGTGGCTCGTCGGTGTCGATACGGGCGGCACGTTTACCGATCTCATCGCATTCGATCAGGAAAGCGGCGCCTTAGAACGAGCAAAAGTCCCTTCGGTTCCCGATGATCCCTCGGCGGCGGTGATTGCGGCTCTGGATAAACTATTCGCCGCAGGTGCAACGCCAACCGACGCCGCAATGATCGTGCACGGCACAACTGTGGCTACGAACGCACTGCTCGAAGGTAAGGGCGTGCGCTGTGGACTTCTGATTACCAAAGGATTCCGCGCCGTGTACGAGGCGCGCGGCTGGTCACAGCCCCGCGGCGCCGATCTGCTCGACACTTTTTACCAGAAGCCGCCGCTCTTGGCGCCACAATATCTCACGGAAGAGGTCAATGAACGTCTCGATTACCAAGGCCGCATTGTAGCCCCACTCGACGAAGACGCTTTGCGCGTATCAGCGCAAAATCTTGCTCGGAAAGGCGTCGAATCGATAGCCATTTGCTTTCTGTTCTCGTTCGTCAACCCGAAGCACGAGCAACGTGCCGCCGAGATCGTCACCGAGGAGCTGCCAAACTGCCGCATTTCGCTGTCGAGCGAAGTACTGCCTGTTATTCGTGAGTATCCTAGGCTCTCCACGACGGTCATCGATGCATACGTTGGACCGCGCATTTCTGACTATCTTATCAGTTTGGAAAAACGCCTCGACGCACGAGGCGTCACGACCCCGCAAAAATTCCTGATGCAATCGAACGGCGGCTTGATGCGCATCTCGCTTGGTGCGCGTCATCCGAACCAGACCTTGCTCTCGGGGCCGGCAGCTGGCGTCATCGCCGGAGCTGATCTTTCGCGTACGACTAAACGGGGACATGTCGTCACGCTGGATATGGGCGGCACATCCACCGATATCAGCATCATTGTGGACGGCGCCATGCTCGAAATGGCTCAGGGGCAGATCGCTGGACAGGATATCGGCACGCCTATGCTGCGCGTCCGCACCCTGGGCGCCGGCGGCGGCACCGTGGCCGAAATCGGCAAGGATGGCCTACTCAAAGTCGGACCGCGCAGCTCGGGTTCGGCGCCGGGACCGGCCTGTTATGGCCGTGGCGGGATCGAAGCTACGGTGACCGACGCGAACTTGCTTTTGGGCGCTCTCTCGGGAGAGACGCTACTCGCCGGAACACTGCGCCTCGACGAGGCCGCCGCGCGCGCCGCGCTTGCGCGCACTGGTTCAGCGCTTGCCATGGATGCGCTGCAGACGGCTTCGGGAATCATTCGCATCATCAATACTCAAATGGCAGTTGGTTTGCGACTGGCGCTGCAGGAGCAAGGACAGGACCCACGCTCGTTCGCACTGATCGCATTTGGCGGCGCCGGACCGCTGCACGCCTCGACATTGTCGCGCAGTGTAGGAATTCCGATTGTCCTGGTGCCGCTCTATCCCGGGCTGAATTGCGCACTCGGTATGCTGCAGACGAGCGTACGGCATTCTTATCTTAAGTCGGAGATCGGCTCACTTGCAGGGATCGCGGCAGACCGCGTCAATCAACTTTTCGCCGAGCTCGAGGCGCAGGCTCGATCTGAAGCCGAAGAAGAAGGCTTTTCCCCTGAACACATGAAAATTACGCGACTCCTCGATCTACGCTATCCGCACCAGGGCTATTCGTTGTGTGTGCCATGCGCTGCCCTCTTCGATGAGGCTGTGCGCAAAGTGGTAAAGAGCGACTTCGATTCGCTGCATTACAATGTGTATGGCCAAAACGCGCCGAACGAGGACCCGCAGATCGTCACCTTCCGACTGCAGTCGGAGATTGGCACTCCGCGCCTCGAACTTCCGGATCTGCCGCGCACCGACGGAAAGACAAGCCGCGCCAAAAAGGGTCAACGCCGCCTGTACGACACGGCAAAGCAGACGTTTGAAAATGTCAGCGTCTGGGATCGCGCGCAGTTGCTTGCCGGTGATCGGTTCGATGGGCCGGCCATAATTGAACAATTCGATTCCACGACGATTGCGTTGGCTGGCCAGAGCGTCAGCGTCGATCCCAAAGGAACGCTACTGATCGAGGAACGAGGCACGGCATGAATATCGATCCAGTGACGGTGGAAGTGGTCGCGAGCCGGCTACGCGAAGCGACTGCCACAATGGAGCACGTGCTGTATCACAGCGGTTATTCACCTATTCTGCGCGAATCCAAAGACGGCACATCCGGTCTGACCGATAGGTCCGGCCGGGTGGTCATGCTTAGCGGCGGGATCCAGTACCACTACACCGCCTACGAGCAGTCGGTGCGAGCCGTGCTCGCACGCTACCCGATGGAGAAACTGCGTCCGGGCGACAGTTTCATCTGCAATGACCCTTACAAGTGCGGCGTGCCGCACGCGTCCGACTTCTGCGCCATCACGCCGGCATTCCACGGAGACACAATCATCGGATTTGGTGTCAGCCTCGCGCATAAATCCGACATTGGCGGCATCGTGCCGGGATCGGCAGGTGCGGCAGCGCGAGAAATCTATCACGATGGCATCATCGTTCCTCCGGTGCTGTTCCAGACCGCGCGTGGGATCGAAGAAGGCATTGAAGCCATAGTAGCCAACAACAGTCGCATCGGTGAAGTTGTGCTCGGCGATCTGCGCGCACAAGTCGGTTCGACTCGGATTGGCGGCAACAAGCTCGCAGCGCTTTGCGATGAATACGGCCGCGAGATAGTGCTTGCGGTAATGCAGCGGCTTATCGAGGCGAGCGCCCGTCGTTTGGCAGCGGAATTTTCGCAATGGGCGGATGGCGAGTTTGAGACTGAGGGATTGCTCGATGACGACGTTGTCAACAAGGGGCGGCCGTTGCGCATCCATGTCGCCGCACGCAAACTCGGCGACCGACTGACCATCGATTTCACCGGATCATCCCCACAGGGCGCAGGACCGCTTAACGTCGGCTCCTGCACCGCGCGTGGTACTTCGGCAATGGCCATCCTGGCAGCGTCCGATCCGACGATCCCAGTCAATGCCGGACTCAATGCCAATGTGGACTACGTTTTTCCACCTGCAAGCGTCGTCAATCCGCAGCATCCAGCGACCAACAATCACTATTTCCCGCCGGCGCATGTCGTCTACAACACGGTGCTTTCCGCCCTCATCCAGATGAATCCGAAGCGTGCGGTAGCGCCTTCGGGTCTCGGATCCGGCGCGGTCACCATCGGTTATCGCAAGGCGCGCGGCGGCAAGCCGGCAGTGCTTTATGAATTACTGAACTGCTCGCTTGGCGGCACCAGCGCCCACGATGGGGTCGCGATCGTCATGGCGATGAACCACTTCACCCCAGGTGCACCGGTAGAAATCTTTGAGAGTGAGTATCCGTTGCGTGTGCGTTGTTTCGACCTGGTGCGCGACTCCGCGGGTGCGGGTGAATTCCGCGGCGGGTTGGGATACGCGCGCGAATTCGAGGTGCTCGAGGACAGTATTCTGACTGTGCGTTCATCGAATCACAAGTTCGCTTCCAAAGGTGTGGGGGGCGGCGGCGCACCGCGATTGCCGCGGGTCGTCGTGAATCCGTACAGCGCCAATCCGGAAGAGCTGGGGCCCATTGAGACGCGGCTCCTGAAGGCCGGAGACATCATTCGTTTTGAGCGCAGCGGCGGGGCGGGGTTTGGCGACCCACTGACGCGCGCACGCGAAACCGTCGCCGAGGACGTCCGCAATGGTTACGTCAGCCGCGACGCTGCGATGCAGGTCTATGGCCTCAATAATCCGCCGGTAGACTAGGGATCAATGTCCCGCAATGACTAGGCTGACGTGTACCACTTCATGGCCGTCATTGACTTCTCGCCCAAGAGTGCGCACTGCGAGATCCGCGTCTTCCAGGTTGAAGGAATGCGAACACAGCGGACCCAGTCGGTCGTGGTGAGCCTGCAAGATCTCGAGCGCAATTTCTAGTGAGCTGAAAGTGGAGCTGAAGCCGCCAAGAATCTGCAATTCCTTAGCGACTATCTTGTCGGTCACCAGCCCACTGACTGGTTTGCCGTTCTTCAATCCCGCCAACACCACCCGGCCACCTACTCGTGCTGCATCGAGCGCTTGAAGGATCGGTTCGGTAGACCCGGCCGACATGTCCAGCACGACATCGGCCATATCGCCACCGGTACCTTCGCGTACGCGCTCAACGATATCCTCTTTGCTCACGTCCACAATTGCGTCGGCACCGAACGTTCTCGCGAGTGCAAGACGATAGCTGTCCTGCGGCAAACCCGAGACTGTGATGGACTTGGCACCGAAATATTGCGCAG
>DATBHE010000070.1:0-6668 GCA_036557605.1 Pseudolabrys sp.
CACGATTCCAGTGCGCGAGGTTCGGCTGTCGGCCGGTGCTGAGTTCGTGGTGGCGATTTGCGGCGAGATCCTCACAATGCCTGGCCTGCCGAAGGTGCCGTCGGCCGACTCGATCGACGTCAAGGACGGCAAGATCGTCGGCCTGTTCTAAGACCGCTTGCTGGAGTCAAAAAGGGTCCGATAAATCGGACCCTTTTTGCATTGGCGCGGACATGGGGCGCGCCGCAGTCGTGTACGAATTTCCTAAAATTTTCCGGTTTTTTTGAGCCGGCTCGTACAGCGAGTTTTCGCATCTTTGCGGTAGCTTCCTACCCGCTCCGGTCGCAGAAGTAGCCGAGCGCCGCCGAAATTCATTGAGTTGCAAAGAACTTGCCATGGCAACGAACACTGCATCCAACACAGCCACCGCGCTTGCCCAAAGCCGCTCGCTCCTCGATGAGCTGATCAGTCCGGTCGCTGCGGCGACCCCGAAGCACCGTCTCAAGATCATTGATCGCGTCACCGACCTGTTTGCGGCAGGGTCGCGCAGCTATTCCGATGAACAGATTTCGCTGTTTGATGACGTGTTGCGGCGGCTTGCCGCCGACATCGAGATCAAGGCGCGCGCCAAGCTTGCGCATCGCCTGTCGGTCATCGACAACGCTCCGCCGGTGCTCGTCCGCTCGCTCGCGTTCGACAATGCAATCGAGGTGGCAGAGCCCGTCCTCATCTATTCGGAACGCCTGACCGACGACGATCTCGTTGAAAACGCGACGACCAAGAGCCAGGACCACCTTTATGCGATCGCCCAGCGTCTGAAACTGAGCGAAAAGGTGACCGATGTGCTGGTCGAGCGCGGCGATCAGCGGGTTGTCCATAAAGTCGTCAAAAACAAAGGGGCGCGTTTTTCCCTTGCAGGTTACGGCAAGCTCACCAGCCGTGCCCGCTACGACCGCAAGCTGACCTTGGCGCTCGGCGAGCGCAGCGATCTCCCGCGGCAATATTTCCTGAAATTGCTGGAAGCGGCTTCCGCAAAGGTTCGCGCCAAGCTGGAGGCCTCCAATCCGCAGATGGCCGCGGCCATTCGGGACAGTGTCGACGACGTCGCCACCACAATGCAACGCGAGGTCCGCAAGGGTTCCCGCGCCCATGCCGCCGCCGTTCGCGAAGCCAAGCGCCGCTTCAACGTGCGCCCGATCACGGAAGCCAGCGTTCATGGTCCCGCTCACGCGCAGGACTTCGAAAAAACCGTGGTTGCTCTCGCCCGCCTTGGCGTCTTTCCGGTCGATCTGGTCGAGCGTGCCTTGCTGGATGAGGGCGAGGACATGCTGTTGCTGCTGGCCAAGGCGGCCGGCTGCTCATGGACAACGGCGCGTGAAATGCTGGTCATGTTCGCAGCGAACCGCAATCTTCAGCCCGACGACATCACGGTGGCATTCGAGCGCTACCGCAAGCTCAGCCCGCAGACCGCGCGCAACATCGTCACATTCTACGAGCGCCGAATGAAGCTTCGCGCCACTGCAAGTAAGGGCAAGCCAGCTCGTCGAGGGAAAAGCAAGAACAGCGAGGGTGACAACGATGACAACCTTGTCGCTCTGCCGTCGCCCTCGATCGTTCCGTTCGAATCCCGCTAGTCGAGCTCGATCGGCATCCAGCTGATCGCTGCGTTGAACATGGCCGCGCGCACTTTGTTCACCGAGTAAGGCGTGCCAAACAGCCGTAGCGAATTCTTGCCGCCGCCCTGCACCACGACGACATCGGCCGACCCTTCGCCACGGTGTGCCAGGCGATCGCGCATGCGGGCGGCGATATCGTCGACTTCGTGCAGCTCAAGCACCGCGTCATGCACACGCAGGGCATAGATCACGTGGCGCGGTGATTCACGGACGATGCCGTGGCTAAGCCGGATTTGATCTGAATTTCTGTCGATCACGACTTGCCCATGCAAAGCTTTTTCATTTTTTCTGAGCTCATACAGAAAGACGGACGCCGCGAAACGACCTGGAGTCGTTCCGCGGCGTCCGATCGCACGATTAGAAAATCCTGGCAGCGCTCACCAGCGTGGTCCATACGCCCCACGCCAGCGGAATGCCGACAAAGAGCCAGAACAGCGCCGCTTTTGCGTCCAGACCGCCGAAGCCGATCCCGTGCGAACCGGTCGCTGCCGTAGCTTTTGCGCTGGCCGCCTGCAGCTTCGCGACTTCCTCGGCGCTCATGTACCACTTCGAGTCGACCGGTTTGATCAAGTAGTTGCAGATCAAGCCGACGACCAGCATCCCGGCGAGGATGTACAGCGTGTAGTCATAGAGATGATCACGCGGCACGCCGGCGGCGAGCTGCGCCTCGCGGATGTAATTGACCACAACCGGGCCGATGATGCCGGCGGTAGACCAGGCGGTGAGCAACCGCCCGTGGATCGCGCCCACGAAGGTCGTGCCGAACATATCGGCAAGATAGGCCGGCACCGTGGAGAAGCCGCCGCCGTACATCGACAGAATGATGCAGACCGCCGCGACGAAGATCGCCTTGGAGCCGAAACCGGCTGACCACGGCATCAGTAGATAACAGACGATGCCGAGGATGAAGAACGTATAGTACGTGTTCTTCCGTCCGATGTAGTCGGACAGCGAGGCCCAGCAGAAGCGGCCGCCAATGTTGAACAGCGAAAGCAGACCGGTGAAGCCTGCCGCGATCCCCGCGACGGCGACGCGCTGCTCGGTCGTGAGCGCGTTGAACTTGATGTCCGGCAACCCGATAAGGCCGCCGGCGAAGATTTCCTGCAACATCGGCGACGCCATGCCGATCACGCCGATGCCGGCCGAAACATTCAGCGTCAGCACCCACCAGATCAGCCAGAATTGCGGCGTCTTGTGCGCGTCCTTGAGATGGACGTGATGCTGGGTGATCATCGACTTGTTTTCACTCGGCGGCGTCCAGCCGTCCGGGCGCCAGCCGGCCGGCGGAATGCGGTAGCGGAAGGCGCCGATCATCATGAAACAGAAATAGATCGCCGCCATCGCGAGGAATGTCTTCCAGACGCCGAGATCATTTGACGTTCTGAAATGATTCATCAGCAGGTTAGCCAGCGGCGCGCCGATCATGGCGCCCCCGCCGAAGCCCATGATGGCCATGCCGGTCGCCATGCCGCGTCGATCCGGAAACCATTTCACCAGCGTCGAAACAGGGGAGATATAGCCAAGGCCAAGGCCGATGCCGCCGATCACGCCGGAGCCAAGCCATAGCAGCCACAGTTGATGGGTGATGACGCCGATGGCGCCGAGCACAAGACCGCCGCACCAGCACAAGGCAGCGACGACGCCGGCTTTGCGCGGGCCGGCACGTTCGAGCCAACCGCCCCAGAGTGCGGCCGAGACTCCGAGCACAACAAAGAAGAGCGTGTACATCCAGCCGAGGCTTGCGACGCGCCAGTTGCAGCCGGTGGCGACCAATTCCTGCAGGAGGTTCGTGCAGGCCGGAGCGTTGGGGACTGTGCGCGACAATGGCAGCCAGAACACGGAGAAGCCGTAGGCCATGCCGATGCACAGATGAATGCACAGCGCAGCGGGCGGAACCAGCCAGCGATTGAAGCCGGCCGTCGCAACAATGCGCTCCCGATCAAGAATGCTGGTAATGCTTCCGCCGCCCACGAGCGGCCGATCAATCGTTGTCATGCGTCTCCCCTGGATGCGGCTTAACAGCCTGCTTAAGGCGGCGAGAGTGTCGGCGCATAAATATTGAATCAATCGCGCAGCCGCTATCGGCCGATAGACCACTTCAATTTCGCAATAGCGAAATCCTATTTTTTAAATTTGTACGTGCTCGAAAATCATCACGCCGGAGGAGGGCGGTACCTTCGACTAAAGGATAGCCGTCTTTGCGTCAATCGGACAGCAATGGCGCGACACGGCGGGCTTCGTTCACCAGCGCTGCCGTCAATGTCGTCATTGGCTCACGTGCGGGAGCAACGAGACCGATAGTGTGGGCGACTTCTGGCTCGATGATTGGAATGGACCGCAATAAATCCGTCAGACCAAGCGACGCCGCGAGGCGAGCCGGCATTACGCTCGCCCATCGACCTGTGCGCACATGCGAGTACAGTACGATCATTGAATCCGATTCGAGCGTGATGTGTGGATCGATACCTGTGTCGCGCAACAGCTGCTCAATGATCCGGCGGTTCTGCATGTCCGGGGTCAGAAGGCAAAGCGGAATCTGCGCGACTTCGGTCCAGGTGACGGAATGACGGTCGCCAAGCGGGGCATCGGCGGCGACCAGAAGACGATAGCGTTCTCGGTAAAGCGGGATGGCGGTTACGCGTCCCAGTGGTTCGTTGTCGAGATAGGTAAGACCAGCATCGATCTCGAGATTTTCCAGGTGAGTCAGAATCTCGATCGATGTTCGGGACAACACCGTGAACTGAACCTCCGGGTGGCGCGCGCGGAACGGCGTGGTCAATGTCTCCACCATCGCCAGAGCTGTGGGGATCGCAGCCAGCCGCAATCTACCCGCGAGACCGTGCTTGAGTGCATGCACCTCTTGGCGCATCGCCCTTGTGTCGCCGACAATCCGGCGTGCCCACTCGAGGACGCGTTCCCCCTCGGGCGTAAAGCCCTGGAAGCGGGATCCGCGGTTGACCAGCAAGACCCCGAAGGTGTCCTCCAGTTGCTTAACGCCGGCCGACAAAGTCGGTTGGGTTACCCCACATCCTTCCGCGGCCCGGCCAAAATGCCGTTCCCGGGCGAGTGCGAGGAGAAATTCCAGCTTTTCGAGCAATGGTGGCCCCGATATGCGTCAAAATGCCCGCCTTTGATGCCGTGTGGCGATCAGGTTCCATTAACCTACAGCGATCGGAAAAAACAAGGGACTATGCCGGTCATAATAGAAGCCATCTATCGATCGATTTGCTTATGGGGCTTGCTGAGCGGTAATCAGCAGGGTTTTTAGATAGTTCGCAGGGATTTTTTTGATGAGCGTCATGGAACAACCCAGCCTGGCAACCACCGGCGGACGCGGCGGACGGCGTCGTCCGCCACGTACGCCGAAAGGTCGTCAGGTCGACCCGCAGGCATTGGTGGAAGTTCGCGGGCTTCTCACCGACCGGCCGCGCCGCCGCGATCTTCTGATCGAGCATCTGCACCTCATTCAGGACCAGTACGGTTATCTGTCTGCCGCCCATCTCGCGGCGCTCGCTTCGGAAATGAAGATGGCACTGACGGAGGTCTACGAGGTCGCGACTTTCTATGCGCACTTCGACGTCGTGAAGGAAGGCGAGTTGCCGCCGCCGCCGGTGACCGTGCGCGTGTGCGACTCGTTGTCATGCGCGATGGCCGGCGCCGAAAAACTTCTGAAGGATCTGACCAGCAAGCTCGGACGCGAGGTGCGCGTTGTGCGCGCGCCCTGTATGGGCGGATGCGATCGCGCGCCCGTTTGCGCGGTTGGTCACGTGCAAACGTTCAAGGCAACGGTTGATTCCGTTGTCGCTGCCGTAAAAGCGAAACCGCATGCCCATGCATGGAAGCCCGACGTTGATTTTGCTGCCTACCAAAAAGCCGGCGGGTACACGCTGCTGAAAAGTTGTCTGACTGACAAGCGCACGCGCGACGAGCTGATCAAGATCGTAAGCGATGCGGGGCTGCGTGGCCTCGGCGGCGCAGGTTTTCCGACGGGCCGCAAATGGGCGCTGGTGCGCGCGGAGCCGGCGCCGCGTATGTTTGCGGTCAATGCCGATGAGGGCGAGCCGGGCACGTTCAAGGATCGTCACTATCTCGAGCGCGATCCGCACCGGTTCATCGAAGGTGTGCTGATCGCTGCCTGGGTGGTCGAAGCGCCCGAGACTTATATTTATATCCGCGATGAATATCCCGAGCTTCGGCTTATGCTTGAGGATGAGATCGCCAGGATCGAAAGCGCGGGACTGTCGCCGCACACCAGGCTGCATCTGCGGCGGGGCGCCGGCGCGTATATCTGCGGCGAAGAATCCGCAATGATCGAATCGATCGAAGGCAAGCGCGGCCTCCCACGGCATCGCCCGCCTTACGTCGCGCAGGTCGGTTTGTTCGGACGTCCGACTTTGGAGCAGAACGTCGAGACGATGTTCTGGATTCGCGACATCATCGAGAAGGGCGCCGAGTGGGCGACGTCACAGGGTCGCCACGAGCGCAAAGGCTTCCGCAGCTTCTCGGTGTCGGGCAGGGTAAAAAACCCCGGCGTGAAGCTCGCGCCGGCCGGCATCACCATGCGCGAGCTGATCGACGAGTTCTGCGGTGGCATGCGGGACGGCCACGAATTCAAGGCCTACCTGCCGGGCGGGCCATCCGGCGGCATTCTGCCGGCCTCCATGGCCGACATTCCGCTCGATTTCGGAACCCTCGAGAAATACGGCTGTTTCGTGGGGTCGCACGCGGTTGTGATTCTCTCCGACAAGGACGACATAAAGGCCGCTGCGTTGAATCTGATGCAGTTCTTCGAGGATGAGAGCTGTGGCCAGTGCACGCCCTGCCGTGTAGGCACCGAGAAGGCGGCCAAGCTGATGGCCAAAGGTCCGTGGGACGTGAAGCTGCTCGAAGAGCTGTCGGCCGCAATGCGCGACGCGTCCATTTGCGGGCTTGGCCAGGCGGCGCCGAATCCGCTGCTGTGCGTGCTGAAATACTTTCCGGATGAATTGACCAAGCCATTGGGAAGCTGGTGAT
>DATBHE010000071.1:0-130961 GCA_036557605.1 Pseudolabrys sp.
ACAGCCGAAATCGCAATTGCCGCAGCAACCGATAATATAAGCTTCTTCATTGAGTGTGCCCCTTTAATTCAAACGGCAATTCGCGCCGTCCCCTTCGCTCATCATCCGCAGGCTGCCAATCCCCGTCCTGGATGGCTTATGCGTTTTACCTGCGTAACTTCGGAAAATAAGACCCGTCACCTCGCAACACGGCAAGCCGAAAACGGCGGCAAGTGCTGCCTTTTTAGGCGTTTTCATCCGTCGTCTACAAAAAAATGACGGTTGTTGCGTGAATGTCACAAATAGCGCTGCCCAGATGCCCTTGCCGCATTCGCAAAAGGCGGGGGCGGACCAGTTGTCCACACCCCGCGCAGCGATCCGAAAATTGCGCGACTCAGATGCCGGTCAGGCGGCAGCCGCTTTTTTTCGGTTGGCTTCGAGCCGCGAATCCACCAGTGCGACAATGCCGTCGATCACCGGGTGGCTCAGCCCTTTTTGCTTGGCTATCAACTGCACAAGCTTGTCCGCCCGCTCGATATTCGGCGCCCCGTTTTGCAGGGCGCGGGCGGCCGACGCCGGGCGCGTAAGGCTTTGCGCGGCAGCGGCATATTTTTCGAATGGCACCAGATCGCTCGGCGCAGCGCCGAGCTTGACGCAAAGATCAAATACGAAATTGTAGACCGAGCGCGCTTCCTCGATGTTCGAATGCACAGCTTCCTGCGCGGTCCTCATGCCGTCCTTCGTAATGCACCGGTAATTCCCGGCAAGCAGCATCGCCCATTTCGCAAGCGGCACGAAAATCGAGTCGTGCACGCGCAGTTTGACCGGCAATTCGATTTTCCCTTCCGGCGCGTCGAAGCGCACTGCATCGATATCTTTTTCGAGTTGACGCAATATCGAAGTGTGCATGTCGTTGTCGAATCTGGCGACCTTGAAATTGGTCGGCAGCGTCACCTGCAGCACGTTGACCTTTTCCTCGGGCGGACGAATGGCCTGCGGATCCGGACTGCACAATGTCAGCAGTCCGGGTTCGAAATTGTCCCAAACGCTGGCGTCGGTGTAAGCAGCCTTCAGCGCATCATAGTTCAGGCCGGGGATACGTTTGACGTACGGAAGCGGTGGCATATTCATGATCGACATGCACGGCACCTTCGATTTGGCCACCGCGTCAAGCAATTCACGGACACCCGGCGAACGATACTGCGGCTCCTGCATCGCAAGACCCACGAGGTCATAGTCTTTTGGGATGACGCCGGCCGCACCGCCGGCGGTCACCTTTCCCGGCAGCTTGCGGGAGTCGATCTCAACCTGCTCCTTGCGGCCCTTTACCGGCAGGCGGACGCGAAAGCCTTCCGCGTTGATCAGGTCTGCTTCCGCAGGCAGACAAACCAAATGCACGGAATGACCGCCATAAAGGATCTTGGATGCGAGCAGCGATCCGTAGGATGCTCCCATGATCAGAATTTTGTAAGTCGCCGGCATTGCGGCCTCCCTTATTGTTTATTCATGAAAACCATAAAGCGTTCCGGCCGCTCAGGCCATCTTGCGGACATGCTATGCGGCCGCTTGCAGCGATGCAATCGGACTAACCCGCAGCTCGAGGCGAAACCGCGACCCCGCGCGGCATCGCGGCGAGGGCTTCTGGCATGGGACCACCGCTGGCCCAGTCGAGCAACTCGACCGTATGGACAACGGGCGTCGTCGTCCCGGTCGCGAGTTGCGTGATGCATCCGATGTTACCGGCCGCGATGACATCAGGCTTTAGCATTTCGATATTGGCGATTTTGCGCGCGCGCAATCGATTCGCCAATGCGGGCTGCAGAATGTTGTAGGTTCCAGCCGAACCGCAGCACAAGTGACCTTCCGGAATGTCCTTCACCACAAAACCTGCTTGGCGCAGCAATTCGACGGGTTCGCGCGTTATCTTCTGACCATGCTGAAGCGAGCATGCCGAATGGTAGGCAACCGTCATAGGCGCGGTACGCTCGCGTGAAGCCAGGCCCAGCGTTGCGACGTACTCTGTGACATCGCGCGCCAGTGCTGAAACACGGGCTGCCTTTTCGGCATAGGCCGGATCGTTGCGCAACATGAAGCCGTAATCCTTCACTGTCGTACCGCAACCGGACACGGTGACAATAATGGCATCCAGTCCGGCCCCTTCGATCTCGCGCGTCCACGCATCGATGTTATTGCGCGCCTGGATCAGTGCCTCTTCCTCACGGCCCATGTGGTGAACCAACGAGCCGCAGCAGCCCTCCTCCGCAGCAATGACGACCTCGATGCCATGACGATTGAACAGGCGAATCGCCGCCTCATTGGTCGAGGGCGCAAGCACCGGATTGATGCACCCGGACAACATCGCCACACGCCCGCGCCGTTTGCCTTCGGGCCCATAGGCCTTGCCTGTCCGCTCGACCGGGGGGGCCGGCTTGCGGCGCGGCGTCAGCTTCAGCATCGCCGCCATTCTGTGCAGCCCGAGCACATCAAGAATTGGCGCAAGCGGCCGGGCTATCAGGCCAGCCACCACGGCGAGACGGAACAAGCCCGGGTCGGTCAAAACGCGCGCGAGCATTCCGCGCAATGCACGTTCGATGAGCGGACGCTTGTACGTTTTTTCGATGCGCTCTCGGGCATGATCCACCAAATGCATGTAATGCACGCCGGATGGACATGTTGTCATACAGGCCAGGCATGACAGGCAGCGATCAATATGTTTGACCACCTCCCGCGTCGCAGGCTTGTCCTGCTCCAGCATCTCCTTGATCAGGTAGATGCGTCCGCGGGGCGAATCGAGTTCGTCACCGAGAAGTACATAAGTCGGGCACGTTGCGGTGCAGAACCCACAATGCACGCAGGCACGCAGAATTTTCTCCGAAGACGCGACCTGCGGATCCAGCAGTTGCGTGAGCGTGAACGACGTCTGCACGGCTAAACTCCCGCCCACATGCGTCCGGGGTTAAGAACTCCCATCGGATCGAAACTTTCTTTCACCCGTTTGTTGAGCGCGCGGATAGCAGGCTCTTCAGGCGCGAAGACATCGATCGAGGCGCGCACTGCAGCAGGCGCGCGCACGAGCGTGGCGTGACCCCCGATCGCCGCAACAGCGCCGCGGATCGCAGCCGCATCGGGCTCATCGGCGAACGGCATCGCCACCCACACAAGCCCGCCTGCCCAGTCATAGAACATTTGCGCCGCGGGCGTGATGGCTCGCGCGATTTCATGGCTGCGGCTGGGCGTAACAGAAATACGCCATAGCGGCCGCGTGCGCGCCGCTTCGGCTGTAAAGGGCATTACGTGCCGGATACTGCGCCAAAGGACGCGGGAATCGTTTTCCTCGAGCGCGGTCACCGGGCCGAAATCCTTCAGCGCGGAGGCAAGCATGTTTTTCCTGCGGGCCACGGAGGGCACAAAACCTTCGAGCCGCAGTACGGTAGACGCCGCCGGTTTGGCCAGACCCGCGAACCAGGATGCGACGTGATCCGGCAAGTGCGCCGCACCGGAAACGTCGCACGACGAGCCCATTGCCGCCGCCATTGCCGCGCAGGCCCGCGCATCGTCGAGACCCGTTACAAGTACTGTCGCCTCCGTTTCGGCCTTTGGCAGAACTTTGAGGGTGATGTCCGTCATTGCCGCGAGCGTCCCCCATGAGCCGGCGAACAGCTTGCAAAGGTCATAACCGGTCACGTTTTTCACCACGCGGCCGCCAGATTTGATGGTTTCTCCCCGGCCGGTGACAGCCGTCACCCCAAGAAAGTGATCGCGAGCGGCGCCAGCCTTGATGCGGCGCGGTCCGGAAAGATTGGTGGCGATCACGCCCCCGAGCGTACCGCAGTCGGCCTGCGCACCCAGCAGGGGTCCGTAGTCGATCGGCTCGAAGGCAAGCTCCTGTTGATTTTTCTCGAGCAGTGCTTCGATATCGGAAAGTGGCGTGCCCGCGCGCGCCGACAGCACCAGCTCGGTCGGCTCATATAATGTGATGCCGGTAATTCCCGACAGGTCGAGTGTCAGGTCGGTCTGGCTCGGCCGGCCGATCGCGCGTTTGGTCCCCCGCCCGGCTATCTCAACAGGTCTATTGTTGCCGAGCGCCCAACGCACGGCGTCCTCGACCTCTTTGCCATCGCGCGGTTTGAGCGTGTCAACCATCGCGACAGTTCATTCCGCCGCACGTGCGAGCGGCTCTTGAGCGAATGCCGGCATGATTTCGCGCGCGAATCTGCGCAACTGGTCGATTCCGCCGGCGATCGTCAGCAGCACGTAGGTCACACCAGCACCGCGCAATTTTTCAATCATGCGGCCAATCTCGTCGGGCGTGCCGAAAAGTGCGTTCTCCTCGGTTGCGCCGGCCTTGTCGGCGTAGGCGAGCACATGCGAACCCGTTTTGCCATCAGGCGGTCGCGAAACGTTGATTGTGCGCCTGGTGTACTCGGCCTGCCGGAGCAGAGCTGCGTCCTTGTCGGCTTTATCTTTCGCCACATAGAGCTGGCGGGCCGCCGTCACCTGCATCGGGTCGAACGACAGGCCGTGCGCGCTGCGCTCGGCCTTGTAAAGGTTGATGCGTTCGCCGAGTGCTTCAGGCGATGCGTATTGATCGAGGATGAGATTGAAACCTCGCGCCGCTGCCCGGCGAATGGAGTGTGGGCTACCGGCCGCAACCCACAATGGCGGGTGCGGCTTTTGCGCCGGAGGCGGCTCCACGATCACATCCTCGTAGTGCCAGAACCGGCCCTTGTGCGAAAAGCGCGCGCGTGTCGTCCACGCGCGCGTCATCACCTCCACTGCTTCATCGAAACGCGCCTCAGCTTCATCTTGCGGAATTTGAAAACCCTTAAATTCACTGTGGCGATATCCCTTGCCGATGCCGAGGTCGAGACGTCCGCGCGAAAGCAGATCGAGCGTCGCCGCCTCTTCTGCAAGCAATATGGGATTGTGCCAGGGCGGCACGATGACGGCCGTGCCCAACCGAAGCGTCGACGTACGCGCCGCCAGCGCGGCAAGAAGCATGAGGGTCGAAGAGACCTGGTTCCAGCCGCTGAAGTGGTGTTCTACCGAAAAACTCGAATGAAAGCCGAACGCCTCGGCTTCGACATTGAACTCGAGAAAGTCAAAAAAACCGCGTCCCGTCTCGGGATTGAACCCGGGAGCATCGGCTTTCGGCGAACAGAACAAGCCAAACCGCATGACTAGAACCTTGGAATGTCGGGAAACGGCAGCTTGCCGGCGTGAACATGCAGCCGCCCCAGCTCGGCGCAACGATGCAGCTGCGGAAAGACCTTTCCGGGATTAAGCAGACCCTTCGCGTCAAATGCACATTTTACGCGCTGCTGCTGATTAAGGTCGATTTCCGAGAACATCGCCGGCATCAGATCCCGCTTCTCGACGCCAATGCCGTGCTCGCCACTAAGCACGCCACCGACCTTGACACAAAGCCTGAGAATTTCGGCGCCGAATTCCTCAGTCTTTTCGAGCTCGCCCGGAATATTGGCGTCATAAAGAATGAGCGGATGCAAATTGCCGTCGCCTGCATGAAAAACATTGGCGACCCGCAAGCCGTATTTTGCCGACATTTCCTTCATACTGTTGAGCACGAATGGCAATTGCGCGCGCGGGATGGTGCCGTCCGTGCAGAAATAGTCGGGTGAGATACGCCCGATCGCCGGGAAGGCCGCCTTGCGGCCGGCCCAAAACAGTAGCCGCTCGTCTTCCGAGCGCGAGGCCCTGCACGAAGTCGCGCGACAGTCGTGCGCAATCTTTTCGACGCGCGTGATCAGATGATCGACTTCGGCAGGCGGGCCATCGAGTTCCACAATGAGCAGAGCTTCGACATCGAGCGGGTAACCAGCGTGCACGTACTCCTCAACCGCCGCGATCGCCGGCCCGTCCATGATTTCCATGCCGCCCGGAATTATTCCTGCGCCGATAATGCGCGACACGCATTCGCCGGCATCCTCGGACAATGGGAAGCCCACCAGCAGTGCACGCGCCATCTCTGGCCTTTTCAGGATGCGCACCGTCACTTCCGTCACCACGCCCAGCAACCCTTCGGAGCCGGTAATCAAGCCGAGGAGGTCGTATGCTGGCGCATCGAGATGCTTGCCGCCGATGCGCAGCACTTCGCCGGTTATGAGTACGATCTCGCATCCCAGCAGGTTGTTTGTCGTCATGCCGTATTTGAGGCAGTGCACACCACCGGAGTTTTCGGCAACGTTGCCGCCGATAGTGCAAGCGATCTGTGAGGAAGGGTCGGGCGCATAGTAAAAGCCGGCATGAGCAACAGCGTTGGTGACGGCGAGATTGGTGACACCGGGTTCGACGACGGCAACGCGATTTTCGAAATCGATTTCGCGGATCCTGTTGAACTTGGCCATGCCAAGCAGCACGCCGTCAGCAAGAGGAAGCGCGCCCCCCGACAAGGAGGTACCGGCTCCTCTCGGGACAACCTTGATGCCCTCCTCATGGCAATAGCGCAGGACCTCGGCGACCTGTTGGGTCGTTTCGGGCAGCACGACCACCATGGGAAGCTGCCGGTATGCCGTCAGACCATCGGTTTCATAGGGTCGCATTTCGCGCTCGGTGGCGATAACACCTTCGCCCGGAACGATGCCGCGCAGCGCCGCAACGATTCGATTGCGGCGGGCCAGGATGTCGGCATCAGGGTCGGGCATGCGCACCGACATTTCGTGCAACTCCGCTATGTCTTGAAGACCATATCAGCCATTTGACGCATGACACATAGGGCTGGCAAAAACCATTGGAAACTGGGGAAGCCGCGCGACGTTTTGCCTTTCGGGCGGCTGTCGATCCGACAACGGGAGCATAAAGATGAAGTGGATTTTTGCTGCGGCCATTACCGTGTCCGCAATGGTTCAGGTTGCGCACGCGCAGGATGTGGCCGCCGGCGAGCAATCGTTCAAGAAGTGCTTTCCGTGCCACTCGGTCGGCGAAGGTGCAAAAAACAAGGTCGGCCCGGAGCTGAACGGCCTGGACGGACGCCATTCCGGCAGCGCGCCCGATTACAATTACTCCGAGGCCAACAAAAATTCCGGCATCACCTGGAATGAGGCAACCTTTAAGGAATACATCAAGGACCCGCGCGCCAAGATTCCGAACACGAAGATGATCTTCCCAGGCATCAAGAACGAAAAAGAAGCGGGTGATCTTTGGGCCTATCTCAAGCAATTCGACGCCAGTGGAAAGAAGAAATAGATCTCGCCATCAACGGAACCAGACCATCGCAAGAGTTTGACATTCGTCAAACAAGGAGGCGGGTGAACAAGTATCATGTTTCGGTCGAAGCATTGGTATCCGACCAGGAGATTCGCTCATGATCAAAGATATTATCGTCAACCTCGGCTTGGGCGCACAGGATCCGGCCGGAACCTACGCCATTTCAGTTGCGGAGAAATTTGAAGCGCACGTGCTCGGGATCGCTGTTTCCTATGAACCCGTTATTCCAGGCTCGGTGATGGGTGGCGTCCTGCCGGAGCTGATCGAAGGCCAGCGCGCTGAATCGAACAAGCGGGCGAATGCGGCCATTGCGCGTTTTGAGCAAGCTGCAAAACGGGCGGGTATCTCGATGGAAACCCGTTTCATCACAGCAAGCATTTCAGGGGCGTCCGATCAGATCGGGCGGATTGCCCGGCGCTTTGATCTTGCCGTCGTTGGCCAGCCGGGCCGGGCGCTTTCCCTGCCCGACGAGGTTGTCGATGAAGGCGTACTGTTTGAATCCGGCCGCCCGGTGATCTTCGTACCGTTTATCCAGACAAGTGGTGTCAAAGTCGACCGCATCATGGTGTGCTGGGACGGCAGCCGGGCCGCCAGTCGCGCGGTTGCCGACGCCATGCCATTTCTGAAAAAGGCGAAACTGGTGGAGATCGTCATCGTTTCGAGCAGGCCGGCCAAAGACGACGAGTTGCCCGGCGCCGATCTCGGCCAACACCTTGCCCGTCATGGACTCAATATTGGCATCAAGCGCATCACCTCGCCCGACATCGACGTGCCCTCAACGATCTTGTCCTATGCGGCCGATTCCTCGGCCGACATGATCGTGATGGGTGGCTATGGTCACTCGCGCCTGCGCCAATTCGTGCTCGGCGGGGTTACGCGCGGATTGCTTGAGTCAATGACTGTGCCGGTGCTGATGTCGCACTAGGGTTTTGTGGCAATGGGCACTGGGCGACGAGGCCTCTGGCACGGGCATCGACGACGCCAAGCGCGCGCAGTGCCAGCAGCGTGATAGCCTGCACGGCCTCGCGCACATTTCGGCCTGGGGACGCCAGAGGTCCAATCAGGCCCTCAAGGAGCGCACCGACAACGGCAGGCGCGGCGGCACGGGCGTCCTGATCCGGCAGATGCTGGCCGCTGATTGCGACATTGATCCGCCACGCTATTTCGCCCGCGATCGCGCGGCGGAATTCCACACGCAGCGTATCAATATCGGCATCGACCGGCTCGGCCAGCACGGCCCAGGTCAACCGTCGGTCGTTCAAGGCGCGCGCCGCGAATGTTGAAATGCAGGCTGCAAGGGCCGAAAGCGGCCCCGGTGCGGCATCGGCCGCCTCGCGCATTGCGGCGAGCTCGCGACCGGCGGTTGACGTGATCACCTCCGCGATCAGGTTATTTTTGGACGGGAAATAGCGATAGACCGTGCCGGCGGCGATGTCGGCCCGATGCGCGACCGGGACAATCTGCACGGCACCCATTCCGCTTTCGGCTGCAATCGATTGCGCCGCATCAAGGATCGTCTGCGCGCGTTCGGCAAGCCGTCGGACCACATTTTCGGTGCGGCGATAGGCCATGGATCGACTGAATGCTGATTCACATCCGCATGGCAAGCAGGAATCAGGGATCAGGAACAGGAGTCGGGCGCCGAGTATCAGCGCCGCCTTACTCCTGACCCCTGATTCCCGACTCCTGATCCCTGACGCCTGATCCCCGACTCCCGGATAGCGGTAAGCGTCGTGGCCGGCGTGATGGCATCCGGATCGATCTTGAGATGGATAATCGACGGCCTGCCGGAAGCGCGGGCGGCCGCGAAAGCCGCCGGGAACTCCGACGTTTTTTCAACGAGCGCACCGTAACCGCCGAAAGCCAGCGCATAGGCGACAAAGTCCGGGTTACGCAGGTCGGTTGCGATCACGCGGCCTGGATAGTCGCGCTCCTGATGCATGCGGATGGTGCCGTAGATTCCGTTGTCGGCAACAAGAACGATCACCGGCAATTCGTATTGAACGGCGGTTGCAAAGTCCTGACCCGTCATAAGGAAGTCGCCGTCACCGGTGACGCAGACCACCGTGCGGTCGCGGTGAAGTGTCTGCATTGCCAGCGCCGCCGGAAGGCCGTAGCCCATCGATCCGGATGTTGCCCCGACCAGGCCGCCGAATTTGCGCACACGATAGAAGCGATGCAGCCAACCGGAAAAGTTGCCGGCACCATGGGTGATGATCGCTTCAGCGGGCAAATTGTCCCGCAGCCACACCATGAGCTCGCCAAGATTGACTGCACCGGGCACTGCTGTCGCTTTCTCGCCCCAGGCCAGATACTCGGCATGAGCCGTATCGCTTGCGCCAAGCCACGCAATCTTTTTGGGGGCCTGCAGACTGTCCAGCGCCGCGCAAAATGCGGTCGGTGACGCATTGATCGCCAGATGCGGATGATAGACGCGGCCGAGTTCATCGGCGCCGGGATGCACGTGCACGAGCTTGGTTTGCGGCTCGGGAATATCGAACACGCTATAGCTCTGCGATGGCATTTCGCTGAAGCGTCCGCCGATCAACAAAACAAGATCGGCGGCCTTCACGCGCGCAAGCAGCTTCGGATTCGGCCCGATGCCGAAGTCGCCGGCGTAATTAGGATGCATTGCATCGACCAGGTGCCCACGCCGGAACGTGGTCGCGACCGGTAGCGCAAATCGCTCGGCGAAATGCATCAGACGCGCGCTTGCCTGCTCGCTCCAGCGGCTTCCCCCGATAAGCGCGATTGGATCGTTTGCCGCCGCTAGCAATTCCTCAAGACGGCGCATATCCGACTGTCCCGGCCATGTTTCGACCGGGTCGAACCTGGCCGCATCCGTCACCGAAACTCGCTCGCGAAGCATGTCTTCCGGCAATGCAATCACGACCGGCCCGGGCCGGCCATTGCAGGCCGTGTGGAACGCCCGCGAAACGATTTCTGGAATGCGCGATGGATCATCGACCTCCGTCGCCCACTTCGCCATCGTGCCGAACACCGCTCGATAATCCAGTTCCTGAAAAGCCTCGCGACCCCGCATGTCGCGGCCAACCTGACCGACAAACATGATCATCGGCGAGGAATCCTGATGGGCGATATGAACACCCGCTGAGGCATTGCTTGCCCCAGGTCCACGCGTGACAAAGCAGACGCCGGGCTGACCGGTTGTCTTCCCGACGGCTTCGGCCATGATGGCAGCGGTGCTTTCGTGACGGCAAACCATCAACTTTATGTCGCTGCCGTAAAAAGCATCGAGCGCGGCAAGGTAGCTTTCGCCGGGCACGCAAAACACCTGGCGCGTTCCGTGGATCGACAACTGGTCGATCAGGATCTCACCGCCGGTACGTGTATTGTCCTTGCCGCGCACCGATTTACTTCACAATCTTCGCCGGCGGAATCTTCGGCGAAAATGGAGCGGGCGTCATCAGCCAATTGGATTGCTCGATCACGTTTCCTGCTTTCGCGTTTTCCGCAAGGAAGTGCTTCCAGTCCGGATCCTGCATCATCTTGGCGCGCTTTTGCTCACGATCGACGGCACTGTCATATACCCAGCCATGCACGAGCGTGTTGAGCTGCCCAGTCTCGCTGACCAGATAATAGTGCGGTTCGCCCATGTAACGAAGCTGCACCGGATAGGCCAGCTTGCTGTAGAGATCCAGTTGCGCAGGCACTCTGCCCGGCAGAATCCGGTAGGTGCGATGATCGATAATCACTGAACGCCTCCTTGAAAAATCGCCGCCTGGAACGGCGGTCAGGCGGCACTTTTCCGGCAAGCCGGCCAGCGGTCAATAGACGTCAGGCTTTTTCGGGCTCCGCGGCCGGTTCGTCGACGACCCGATGCTCGGCACGCTGCTCGGCGGGCTTTCGGTAGTGCGCGAGATTGCTGGCGGTATTGACCAGTGCCAAATGCGAAAACGCCTGTGGGAAGTTCCCGACGAACCGGCGCGTGCGGGGATCGTACTCTTCGCTCAACAAGCCTACGTCGTTCCGCAATGACAGCAGATGCTCGAACAGCCGCAGCGCATCATCGCGGCGTCCGAGCATGAGATAAGCATCGACAAGCCAGAAGCTGCACGCGAGAAACACACCTTCTCCCGCCGGGAGCCCGTCGGCGGCGGTCGCGCTGTCGTATCGCAGGACCAGACCATCGACAAGCAACCGGCGTTCAATCGCCGATATTGTCGCGACAATTCGCGAATCGTTCGGCGGCAAAAATCCGATGGCCGGAAGCAGAAGCAGGCTGGCATCGAGCTCTTTTGAACCATAGGCGCGGACGAACGTGCCAAGTTCGGCATCGAAGCCCCGAGCACAGACATCGGCATGAATGCGGTCACGTATGACGCGCCATTCGCCGACAGGACCAGGCAGCTTGAACATTTCCGCGCTGCGGATCGCTCGGTCAAAAGCGAGCCATGCCATCGCCTTTGAGTGCGTGAAATGTTCGCGTCCGCTGCGCACCTCCCACAGCCCTTCATCGGGTTCGTGCCAGATGCGGGCTAGATGCAGCAGGAATTCGCGCTGCATGGCCCAGCCGGCTTCGTGCGCAACCAGTCCGTTCTGGCGGGCCTGGTGAAGCGCGTCCATGACCTCGCCGAAAATGTCGAGTTGACGTTGGCTGTGTGCCGCGTTTCCGATGCGAACGGGAGCGGAGTTTTCATAGCCGGGCAGCCATGGCACCTCCCATTCGGTGAGGCGCCGCTCGCCCCTCAATCCATACATGATCTGGATTTGCTGCGGACTGCCGGCGGCAGCGCGCTGCAGCCAGTCGCGCCACATCCTGGCTTCGTCGTAGTAGCCGGCATTCATCAGCGCGAGCAGTGTCAGTGTGGCGTCACGAAGCCAGCAGAAACGATAGTCCCAGTTCCGCGACCCGCCGATGCATTCGGGAAGCGACGTCGTCGGGGCAGCTGCCATACCGCCGGTCGTCGCGTAGGTCAACGACTTGAGCACGATGAGCGACCGTGTAACAGCCTCCCCCCACGGTCCTTCGATCTGGTTGCGGCCGGACCATTCGATCCAGAAGTCCTCGGTTGCCTGCAACCGCTCCCAGGGATCAACCGGCTCGGGTGGGTCCTCGTGCGACGGAGCAAAGGACAGTGTGAATGGGACTTCCTCGCCGGCAGCGACCGAGAAGTCGCCGACAGTCTTGAAGTTCTCGCCGTGCAAACGCACCGGCGAACGCAAGATGACCATGTCCGGCCCGGCAATGCCGCGAATAGTCACGTCATCGATTCGCGTCACCCATGGCACGATCGCCCCGTAGTCAAAACGCAAAATGAACTCGTTGTGAAAATTGACTTTGCCCCTTTCTCCTTTGACGATCCTGATCAGCTGCGAGCTGAACGGAGGCATGAAGTCTATCAGCGTGACGGCGCCGCCGTCCGTTTCAAACCGCGTCTCGAGGATCAAGGTGTCTGGCCGGTATCGGCGCGTAATGCGGGTTACGCGTTCTTTCGGAGCAAGCAACCATCGGCCATGCTCGGGTCTTCCGAGAAGCGCAGCAAAGCATGCATCGGAATCAAAGCGCGGCCAGCACAGCCAATCGATCGAGCCATCGCGGCCGACCATCGCGGCCGAGCCAAGGTCTCCGATCATGGCGTAGTCTTCGATGCGGGACGCCATGGGTTTCCTTTAAGCCGAAAAATCGACAACGACCTTGATGTCGTCGTCCCGATTTTCGAACGCCTCGCGCCAGCGCTGTAGTGGCACCCGCCGACTGATCAACCCGCTGAGCCAGCGCCGATCAGCGCGGGCTAGCGCTTTTGCCGCCTCTGCATAGTGACGCCGATTGGCGTTGACCGAACCAAACACCATCTCGTTCTCCAGGACCATCGTGCGATTGAGATCGCCGATGTCGAACTGAATCTTGTGACCGCCCGACGAAACGCCGGCAAGGCAGACAATCCCGCTTGGTGCCGTTCTGCCAATGACATCGACGATAACCGACGTAGCTCCCGTGCATTCGATGACAATGTCAGGGGAAAGGTTCCCCAATGTGCCGGTGTGGTACGTGGCTCCGAGGGCTCGCACGAGCGCGGGCTTAGGTCCATTCTCAGCACGATCAAACACATGAATTTCAAATCCGTATTGCGCCCCCATCAGCGCTGCCAGCAATCCGACCGGTCCGGCGCCGGTAATCAAGGCGATACGCGGTTGCCATGCCACACCGCGTCTGCCGATGTGTAATGTGTGCTCCCACGCTTTCGCTACGACGCTCGCGGGTTCGAGCAGTACACCGATCAGACCGAGCGACGGATCGAGGCTAATCAGGAATTCGGGCTCGACGCGAAAGTGCTCCGAGCCGTAACCATTGCGCTGTTTGATGCCGCGTTCAGTATAGCGGCCGTTGCGGCACATATCCCACTCGCCCACAGCGCAAGCGGGGCACGGCACCGGGTCCGGCCGGCGCACAATGCCGACGACCAGGTCGCCGCGTACAACTCCACATCCGGCCGGCGCTTCTTCGACCTGTCCGAGCGACTCGTGGCCGATGACCAACCGATCGGCACCGCTGGGAGCGGATCCGTAGAGGCCTTCGATGATTTCGCGATCCGTACCGCAAATGCCGAGGGCTATTGCGCGCACGAGGACCGCGCCGTCGCTGGCGGGTGGAGGCGGCACTTCGTCGAGATTGATGGAATGAGGTTGGCCGGGATGGACAGTAAGGGCGCGCATTCAGATCTCACTCGAGGGTCGCCCCGACTACCTAAACAACACATCGCTCAGGTCGCAGGTTCCACGGACGCAACCTGAAAGGTGTACATCTCGCCGTCTTCGCTGCGGATCGAAACATACTCGCCCGGACGGAAAGCGTGTGTGCCAAAGCGATAGCCGCTTTCGTCATCCGTTTCAGCGGATTGGTCGTAATCAAAGATCCAGCGTCCGTGCTCGGGCCCACCCGACTTATGAACAACGAAGCCAATTTCGTCCGGCTCTCCGTTCCAGAACCGGCGAACGCGGCAATGGTCTGTTTCCAGAGTTCGGCATCGATACGGTTGTTGTTGTCCAGGGGCGCCACAAACTCGTAGCCATGCCGGGCTGAGCCTTGGGGAAATTCCTTGGAGCGCGCCAGATTGAGCCTGATGCGTTTGAATGCATGCGGCAGGGTGGTCACGGTCTGATCTCCTTTGATCATTATAATGCTGATCGTCGGCCTCGGTTCAGCGAGGACTTGGCCAGACAAAGGGTGCAGTAGGCATGACGGAAGACCCGTCGCAGCAGCCGATTCTCGACTTTCTTGGCGACCCGGCCAGCCACGGCGGAGTCGATGTCCGGCGCATCGATACCCATGCTGCATCGGTTTTCCTCGCCGGCAATCGGGCCCTGAAAGTCAAACGCTCCGTCAAATTCCCTTTTCTCGACTTTTCGACGCTGGCGAAACGCAAAGCAGCCTGCGAAGCCGAAATCGCGGTCAACCGGGCATTCGCGCCCGCCCTTTATCGCCGCGTCGTGCCGATCACGCGCAACCGGCGCGGCCAATTCGTGATCGGCGGGCACGACCCTCCTGTGGAGTGGGCGGTCGAGATGCGGCGCTTCGACGAAACACAAACGCTCGATCGGCTCGCGCAATCGGGACTCCTGAGCGCCGCGCTGGCCGACGATCTCGGACGGACGATATCGGCCGCGCATCGCGTAGCGCCGGTAGTGAAGAATGCACACTTCACGGAAGTGCTCGCAGAAATTATCGCGCAAAACGAGGGCGAACTCGCCGCAGAGCCTGATCTTTTTTCGCTGTCGGAGTTGAGAACCCTTGCCGCCGCAACACGAAACGCTTTCGAGCGCGTCAAACCGATGCTGACGGCACGCGAGCGCGCAGGTCTCGTCCGCCGCTGTCATGGCGATCTGCACCTCGGCAATATCGTGCTGATCGGGGACAAGCCTGTCCTGTTCGATGCCCTTGAATTCGACGACCGGATTGCAACGGGCGACGTGTTCTATGACCTGGCTTTCGTGCTGATGGATTTGATCGAGCGCGGCTTGCGGCCGGCAGCGAACATCGTTTTCAACCGATACCTGATCGAAACACAGCGTGTGCATGATCTCGACGCGCTCGCCGCCCTGCCGCTGTTCATGTCCATCCGTGCCGCAATCCGAGCAAAGGTGGCGGTAGCAAGACGCCGGCAGTCGCCGGCTGCCGCGCATGCGGCGCGCGACGCGCGCAGCTATGCCGACCTTGCAAGGCAATTCCTTGCGCCCGTTGAGCCCAGACTTGTTGCGATCGGCGGCCTTTCCGGCACAGGAAAATCCTTACTTGCGCGCGCCGTTGCGCCGAAGATTATGCCGATGCCCGGTGCAGTCGTTTTGCGCAGCGATGTCGAGCGAAAGACGATGTTCGGTGTTGCGGAGGGCGAGCGGCTGCCGCAGAGCGCCTACACGCCAAACGTCACCGCAAAAGTCTACGCAATGCTTGCCACGAAAGCACGCCGGGTGATTTCGGCAGGGCACTCTGCAATCGTCGATGCCGTTTTCGCAAACCCGGACGAGCGCGCCGAAATTGCAAAAACGAGCCTCAACGCCCGCTTTATCGGCTTGTTCCTCAGCGCCGGTTTGGAGTCGCGAATCGCACGTGTCCGCGCGCGCACCGGCGACGCATCAGACGCTGATGCGGCCGTCGCGCAGGAACAGGAAAAGTTTGATTTGAGCTCGGTCGACTGGGCAAAGATCGATGCTTCGGGAACGCCGGAAGAAACGCTCATCCGCGCGAGAGTGGCTTTGAACCTTGAATGACCAAGCTATGCGCTGTGCGAGCCGCAGTCCCGACATCTTTTGGCTTGGCGAAAGAGGGTGAACCAAGGCATAGCTGCCGGCGTTGGAAACGCATCTGCCCGCAAGGCTTCCCTTCATGAATGCCGCTGCCAAAGGCCGATCGCACACGGCGCGTCATCTCGCTGTCGGCCTTGCCGGCTACTGTGCGTTCATCAATCTCTATTCGCCGCAAGCAATCCTGCCTTTGCTCTCCGAGGAATTTCACGCCAGCCCAGCAGAGGTCTCGGCCATCATCACCGTCAGCACGCTGGCCGTCGCCTTCACCGCGCCTTTTACCGGTGCAGTCGCCGACGTGCTCGGCCGCAAGCGGGTCATCGTCGCGGCGATGTTCGTCCTGGTCATCCCGACATTGATGGTCGGACTTTCGACGAGTCTTTCGGCAATCATCTTCTGGCGCGCCGTCCAGGGGCTCGTTCTACCCCCGATCTTCGCCGTGACCGTTGCCTACATCGGCGATGAATGGCCGGCGAGAGAAGCGACGACCGCCGCGGGCATCTATTCATCAGGATCAAGCCTCGGAGGCTTCAGCGGCCGTCTGGTCACCGGGGTGATCGCCGACCTGATCAGTTGGCGCGTCGGATTTGCAGTTCTTGCGAGTGTCGCTGCTCTGGGTGCCGTTGCGGTTGCGTTCCTGCTGCCGCACGAGCGGCGCTTCGTGCGGTCGGAAGGTCTGCTCGCCTCCGGTCGTCAAATGCTCGGACATTTTCGCAACAGCCAGTTGGTTGCCACTTTCGCAGTCGGTTTCGGCGTACTGTTCAATTTTATTTGCACCTTCACCTTCATCAGCTTCCACCTTGCCGCACCTCCCTACAGTCTCTCCGCCGGCTGGCTCGGCGCAATCTTTGTCACTTATCTCGTCGGCTCCGTGCTGACGCCCTGGATCGGCTGGGCGGTGGGCCGGTTCGGGCGACGTCAGTTCATGGTCGGCGTCCTCGCCATATGGCTCGCCGGCATTGCCCTCACACTTGCGCCGTCGCTTGCTCTCATTATCGCCGGTCTTGCGCTTGGTGCCGGCTGCGGACTTATTTGCCAGGCGGTTTCGACCGGTTACGTGACGGTCACCGCCAAGGCGGGGCGCTCGTCCGCGGTCGGCCTCTACGTGACCTCATTCTATCTCGGCGGCAGCTTTGGGGCGGCGGCAGGCGCAATTGCCTGGACCCTCGGGGGCTGGCCGGCCTGCGCCGCGCTGGTTACGGCCATGCTCGTGGTTATGGCGGCGATCGTCATCTTCTGGTGGAGCGAAACCACGCGTCAGGAAAAGCCGAGCCCGATCGAGCCGGCGTGAGCTACCCGCGTCTTTTCGCCCAGCCGGGATCGCGCATCGCGAGCAACGGGCCATACAGCAGCACAAACAGGATGAAGGCCGCAGTCCAGGCAAAACCCGAGAATTCAATCAGATCGACCGAACCTATAAAGGCAGCGACGATGCGAACGAGCGCGGCGGTGAGCAGCAGAGCGTAGATCGCCTGCGTGGCGCGTCCCGCCTGCAAAGGCTGGCCGGTGTGTCCCAACGTCGCGCGTGTCATAACTGCCACCGTCATCAACCCGATGGCGCCCGCTGTCCAAGCGTGGATGCCCGCCGTCGCCGGCACCTCGGGAAGGAAAGCCGCCATGCCGACCATGAGGAAACCGAGCGGCACGAAGGCGTAGCCGACGTGCAGGACCAGGACGAGCCGGTCGGCCACCGTGCGGTCGCCGGCCCAGCGCGCCAGCCGGACCGCCTGCAGACACCCGGCGAGGATCAGCAGCACGCCGGAAAACCAGTGCGTCGGCGTGATGATCCAGGTGACAAGCGCTACGGCGCTACTGGCGAGCGCCACCATGTCGAACTGCGAGAACGAGACGGGCAACCGGCCAGGATTGTTCCGGTTGAGCCAATTGTTGGTGAAGCTCGGCACGATCCTGCCGCCGACCAGTGAAATCAACAGAATGACCGCGGCAATGGCAATGCGGATGCCGTAGTTGGCATTGCCGGTCGTCAGCACTTCGGCATGAAAGACAATATTCCCCAGCGCGAGCGTGCCGATGATCGCCAGCACACGTAGATTTCGCCAGTTTTCGCCGGCAACGATCTCGCGTCCTGCGACCAGCGCAAGCGTTGCAAGAAATGACGTGTCGATGATGGCCGCGACAAGACCGCCTATCTGCACCGAAATCAGCAGGGCGAGGCGGCCGGCAAGCCAGAGCGCAATAAGAGCAGCAAGCGGCCAGCCATTGACCGGCAGCCGCCCGGTCCAGTTCGGAATCGCCGTGAGCAGAAAGCCGCTTATGGCCGCAGCGACATAGCCATAGAGCATCTCGTGAATATGCCAATCGAGCGGACTCAAATGCGTGGGCAGACTCAGTTTGCCCATGTATTGGGGAATCCAAAGAAGAATGCCGACGATCGCCCACAGGCCTGCCGCCAGAAAGAACGGGCGGAAACCGTAGGAAAACAGCGCGGGACCGTCATAGTCGCGGCGGCGTTGCAGAGCGGCGGGTGTCGACATTCTGGGCCTTTTCTATTCCCCGACGGCTTTTCGCATGTTCGGATTGCCGTTGTTTGATCCGGGACAATAAGCTTAGCGCGTTACGCTCGGATGCCAGAGCGGTAGATAGCCGCGCCTGAGTACGGCAACGATCGAGCGAGGCGTCAGCACATCGACCTCGACAGCACGCGGGCGCGACCAGCTTTGCGAATATCCGTCCGGGGCCCAGAGCCACAGCCGGTTCTCCCGCACGGCAAACGCCTCTCCGTCCAGAGAGATCATCACTCCGTCGGGAAGATCGTCGAGTTTGCCTCGGTCGGTCCGCTTGAGTTTTCCATCGAGCCGTTCGGTATGAAGGATCTCGTCCATTGTCGGAGTCGATGCCCGTTGTTTGCTTCCGAAAAACAGAAGCGCGAACCGCTCGGCATCCTTGCGCCGACATTCGAAGCAGGGCCTGTGGCCCGCGGCGAAGGCTGTCACCTCATCGAGGAAAAACAATTCGGTATAACTGTTGCCCCAGACCGTCCGATGCCGGTCGTTGAACGCCAGTTTGCAGCAGATCCAGGCCCGGCTGACCCAACGGCGCGTGCCCAATTTCCGTTGCGGGTCATGCAATCGCCCTCCCCGGTTTCCCATCAACGTCCCGCGTGCGGATGCTGCGAACAATTCGCCAAATGGTGAGACGCGAGACTGGAGCGGCATAGCTCAGACTGTTGTCATGCCCGACCTCGTGCCGAGGATTCCGCTCAGGCTGGCACAACCTAGCCCCAAGAATCGAGATGGCCGGCACAAGCCGGCCATCTCGATAAAGGTTGTGGTCACTTAAGCCTGAGGCTGCGGTGCGACTTCGCCGGTTGGAGGTTCGGGACGCGGCCGCGGCTTTCCCGCCGGCGGTACGGCCGAAGAGCGCGGCGTGGTCGGCTCGATAACCGACTCCCGCACCGGCCGTTTGCCCGCGAGAAGATCGGCAATTTCGTCGCCGGTCAGTGTTTCGAACTCAAGCAGGCCCTTGGCGAGCACCTCGAGATCAGCACGCTTCTCGGTGAGAATCTGCGTTGCTTCGGCGTAACCTGCCTCGACCAGCCGGCGGATTTCGCCGTCGATCTTGCGTGACGTTTCTTCCGAAATATTCTGCTGGCGGGAGACCTGATAGCCGAGAAAAACCTCGTCCTGGTTCTCACCGTACGCAACAGTTCCGAGTTCGTCCGACAGGCCCCAACGCGTCACCATCATGCGCGCGAGCTTAGTCGCCTGCTCGATGTCGGAAGCGGCGCCCGACGTCACCTTTTCCTTGCCGAACACCATTTCTTCGGCAACGCGGCCGCCCATCATGATCGCGAGGCGCGAGGTCATCTGCTCCCGGCTCATTGACAGCTTGTCACGCTCCGGCAGCTGCATAACCATGCCGAGCGCACGGCCGCGCGGAATGATGGTCGCTTTGTGCACCGGATCGGTTGCCTTCACGTTGAATGCCACGATCGCATGGCCGCCTTCGTGATAGGCAGTGAGGAGCTTCTCCTCTTCCGTCATCACGAGCGACTTGCGCTCGGCGCCCATCATCACCTTGTCCTTGGCGTCTTCGAACTCGGCCTGTGTGACCATGCGCTTGTTACGGCGCGCCGCCATCAAAGCCGCTTCATTGACAAGATTCATCAGATCGGCGCCGGAGAATCCGGGCGTGCCGCGGGCAATAGTCTTCAGGTTAACATCGGGCGCCAACGGCACCTTGCGCACGTGCACCTTCAGGATGCTTTCGCGCCCGACGACGTCGGGATTTGGCACCACGACCTGGCGGTCGAAACGGCCGGGACGCAGCAACGCGGGATCGAGGACGTCAGGACGGTTGGTGGCGGCAATGAGAATGATCCCCTCATTCGCCTCGAAGCCATCCATCTCGACTAGCAACTGGTTGAGGGTCTGCTCGCGCTCGTCGTTGCCGCCGCCGAGTCCGGCGCCGCGATGACGGCCGACCGCATCGATTTCGTCGATGAAGATGATGCAGGGCGCGTTCTTCTTCGCCTGCTCGAACATGTCGCGCACGCGCGAAGCGCCGACGCCCACGAACATCTCGACGAAGTCGGAACCCGAAATTGTAAAGAACGGAACGTTCGCCTCGCCCGCAACCGCACGCGCAATCAGCGTCTTGCCGGTGCCCGGAGGGCCGACAAGCAGCACGCCGCGCGGAATGCGTCCGCCGAGTCGCTGGAATTTTCCGGGATCGCGGAGGAATTCGACGATCTCCTGCAGGTCCTGCTTGGCTTCGTCGACGCCGGCGACGTCTTCAAATGTGACTCGGCCGTGCGCTTCGGCGAGCAACTTGGCGCGCGACTTGCCAAAACCGAGAGCCTTGCCGCCGGCGCCCTGCATCTGGCGTGACAAGAATATCCATACGCCGATCAGAGCAATGAAGGGCAGCCATGAAACAAGGAGGGAGACAAACCATGGAACATTATCGGATGGCGGACGGGCCGTGATGGCCACGCCCTTCGAATAAAGCTTCTGTACCAGGCCGGGATCGTTCGGCGCATAAGTCTGAAAGCTGGTACCGTTCGAAAACGTGCCGTGGATTTCCGGCCCCTGGATCACAACATCGCGGACGCGACCTTGATCAACTTCGGACAGGAGTTGCGAGAAAGAAATGTCTTGCGAAGTGGTACGCTGGCCGGGGTTCTGGAAAAGCGTGAACAGCGCCAACAGCAGCAGGACGATGATCACCCAGAGTGCGAAATTTCGGAGATTAGCGTTCATTACCCGTCCTGATCCCGCCGCACGCGCCCCGCGCAGCGATGTGTTCTATGCATCCGGTTCGTGGCGACTTCACGTCGGGCTCGTCAGCAATGTAGGCAGCACGGGGTCCCATGGAAAGGCCTTAAGTCTTAATATTCTAGCGTGTTTTGCCCCGGCCTGCCGGGCGAGGTCGGCCCTTGGTTAAGAGCTTGCGACGACGTGGCGGCGCTCGCTCGGCAACAATTTGAGGACCATCAAGTGTCACAATTGCTCCCGCCAGGGTCCTACGGAAGCGCTTTTTAGCCTCGTTTTTGGCCCCATCCAGTGCGGATTTGAACGCTTCGAGCTTCCCAAGCTCTACCGGCCCTTCATCGCCAACCATGGCAAGGACCCGACCCAGCAGACGCAATGCAATTTCGGCAGGAAGTTCGGCGAACCGCCGTGCTTCCATCGCGAACGAGGGTGCGGCAGAAAGTTCGACCAGCAGCTCCGCGGCGGCACGATCGACTGCTAGTTCGATCGCCACATCCGCGCGTTTAAGTCGACGCGCCAGCCGCGACAGTCCAGCGGCATCGAGCCCTTCCTGCGCAAGCGTATTCATCAGCCCGCGCAAACGCGCGCGTGTGAAGCGCGGATCGCGATTCGAGGGGTCGTCGGCGTACGGAACGCCCGCAACACGCAGCGTCGCGATGAGGCGATTCTTTGACACGTCGAGGAGCGGACGAACCAAGCAAAGCCCGTCTTCATATGGAACCGCGGAGATTCGTTGCATCGCGCCGAGGCCCGCGAGACCGCTGCCGCGACTCATGCGAATGAGGACAGTTTCGCCCTGGTCGTCGAGCGTGTGCGCAGTAAGGATATGTGTCGCACCAATCTTGCGGGCGGCATCCCCGAGCAAACGGTATCGGACCTGGCGAGCCGCCTCCTGCAAGCCGGTCACCGGCTTGCGGCCGTTCCAGCGCAAGATGCGATGGGCGACGCCGAGCTTGCGCGCGATGCGCGCAACTATAGCTGCCTCGGCTTTTGATTCCTTCCGGAGCCCGTGATCGACCGTCATCGCGACGAGCTTCGGTTTGGTTTTAAGTGAATCGCGCCAACGGGCGGCCAAAACCATCAGCGCCATTGAATCCGGCCCGCCTGAAACTCCAAGCACCAGGGCGGGCAACGATTGCAATCCGGAAAACAGTGATTTCGCTTCGGATGCCGAGACGGCTTTCGCCTCAGCAGTGCGCACGCTTCTGTTCCTGTGCAGCTCCGCGCTTCACGCCGGAGGATGCGCGCGGATATTTGCGGGCAACTTCGGCGAGCGTGGCGCAGGCCGCCTCTTTCTGGTTCATCGCCGCGAGCGATTGACCCAAACGCAGCAGCGCATCCGGTGCCTTGCCGGAGTGTTCGTACTTGGTCGAAACACTCAGGAATGATTCCGCAGCGTCCCGGTAGCGTTGCTGCTGAAACAGGCTTTCACCCAGCCAATAGTTCGCGTCGGGCACAAGATTCTCGTTCGGATACTTCTTCAGAAAGTCGCGGAATGCCTGCTCGGCCAGCGAATAATCTTTGTGAAGGACGTAGCCATACGCCATGTCATATTCGTCTTTCGGCGAAGCTGAAGGCGGCAGCGTTGCCAGTTGCTGGCCGGCGGGCGCAATTTTGCGCACTTGCGGCGGAGGCATTTGCTGAGCCGGAACGGGAGCGCCCGCCGCCGACGCGACTGCGCCAGCCGTCGGCGACGGCGAGTCATTGTTTCCGGCCACCGTCGAAAGATCGAGTGGAGCACCGGCCGCCCGGCCCCCGGGGGCGCCAACCGGTCCATTGTCGCCTCCCTGCTCAGGCACGGCGATCGTCGCCTGATTGCCAAGAACACGTGGGGCGCCGGGTGCGTTCGGATGTTGCGATGGGTCGAACACATCGGAGCGGCGGCCGGGATTGGGCGGCGTGCCGCCCGGCGCATTGCCCGAATTCATCGGCGAAGACTGGGCCGGCGGCGGCGCGCTGCCTTTCGAGCCAAGCTGCTGGAAACGATATTCGCTATCGTCCTGCATGCGCTTGAGTTGCATCTCGAGCTGCTGGTTACGGTATTGAAGCTGCTCGATCGTACCCGTCAGTTGACGGAGCGCATTCTCCATGCGGTCGAGGCGGACCGAAAGGTCGCCGGGATCGCTTTGCGAGACGCGGCCCGCCGGTGCTTGCTGAGGCGCCTGGCGTTGGTTGCCCGAGGACTCGCCGCGGTTGAACAGATTGTCGAGAAAATTTCCGGACGAGCCGCGCTCCTGCGCGACCGCCATCCCCGTCGCCAAGACCAAGGCCATGAGCACGGCCGAGACCAAGATTGCGGATGCAAAAGAGAAAAGCGTGCAGGGCCGTGTACGTGTCATCGGCAAGGGCGAAATCCGTTTGATGTTTTTTGTTGCATGTCTGGTTCCGAAAACCGTCCCCCGGTTTCGGAAAGCTACGCCGGTCTTGTGATCGCAGCGGCTGCCTAGCATAGCGCGCGGAGTTCGACCAGATTGTGGCCGCGCCAGCTGAAATGCCTATTCCAATGGGGTTTCCCGCCTATTCCGCAGGTGCCGGCTTCGGCGCCTTGCGTGCCAAAACCCACTCCTCGATTTTCTGGGTCATCACGAAGAACGACGGCACGAAGAGCACCGCCAGGCAGGTCGAGGCCAGCATGCCGGTAAAGACAGTAATGCCGATCGAGGCGCGGGCATTGGCGCCGGCGCCGGTTGCCAGCACCAGTGGAACGACACCGAGAATGAAGGCGAATGAGGTCATCAGGATTGGGCGGAACCGCGCGCGCGCCGCTTCGACTGCCGCATCCGCGATCGATTTGCCCGCCTCCCGCAGTTCGCGTGCGAACTCCACAATCAGGATGGCGTTCTTCGCAGACAGCGCTATCAGCAACACGATCCCGATTTGCGTGTAGAGATTGTTCTCGATGCGCAACGCCATCAGCGTCGCGACCGGGCCGAGCAAAGATATCGGCACAGCAAGAATGACCGCCAGAGGGCGGTACCAACTCTCATATTGCCCCGCCAGCACCAGGTAGACCAGCACGAGCGCCATCGCAAAAACGAGGTACATCTGGTTGCCCACGAGCTTCTCCTGATAGGACATCGCCGTCCATTCGTAGCTTACGCGCGGAGGAAAGGTCGACTTGGCCACCTGCTCCATCAGCGTCATGGCCTGGCCCGTGGAGTAGCCTCGCGCGGGGATGCCGACGATTGATGCCGACGGGTAGAGATTATAGAGGCTGATCAACGAAGGACCTGTGATCGGCGTGATCGTGATCAATGTCCCGAGTGGAATCATGCTGCCCGCATTGTTACGCACGGTTAGATCGCGCAGGTCTTCAAGCCTCAGGCGGAAATTCGAGTCGGCCTGCACAAAGACCTGGAAGGTCCGGCCAAACTTGGTGAATTGATTGACGTAGCTTGAACCGAGGTAACCGCCGAGCGCGTTGAATATCTGGTCGACGGAGACTTGCAGTGATTGCGCCTTCACGCGGTCGACGTCGATCGTGTATTCGGGGACGTTGGCGCGGAACGACGACAGTACCAGGCGGATGCTCGATTGCGTGCCGGCGTTTTCGACGGTCGTGTCGACCACGCTCGCGAGCTTGCCAAAGTCCATGCTGTTGTCGGACAGCAGGACCTGAAACGTGAACCCGGCTGCAAAGCCGACGCCCTGGATCGGCGGCGGCGGCAACACGCGCACCGTGCCCTCCTCGATCCCGGCTACCGCGTTGTTGAGGCTTGTCAGGATCGGCAGCAGGCTCTGTTCCTTACCACGGACCCCCCAGTCCTTGAGGATAATGTATGCAACGCCGGCGCTTGAGAGCGACGAGTTGTTATCGAGCGCGGATACGCCGGCGATGGTGATGACCTGGTCGACGCCCGGCACCTTGCGCAGCACGTCGCTGACGTGGTCGAGCAGCTTCTGCGTGCGCGAAATCGAGGCGCCATCCGGCAGTTGCACGGTCGCCAGCATGTAGCCCTGGTCTTCAACCGGAATGAACCCGGTCGGGATGCGCGAGAATCCGTAAATCGCGAGTGCAATGATGGCCAGGGCCGCAATTACGACTGGTCCCGCGAAACTGACCAGTCGGCGCATCAGGCTGGCATAGCCTCTCTCGACGCGGTCGTAGACGGCGTTGAAGCCGCGAAAGAAGATGTTTCGCTGCTCCGGCGGCACCGATGGGCGCAGCCACAGCGCGCATTGGGTCGGCTTCAGGGTTACGGCGTTGATCGCGCTGATCAACGCCGTCGCTGCGATCACCAGCGCGAACTGCGCGTACATCTGTCCCGTCAGACCGGGCAAAAACGCCGCCGGCAGGAATACCGCCAGCAGCACGAGCGTGATCCCGATGATCGGCCCGAGCAGGACGCGCATCGCCTCGATCGCCGCTTGAGGGCCCGAAAGGCCGCGGTCCATGTTGTGGGCCGCGCCCTCGACCACCACGATGGCATCGTCCACGACAATGCCGATTGCCAATACTATTGCGAACAAGGTCGCGAAGTTCACCGTGAAGCCGAGCGCCGCCATGGCGGCGAATGCTCCGACGATCGTTACGGGCACGGTGGTCGCCGGCACGAGCATCGCTCGCCAGTCCTGCAGGAACACCATGATCACGATAAGCACGAGGATCGCCGCCTCGATGAGCGTCTTGTAGACTTCGTCGATCGAAGCTTTCACGAACACGGTCGTGTCGAAGGGGATCGCGTAGACAAGTCCCTGCGGGAATGCCGCCGACAATTCCTTCATTCGCTTCTTCACTTCGGTGGCGACCGTGAGAGCATTCGCTCCGGGCGCCTGGAAGATCGCGACGCCCGCCGCCGGCTTGCCGTCGAGTGTGAAGATCTGGCTGTAGGTTTGGGCGCCCAGCTCGACCCGGCCAACGTCGCGAACACGCGTTATCTGGCCGGACGATCCGGTTTTGAGAATCACCGCACCGAATTGTTCGGGATCATCGAGGCGGCCGAGGACGTTCAGCGTATATTGAAACGATACATCATCCGGTGCCGGAGGCATGCCGATCTGTCCGGCGGTGACCTGCGAATTCTGTTGGCTGAGCGCATTGATCACGTCCTGCACAATCAATCCGCGCGCTTTCATTCTTTCCGGGTCCAGCCATACGCGCATCGCGTATTGGCCTGCACCGAAAACCGAGACGCTACCGACACCCGGCAAGCGCGCGAGTTCATCTTTCAGATTGATCGTCGCGTAGTTCGCAAGGAAAAGACTGTCATAGCGGCCGGCGGAGGCGGTCAGCGTGACGATCTGTAGAATCGCGGTCGACTTCTTCTGGACGACCACGCCTTGGGACTGCACAGCGTTCGGCAATTGTGAAAGCGCTGACGAAACCCGGTTCTGCACCAGCACCTGCGCAAAATTGAGGTCGGTACCGATCTTGAAAGTTACCGTGAGACTGTAGGAGCCGTCCGCCGCAGCGAAAGACTGCATGTAGATCATGCCTTCCACGCCGTTGACCTGCTGCTCGATCGGAAGCGCAACAGTGTCGATGACGGTTCGCGCGCTTGCACCAGGATAGCGCGTCGTGACCTGCACGGTCGGCGGCACCACGTCGGGATATTGGGCGACGGGTAAAGCCCACAAAGCGACTGCGCCGATCACAATGGTCAGAATAGCAATGACGTTGGCCAGAACCGGACGCTCGATGAAAAACTTCGAGATCATGGCAGACCCCTCAGTTCGCGCGGTAGCCGCCAGACGCTTCAGCTGCGGTCGCCGTTTGCGGATCGACTTTCTGACCGGGGATTGCCCGCAACAGCCCAGTCACGATCACCTGATCACTCGGCGAAATGCCTTTTTCGATCACCCGCAACGCACCATCGAGTTGACCGATTTCGACCTTTCGCTGCTCGACAATGTTGTCGTTGCCGACGACCAGCAGATAGCGACCGCTCTGGTCGGCGCCGAGCGCGTTGTTGGGAACGAGCAACGCATCCGCCTGCTGCTCCAATGGAACTTGCACGCGCACAAAGTAACCCGGCAAAAGCGCGCGCTGGGGGTTTTCCAGAATAGCCCGCACCGCCAGCGTGCCGGTCGAAGGGTCAATGTTCGGCGCAACATAGTCGAGCGTGCCGACGTGGAGGTACCCTTCCTCTGATTGCAGCCCCACTCTCACCGGAATTTTCCTGAGATCCTCGGAAGTCATCCCGCGCGCTCTCATTTCGGCGCGAATGCGTATCACCTCTTGTTCGTCCACGCTGAAATTCACGTAGATCGGATCGAGCTGAACGATCGTCGCAAGAACCGTCGGCGTCGAAGTCGCGCCGACATATTCTCCGACCGACACCGTCCGCGCGGTCACGATGCCGTCGAATGGCGCGTTTACGCTCGAATAGTCGAAGTTAATTGCCGCAAGCTTGGTATTGAGCTGGGCCTGCAGGTAATTGGCTTGCGCGTTGTCACGATTGGCCAAAGCGTTGTCGAGAGCGGACTTCGAAGCCGCGCCGCGCGGAACGAGGTCGGCCTGACGCTCGTATTCGGCCTGCATCTGGATTTGAGTTGCGCGGGCGCTTTGCTCCGCCGCCTGGGACTGTTTGTACTTGAGCTCGTAAGTCTCCCGCTCGATCGTGAATAGAACCGTTCCCTTTTTTACGAAGTCACCATCTCTATAGTCTATGGTCTCCAGGAAGCCCGGAACACGTGCAACGAGATTCGCGCTGTTGACCGCGGCAGTATTACCCGTGGCTTGCAAGTAGCGCGTGATTGTCTTTTTGACCGGCGGTGCGACGGTCACCTTCGGCGGAGGCGGCGGTACATATGTGTTGCTCTCACCGCATCCGGCGAGCATGCCCAGCATTAAGAGTACTGCTACAATGCAACCCGCACTAAACGACGCCGTTTTCGCCATAACCAACGCCCCGGGCGATCCTCAGCGCCGATCCGAGAACGTTCGCGCTAGGACCTCAACACAACAGCATCCGTTTTTTAGGCGGATTTGCAAGGGCAACAGCGCTGGCGCAAAAGCGAACATTGCGATTTGACCGGATCGGTCTTACGACCCGTCTACCGATGCGGCTTTGCCTGCCCTCACCCAAACGCATTTGACTTACGCCAAACATTGCCGTCTTCTGGAAACCTGCAAAGGTATTTCAATTGAGGGGGGTGATCTTGTTACGTCACGTTTCAAAATATTTGGCTATCGCTCTTTTTGCGGGCATCGCCTCGCCTGCGACGGCGCAATCCAATCAAGCCAAAGTGGGAATGTTGACCTGCAAGACGTCAGCCAACGTTGGCCTGATCGTCGGCTCGCGGCAAAAGCTGCAGTGCACTTTTACTCCGAGCGCCGGAGGTCCTCCGGATTACTACAATGGAACGATTGGGCGTCTGGGCCTCGACGTCGGTATAACGGCCGGAGGCGTGCTGGGCTGGGCGGTTTTCGCGCCGAGCACGGGCGTGCCGAAAGGCGCGCTCGCCGGAAGGTACGGTGGTGCGAGCGGCGAGGCCTCGCTTGGCGTGGGTGTAGGCGCGAATGCGCTTTTTGGCGGGTCACACCGGTCGATCGCACTGCAGCCTGTTTCGGTTGAAGGACAAATCGGCGCCAATTTTGCGTTGGGGGTTGCGGGCCTTACTCTTTCTCCGGCTTTCTGACACGGCGGCGTTAACGCGCGCTGAGTCGCGAAGGACGCAGCGCGGAAATTCTCCGCGATGATTGAGTGTCCTTTGCCGAAGACGTAGTCTTGCAGCTAAGCACGTGATTGATTTTCGCTCTCGGCGGACTCACGAGCACTTAGATGGCAACTTCCCAGAAAAATCTGCGCGACACCGCGGTATTAATCGAGCGCGTGGTCGCCGTGGCCCTTTTTATCGGGCTTCTCTGTGGAGTAGCGCTCGTCCTTGCCCCGTTCACGACTGCAATTCTGTTCGGCGGAATTATTGTCGTCGCGACCTGGCCGGTTCACCAATGGCTGCTTCGCAATGGGATTTCAAATTGGCTGGCCGCAATCCTTCTCACTCTTGTCAGTGTTGCACTGATCGTCGTGCCGGCAATCGTCATAGCACCGAAGCTGGGCGGACAACTGGTGGAGCTTTTCAATCGCGCCCAGAAGGTCATCGATGAAACTCCCGATCTTCCCGGCTGGCTTACCGACGTGCCTGTTGTCGGGGTACGCATCAAGCAATTGTGGTCACAGCTGGTTCGCGGTGAAATTCAGGAGATACTCAGTCCGTACTCCGCGACACTGAGAAAAGGCATCCTCGGCACTGGCACCGCACTCGCAGAGGGAATGCTGCAACTCGTTCTTTCCCTAGCCGTCGCCGCGATGCTCTGGCTGCGCGGCGATCTGATCAAGGATGCGATCGAGACGATTGCCCGCCGTTTTGCCGGCTCGTTCGGCGAAGAAGCGTTGAATGCGGCTGCCGGATCGGTGAAGGGCGTTGCCTATGGAATTGTCGGGACTGCGCTCGTTCAGGCTTTCCTGTTGACAATCGGAATGCTTGCCGCCGGAATTCCAAATGCGGCCGTCCTTGGGTTTCTTGCTCTGCTCATTGCCCTGAGCCAGTTCGGAATCCTGCTCGCCGTTATCTGGGGCGGAGCCGCGTGGTGGCTGTTCAGCACCGCGGCGCCGGGCTGGGCAATTTTCATGATCGGCTGGGGACTCTTTGTCTCGCTGGTCGACAATATAATTCGGCCATTTCTTGTCGGCTTCGGGGCGGCAATGCCCATTACCCTCATATTCCTGGGCGTTTTCGGAGGATTTATAGCCTTCGGCTTTCTTGGAATGTTTATCGGGCCGACTCTGCTGGCGGTGTTTTTGGCCTTACTGAATGCCTGGAGAAAGCAGCCCGAGAAACGCGAAGAGACGACGCATACGCGGAAAGCCGTATAGACCGGTTCTTGGTTCGCGCGCCCAAACGGGAGCTCAATGTCCGCTGAACACCAGGGTTTGAAACGGAAGCACAAGTGCCTGCAGCCGCAGGATCAAAGCATGCACAAGGCCCAGCGCATCGACGGCGTGAAGCGCAAAAGCCTTCAGCGCACCGGTATCCTTCGCGACGATCGTATCGTGATTGTTGGAGTATGCATTGGCGATACAGCTGCTGCCCGGCGTCACGCCATCGAGGCCGCCCTTGAATAGAGGCTCCAGAAACACGAGCAGAGTGCCGGGCTTCGCCACCTGCTGCAATTCGACCAGCTGCTCGCCTCCCCGAAATTGGCCGGCGGCGATGTAGTCCTGCACATTCGTCACGACCATCGGGATGATCGTGAAGGGCTTTGAGACGCAGGTGGCTTCGGCGATCATTCCAACCTTCATGATCTGCGCTTCGATCTGTCCGAAACCCGCCGACAGGACCTGCCGGCCCGCAGTGTCGGGAATAAGTATCCCGGCTGGACGCATCATTGGGTTCACGAGGTCTCCGACCCGCAGCAAGAACTGCTCGACGCGCCCATCCACGCCCGCGCGAATGACCGTCTTGTCGAGATCAACCTGCGCCTGCGCAAGGGCCGCCTCGGCGCTGGACTTCTCGGCCGGCAACAACGTCGTAATCCGTTCCTCGATGCCCTGTTTCGATGCCTCCGCAGCCGTGATCGCACCGAGCAGTCCACGCACACGCTCCTGCAGACGCTCGATCTCACGGAAAGGAACGTTGCCGGGGTTGCGCCGGTAAAGCTCCTGCTTGGTCTCGAGCTCGTCGACCGCCTGCTGGTGTGTGCTCTTCGCTTCCTGCAGCTGGCCGTCGGCCTTTACCACATCGGCCCGCGCCACAACCATTGCGGCCTCAATTTCCGCAATCTTGCGCCGCGCCGACTCGACCGCGGCCTCCTGCTTCGAACTGTCCAGCCGGAACAGCGGCGCACCTTTTTTGACCGAATCATTAAAGCCGACATTCACTTCAGCGACACGCCCAATCGTTTCGGGAACAATGGGAACGGTACGATAGAAGAGCGTGACGTTGGTCGTGGACGGGTGATTGTAGAAAATCACCGTGATTAAACCGATGGTCAAAAGCAGACACCCAATGATTCCCCACCTCAGCTCGAACCACACTGAGTAGAGCGTGATCTCCTTGCCAAACCGCTTTCCTTGCACGTAGCGGCGATAGAGATAGTCCGGCAGCAAAGTCACCAGCGAGCAGAGGAGCATCTCAAGCATGATCGAGCTCCTTTCTGCCTAACGCGAGCGCAGGCTTTCGTGCTGACGATGCGGTACGGTCTGCGTCCACCGCTTCCGCGGGTCTCCCCAAATCCGGCACTTCGTCTGCACCTGCTCCCGGCTTTACACCGGCCATCTTCTCGACAGAGCCCGCGATGCGGCCGAGGAAGCCACCGAAGTCAGGAATGTCGATGAATGCCAGCAGCAGGCCGGCGACCCAGAAAATGTGCATGTGTGTGAACAGTGCGAGCAGGCCGAGGATGGCGACGATCTCGAACTGGATCTTGTGGCCTCTGTGCGCCACGCGCTCGGGCAGCGTGTGCAGACGGAGGAAGAGAATACCGAAACCGAAGACGCAGAGGCCGAGGAGAATGGCCATCGCGACCATGAAGATGTCGGTCTCGCCGGGCGCGGTTATGAATACCGGCAGATGATGAGTAGCGGCCGGATGAACTGACTCGGCCATATGGCAACTCCTATCCGCCGGACCGGCTACTGATCAAAAGTCACTTCCCGCACGTCGTAAAAGACCACCTTTTGATATCAGATTGCTCGAAATGCTCTAGGTCAAGTGCAGGGCAAGAAATATCAAATGCTTCGACGTGAATTTTGATTTTTATCAATGAATCGACCGCCGGCCGGATTGAGTCCCATGATATAAAGCCAAAATTCACTTCATTCACCTGAACTCAACGGCGCCATGTACAAAATCGGAACCATTGTAATTCGGGTCCGGCGCATCTGCTCTGCAACGGCAATAGTCTGCTGTGTGATGCAGGTTCTAGTAAGCCCGACCGCCCTCGCGATCGAGCACAAGCAGGTGATGCTGCTTCATTCCTTTGGCCGCGATTTCAAACCGTGGAGCGACTACGCCAAATTCATTCGTATGGAACTGGACAGGCAATCGCCGTGGCCGCTGGATATCACCGAACATTCGCTCATATCGGCCCGCTCTGACGATGAAAATCCGGAAGGACCATTCGTCGACTATCTGCGTGCGCTATATGCCAAACGCCCGGTCGATCTCATCGTAAGCATTGGTGCACCGGCGGCGGCCTTTGTGCAGCGAAATCGCCAGCACCTCTTTGCCACAACCCCGATGGTGTTCACGGCCGTAGACGAACGTCGTGTGCAGTTTTCCACTCTGACTGCGAACGACGCAGTTGTTGCTGTCCGCATCGATTATCTGGCTGCCGTCAAGAATATCCTGCAGGTGCTGCCGGACACCAAAGATGTAACGGTAGTGGTTGGGGCTTCTCCGATCGAGAAATTCTGGAAGGAGGAAATCAGAAGGGATCTGGAGCCTCTCGCCGATCGGATCAAGATTTCGTGGACAGATCATTTGTCATTCGAAGCATTTCTGAAACTTGCGGCTGCGCTTCCCCCGCGGTCTGCAATTTTCTGGGAGCTGATGATCGTTGACGCTGCGGGTGTCGTGCACGAAGGCGACACGCCCCTAGCAAACCTTCATGCCGTCGCCAACGCACCAATTTTTTCTTATGACGAATCCTTCTTCGGTCGCGATATCGTCGGCGGCCCTCTTCTCCTGGTTGCTGACACCAGCCGCCAGACAGCCGCTGCTGCCGTTCGCATCCTTGGCGGAGAGAAACCGGGCGAAATCAAGATAGCGCCCGTCCAATTTGGAAGCCCGGTCTTTGACTGGAGACAAATGCAGCGCTGGGGCATCAGCGAAAGCCACCTGCCACCGGGAAGCAGGATTTATTTTCGCAACCCAACGGCGTGGGAGCGGTATCGATGGCAAATTACTCTGATTGCCGCAGTGATTTTCACGCAAGCCGCCTTGATCTTCGGTCTGCTCTACGAGCATCGGCGCCGCCGGCTGGCGGAGGTTGAATCGCTCCGTCGCATGTCCGAGCTCGCGCACCTCAATCGCGTCGCTACCGCCGGCGCCTTGTCGGCCTCCATAGCCCACGAAGTCAGGCAGCCTTTGGCGGCCATGGTCGCGCAAAGCGGTGCCGCTATGCGCTGGCTTGCGCACAAGACGCCGGATCTTCCTGAAGCCCGGGCAGCCTTGCAGAAAGTCGCCGACGCCGGCGCGCGCGCCAGTCAGATCATCGAAAACCTTCGATCGATGTTCCGCAAGGAAGCCGGGGCGCCGAAGCCACTGAATGCCAACAATCTACTCGGCAATGTTCTCGCGCTGACGGCGAACGAAATGAGGAAGCACGGCATCGTGCTTGACACGGCATTTTCGCATACACCGGCGCCGTTGGTGCTCGGCGATGCGGCGCAGTTGGAGCAAGTTTTTCTCAATCTGATTGTCAATGCCATCGAGGCGATGCGTTCTTCAGCCGCTGGCGCGCGCACTCTGGATGTCAGCACCACCGTTGGCGAAACCGGCGGCGTGCTGATCACGGTCGCCGATTCCGGCCCCGGAATTGATGATGCCAACATCGACAAGATCTTTGACGCATTTTTCACAACCAAACCGGATGGCATGGGCATGGGGCTGTCGATTTGTCGGTCAATCGTCGAATCTCACGGCGGACGCCTGTGGGTCGGACGCGCCGACCGCGGGCTGACTTTCCACGTTCTGTTGCCGGCCGCTGGCACATGAACAAGTCCGCCGAACAGCAACCGATCGTTATCGTCATCGACGACGACCTCGACGTGCGCGAAGGGGTTACGAATCTTCTTCGTTCGGTCGGCCTCCGGACAAAGCCATTCGCCTCCGTTGCCGATTTCCTGCAATGGAAAGTTCCGGATGTGCCGAGCTGCCTGGTGCTGGATGTCAGGCTGCCGGGCCTGAGCGGGCTCGATCTTCAATCCGAGCTCAACAAGGCCAATATTCAGATTCCCATCGTTTTTATGACCGGTCACGGCGATATCCCGATGACCGTGCGCGCCATGAAAGGCGGGGCAGTCGACTTTCTCGGCAAGCCTTTCCGCGATCAGGACATGCTTGACGCGGTCCAGGTGGGCCTCGACCGGGACAGGCAGCGGCGCCGGAACGCCAGCGACAGATCGGATCTCAAGTCCGCCTATGACTCACTCACACCGCGCGAGCAGGAAATCATGGCGCTGGTTGCTGAAGGCCTAATGAACAAGCAGATCGCCGGCAAGATCGACGTCAGCGAGGTGACCGTGAAGTTTCATCGTGCCAATGTGATGCGCAAGATGGAGGCGAAATCCGTCGCCGACCTGGTGCGGATGGCCGCTGCGCTGGGTGTGCACCGATCAGTTCGCTGAGAACCTATACGCAAGTACAGGTGTTCAAGCCTATCAGCATGGCAAATTTTTATCGTAGTCAATAGCGGGCGCGCCCCTGGGCGGTTATGTCCGGCGGCGAGGCAGATGACCAAACTAATTTCTATAATTGACGACGATGAGTTTGTGCGCAACGCGGTCAAGGACCTCGTGCGGTCGATGGGCTATGGCGCGGCCATTTTCGCATCGGCGGAAGATTACCTGCGGTCTGATTGCTTGTGGACTTCATCGTGTGTCATCACAGATCTTCGCATGACGGGCATGAGTGGCGCTGAACTGCAAGCACGCTTGAATGCCGACGGCAATCCCACGCCGGTTATTTTCATGACCGCCTTTGCTGACGAGGCAATGCACGTGCGTGTGCTCCATGCAGGTGGCGCCGGCCTGCTGAAAAAACCGTTCGACGACAATTCGTTCGCAGAATGCCTGGAAAAAGCGCTCAAAGGCCGCAAGGCCGATCAGTAGGCGACCCTGATACCAGCGCCTATGCTCCCGCAATTCGGCATCCTATTCTTTGGGATAGGTCACCCTGCCCGTGCCGCCAGTCTGCGCCGACTAACAAATAGTGGGAGTTTGCGAGGGCCAAAACCTAACCTCGGCCATAAGAAGGACGTCACAATTCCAGGCGAGGTAGAGACCATGTTGCATCATCGTGAGATGAAAAGTCCCGCCGTGAGGCTACCGAAATTCGGGGGCATGCTTTTTGAGCCTTTGCTGGCGGGACTGCCGTCGCCCTTGTGTGACGACGAACAAGAAACCGTTATGCGCAGTATTCTCGCACTCCGGCGGGGTCCGGTCCGCTATCGGCGTAATCAGGTAATCGTCTGCGAAGGCGACCCGACCGATTACGTTTTCCTCGTGATAAGCGGCGTCGCGCGAAGCTGCCGGACGTTTCAGAATGGCGCGCGCAGCATCGTCGCGTTCCACATGCCCGGCGAACTGTTTGGCTGGAGCGGCGACCGGACCCACCGGCTATCCGCGGAAGCGGCAGCGGATGCGCTGGTATTGTTTGTCAAGCGCGCGGCGTTGCTGGCCATCGGCGTTCGCGACAGCAAAGTTGGGAATTTTCTGTTGACCAACACCGTCGTCGAGCTCCGGCGCGTACAGGAGCATTCCATGATGATCGGCAGGGAAGCTAAATGCCGACTTGCCGCATTCCTGATCGACCTATCGAGCCGTACAGCAAAAGGCAACTACGTTGACCTACCGATGTCGCATCACGACATTGCCGACTATCTAGGGCTTACGATCGAAACAGTAAGCCGAACAATCACCGAGCTTGAGCGATCAGGTCTGATCGCACGCGTATCGCCACGTGCACTAATGTTACGAAACCGCCCATGCCTTCTAAATCTGATAAATTGATCAATCGTCATGCTTCATGTCGCCGCTAACCGCCGGCACCGGTGCCCACAAGAATTCCAACGATTTGCACCGCGATGACTTTTACGATCGTCATCGACGGGAAGATCATTGCGTAGCCAATGTCGGGCCGTTCGGTAGGCGCCATTTTGGTCGAATAGACAAGGATCGCCGGATTTCCAGTCGCACCCGAGGCAACGCCGACGAGATCGTCGTATGGAATCCTCATGAGGTAATACCCGACGATCAGAACGATGAGGACGGTCGTCAAGAGGACGGCGACCCCGATGAAGAACATTGTGAAGCCGGATTCCGCGATCGTGCGCACAAAAGGCTGACCGGCGTTGACACCGACCGTTGCAAGAAACATCGCCAGCCCGAAATTGCGCAAAACAATGTTTGCGGGCAGCGGCATCGTCCAGAGCATCGGCCCAGTGCGGCGCAGCTTGCCGAGAATGAGAGCAACAATCAGCGGGCCGCCGCCGATTCCGAGTGTGACGGTGCCGACGCCGGGAATCGGAATCGGAATTAGGCCTATCAGGACACCGAAGACCATCCCGAGCCCGAGCGACACGTAGCTGAATTCGGCTGCCGCCTTAACGGTATCGCCGAAATATTTGCGGACATCCTCGCGCCGGTCGGGCGGCATCAATACGCCCACACGATCACCGAATTCGAGCATGAGATCGGGCGTCGGCACGAGATCGGCGTCATATCGCCTGACGTGCAAAATATGCGCTGGAAATCCCGCAGGCATCGGAAGATGGGCGAGAGGCACCCCGACCGCGCTGGCTTTGCCGACGAAGACACGAATGTAGTCAAGGTCGGCACGATCCTTGGCCAGCCGCCCGGGTTCGAGCCTGCCAAGGCGCGCAGCTGCCTCACTGATCGAATTCTGCCGTTCGGCGACAATCAAAACGGCATCGTCGGGAGACAGTGTAAGGCCTGGAGCCGGAATGATGTTTTGCCCGTTCTGACGAACCATGGTGACCTGGACGCCTTCCGGCAGTTGCTTAATGAGTTCGTCGAGGCTACGGCCGGAGAATTTCTCTCCGATGGAAATTTCGCCCATGTGGAAACGTTGGGCTTTGGTGGGGAATTTTGGCTGCACGGCACGCGTCATGAAATAAATGCAGAGAATGGGGCCTATCACGCCGAAGGGATAGGCAATTGAGTAGCCGATAGAAGGGTCCTTGTTGTTCATGACATCCAGCGCCGCCTGCAGCGTGGCGGTGCTAGTCATCGAACCGGCGTAAATACCGAGGGTATGGCCGATCTTGATGCCGAAGGCCTGGCCGAGGCCCAATGCCACGAAAAGTCCGGCCACGCAGGCCACCAATGCCAGCAGATTGTACTTGCGCCCGACCCCGCGCATTCCTTCGAAAAACTGTCGGCCGTACAGGATGCCTATGCCGTAGAGGAACATGATCAATCCGGTCAGCCCGATCGGCCCGGTAATTTGGGCCTTGGGAGAAAATGCGCCGAGCGCAAGGCCGACAAACAGAACGGCGCCTACGCCGAGCGAAAAACCGCCAATGCTGATCTGTCCAACCAGATAACCGAGACCGATCGCCAGGAACGCGGTGAGGATCGGCTGGCTGCCGATGATGTCGCGGGCAAGGTCTAACATGGAAAATTCCCCTCGGAATTGTTTGCCGATTGCCGAATCAGCGGGCCCGGCACCCTGCAGCGCGGAATTGTTCGATGACTCGCTTGGTAAGTTCAGGTGACGGTGCGGACGTATCAGCGCATTTATATTCAAGCTTCATCGCTTTCCATTTGAACGCACCCATTTGATGGAAGGGCTGAACCTCCACCCATTCCACGTTCTTCATGGGCGCAACAAATTTGGCGATGCCTTCGACATTCTCCGGATCGTCCGTCCAACCTGGAACCAGTGTGAAGCGAACCCATGCTGGCTTGCCAATCGACGCAAGACGCTCAGCAAACCGCAGCGTGGGGGCGAGGTCGCGGCCGGTGACCTTGCGATAGGTGTCGGGATTTGAACTTTTGATGTCGAGCAGAAGGAGATCGACGACCGACAGATAAGATTCGTCGACCCGATCGCCCATAAACCCCGACGTCTCGATGGCGGTGTGCAGACCCATTTTCTTGGCGCCCGCGAATATCCGTTTCGTGAAAGCGAGCTGCACCATGGGCTCGCCGCCCGAAATGGTCAGGCCGCCGTCGAGGGACTTGATGGCCGACGCAAAGCCAGCGAGGCGGTCGAGCACCTGCTGTGCCGACACGTAGGCCCCGTCTTTGAGATGCCAGGTGTCCGGATTGTGGCAATATACGCATCGCAGCAGACAACCCGATGTGAACAGCACGACACGCACACCTGGTCCATCGTACCGCGACGAGGTCTCGTACGAGTGACAATAACCAAAGGCGCCTTCGGTATCGTCCTTGAACAGACTCTCGTCCGGAGCGTCGGGTGATTTCCCGACGCGCAGGTCATGTCTACTACCCGTTTCGAGTGTTTGCGGGGTCGACATCTCACACACCTCCAGATCAGATCTGGCCGTGGAAGGTGCGGCTGATCACATCCCTCTGCTGCTCGGGTGTGAGACGGACGAAATTGACTGCATAGCCCGACACACGGATCGTGAGCTGCGGATATTTGTCCGGATTCTTCATGGCGTCTTCGAGCGTCTCCTTGTCGATCACGTTCAGATTCATGTGGAATCCGCCGTGATCGAAATAGACGTCGAACGCCTTGGTCGCCTCTTCTATGATCTGTTTTTCCGAGAGGTGCGCCTTTTGCGGCGCGACCGACACGGTGTAGCTGATGCCGTCTTGCGAGTCCTTGTAGGGAAGCTTGGCGACGGACAGGCAGGACGCAAGCCAGCCGTGGCTGTCGCGCCCGTGCATCGGATTGGCGCCAGGACCGAAAGGCTCACCTTTTCGGCGTCCATCCGGCGTGTTGCCGGTCGCTTTGCCGTAGACGACGTTGGAAGTAATCGTCAGCACGCTTTGGGTATGGACGGCGTTTCTATATGTCGGATGCTTGCGGATTTTTCCCATGAAACGCGTGACGAGCTCGGATGCAATCTTGTCGACACGGTCGTCGTTGTTGCCGAACTGCGGCGTCGCTTTGTTGCCCTCGTTCTGATAGTCGACAATGAGGCCGGTTACGTCGCGGGTAACGCGGATCTTGCCGTATTTGATTGCGCTCAGGCTGTCGGCAACGACCGACAGCCCGGCAATACCGAAGGCCATCGTCCGCAGAATGTCGCGGTCGTGCAGGGCCATCTCGAGACGCTCGTAGAAATACTTGTCATGCATGTAATGGATGCAGTTCATTGCATGCACATAGGTTCGCGCGAGCCATTCCATCGTCTCGTCGAACTTGGCCATGACGTCGTCGTAGTCGAGGAAGTCGCCCGTCACCGCCGGCGTCCGCGGCGCAACCTGCTCGCCGGAGACCTCGTCGCGTCCGCCATTGATTGCATAGAGCAGCGCCTTTGCGAGATTGACGCGAGCGCCAAAGAACTGCATCTGCTTGCCGAGCCGCATGGCCGAAACGCAACACGCGATGCCGTAATCGTCACCCCAGAACGGACGCATGAGGTCGTCGTTCTCATATTGCAACGATGAGGTGTCTTTGCTGACCTTGACGCAATAGCGCTTGAAGGTCTCGGGCATATGCTTCGACCAAAGCACTGTAATGTTCGGCTCCGGCGCCGGCCCGAGATTGTAAAGCGTGTGCAGCATGCGGTAGCTGCTTTTGGTCACAAGAGGGCGGCCATCGAGATCCATGCCGCCGACGCATTCCGTCGCCCAGTAGGGATCACCGCTGAATAGCGCGTCATACTCGGGCGTGCGTAGAAACCGGACAATGCGCAGCTTCTGAACCAGCTGGTCCCACAATTCCTGCGCGGCGGATTCATCGAGCGCGCCTTCCTTCAGATCACGTTCGATGTAAACGTCGAGAAAGCTTGAGATGCGTCCGATCGACATCGCCGCGCCGTTGGCTTCCTTGATAGCACCCAAGTAAGCGAGGTAGGTCCACTGGACAGCCTCCTGTGCGTTATTCGCGGGGCGCGCGATGTCGCAGTTGTAGAGCTTCGCCATCGTAGCGAGGTCACGTAAAGCGCGTACTTGCTCGGCCAATTCCTCGCGCACACGGATGACCTCGTCGGTCGGCCACATGTCGTCCATCTGCGCTCGTTCTTCGTGCTTCACCTCGAGCAGCCGGTCGACGCCATACAGCGCCACGCGCCGGTAGTCGCCGATGATGCGGCCGCGTCCATATGCATCAGGAAGGCCCGTGATGATGCCGGACTTCCGGCATTTCATGATTTCGGGCGTGTAAGCATCGAACACGCCGTCGTTGTGCGATTTACGGTATTTGGTGAAAGCCTCGTGGACCTGAGGATCCGCCGGAAAACCCGCGGCCTTCAGGCCAGCTTCGACCATGCGTAAACCGCCGAACGGGAAGATCGCGCGCTTGAACGGCTCGTCGGTCTGCAGGCCGACGATAATTTCGTTCTCGCGGTCGATGTAGCCCGCTTTATGGGCAAGCAATGTCGATGGGTTTTTTGCATCGACGGCGAGCACGCCTTTCTTCCGCTCTGCCTGAAAATAGGGCTGGAGCTTGTCCCAAACCGCCTTGGTGCGCTTTGAGGCCGGGGCCAGGAACTTTTCATCGCCCGCGTAAGGCGTCGCATTGCGAATGATAAAGTCGCGCACATTGATGGATTTGCTCCAATCGCCATGCTTGAAACCTCGCCAGCAGCCTTCGTCTTTTGCTTCCGTCTTTACGGCAGCGCTGGCCTTCATGGGACTTCTCCTGATTGCTTGATTGGAGGACGCAACGTCTCGTATGAAACGCTACGAGCGCTCAGCCACCCTTCATTGACTTATGTCAACGGTGGCTGGCGCGTCTGAAGCCGCAAGCGGATTGTCTGTCGTTGACTTAGGTCAATGCGGCAACACTGTTACGTGGTCCCAATTGAACGACAAACATCCGAGTGCGCGCTTGTTCTAGCGGTGCCTCGGACAACAAGCTCGCAGGAGATGACATGCGCGAACATCTCGAGACGATTGCGCCGATCAGTGCCGCTGCGCCAGCGCCCGGTTCGAAATACGATCGCCTGATAACCCGAGCAAAAGCTACGAAGCCTGCGATCACCATGGTCGCACACCCTTGCGACGAGTCGTCTTTGCGTGGTGCGATCGAAGCGGCGGAACTCGGCATCATTGAGCCGGTCCTGGTTGGCCCTGCCGCAAAAATTACTGCGGTGGCTCGCGAGCACAGTATCGACATCAAGGGGCGCAACATCGTCGATGTGCCGCACAGTGATGCGGCCGCCGCCAAGGCGGTCGAGCTCATTCGGGAGTCCAAAGGTGAGTTACTAATGAAGGGCAGCCTTCATACCGACGAGCTCATGCGGGCGGTCACGTCGTCCAGCACCGGTCTGCGCACGGCGCGCCGCATCAGTCATGTCTTCGTGATGGATGTTCCGACCTACCCCGAGACATTGTTCATTACCGATGCAGCGATCAATATTTTTCCTGATCTCGAGGTCAAGCGCGACATCATCCAGAACGCAATCGATCTTTATACGCAGGTCGGTCTTGGCACGCCCCGCGTTGCCATCCTGTCGGCGGTCGAAACTGTCACCCCGAAAATTCCGTCGACGATCGAGGCGGCCGCTTTGTGCAAGATGGCGGATCGGGGCCAAATAACCGGCGGCATTCTCGACGGTCCTCTCGCCTTCGATAACGCGATTGATCCCGAAGCTGCGAAAATCAAAGGAATCAAATCTCCCGTTGCAGGGCGAGCGCAGATCCTAGTCGTTCCCGACCTGGAGGCCGGCAACATGCTGGCCAAGAATTTGACATTCTTGGCGAAGGCAGATGCCGCGGGCATTGTGCTCGGCGCCCGTGTTCCGATCATCCTGACATCCCGCGCCGATTCGGTGCGCAGCCGGATGGCATCTGCTGCGGCCGCTGTGCTTTACGCCGACGCGCGCCGTCAGAAGGCCGCTGTCCCTGCCGTGTGAGGACCATGGACGCTATTCTTGTCGTCAATGCCGGCTCGTCGAGCCTCAAGTTTCAGGTCTTCGCGACCGGCGCGAGTGGCGATCTCGATTGCCTCGTCAAGGGCCAGATGGACGGCATCGGCACACGGCCACGATTGCGCGCGGCGGGACCCGACAAGAAGCCGTTGATCGACCAATCCTATCCCGCTGAAAAAGTGCCCGACCTTCCGGCGGCCACGCAGGAAACAGGCGACTGGTTACGCCGGACCCAGAAAATCAATCTCGTGGCAGTGGGTCATCGTGTTGTTCACGGCGGACCGGAATACAGCCGTCCCGTTCGCCTGACGGCAGATGTCGTCGCCAAGCTCGAGCGCTATGTATCGCTCGCGCCGCTGCATCAACCGAACAATCTTGCGCCGATCCGCACGCTTTTGACACGCCGGCCCGAGCTTCCGCAGGTCGCATGTTTCGACACCGCGTTCCACCGCGACCATGGCGCTTTAGCTGATCATTTTGCGCTGCCCGAAAAATTCTACGACGACGGCGTGCGCCGCTATGGTTTTCACGGTCTGTCCTACGAATACATTGCCGACCGTCTCCGTCAGGTTGCGCCCGAAGCCGCGAAAGGTCGCGTGATCGTTGCTCACCTCGGCAGTGGCGCCTCCATGTGCGCGTTATCTGACGGACGCAGTGTCGAAAGCACATTGGGATTTACCGCGCTCGACGGACTGCCGATGGGAACACGGCCGGGCCAGCTCGATCCGGGCGTAGTGCTTTACCTGATTGCAGAGAAGGGAATGAGCACCGCAGCGGTGCAAGATCTTTTCTACAAGGAATCAGGCTTGAAGGGTCTTTCGGGGGTAAGCAACGACGTCCGCGAACTCGAGGAAAGCAAAGATCCGAGAGCAGCTTTCGCTCTAGAGTATTTCGTTTATCGCGCCGGACTTTTTGCGGGAATGTTGGCTGCCGCGCTGCGCGGCATTGATGCCTTTGTCTTCACTGCCGGCATCGGTGAAAACTCTCCGACCATGCGTGCACGCATCGCCGACCGGCTGTCATGGCTTGGCGTTTCGCTCGATTCAGGCGCTAACGTGGCATCGGCCCAGGTGATATCAAGCAAAGACAGCAAGGTCGCCGTCTACGTGATCCCTACCAACGAAGAGCTGATGATCGCGCGACACACGCTGGCTTTGATCTCAGGGCGAGCAGAGCGAGCCGCGGAATAGCCGAGCTTCATAACTGCAAAACGGCATGCACGCCGTCCGCAGAGCGTGTCGAACTGAACTTCAGCCCGGACTTCGAGAAGACCTTCAGCATCGGTGTGTTGTCCGCGAGAACCTCGGCGGTGAATTCCTTCAAGCCGCTTTGACGCGCAAGCACAGCCAGGTGGCGCAGCAAAACCGCACCGATGCCCTGTCCCTGGTATTCATCGACGACTGCAAAGGCGACTTCAGCCATTCCAGGTTTTTCGACGATATAGCGCCCGCCGGCCACGATAGCGTCGTGATCGTCTTCTTTCAGCACGGCGACCAGCGCGACGTGATTGACGAAATCTACGTTCAGAAAGAACGCGCGCTCCTTGTCTGAAAAGCCGCGTTTTGCGCCCATGAATCGGCGATACAGAGACTGCGTGCCGATGCGGCCAACAGCCGCCAGCATTTTCGTTTCGTCGCTTGGCTTCAGGGCGCGGATTTCGAGCGTCCGTCCGTCGCGCAAATACTCTGTCGCAGTATACGTAGATGCGTCCAGCACCGCGGCACTCACAACCGGTTAGCCCACGTGGTCGCTTCTAGCACGATGCTCAAAATCGGCCTTTTGATATAGGTCAATGCAACCCAGGCGCACAAAACGAGGATCACTGCCGGCAGATTACTTAGAGGAGAGAACGATGACGCTCAGAATTCTTACGGTGCTGCTGGCCGCCGCGTTTGTCATGGGCCCAAGCCTTGCGGAAAACGCTTTCGCCAAGACGAAGAAAAAGCTCACCTACGAACAGGCTTGGGACGTTTGCAAAAAAGAGATGGATAAGATGGGAATTTTTGGAACGTCCACTCAGGCAAACGAACGCCATACGCGTGGCGCCGCTTGCATGAAAAAGTACGGCTATAAGATCTGATGAAATCCACAGCAGAATTGCGGCCGCGACTACGCGGCCGCTGATCACTTGTAATCAAGATCTCAGTAAATTTCGCGCACGTAGCGTCGGCTTTCCATTGTGCGCTTGTCGTCATATTTGTCCTTTTCAATTCGTTTTGGCAGCTTGACCTTCTCGGCGTCGATCTTCTTGTGCGGGATTGTCGACAGAATGTGCGAAATGCAATTCAGCCGCGCGCGCCGTTTGTCGTCGGAGCGCACAACGTACCAAGGTGCATCCTCGCTGTCCGTCGCGTCGAGCATCATGTCGCGCGCTTTGGAATAGCTGTACCAGTGCTTGTATGACTCGGTGTCCATCGGGCTCAGTTTCCACTGCCGCAGAGGATCGTTGATGCGGGCATGGAAGCGGCGTTCCTGCTCTTCTTTGCCGACCTCCAGCCAGAACTTTATGAGGATGATGCCGGCATCGACGATGTATTTCTCGATCTTGGGTGCGAGCTTCAGGAAGCGCTCATATCCTTCCTTGCTGACAAAACCCATCACTTGCTCAACGCCGGCACGGTTGTACCAGCTGCGGTCGAAGATCACGACTTCACCGGCCGCCGGAAAATGCTCGATGTAGCGCTGGAGAAATAACTGCGTCTTTTGCCGCTCGGAGGGCGCGGGCAAGGCAACGATCCGGAATACACGTGGGCTCACTCTTTCGGTAATCGCCCGAATGGTGCCGCCTTTACCGGCGGCATCGCGGCCTTCGAACGCAATGATGACCCGCAGACCCTTCTTCTTGACCCACTCCTGCAGATGGCAGAGTTTGACCTGCAGCGCGCGGAGTTCGGCGTCGTACGTCTTGCGCTTCATCCGGTCGGAATCGTCATCTGCTTTGGATCGCTTTTTCTTCCCTTTGGCCATGTGCCGGTTCCCTGAATGGCCGATCATTACGGCCGATGATCCCTAGACGCTCGTTGATTTAGGTCAAAACCGTACCGGCATTGAATTTTATAAATGAAAGGCGGGTGCCCCGGAGGACTGCCATGAACCTGAAAGTTGACGACCTGCTGCCCTCAGCTGAGGACTGCAACAAGAAGATGGCCCAAACCGAGGCCGCAAAGGCTTCTGAATACATGCGCAAGCAAGCGGCGGTCGAAGCTGAAAAGAAGGCGCTGCTTGACAAACTGAAAGGCCCGTCGGGCGTATCCGACGAAGAGCGGTTGAAGCGCGCAGCGGCAATCATACACCGGGCGGTCGGTAATGGTCTGACCGAGATCGAGGTCGGGCGTTTTCCAAACTCGCTTTTTACCGACCATGGCCGTGCCATCAATCAGCAGGAGTCCGGCTGGGAAAATACGCTCACTGGCTTGCCCAAGGAGTTGTTTGAATTCTGGAAGCAATATCTGCAGCCAAAGGGATTTCGACTGAAATTCCAGATTGTCGATTGGCCGGGCGGAAAGCCAGGTGATATCGGCATCTCGTTGAGCTGGGGCGCCAAGTAGTGCGCGGCGGCGCGACCGTTCCTAATCAATGATGTGATAGCCGCCGTCGATGTAGAGCGTCTCTCCCGTGATCAGGCGCGCCGCGTCGTGAGCGAGGAAAGCCGTCGCAGCGCCGACATCATCGATGTTCACAAGACTGCGCGCCGGTGCCTTGGCTTTCGCCTTGTCCAGCAGGGCGTCGAACTCCGGAATGCCCGATGCGGCTCGTGTCGCGAGCGGGCCGGGTGATATCGCGTGCACCCGGATGCCCTTTGGGCCGAGTTCGGCAGCGATGTAGCGGACCGCGCATTCGAGAGCGGCTTTTGCAACGCCCATGATGTTGTAGTTCTTAACGACCATCTGACTGCCGTAATACGACATCGTAAAAAGCGTGCCGCCTTTTCGCATGAGCGGCTCCGCGAGATGCGCCATACGAATGAAAGTCCAACAAGACACATCCATCGTCGTCGCAAAGCCTTCGCGTGACACATCCACGACTCGCCCCTGCAGGGCTTCCTTCGGTGAAAACGCGATCGAGTGGACAACGAAATCGATCTCTCCCCATTCTTCAGCGATCCGCTTGAACACGGCTTCCATCTGCCCCGGCTTGTTGACGTCGAGTGGCATGACAATCGGAGACTCAAGTGCCCGCGCGAGCGGCTCGACGTATTTCTTGGCCTTGTCGTTCACATAAGTGACAGCGACCTCAGCACCCAAGGCTCGGAATGCCTTGGCGCATCCCCAGGCAATCGATTGGTCGTTGGCGATCCCGACGATCAAGCCTTTTTTCCCCTCAAGGAGCTTGGCTTTCACGGTCGGCAGAGCTGACGCGCCGGATCTGGCTTCCGTTTTGGTCATGCGTTATCCCGCGTGATGACATGCAATTCGTTGGATCGCACGGCAAGTCACTGCCGCGCCTTTACGGGCTTGGCGAGATCAAAGGACGTTTGGATGTCCGCAAGCGCGTACCGAACCAGGGCTCTATAGCTTTAGGACGTCATGCCGGGCCGTCCATTGCTCATTGATTGGGCGAGCTTTTGCGTCATCTGTTGAGCCTCTTCAACGAGCTTCCTGCCGTCGTCGGCCGCCATCTGCATCCGTTGCGAAACGCACTTCGTATACATCTCGAACGCCTCGGGGATACTTTTGGTGCCGCTTAATTTGCTCGCGAAATCTGACCATAGCGAAATTTCGGACTGCACACGATCAATCCAGGCGCGACTGGCCTGCTCGCATGATTCCAAAATCGCTTTCTGGAGATTGAGCGCCGTTTCTGTTTGATGCTGCCCCCAATTCACGACATCCGGAGGAGCGCCTGTTTTCGACGTATGGATCGCCTCTTTGGCAGCCATAGTATGATACCTCCAAAGAAACACGGGTTCCGAATGAACTAAGCGAACCATACCTCGGAGCTCATTGACCTGCATCAAAAACCGGTCGTCTTTCGGTGATACTGAGCAATATCTTTGGCTTACGCGCACAGGGACACCGCAATGTCGGAGCAAAAACTTTTTTTCTCTTCAGAAGCGGCGGCGACTCCATTTGCGATGTTTGCTTCCGCAATGGAATACGCGATCGACGCAGCGCAGCGGAGCGTTCTGTTTTGGGATGTACTGCGTCAGCGCGGGAACCAGTATCGCGAGCACATGGCCGAAAGCGCGCCGCATGTGCTTGATTACAAAGTTGAGTTGGTTGTCGACGGCCGCAAACTCGAGCGGCCGGTAAACTACGGACTTGTGCGAGTGATTCCGCCGGAAGGTGCCGCTATCGACCCGAAGCTGCGGCCTTTTATCGTCGTTGATCCGCGCGCAGGGCACGGACCAGGAATTGGCGGCTTCAAGGCGGATAGCGAAATTGGCGTTGCCTTCAATGCCGGCCATCCTTGCTATTTCGTAGGATTTCTCCCGGAGCCCGTTCCAGGCCAGACGATCGGAGACATCGCTCGCGCTGAGGCTGCCTTCATCGAAAAAGTGATCGCCACGCACCCTGACGCGAGCGGCAAGCCCTGCGTCATCGGAAACTGCCAGGCCGGCTGGGCCATCATGATGCTGGCTGCCCTGCGTCCGGAATTATTCGGGCCCATCATCGTTGCAGGCTCGCCGCTCTCATACTGGGCGGGCGTGCATGGGAAGAATCCGATGCGCTATTCGGGTGGCCTCCTGGGAGGTAGCTGGCTCACGGCGCTGGCAAGCGATCTCGGTAACGGCAAGTTCGACGGTGCCTGGCTTGTGCAGAACTTCGAGAACCAAAATCCCGCCAACACACTATGGACCAAGCAATACAATCTGTATTCGAAAATCGATACCGAAGCTCCTCGCTATCTGGGATTTGAGAAATGGTGGGGCGGCCACGTCAATCTCAACGCGGGGGAAATCCAATTCATCGTCGATGAGTTGTTCATCGGCAACAACCTCGCGGCGGGACGCATTCAGACGCCGGACGGGACGACAATCGACCTTCGCAATATCCGCTCGCCGATCGTGGTGTTCTGTTCGAAGGGTGACAACATCACGCCGCCGCAGCAGGCGCTCGGATGGATCCTCGACCTATACGACAATGTCGACGACATTCGCTCCTATGGGCAGACCATCGTCTACACGATCCATGAATCGGTCGGCCATCTTGGTATTTTCGTTTCGGGTGGCGTTGCAAAAAAAGAGCATGGCGAATTTTCCAGCAATATCGATTTGATCGATACCTTGCCGCCCGGTCTCTACGAGGCCGTGTTTGAAAACAAAGACGAAAGCACCGTTAATCCGGATCTCACGAGCGGAAACTGGGTCATGCGCTGCGAGGCTAGAACGCTCGACGATATTCGCGCACTTGGCGGCAATGACATCGCCGACGATCGACGGTTTGCGACCGCCGACCGGATCTCGGAGATAAATCTTTCGCTGTACCGCACCTTCATGCAGCCGTTTGTGCGCGCGATGATGCCGGCCCCTGTTGCCGACTGGATCCGGCAATGTCACCCGTTGCGCCTGCAGTACGAAATCTTCTCGGACCAGAACCCATTGATAATGCCCGTTGCCCGGCTCGCGGAGCGTGTTCGCGCCAATCGCAAAAGCGTCCACAACGACAATCCTTTCCTCGCCGCGCAGGAAAATGTGTCTAAGAGAATTGAGGGGGCGCTCGATTCCTGGCGCGAGGCAAGCGAGACCTGGGCCGAAAGGACGTTCCTGGCGGTGTACGGCTCCCCCACCCTTCAGGCCGCGGTTGGTATCGACCCGTCCGGAACGCGGCCTCTGCGAAAGGCGGCCAAAAATCCGCTTCATGGCGAACTTCTGCAAAAGCGCATCGCCGAGCTCAAGGCGCTTGTTGCTGCCGGTGGGCTTCGTGCGGCCGTCGTGCGTAGCATCATTTACGTGGGGATAAATCGTGCGGCCATTGATGAGCGAGGCTTTGAAATGGCGCGACGGCTCCGTCGGGCCCATGGCGATATGCCAATTGCAGAATTCAAGGCGCTAGTTCGCGAGCAGTTCAATATCCTTTTAATCGACCAAGAGGCGGCATTGGCCGCGATCCCATCCATGCTTCCACCCGAAGTCGAGACCCGCGAAAAAGCATATGAGCTGGTCCAGCAAGTGCTCGGCGCGCGCGGTGAACTGAGCGCCGAAGACGCAAATCGACTGCGTGAAATTGCGTGCCTGTTCGGCCTCGAAGATGACGCAGGCCGAAGGCATCTTCGCCCAGTAGGGAAAGAACCGAAGGCAAAAGCATCCTGATAAATATTGGGCGACGCCGATCTGACGCTGTGAGCTTGGAACGTCAAAGGACGAGTTTCCCTGAAATTTGATCTGTCGTTGATGTAGGTCAAAACGAAGTCGTCTGCGAGCGATAGCGATTTCCGAAGACACCCGGCCGTCCGTTCCGACGTTGCGCAGCCAGAGGGGGCCGCAATGATACTCCTGCTTAAGGAAATCCGCGACACGCCGTTGCTCTGGCTGCTTGTTCTGGTTCCTGTGGTTCTTGTCGCCGAATCGCTCACGCCGCAAGCGCATACATTGCTGTTCGGCCTTTCGGTTTTCGCCATAGTGCCTCTCGCCGCTTTGCTGAGCCGGGCAACCGAAGCGGTGGCGGGACGCACCGGCGACACGATCGGCGGGCTCCTCAACGCCACCTTGGGCAATCTGACCGAGCTGCTGATTGCACTTGCGGCGCTCCGTGCGGGTCAATACGTTCTTGTGAAGGCGTCCATTGCGGGCGCTATTGTCACAAATTCCCTGTTCATGCTGGGCGCTTCCTTCCTGCTCGGTGGTCTGCGGCATCGCGTTCAGGACTACAATCGCAACAGTGCGCGTCTGCAAGCCGGCCTGCTTTTCCTCGCGACAATCACGATTCTCGTTCCATCGGTCGTGTCCGATGCAGATCCCGGCACCGAACCGGCGGCATTCACCCAGACACTCAGCGCGTGCCTCGCGATCCTGCTGATCATGACATACGTGCTGGGTCTTCTGTTCTCGCTGCATACGCATCGCGAGTTTTTCTCCGGCAAAGAACATGCGGAATCGCATGACACGGAATGGCCGATGGGCCTCGCCTTGGGAACGCTTGCCGGCGTGACCGTCCTGGTAGCTTTTGTCAGCGAAATTTTCGTGGAATCTGTGCAACAGGCCGCCACTACACTGGGACTTTCTCCCGCATTCGTCGGCTTTATCGTCGTCGCGCTGGTGGGCGCCGCGGCCGAAATGGTGGCGGCATTTTCTGCAGCACGCAAAAACAGGCTGGACCTGAGCGTCGGCATTGCGCTCGGCAGCGCTTCGCAGATCGCACTGTTTGTTGCGCCTATTCTCGTATTGCTCAGTTACGTTGTCGGCCCGGTTCCCATGGATCTCCAATTCTGGCCCGGCGCTGTGGCCATGATGCTGATTGCAAGCATGACTGCCTCGCTGGTGACAAATACCGGCCGCTCCGCATGGTTTGTAGGTGCCCTCGTTGTTGTCGTGTATCTGGTATTTGCCTTGACACTTTATCTGCTACCGCCGCGGATTGTTTCGTAGGCACACTTTTGGATGGCGGTTGCAATTGAACCGGAGGGGCCATGCTAAGGCAATTTTTGGTCGGCGGCGCCGTGAGTGCCGTAAACATCTCCATCCATGCCCTCATCATGACCACCGTTGTGCTGGTCGCTCAAAGGGCCAGTGCGAAACCGATATTGCGCTTCTCTTCTCCGCTGATCGTCGTCATGGCTCCGACGGTGCTTGTTCTTATGATAACGCATGCGCTTGAGGTGCTTGTCTGGGCTGCCGCATATTGGCTTGTCGGCGCCGCGCCAGACGGGACCGATCGCGTATATTTTGCTTTCGTAAACTACACGACGCTGGGCTATGGCGATGTCTTGCCGACTGCTCGCTGGCAGTTGCTCGGCCCGGTGACCGCCATGAATGGCGTCCTGTTGTTTGGCTGGTCCACGGCCGTCATCTTCGAGGTTCTCCGCAAAGCCATGGCATTCCAGCCGACGAAAGCAGCGTGACCTTTTCGGCAGATCGTCTTTGACGTCATCGGCGACCTTTTCATGGTTGGCGAAATTGACTTAAATCAAAATGTGAGACGGATTCTCTCGCACCATCAATTAGACTAGGGCTAATAGCCCGTATTGGGCCAGATAGAGTCCGGGGCGGATTTGATGACAGGCGGTTCAGAAAAGTCTGGCGACAGTATTGCGCAAAAGCGGCGCATGGAAATTTACGCCTTCCTCATCGTTACCGCAGTTGTGATGCCGGCGATCGCGGTCGCGACCGTCGGCATGTGGGGCCTCTCGGTCTGGGTCTACCAGACGATCAACGGACCGCCCGGTCCGCCATCGAAGTGAGGTCCGTTATGGCTGATCCAAACGGCAGGCTCATCGTTGACCGGCGGAAGTTCATCAATGGCCGATGGGCGGTAGACGTCAAGCCCACGCCGGGCACGGTCGAAATCGCCAGTATCCTTGTGCAGACACGGCCTGAACGCCTCGACGCAGTCGCCATCGCGATCGAAGCATTGGCTGGCGCGCAAATCTATAGCCGCGATCCGAAAGGCAAGCTTGTCGTCGTTCTCGAGGCTGCGGACACCGATGGGATCGGCGCGACGCTCAACACAATTTCCGCGATGCCCTATGTCCTGACCGCAGCAATAGTTTTCCAGGGCACCGATGCCGACTGAACTGTAAGCAAAAAGGAGAGCGGCGATGAAAAAGAAACGACTCGACCGCCGGGAATTCCTCAAACTCGAGGCAGCCGCGATGGCGGCAGCCGCTGGCGGGCTTCCTGCTCCGCTCGCGGCGCAAAACCTTGTCACCGATCGATCCATCGCCGAATTGAAATGGAACAAGGCGCCTTGCCGTTTTTGCGGTACAGGCTGCGGCGTGATGGTCGCGACAAAAGACGGCCGCGTTGTTGCCACGCATGGCGACACGCAAGCGGAAGTCAACCGTGGCCTCAATTGCGTCAAAGGGTATTTTCTCTCGAAGATCATGTATGGCCACGACCGGCTGTCCCATCCGCTCCTGCGCAAGAAGAACGGCAAATACGACAAGAACGGCGATTTCACCCAGGTTTCATGGGACGAGGCCTTCGACGTGATGGCGCAGCAGTTCAAAGCTGCGCTTGCGAAAGGCGGCCCGACCACCGTCGGCATGTTCGGATCGGGGCAGTGGACCATTTGGGAGGGCTATGCGGCCAACAAGCTGTTCAAGGCCGGCTTCCGCTCCAACAACATCGATCCGAACGCGCGTCACTGCATGGCATCGGCCGTGATGGGGTTCATGCGCAGTTTCGGCATGGACGAGCCCATGGGCTGCTACGACGACTTCGAGGTCGCCGACGCATTTGTCCTCTGGGGCTCCAACATGGCGGAGATGCATCCGATCCTCTGGAGCCGGGTAACCGATCGCCGTCTGAGCGCACCGCATGTCCGTGTTGCTGTGCTCTCGACCTTCGAGCACCGCTCATTCGAACTGGCTGACATCGAGATCGTGTTCACACCGCAGACCGACCTTGCGATCCTCAATGCCATCGCGAACCACATCATCAAGACAGGCCGTGTGAACAAGGATTTTGTCGACAAGCACACCGTGTTCAAGCGCGGCCAGGCCGACATCGGTTACGGTCTGCGACCGGAAAATCCCCTCGAGCAGAAAGCTTCCGGCCGTTCGAAGGCCAACGAAGCAACTGACATCACGTTTGAGGAGTATGCAAAGTTCGTCTCCGACTACACGCTCGAAAAAGCGTCGAGCATGTCAGGTGTGCCGGTCGCTCGTCTGCGCGAGCTTGCGGAGCTTTACGCCGATCCCAAGAGGAAGGTCGTCAGCTTCTGGACGATGGGCTTCAATCAGCACACACGCGGTGTCTGGTGCAATAACCTCGTCTACAATATTCACCTGCTCACCGGAAAAATTTCCGAGCCCGGCAACAGCCCGTTCTCGCTCACCGGACAGCCGTCGGCTTGCGGCACTGCCCGCGAAGTCGGCACGTTCTCGCACCGGCTGCCGGCGGACATGCTGGTCGCCAACAAAGCGCATCGCGATGTAGCAGAGCGGATCTGGAAGCTGCCGGAAGGCACGATCGTGGCGCAGCCGGGCTATCATGCAGTGCTGCAGAACCGCATGCTGCGCGACGGCAAACTCAATGCCTATTGGGTGCAGGTCAACAACAACCTGCAGGCCGGCGCCAATGTCAACGAAGAAGGCTATCCCGGCTACCGTAATCCGGAAAACTTTATCGTTGTCTCGGATGCCTATCCGACCGTAACCGCACAGGCGGCCGACCTTGTCTTGCCGACTGCGATGTGGGTGGAAAAAGAAGGTGCCTATGGCAACGCCGAACGCCGCACCCATTTCTGGCATCAGCTGGTGAATGCACCGGGCGAAGCGCGATCCGATCTCTGGCAACTGATGGAATTTTCTAAGCGCTTCAAAATCGAGGAAGTCTGGCCGGCTGAACTGATAGCCAAGAAGCCTGAGTACAAAGGCAAGACGCTGTTTGACGTGCTGTTCAAAAACGGCGAGGTCGACAAGTACCCAGCGTCCGAGGTTGCCGCCGGCTTCGAGAATCACGAGTCGAAAGCGTTTGGCTTCTACGTCCAGAAGGGGCTGTTCGAAGAATATGCTGCTTTCGGCCGCGGCCACGGCCACGACCTCGCGCCCTTCGACCGCTATCACGAGGTTCGCGGACTGCGTTGGCCGGTCGTCGATGGCAAGGAAACGCGATGGCGCTACCGCGAGGGCCTCGATCCCTACGTGAAACCCGGCAAAGGTGTCGAGTTCTACGGTTTTCCGGACGGCAAAGCTCGTATCTTCGCCCTTCCCTATGAGCCGCCCGCGGAATCGCCGGATGCGACCTATCCATATTGGCTCGTCACCGGTCGCGTACTCGAGCATTGGCACTCGGGGTCAATGACCCGGCGCGTGCCCGAGCTCTACCGCTCATTCCCGGACGCGGTCTGCTTCATTCATCCCGACGACGCGGTGAAGCTCAACATGCGGCGCGGCGACGAGGTCAGGGTTGAATCCCGCCGCGGGTTCATCCGCACGCGCCTTGAAACGCGCGGGCGCAACAAGATGCCGCGCGGCGTCGTCTTTGTCCCCTGGTTTGATGAAAGCCAACTCATCAACAAGGTAACGCTGGACGCGACCGACCCGATATCACTGCAGACCGACTTCAAGAAATGCGCGGTGCGCATCACGCGGGCATAAGGAGCGGCATATGGAGCGCAATCTTCGACTGCTCGCCGCGGCAATCGCTGTCGCGGCCTTCTCGACCGTGGTGATGGCGCAGACCTTTTCGGCGCTGCGCGGTGCCACGCCTCTCAACCAGGAGGGGCCGCCACCCGCCATGACTCCGGAACAGAATTCATCGATCCGCGAGCCGCGAAACTATCCGGAGCAGCCCCCGGTCATTCCGCATTCGACAGAAGGCTATGAGATCAGCGCCAATGCCAACAAGTGCCTCTCCTGTCATGCGCGCACCCGCGTCCGCGAATCCCAGGCGCCAATGATCAGCATCACACACTTCATCGATCGCGAAGGGCAATTCCTCGCTTCGATCTCGCCGCGCCGCTATTTCTGCACGCAATGTCACGTTCCCCAGCATAATGTGCGAACGCCGGTCCCTAACGATTTTGTCGACATCGATACGCTTTTGAACCGCAGCGGCCCCGGGAGGCCGCGATGACGACGACTGAAGCGCCTCGACCTTCTTTCTGGCGCCGCGCGGTCGATTTCGCCCTCAGAGTTTGGATCGTGTTGCGCCGGCCCAGCTCGGTGTTCAGCCTGGGATTTCTGGTGCTGGCCGGTTTCGTCGCCGGCATCATTTTCTGGGGCGGATTCAATACAGCGCTCGAGCTCACAAACACGGAAGTCTTTTGCACCTCATGCCATGAGATGCGCGACAACGTGTTCGAAGAGCTCAAAACGACCGTGCATTATACCAACCGCTCTGGCGTGCGCGCACATTGCCCCGACTGTCATGTCCCTCACAACTGGACCGACAAGATCGCCCGCAAGATGCAGGCATCAAAGGAAGTGTGGGGAAAGTTGTTCGGGACGATCAACACGCGCGAAAAATTTCTCGGTCATCGTCTTGAACTCGCTATCCACGAGTGGGCGCGGATGAAGGCGAACGACTCGCTCGAATGCCGCAATTGTCACAGCGCCGAGTCGATGGACACCACGCGGCAAAGCCCCCGCGCCGTGGAGGCGCATCAGCGGTACCTTTTCACGGGCCAGAAGACCTGCATCGATTGCCACAAGGGCATCGCCCATCAGCTGCCAGACATGCGCAACGTGCCGGGCTGGCAATAAGCGACGGCGGCCCATTGGGGGGCCGCCGTTACATCCGCTCAGATGTATTCTGGAGTTATGAGCTGACGCCGAGCACCGTCACCGCGCGACGGTTCTGCGACCAGCACGAGATATCGTTACAGACCGCGACCGGCCGTTCCTTGCCATATGAGATCGTGCGCATGCGCTGCGCCTGGATGCCGCGGGAAATCAGATAGTCGCGGACTGCCTGTGCGCGCCGTGCACCGAGCGCGATATTGTATTCGCGCGTGCCGCGCTCGTCGGCGTGACCCTCGATGGTGAATTGGCTGTACTGGCTGTAGTTCGTAAGCCACTGCGCCTGCTTATCGAGCGTCGCGCGCGACTGTGGCGTGAGCTCGGAAGAGTCCGTTTCAAAGAACACGCGGTCGCCGACATTGACCACGAAGTCCTGCTGGCTGCCGGGCGTCGCCTGGCCGGCGGCATTGGCCTGAGCATCCTCCGCATTTTTGGCACAGGCCGATATCGCGAGTGCCGCCACCAGAACGGCGGCGAAGCGAGCGACGTGCAACGTCTTTCTCAAATCGATCATATCCGGTGCCTCCATTCGCCTACTGACCGGAGCTTACGTGTGGGTCTAGCAGGTCGTTCGTTAAGCGAACGTTCCATCAACCTTGATGGAACCTTGCGCAGGCCCGTCAAAACTGCCGGACTCTCTTAAACCGTTGCTGATGGTTAAGACAGGGTGAAAATGCGGCTGGTTTGCGACAATCAGGATAATAGCGGGGACCAGGCGGGATCGGAGGCATAACTGGGTGTTGGAACCTTCAATTCGTTTCGTCCGGTGACGTCGATGGTATAGAGCGACGGGCCCTGCCCAATATCCCGGAAGAACATCACCACGCGTCCGTTGGGAGCAAACGTCGGACCTTCATTGTGGAAACCTTGGGTCAGCACGCGTTCACCGGATCCGTCCGGCTTGAGGATGCCAATTGAGAAGTTTCCGCGTGCCTGGCCGGTAAAGGCGATGTAGTCCCCGCGCGGCGACCAGACTGGCGTCGAATGATGTCCCTCGCCGAAGCTGATGCGCTGAGCCGGCCCGCCCATTGCGGACATGACATATATCTGTTGCGAGCCTCCGCGGTCGCTTTCGAAACAGATGCGTGAGCCGTCCGGCGAATAGCACGGCGCCGTATCGATCGCGGGAGTGTCCGTAAGCCGGGTGGTCTGCTTCGAACGCAGGTCCATTACGAACAGATTGGCATTGCCGCCCTGCTGCAGACTCATGATCACACGCTGACCGTCAGGCGAAAATCTCGGAGCGAAGGTCATGCCGGGAAAATTGCCGACGATCTCGCGCTGGCCGGTTTCGATGTTCAGAAGATAAACGCGCGGATCGCCCTGCCCGTAGGACATATAGGTGATTTCCTGCGTTGACGGATTGAAGCGCGGCGTGAGCACAAGCTCATCGCCGCGTGTGAGGTAGCGAACGGCCGCGCCATCCTGGTCCATGATGGCAAGCCGCTTCACGCGGCGATCCTTCGAACCGGTCTCGTCCACGAAAACAATGCGGCTGTCGAAATAGCCTTTCTCTCCGGTAAGCCGTTCGTAGATCGCGTCCGAGATGATATGCGCAATGCGCCGCCAGTTGTCTGGCGTGGTGAAATATTGTTTGCCGTCCAGCTGCTGCCCGGCGAAGACATCCCAAAGCCTGAACGCCGCCATCAGACGACCATCGGGCTGGCGCGTAATCCGGCCGGTGACCAGAGCTTGCGCGTTGATTGCGCGCCAGTCCGGGAAACGCGGAACGCTGTCGCTGTTGTTGATTTTTTCGATGAACGCCGTCGGATTGATCGGCGCGAACAATCCGCTGCGCTGGAGATTGTTGGTGATGACCGCAGTGACATTGCGTCCGGTGTCGCCCTCGCCCTGGCCCGACAGGAAGTCGGGCAGCGCGATCGGCATCGGCTGCACGTTGCCCTGGTTGATGTCGATATTGAGCACCGCTCGCGCCGGACCGGAGCCGGCTGCAGCAAGCGCGCCTGCACCTAGCAGTAAATGACGACGGCTCAGTTTGAAGATGGAATTGTCAGTCACGAGATTGCGTCACCTTGCGGGAAGATCGTGAAACATCTGTCTGGTATCAAATGTAAAGTCGATTTCTTTCCAAACGTCGTAATGTTCGGGCCGCAGCATTGTGTATGGCTGCCCTACGAACACGGCACGGACGGCGCTGTCGCGCATGGCGTTGAATTGCGCTCCACTGCCGCTGGTGAGAACCTGGGGACCCGTCGCCAGTGTGCCGTCCTTCCTGAATCTGATCCGGATCGTCACTTGTGTCTGCTGCGCATCTTTCATGCCGACTGGCGGATTCCACAGCGCCATAAGCCGCGCGCGCAGCGCATCAATTTCCGATTGCGACAGCTTCGCTGCCATGCCTGCGGCGGTACCGAGCGAAGGATTGGCGCTGGCCTCCAGGCCGGTTGCCGCGTTGCGCTGCGGGTCGCGCTTGTCGAGCAGTGCGGCGATCTTGTCGGCATCGAACTTCGGTTGCTGCTTCTGCGGCGGCTTCTTGGGTGGCAGCGGTTGCTCAATCTTGGTCTGCTTCGGCTCATCCTTCTGCTTGAGCTTTTCGGCGATCGGATCGGGTTTCGGCGGCTGCGGGTCGGGCGGCGGCGCCACTTCCTTTGCCGCCTGAAGTTCTTTCTTCTCGGTGATCTTCGGCTTGGCCTCTTCAACCGGCTTCGGCGGCTCCTCGGCTTTTTTCTCAACCAGCGGTTTCGGCGTCTCGACCTTGGGGGCATCCTTGACCCCCTTGGTCATCTCCGAAAAATCCTTTTCGCTGATGAAGTCGACCGGCAGCGACTCGGCCGGCGTGACCTCGAAGTTCTTGCCGGAAAACGTCAGCGTCGCCCACAGCAGCACTGCCGCGTGCAGGCCGGCCGAAATTGCGGTCGCCTTTCTCATCACTGCGCTTTCGCGCCCTGCTCGAATTCGGTGACCAAGGCTACACGATGGAAGCCGGCTGACGACAGCCGCCCCATCACTTTCATCATGGTGCCGTAGTCAACTTTCTTGTCGCCCCGCACATAGACCCGGGCCTCGGTCCCGCCGCGAGCCTCTGATACTGCCTGCATTTTGGGGATAAGATCGTCCGCAGCGATCTCGCTGTTTTGCAGGAAAATCTGGCCCTTATCGTTGACCGAGACAGTCAGCGGTTCCTTGTCCTGATCGAGGTTCTTTGCCTGGCTCTGCGGTAGATCGATAGGCACCCCGACGGTCAGGAGCGGAGCCGAGACCATGAAAATAATGAGCAGCACGAGCATCACGTCGACCATCGGCGTGACGTTGATCTCGCTCATCACTCGCTGCCGATGATGCTTGCGCTTTCCGATGATCGGTGTACCGGCATTGGCAGCCATGGGACGATCCCTTATCCGCGCTCGTCGATCTGCCGCGACAGGATTGCGGCAAACTCGTCGGCAAAACCCTCCAGCCGCTGTGCCTGCTTGTTAACTTCGGCCGCAAACTTGTTATAGAAAATGGTCGCGGGTATGGCAGCGACGAGGCCAAGTGCGGTCGCAAACAGCGCCTCGGCAATTCCCGGGGCAACCACCGCCAGAGACGTGTTTTTGGACGCGGCGATCGACTGAAAGCTTGTCATGATGCCCCAGACCGTGCCGAACAGCCCGACGAAGGGCCCGGCTGAGCCGACGGTCGCAAGGACCAGCAGCCGCTTTTCCAACCGTTCGACCTCACGGGCAATGGTTACTTCCATCACCTTTTCGATCCGCATCTGCAAACCGCCGATCGAACGGGAATTGCCTTCGAAGCTGCGCTTCCACTCGCGCATGGCGGCTACGAACAGAGCCGCCATCGAATGGGCCGGACGGGTCGAGAGGGTGCGATAAAGTTCATCGAGTGATTGTCCTGACCAGAACGCCTGCTCAAACCGATCCATGGCGCGCCGCGTCCTGGTGTAGAGGACCGTTTTGTCTATCGCGATCGCCCAGACCCAGACGGAGCAGATCAGCAGTCCGACCATCACGGTCTTGACGACCCAATGGGCATTCCAGAACAGCGTGAAAAGCGAAAGGTCGGAGGAGGTCAGCGGGAGCACCGACTGCGCCACGTCGGCAGGATTCATGAGCCCGTCCTTTCCGCTTGATCCGGTCCGCTCGTTTCGAACCGGCGCGGCGCAATATCCGCAATCAACATGCGCGCGCGACGATGCCGCCCACGCGCCAAGCCGAAACCGAAGGTCACGCGAAATTCGTAAGTCCCGTCCACCGGCGGCCTACGAAATCCCCGCGAAACTTGGCCAAACTTGGGCGCGAAAGCGGGCTTTTCCGTTCTAAACAGCGCTGATTATGGTTAAGGAGTGGTTACTGTCATTCGATGCCCTCCGCAACAAGGACAGCAGTACACCTCGGAAATTGTGCGCCATCCCTGGCGAAAACCGCGACGAACAACGCATTGAACGTGCGTATCAATGCACTACACCTACTGGAAACCATCATCCTCACTTTCGGCCTCATCGCCTTTCTTCTGATCTATATTCCTTTCAAACGATGAGTAGAAAATAGCACGAAGACGGCCCTGACCGATGAGTCACCCGCCGACCAAAGAACCCGCCATCGCCAGCTTCGTCAGCAAGGCCTGCCCCTATTGCGGCAAAGCGATGGGTAAGAGCGGAAAATACATGGCTACCCGCGACCATGCCCACATCCCCAAAAGCAAAGGCGGAAAGTTGCACGGTCGAAACCGTATCATCGCTTGCCGGTCCTGCAATGCGAACAAAAAAGACTACCCCCTCATTCAATGGCACGACCGTCTGAAACGCGACCAGGACCCCCGCGCGCCCAAGGTTGCCGCCATATTGGCCCAGCACCACCACAATTGAAACGTCTGCACGACAGGCAATCGCTGCCTAGTCGCCGAAAACACAAAGGCCTCCCCCCTTGGGAGGCCTTTGTTTCTCCGACCCGCAAACTCTTTAGTTCTGCGACCCCTACGATTCAGGCGTCTGCCGATTTCGGCGCTCCGCCATGAATTGATCGAACTCGGTCTTGTCCTTCGCAAAGCGCAGCCGATCAAGGAACTCGCGAAACTCGCGTTGCTCTTCTTCCAGCCGTCGCAGCGTGTCAGTCCGGTATTCGTCAAAGGCGCGATTGCCACTCGAGGGCGCGTAATTCCAGGGACCGCCGCTCATCCGTGATCGCATCCAGTCCATCTTGCGCTGCATGCGTTCCATCTTGTGCTGCCAGCGGTCATGACCGCCGTAAGATCCGCATCCCATTCGTCCGCTCCATATTGTGAAGGCGAGCACCGATAGGCCGATCGGCCACCAGACCATGAAGCCCAGAACGACCAGAGCGATCCAGGCAGGCTTTCCAAGTTCATCGAGCTTTGCGGTGATGGGCATCGTCAGCCTCGCGTGAATGTAAATAACATTTACATAGCTAAGGCCATGGGAGGGCCCTGTCAAGCTGGGTCGAGATTAAATTGGGAGCCGATGGTCGCAGTGCCAGATGCGGTTGCGCCTTTTTACGCGGGAGTGCTCAGCGCCGGCGCGCAGAGCCATTCAGACCGAGCCCGCGCAGGTAAATAAGTACGGCAGCCTCAAGCAGATCTTCCGGCGACATCGGCAACGTGCGGCGCGCGGCGTCGCCGCGACCGAACAAAGATGCAATGCCGTGCGTCATCGACCAGACATGCAGCGCCACCATGAGCGCGGGTGGCCGGTCTTGAGGGGGCATCATCGTGACAAGTTTCTCAGACGCCGAGCGCAAGACCGCAAAGGCGTTTTCGCTCGCTTCGCGCAGTTCGCGATCGCTGTCGAGCGCGACGCCGGCTTCGAACATCGCCGAATAATAAGCTGGCTCGCGCTTTGCGAAGGCGAGATAGCTTTTGCCAAGGCGGTCGAACGCGGTCATCACCTCGGGGCGGCCCTCGTCCCAGGCTTTCGCCAGAGCCGCGGAAAATTCCTCAAAGCCGCGTCGGGCAACATCGGCGAGGAGCGCATCGCGATCGCGGAAATGGCGATAAGGCGCGGCCGGGCTGACGCCTGCCCAGCGCGCCGCATCGGCAAAGGTGAAACCCGCCGGGCCCTTCTCGGCTATCAATTCGAGTGCGGCATTCACTAGGGCTTCTTTCAGATTGCCATGGTGATAGCCGCGGGAATGGCCGCGTTTGCTCCATCTCATGTGAATCGCTTTTACATTAAGGCGGGCGCCGCGTCGATGCGCCCGTTATGCGCCACGCTTGCGGGCGACCAGCGGCAGGTTTTCGAACAATGTCGGACCGCCGGGCTGCGCGCCTTCTATCGTCAGGAGCCGCAGCTTGGTCACGACTCCGCCGCTCGCGGAGAAGCCACCCGTTTTGCCGCCAGCCGCGAGCACGCGATGACAGGGCATGATGATTGGCGTCGGATTTTCACCCATCGCCTGCCCTACCTCGCGCGACAGGCTTTTATCGCCCAGACGCTCCGCAATCTCGCCATAGGTCATGACCGCTCCGGGCGGAATGTTGCGGACGATTGCATAGACCCGCTTGTTGAAATCAGGCAGTCCGCTGTCGTCGATCGCCACATCGGCCAAATCGCGTTTTTCGCCGCCGAGCAGCGCGACAATGCCGTCGATCGCGTGCCGCACATCCGCCGGCGGCGACGCTTCGAGCGCGACAGGGTAGCGCCGGCGCACACTTGCGCGCGTCGCCATCGCATCCGTCTCGGGAAGCTGCACGCCGACGATGCCGCGCGTGCCCCAGACGACGCCGCACGTTCCGATCGCGGTTTCAAAGAGTGCGAAACTCTGTTTCATCACGCGGGAATATAACAGCAGCCTTCAGACAGCGCCGCCCGATTCCTGGTCGGCTTTCATCGCAACCCGCAACGGTTTCGGAATCGGCCGGGCACGCCCACCCGATACGAATGCCACCTGCACATGCGCTTCGACCAGAAGGTCATTGCCACGCATGACCTTCTGATTGAGAGTGACGGACGCTCCCCTCACATCCTTCGGCGACGTGACAATGTCGAGCACATCGTCCATGTGCGCCGGCTTCTTGAAATCGATGCTCATGTGCCGAACCACGAAGGCAAACCCGGGAGCCTCTTTTTCGGCCTGTTCGAAAAGCGCACGATGGTCGGCCCCGATCAACCGCAAATAGTTCGTACGGCCGCGCTCCATGAAGCGCAGATAGCTCGCGTGATAGACGATGCCGGAGAAATCCGTGTCCTCGTAGTAGACGCGCACGGCCTGGTGGTGGCGGCCGTCGCGGATTTCTCCGTCAAGCGCGTTGCTCATCGCCACGGCACATCTTTCTGGATCGCATCCTCCCAATGCCGACCATCGAACGGCTTTATCGTAAGCGTTGTGAGATCGACATCATCGAGACACCGCACATTGACGTCGATCTTATCCGGATCGGACCGCGGCAGATAAAATGGATGAATCCCGCAGAATTTGCAGAACGTATGCTTTGCTACGTTCGTATTGAATTTGTATGTGGTCAGACTCTCGCCGCCGCTTACAAGCTCGAACTGCTCCGGCGGCACGATCAGGTGGAGAAATCCCTTCTTCGTGCACATCGAGCAATTGCAATAGGTAACACCGTCGAGATCGGCCCTCACACGGAAACGAATGCGGCCGCAGTGGCAACCGCCCTCATAGTTCGTAGGCATTTACTCACCCTCTTACTCACCCTCTTCGAACAAACCGAACTGGCTCGGATCGCGCGCGGGCGCGGGCAACCCAAGGTGCTGGAATGCGAGGCCGGTGAGCAACCGTCCGCGGGGGGTACGCTGCAGAAAGCCTTTCTGGATCAGGAACGGCTCGATGATGTCCTCGATCGCATCACGCGGCTCGGAAAGCGCGGCCGCCAGCGTGTCGACGCCGACGGGTCCGCCGCCGTAATTTTCGGCGATGGTCTTGAGGTAGCGGCGATCCATTGCGTCGAGCCCGACGCTATCGACCTCGAGCGCCGACAACGCGCGGTCGGCGGTCTTGCGATCGACCGTACGCGCACCCTCGACATGGGCGAAGTCACGCACGCGGCGTAGCAACCGGCCAGCAATGCGAGGCGTACCGCGCGCGCGCCGCGCTACCTCGTTCGCGCCATCAGGAGCGATGCCAATGCCGAGCACGCGCGCGCCACGATTGACGATCTCCTCAAGCTCTTTCTCGGAATAGAAATTCAGCCGCACGGGAATGCCGAACCTGTCGCGCAGCGGATTTGTCAATAATCCAGCGCGTGTCGTTGCACCGATCAAAGTGAAGGGTGACAGATCAATTTTAACCGACCGCGCCGCCGGGCCTTCGCCGATGATGAGGTCGAGCTGGAAATCTTCCATCGCCGGATAAAGAATTTCCTCGACCGCCGGATTGAGCCGATGGATTTCGTCGATGAACAGCACATCGCGCGCCTCAAGATTGGTGAGCAGCGCTGCAAGATCGCCCGCCTTGGCGATGACAGGCCCGGATGTGGCGCGGAAATTCACGCCCAACTCACGCGCAATGATCTGCGCCAGCGTCGTCTTGCCGAGACCTGGCGGGCCGACGAACAGCACGTGGTCGAGCGCTTCCTTGCGCGCGCGTGCCGCTTCGATGAACACGTTAAGATTAGCGCGCGCCTGCTCCTGGCCGATGAATTCCGCCAGACGTTGCGGACGCAGCGACGCGTCGGCGTCGTCATCGCGCGTATTTGAGGTGACAAGGCGCGGCGCGCTGCTCATTTCGCCAATTCCTTAAGTCCCTGCCGGATGAGCGTTGCCGTGTCGGCGCCCTCACCGGCATTGCGTGCCGCGGCGGCAATTGCGGCGGCGGCCTGCGGGTGACCGTAGCCGAGATTGATCAGCGCAGAAACGGCGTCGGCCACCGGGCGCGGGGCGCGTTTCTCGTCGAGCGCGCCGGCGAGATGAACGACTGCCGGATCGATATTAGCAAAGGCCGGCGCCTTGTCCTTGAGTTCGGTGACGATGCGCTCTGCGACCTTCGCTCCGACACCAGGCGCGCGCGCCACCATCGCCTTGTCACGCATTGCGACCGCCGATGCGAGCTCGGAAACCTTGAGCGTGCCGAGCACCGACATTGCAACCTTGGCACCTACGCCCTGCACAGTCTGCAGCAGACGAAACCATTCGCGCTCCATGTCGCTCGCGAATCCGAATAACTTGATCTGATCCTCACGGACATGCGTTTCGATCGAGAGCGTCGCGGCCTCTCCGGGCGACGGCAGCGCCTGCAGCGTGCGAGCCGAGCAATGCACCTGATAGCCGACGCCCCCGACGTCGAGGATGATGTAGTCCTCACCGTAGCTATCGACGATGCCCTTGAGCTTGCCGATCATGATGCCGCCACTTTCAATACCGCGCTTGTGCGATGATGCGCGTGACAGACGGCGATCGCCAGCGCGTCGGCAGCGTCCTCGGACTGCGGATTGGCTTTCGGCAGCAGCACGCCGATCATCATGCGAATCTGTGCCTTCTCGCCGTGACCGGTTCCGACGATTGTCTTCTTCACCAAATTCGGCGCGTATTCGGCAACAGCCAGCCCGGCCTTGGCGGGCACCAGCATCGCGATACCGCGCGCCTGCCCGAGCTTGAGCGTTGCCACCGCATTGCTATTGACGAAGGTCGCCTCTACCGCCGCTTCATGCGGAGCGTACTGGTCAATAACTGCAAGCAGCCCGTCATGGATGGCAAGCAGGCGGACACCGAGATCGGCGCGATCACTGGTCTCCAGCGAACCGCATCCGATGTGGATCAGACGATTGCCGTCCGACTCGATCAGGCCCCAGCCGGTACGGCGGAGCCCCGGATCGATACCGAGAATGCGAATCGGGTGCCGGGCCATCACCCTGTTGATAGCCCCGCCTCCGGTCCCCGCCTAGCGCGTTTTGCACCGTAGTCGGCCCGGTTATGTGGGCCATTCCAACCGGTCACAATGGACAGCGCGGCATGAGCGGTTATCTTTCGCGCCATGCCAGGCCCTTCTCCTCGCCACCGCAATCGACGCGCCATCATCATCGGCGGCTCGATGTCGGGGTTGTTTTCCGCAGCATTTCTGCGCCAGATCGGCTGGGACGTCGATGTCTACGAGCGGTCGAGCGTCGAATTGGTCGGGCGCGGCGCCGGCATTACCGGACATCCGGAACTGTTCGAGGCGCTGGAAGCGAGCGGTGCCGGTACTGAAAAGCTCGGCATCGAGGTGCCGAAGCGCATCGCGATCGACCGCGAAGGCCGCGTCACCGACGAGCGCCCGCTGCGGCAGGTCCTGACCTCGTGGGATCGTCTGCAGCGGCTCCTGCGCGCGACAATCGACCAAGCACACTACCATCTCGGCTGGAATTTCGAGCGTGTCGACCAGGATGAGCGCGGCGTGCACGTGCAGTTCTCCGGCAGACGCGTGGAGCATGCCGATATTCTGATTGGCGGCGATGGAATCCGCTCAAGCGTGCGTGCACAGATGGCGCCCGAGGTGCAGCCTGTTTACGCCGGCTATTACATCTGGCGCGGAGCGCCGAACGAGGCCGATCTCGCCCCGGCGACGCTGAACAGTATCTACTCGCTGTTCACGTTTTACCTGCCTAAGCAGCAGCAGGTGATCACCTACCCGATCGCAGGCTTCAACGACGACCTCACACCCGGGAAACGACGCTTTAATTTCATCTGGTACCGCGTCGCCGATACAGCAAAGCTGCGCGAGATGAATGTGGACGAAAAAGGCGTGCAACACGAATACTCAGTGCCTCCGCCTTTGATCCGCAAGGATCTGATTGCCGACATGTACAAGGATGCGCGCGATATTTTGCCGCCCGCGTTGCTCGACGCGCTCATGAAGATCAAGCAGCCCTTCATCACACCAATTTACGATTTCACCGCGCCGGCAATTACCTATGGCCGCGTCGCGATGGTCGGCGATGCAGCAGCGAACGCGCGGCCCCACATGGGCTTCGGAATGGCCAAGGCCGGCACCGATGCGATGGCTCTGGCAAAACACCTGGACCGGAACGACAATGTCGACAAAGCACTGGATGCTTATAATGCCGAGCGTCAGCCCATCGGAAACAGTATCGTCATGCACGGCCGCAAGCTCGGCACTCACCTTGGGATCAATCTGAAGACCGAGGAGGATCGACGCATGCATGATCTGCTGCAAAGCGATGGCGCCATGCTCGACTGGATCGCTGTCCCGCATTTTCTGGATGCATACAAGTGACCGATCTTCCGAAACCGGATTACGCGCGCAACATGCGCGTCATTGGGCACAGCGATCAGGGGGGGCGCCCCGATGGCGTGCAGGTGATGGTGCATCGCGGCTTCGCTTTCATAGGCCACATGTTTTCCAAGGGCTTTTCTGTCCTCGACGTGCGCGATGCGAAGAATCCGCGGGCGGTGAACTATGTCGCGGCACCGGCAAACACCTGGAACATCCACCTGCAGGTTCACGAAGACCTGCTCGTGGTCATTCACGCCAAGGACATGTTCGCCGCTGCCGAATTTACCGACGAGCGCGCGTACTACAGTGGAGCGCTCGGCAAAACCGTCGGCACGGCCGAGGCCAAACGGAACCGCGACTGGAGCGCCGGTCTGGCGGTCTACGACATCTCGAAACCCGAAACACCGCGCCAGATCGGATTCATGCCGGTCGAGGGCGGCGGCATCCATCGCGCATGGTACACCGGCGGCCGCTGGGCCTACGTGTCGGTTCTGCTCGACGGCTTCACCGACTACATCTTCATGACGGTCGATATGAGCAATCCTGTGAAACCACAGGAAGCCGGCCGCTGGTGGATTCCTGGCATGAATCTGGCTGCCGGTGAGACGCCATCATGGCCGGCGGCGCGGCGATACGGCCTGCATCATGCAATCGTTCATGGCGATACGGCCTACGCCGCATGGCGCGACGCGGGCATGGTCGTGCTTGATGTCGCCGACCGCGCCAGCCCCAAATTGATCACCCATCGCAATTGGTCGCCGCCGTTCGGCGGCGGCACGCATAACTGTCTACCTCTGTCCGACCGCGACCTGCTGGTCGTGCTTGATGAAGCGGTACTGGACCATCAGGAAGATGGCCTCAAGCTGATCTGGGTGTTCGACAATCGCATGCGTGAAAACCCGGTCAGTATCTCGACGTTCCCGACACCGGAGGAAGCGGATTACAAGGCGAAGAGCGGCCATTTCGGCCCGCACAATATCCACGAGAACCGGCCCGACAGCTTCATCAGTTCTCAACTGATCTTCGCAACTTACCAGAACGCGGGCATTCGCGTCTTCGATATATCTGATCCGTTTATACCGAAGGAAGTTGGTGCCCTGGTTCCTCCGCAGCCCAAATCTCTCGCGGATACCCGTCCGAACCGCGCACGTGTCATTCAATCCGCCGACGTCTTCGTGGATACGAAGGGACTGATCTATGCAACCGATTACAATGCCGGACTTTATATTCTGGAATTCGACGGCGCCTGACGCTTACGCGCTCATTTTCTGCACAAGCACGTCGGAAACCTCGAAATTCGCGTAAATATTTTGCACGTCGTCGCTTTCATCGAGCGACTCGATCAACTTGATGATCTTTTCACCGGCTTCGTCGTCGAGTGCGACGGTATTCTGCGGTTTCCAGAGCATCGACGACTTGCGCGGCTCTCCGAATTTAGCCTCAAGCACCTTTGTGACATCGTTCAAAGAATCCGGCGTCGTTATGATCTGGTGGCCGTCCTCGTTCGAGATCACATCCTCGGCGCCGGCCTCGATTGCAGCGTCCAGCATCGCATCGGCGCTGGCGGCCTTGGCATCGTATTCGACCACGCCGACATGGCTGAACATGAAAGACACGGCGCCAGTCTCGGCGAGGTTGCCGCCGTTCTTCGAGAAGATCGCCCGGACCTCACCCGCCGTCCGATTCCGGTTGTCGGTCAGCGCTTCCACGATGACGGCCACGCCGCCCGGCCCGTATCCCTCGTAGCGGATCTCGTCGTAGCTTTCGGTGTCGGCGCCCTGCGACTTCTTGATCGCGCGCTCGATATTGTCTTTTGGCATGTTCTCGGCGCGGGCCGCTAGGATCGCGGCGCGTAAGCGCGGATTGAACGCCGGATCGGGCATTCCGAGCTTGGCGGCGACGGTAATTTCGCGCGCAAGCTTGCCGAACAGCTTGGAGCGCGCCTTATCCGCGCGCCCCTTTTTGTGCATGATATTCTTGAATTGGGAATGACCAGCCATAACCAGTGTCGATGTTTGTTGGTGCCGGTGGCTATATAGTCCGGCGCGCACGAAAAATAAATATCACAGATCGCCAGGCTTGAGATGAGCGGCCAATATCAAGCGGCAACCGCAACGTTTCGCAGGATCGCACCGATGTGCGCGCCGATTTTCATTACGCTCTGGTGGACGCGCGTCTTGTAGCGCACGACGGCATCGCGATCGACAAGAAAGAATTTCTGCTGCGGCCAGGTGCGGCCAAAAACATCAATCAACATGCTGCGAAACTGGCCTGCGCAAAGGTCGGGCTGCTGCGCCGGCATCTCGGCATAGGCTGCGAGATCCGCCGAGGTGAGCGCGCATAGGAGGGCCACCGGCACGGTCGAGTAGACCTGCCTGTGCTGCTGAATGGTGCTGATCGCGCGGTCGAGCGCGAACTCGGGACCGAGATCGCCATTGATGATCAAAGGCTCCTCGTTGGTGGGGCACGCGAGTGGAAACTGATCGATCAGGCAGTCGCCGGCGTGAACCACGTTGTTGCGGCCACGCCCGAACGCCAGTACGTCATCCTCGTAACGTGCAAACCACGTATCGAGCCGGTCGAGGACACGATCGAATACTGGCCGTGCAATTAGTTCCCGGCCCTGCGTGCCGAAGATGCCAACAGCGGACTTTGCGCGCGATATTATATCGAGCGTCGCATCTCCAAGAAGCGGCGGGAATAGACCGGTCCCGGTGCCGAGAATGACCAGATCGTAGTTTTGTTGCGCCGCGCTGAGCGTCCCGGGAGTCAGATGATGGACCTGGCACTCACCAGGCAATATTGCGTTGATCAACTGGCGGCCCAGCCGCGGGGCGAGATCATTGGTATCGTCGCCCGAAAGCACAGCCACACTACGCGATGCAACCGGAGCAAGCCGCTCCGCCAGCGTCAAACGCATGAGCATTTGCGATTCATCGACCGGAGCGGTGCTTTCAATACGAAAACCGTAACGGTCGAACAGCAGCGCCAGGTCGCAAAGACTCTTCCGATTGACAATATTCTGTGCGTGCTCGCCGTTCCTGGCGAAATCCGCGGGATAGCAGCTGAGAATTAAGTCGCGCTTGCAGAAGCGGAAATGAGTGAACAGGCTCTCTATATCTTTGACGCTCTCCAGGACGCCAAGCATTACAATAACGTCGGATTGCAATGCGGCCTCGGTTGGGAATTCGTCGATGTTCAAGGCGACGGCGTGCGTCCTACGTTTCTTGCCAGCGCCAACATAGCTGCAACTATTCGGCAACAGAGTCCGTAGTGCCGGGCTGGCACCGAGATCGAGAACGCGCGCGCCGGCAGGAATGAACTGCGCGGCCAGCTCGGCGCGCGGATCGGATTTCGCCCGTGACGGATGGAGGTCTGCCGGCAGCTCCAGCGCGAGATTGCTGTTGACGAAAAGAGCCATGTGCTCCGTGCCGAGGTCGCGCTGCCGGACCCAGCACATGCCGGCGAATCAATTCCGTCTACCGAATCATCGCTGCGATTCGCGGTCAACCGCGCTGATTGAAAAAAGTCAGCCCCAGAAGCTCGGCCGGGCTTCCTGAAGTATTCCGCCTAGACGGACGGCGCCGACCTTGCGCGCCAGCCCGGTTGCATCGTCGGTCTCGACGGCGATGCCGCACAGCGTTGCCGCGCCATTCGCCGCTTCGAACTTCGCACCAGGTAACTTGCGCAAAAAGCGATTGAGCGGCTCATCCTTGTTCATACCGATGATGGAGTCATAAGCGCCAGTCATGCCGACATCGGACACAAACGCCGTGCCCGCGGGAAGAATACGGTCATCGGCCGTAGGTGCGTGCGTATGGGTTCCCACGACTAGGCTGGCGCGCCCGTCGGCGAAATAACCCATCGCCTGCTTTTCGCTGGTCGCTTCGCAGTGGAAATCGATGACGATCGCATCCGCGCCGGACTTGAGTTCGCAGGCAGAAAGCTCACGCTCGATCGCTGTGAAAGGGTCGTCAAGCGGATCCATAAAAATCCGACCCATGGCGTTGATCACCAGGGCCCGTTTGCCATTCTTGGTATCGATCACCACTGCACCACGGCCCGGCGTGCCTTTCGGATAGTTAAGCGGGCGAACAAGACGCGGCGCGCGTTCAATGAAGACCAGCGCCTCACGCTGATCCCACGCGTGATTGCCGAGCGTGATGGCGTCCGCGCCGGCATCAATCAGCTCGTTATATATGACCTCGGTAATGCCGAACCCGCCGGCGGCATTCTCGCCGTTGACAACGACGAGATCGAGCTTCCACTCGGAAATCAAGTCAGGCAGCCGGTCGACGACTATGGCGCGCCCGGATCGGCCGACCACATCGCCAATAAAGAGAATACGCATACTCTAATTCGTCTCGCGAAAATCGATGACTTCACGTTCCGTTAGCACGAAATCGAGCCGTGCGTCGCGTTCGGTGGCGGGGACAGAAGCGATCTCCTGAGCGGCGAAGGCAATGCCTATGGCAATGACCTTCTTCTTTGCCCTTAGCGCATTGATCGTCATGTCGAAGTAACCCGCGCCATATCCGATGCGATGACCAGCCCGATCGAATGCCGCCAGCGGCACGATCAGAATATCAGGCGCAACCTCCAGGGCGTCCGATTTAGGCTCGCGAATACCCCACTGTCCGCGCGCAAGCTCGTCGCCGAAAGCATAAGCGCGCATGATCAGCGGCTTGCCCCGCCCGGCAATGGCGGGAAGCGCAAGCCGCGCGCCAAGATTGACGGCTTTGCGCATCAAAGGAAGAGGATTGATCTCCGTCCGCATCGGCGAAAATCCGGAGACGATCATGTCGGACGCGATGGTCACCGGAAACGCGCGAGCTGCGATCGCCTCGGCTGCGGCGGCTCGCCTGTCCGCCGGCAAAGCGTCGCGTCGGGCGAGCGCTTCCCCGCGCAGGGTCTCTTTCGTTTGCGTGACGTCGGCCTGACTCAAATCCGTCATCCTGAGGTACGGGTGGAGCGAGCCTCGAAGGGATGATCGGCCCGGGTCGCCCTTCGAAGCGCGGCAATGCTGCGGATCGCCGGGTGGCGGCGACAGGTTATTGCGCGTGGCCGGATGACGAAAGAGTGCGGAGCCGCGATGGCCGTTGGAGCATCGATCCCGGGTTCCCTACGAAAGTAGGTGGGCGCCATATGACCGAACCCACGAGCCCAGTCAGGGACAGCTCCCTTAAGGATCGATAAGGCCCCGGGGATTGTGTCTCCTGACGCACCTCGCAGCCCCGCCGGGAGAATGTAGTGGTTATGGCAAAGCAGCGCCACTCGCCGCGAACAGGCCTAGCCGATGGCAACCGTACTGCCGTTGCCCACCGTCTGATTAAGTTTTTTGGTGATACCCTCAATTCGTTCTGCGGCTGAATTGAATGCACCCACGACTGCATCAGATGCGGCCTTTGCGCGGTCGGCGGCGACAAGACGGGCGTCGTGCAGGGCGGCAATCTCCTCGTCAAGGCGCCGCACCTTTTGCGATGCCTCCAGCAGCTCATCGGCCAACATCAGCGCCGCCATGACCGTCAGACGGGTATCGCCGATCTCTCCGAATTTACGCCGCAGGTCGATGATGCGCTGGTCGATATCGTGCGCAAGCGTCTGCAGTTGCTCTTCCTGCCCATCCTCGCAGGCGAGGCGGAATTGTCTGCCGGCAATTGTAGCGTTGACCTGGGCCATGATGTTACTCGTGCAGATCCACTACGGATTGGATTGACGCGATCGCAGAGTCCAATCGCTCCGCAATCTCACGATTCGTCGTTTCCAGGCGGCGCGATCTGGCGGCCTCTACGTCGAGTGCCGCGGCGAGCCGCGTACGGTCGACGCCGAGCGCCTGCACCTGCGCGGCGAGGCCTTCTTCGTTACGGTCAGCGTGCTTGCGCCGCTCGACAGCGGCATCCAGCGCGTCGAGCGCAAGCGCCAGACGCTTGACGGCGGCATCAATTCCGCTTTCGTCGCTCATGGCCTGATCCGCACGAAAACTCTTGTCGCGGCAGATATTTAGGCAAGGAATCTTACGTGCTGCGCGACCGTGGCGTCAACGCTCGGCAGACGATTTGCCCAGCTGTTTTCGAGACCTGTGAATGGCCCATCCGGTACCCGGTCGTCACATTGACTCAAGGGCCTCACATGCTATCCACCGGCCAAAAGGCCCCATTCCATGAGCGTAAAAGCCTCGCCGACGACAGCTGCGGCGCCCACAGAGCGTCGTGAGCAACCGGTCGCCGGTTCCGTCATTGCCCATTCGGCGATGGCGAACGCGATTCGCGCACTGGCGATGGACGCGGTTGAACAGGCCAAATCAGGCCACCCGGGCATGCCGATGGGTATGGCCGATGTCGCAACGATTCTCTTTTCGCGCTTCCTGAAATTCAGCCCCGGCGACCCGATGTGGCCGGACCGCGACCGTTTCGTGCTCTCGGCCGGACACGGATCGATGCTGATCTACGCGCTACTCTATCTCACCGGTTACGAAACGGTGACGATCGATCAGATCAAGCGCTTTCGTCAGCTCGGCTCCAATACTGCCGGACACCCCGAACACGGCCACACACCCGGCGTAGAGACGACCACCGGGCCACTCGGACAGGGCCTCGCCAATGCAGTTGGCATGGCGATCGCGGAGCGACATCTTGCGGCAGTGTTCGGTGACGCGCTGGTCAATCACAAGACTTATGTGATTGCATCCGACGGCGACCTGATGGAAGGCATCAGCCAGGAAGCGATCGCGCTTGCCGGGCACCTCAAGCTCAACAAGCTGATTGTGCTGTTTGACGATAACGGCATTTCGATCGATGGCGCGTTGTCGCTGGCCGATAGCGTCGATCAGATCAGACGCTTCGAGGCAGCGGGTTGGAACGCATCGCGGATCGACGGGCACGATCCTGCGGCCATCGCTTCCGCGCTCGAGAAGGCGCAAAATTCCGACAAGCCTGTTCTGATCGCATGCAGGACCAAGATCGGCTTTGGCGCCCCGACCAAGCAGGGATCTGAAAAGTCGCATGGCTCTCCGCTCGGCACGGAGGAAATCGCCGGCGCGCGCAAAACGCTCGGCTGGACGTCCGCGCCATTCGAGGTGCCCGCCGACATTCTCAAGGCGTGGCGTGCCGCAGGGTCACGCTCGCAGGCAACGTATGCGGACTGGAAAAAGCGCCTGGCCGCGCTTGCGAGCAGCGAACGCACCGAATTTGAGCGCCGGATGCACGGCACGATTCCGCAAAAGACCTTGGATGCGGCTGTTCGCGTGGTGAAGGAAAAACTCGCCACGCAACCGAAGGACATGGCAACGCGCTCAGCCTGCGAATTTGCGCTCGAAAGCCTGATCCCCGCATTGCCCGAGATGATCGGCGGCTCAGCCGACCTTACCGGATCCAACAACACGCGCACGAAGAGCATGAAGGCGATCACTGCCGCCGACTTCTCCGGACGTTTCATCCATTACGGCGTCCGTGAGCATGGGATGGCTGCGGCGATGAACGGCATGGCCCTGCACGGTGGCATTGTGCCCTACTCCGGCACTTTCCTTGTGTTTTCCGATTACTGCCGGCCGGCGATTCGACTCGCGGCGCTGATGGGCGAGCGCGTGATCCATGTGATGACACATGATTCCATCGGCCTTGGCGAAGACGGACCGACCCATCAGCCCGTCGAGCATCTCGCGGCGCTGCGTGCCATTCCAAATCTGCTTGTGTTTCGCCCCTGCGACGCAGTGGAAACCGTCGAATGCTGGCAACTCGCGCTTGCAGCCGAAGATCGGCCAAGCATCCTCGCCCTCACGCGGCAAAATCTCCCGCAACTGAGGAACCGGTTTGATGCTGACAATATTTGCGCACAGGGCGCTTATGAAATTGCCGGCCCGGACGGCAAATCCGAGGTATCGCTCTTTGCAACCGGCTCCGAGGTCGCGATTGCCGTTGAGGGCGCAAAACTGCTCGCAGATCGCGGCATTGCGGCGCGCGTCGTCTCGGTCCCATGCTTCAAGCTTTTCCTGGAGCAAGACGAGCAGTACCGGCGTGCCGTCATCGGCAACGCCCGCGTGAAAGTCGGAGTTGAAGCCGCTGTCCGCCAGGGATGGGATGCCATCATCGGTTCCGACGGCGCTTTCGTCGGCATGAATTCATTCGGCGCCAGTGCGCCATACAAGGAACTGTATAAAAAGTTTGGAATTACCGCGGAAGCGATCGCGCACGCGGCGCTATCCAAGCTTGGGAAGTTGTGACGAACCACTATATATCGCGAAAGTCCGAATAAGCCGGGAGTGATTCATGACAGTACGCGTTGCCATCAACGGATTTGGCCGCATAGGCCGTAACATTCTTCGTGCCATCGCGGAATCCGGCCGCAGCGATATCGAGGTGGTTGCCGTTAACGATCTTGGCCCGGTCGAGACCAACGCGCATTTGCTCAGATACGACAGCGTGCATGGCCGGTTTCCCGGCGAGGTGACCGTAAAGGGCGATACGATCAGCGTCGGAAATGGCGCGATCAAGGTCACCGCCGAGCGCGATCCGACGAAGTTGCCGTGGGAAGACCTCGGCATCGATATTGCACTCGAATGCACTGGCATTTTCACGTCAAAGGACAAAGCATCGGCGCATCTAACTGCAGGCGCCAAGCGTGTTCTGATTTCAGCACCGGCCGATGGCGCTGATTTCACCGTGGTCTTCGGAGTCAATCATGACAAACTGACGAAGGATCACAAAGTGATCTCAAACGGGTCGTGCACGACCAATTGCCTCGCGCCCGTGGCAAAGGTGCTGAATGACGCGGTCGGCATCGAAACCGGATTCATGACCACAATCCATGCCTATACCGGCGATCAGCCAACACTCGATACTCTGCACAAGGACCTCTACCGCGCGCGCGCCGCAGCGATGTCAATGATCCCGACCACGACGGGTGCTGCCAAAGCGATCGGCCTTGTCTTGCCCGAGCTCAAGGGCAAGCTCGATGGCGTTTCTATTCGCGTGCCGACGCCGAATGTCTCTGTGATCGATCTCAAGATCGTCGCGAAGAAAGCGACGACCAAGGAAGACGTCAACGATGCCTTCAAGCGCGCGTCGGAGCAGCAGCTCAAAGGTATTCTGAACTATACGAACGACCCGAATGTTTCGATCGACTTCAACCATGACCCGCACTCGTCCACGTTCCATATGGATCAGACGAAGGTCATGAACGGCACGCTGGTGCGTGTGATGTCCTGGTACGACAACGAGTGGGGCTTTTCCAACCGCATGGCGGATACAGCCGTCGCGATGGGTAAATTGCTCTGACGGCCGCTTTGGGGCGGCCTATGACCGAATTTCGAACGCTTGATCGGGTCGACGTGAAGGGCAAGCGCATTTTGCTCCGCGTCGATCTGAATGTTCCTGTCGAGAATGGCGTCGTTACGGATGCCACACGTATCGAGCGGGCGGCGGCGGCGATCACCGAGCTTGCCGACAAGGGTGGCAAAGTCATTCTGCTTTCGCACTTCGGTCGGCCGAAGGGACGGGATCCCAGGCAATCGCTCAGACCCGTCGCCGCCGAGGTCGCGCGTATCATTAAGCGGCCGGTCGGGTTCGCCGACGATTGTATCGGCGAGCCGGCAGAGCGCGCGGTTGCCGCAATGAAGCCCGGCGACATCATCTGTCTGGAAAACACTCGATTTCACGCCGGCGAAGAGAAGAACGACGCCGCTTTCACGGCCGAACTGGCGAAGCTCGGTGACATTTGGGTCAACGACGCTTTCTCGGCGGCGCATCGCGCCCATGCCTCCACTGAAGGCCTGGGCCACAGACTTCCGGCTTACGCCGGGCGCACGATGCAGGCCGAGCTCAATGCCCTTTCAAAAGCACTGAATAATCCGGAGCGACCGCTCGCAGCAATCGTTGGTGGCGCCAAGATTTCGACCAAGCTCGACCTGCTGGGCAACTTGCTCGAGAAGGTGGATATTCTGATCATTGGCGGCGCCATGGCGAATACCTTTCTGCTCGCGCAGGGAAAGAAGGTTGGCAAGTCACTGGTGGAGGAAGATCTCGCCGATACTGCGCGCGGCATCATGAGCAAAGCGAAAATCGCCGGGCGCGAAATCGTGCTGCCTCCGGATGCAGTCGTGGCGCAGAAATTCGAGGCACATGCGGCGTCACGCGTCGTCGATGTAGATAAAGTGGACAGTGTCGACATGATTCTCGACATAGGCCCCCGCAGCGTCGAACAGATTGTTTCTGCGCTGGCCCGTTCCAGGACGTTGGTATGGAATGGCCCCTTCGGCGCTTTCGAAATGGAACCGTTTGACAACGGCACTATTGAAGTCGCGGAGGCGGCTGCCGAACTTAGCGAAGCCGGCAAGCTCGTTTCAGTGGCGGGCGGTGGGGACACGGTGGCAGCGCTCAATGCCGCAGGCGTGACGAGCCGTCTCACATATGTATCGACAGCCGGCGGCGCCTTCCTGGAGTGGCTCGAAGGCAAAGCCTTACCGGGGGTCGAGGTATTGCTGGTAAAATGACCGTGAGCAACAACGCCGGCGAATCTGAAGGGATGCGATGGAGAAAGCCATGAAACTCGATGAACTGAACAAGGTCGCTCAGGCCATGGTGGCGACCGGCAAGGGCATCCTGGCCGCGGACGAATCTTCGGGCACTATCAAGAAGCGCTTCGATGCGATCGGCGTCGAATCGACTGAGGATACACGTCGCGACTATCGCGAGATGCTCTTCCGCTCAGCCGAAGGCATGAAGCACATTTCCGGTGTCATTCTGTATGACGAAACCATCTGGCAAAAAGCCAGGGACGGAACGCCACTGGTCGACCTGATCAAGAAAGCGGGCGCGATTCCCGGCATCAAAGTGGACGAAGGGACGAAGCCATTGCCCGAATGCCCGGGCGAGGTTGTGACGGTCGGCCTCGACAAGCTTGCTGACCGCCTGCCGAAATATTACGAACAGGGCGCACGCTTTGCGAAGTGGCGCGCGGTGATCGATATCGGCGCCGGGATTCCATCCTACACATGCATCCTCACGAACGCGCATGCGCTCGCGCGCTACGCAGCTCTGTGCCAGGCGGCCCAGATCGTGCCGATCGTGGAACCGGAAGTGCTGATGGACGGCGATCACAATGTCGATCGCTGCGTCGACGTAACAACATGGGTATTGAAAGAAACCTTTCAGCAGCTTTTCTACAATCGCGTGGCGCTGGAAGGCATGGTACTCAAACCGAACATGGCGATCGGCGGCAAGAAATGCACACAACGTGCTTCTGTCGGCGAAGTAGCCGAAAAGACCGTCAGGATGCTGAAGGAATGCGTGCCGGGCGCAGTGCCAGGCATCGCGTTCCTGTCAGGCGGGCAAAGTGATGAGGAGGCAACTGCTCATCTGGACGCAATGAACAAAATCGGCAAACTGCCGTGGAAACTGACCTTCTCTTACGGCCGCGCGCTTCAGCACGCGCCGCAGACCACGTGGAAAGGCAAATCCGAAAACGTGGCGGCTGCGCAACGGGCGTTCTCGCATCGCGCCAAAATGAACGGCCTTGCCGCCGTGGGGCAATGGAAATCCGACCTGGAAAAGAAAGCGGCCTGACAGGCAAAAGGCCGCGTCGCGAGCGCGGCCTTTTGCTTTTTCGATCCCGTTGCGTGCGGGATCAGTCGCAATTGGTTTTCTGAACGGTCTTCGATCCGGCAATGTCTTCCTTGTGCACCGTCTTCGAAGAGCAATCGCCAGAACCCGTCGTTTCCTTCGTGATCGTCTTCTTCTCCGTGCCAAACAATCCGTCTCGTTTTTCGACGGTCACCGACGTATCCGGTCGGTCGTGCTCGATCACGACGGCAGGGTCGCGTCGATCTTCTATAACCACCTGCGCGTTGGCGGAAAACGCGCCTATCGCGGTCGCGGCTAGCGCGACTGCGAGGACATTGAGCTTCATGGTCGCCTCCTGTAATAAGCCTCGCCTGTAAACGCCCTGCCCGCCTTCGACGTTCCGATAAATTTCCCGAATGCAAGGATACGAAACGTGATTGATCTCTATACCTGGACGACCCCAAACGGCCGCAAGATTTCCATCGCATTGGAAGAGTTCGGCCTGCCTTACACCGTGCATCCCATTGATATTTCCAAGGATGAACAATTTGCGCCCGAGTTCCTGAAGATCGCTCCAAATAACCGGATCCCGGCCATTGTCGATCGCGAAACGAATATTGCGCTGATGGAATCCGGTGCGATCTTGATCTATCTCGCCGACAAGACCGGCAAGCTGATGCCGAAATCAGGCGAAGGACGTTACCGGGTGATCGAGTGGTTGATGTGGCAGATGGGCGGGCCAGGCCCAATGCTCGGCCAGGTGCATCACTTCGTGAAATACAACAAAGGCAAGGCACCTTACGCCGAAGAGCGCTACCTGAAGGAAGGTCACCGTCTCTACAAGGTGCTCAATACCCGGCTCGAAGGCCGCGAGTTCGTCGCTGATCAGTATTCGATCGCCGATATCGCTATCTGGCCATGGATCTCGCGCTTCGAATGGCAGACCATCGATATGAAGCAATATCCCAACGTCAAGCGCTGGTACGAGACCATTGCCGCCCGTCCAGCGGTGCAGAAGGGCTACAGGATTCCGAAGGACATGGGGCCCGTCCCGATGCCGGCGTGACGGCTCGGGTTGGACGAAGAACGACGGGCGAATAATCTCAGATAATGATTCGCCGGCGACCCCGCCGGCACGGTGATGTTGCGTTCGTCATTTCCGCAACGTCATCGAGCCATGTCAAAGCCACAGATCAAGCCGGGCCCCGGAAAATCTGCTGCAGTCGATACGCTGCGACAGGCGGTTGGGTGCCATCAGCGCGGTCAGTTGAGCGACGCCGAAACGCTCTACCGATCTATCCTCGATGCTGATCCCGACAATTTCGACGCGCTCCACCTCTATGGTGTTCTCAAGCATCAGCGCGGCGAACATGCGGACGCGCTTGGTTATATTGCGCGGGCGCTGAAGACCAACGCGCGATCGGCGGCAGCACACTCACACTACGGCATGGTCCTCGCGATGCTTGGAAGAATGGAGGACGCGCTCAAGAGCTACGATCGCGCCATTGCTCTCAAAACCGATTTCGCCGAAGCGCTCAACAACCGCGGCAACGCTCTGCGTGCGCTCAAGCGGCCGCTCGATGCGCTGAAGGACCTTGATCGCGCCATCGCAATCCGGCCCGACTATGCGGAAGCTCTCAACAATCGCGGAAATGCCCTGGTCGATCTCGGCAGGCTCCAGGACGCAATCGAGAACTATGACCGCGCCTTGGCACACCGGCCGAAATATGTGGAAGCTTTTATCAACCGGGGAAATGCTTTGGGTTTGCTCGGTTGCCACAGCGAGGCTCTCGTCAGTTTCGACGAGGCGCTCGCATTGAAACCTGGTCATGCTGAAGGTCATCTGAGTCGTGCCAACGCGCTATTGGCGCTGAAAAGGCCGGCGGAAGCAGTACTCAGCTATGATCGCGCGATTGTCCTCGCCCCAACTGCAATTGAGGCGCTTGCCAATCGAGGCCGCGCGCTGCACGAGCTCGACCGCCACGACGAATCGCTCGCGAGCTACGAGCGAGCGGTTTCGATGCGGCCCCATGACGCGGCGCTGTTCGTTGGCCGCGGCAATACTCACTATGCGATGAAGTCTTATGCCGCGGCGCTGGCAGACTATGATCGCGCTATTGCCATTCGGCCGGATTTTGCCGAAGCACACGGCAATCGCGGAAATGCGTTGCGGGAGATCGGCCGGCATCGCGAGGCGCTTGAGGCCTGCAACCGCGCACTCGCTCTCAACCCAGGCTACAATGAGGGCTACAACAACCGCGGCAATGTCCTCGTTGAACTCAATCGCCCAAGTGAGGCTCTCGCCGACTACGACCGCGCTATCGCCGCTGCGCCCCACAACGTCTTTGCGTGGGTCAATCGCGGCAATGCCTTGCGATATCTCGATCGCGTTGAAGAGGCCATTGTGAGCTTTGACCGGGCTATCGGGCTGGCGCCCGAACTCGCAGACGCTCACTGGAACAAAGCCTTGCTGTGCCTATCGATCGGAGATTTCGTGCGCGGCTGGACCGGCTATGAATGGCGCTGGCAACGCGGCGGCGAATTGCAGCCCCGCCGTTTCATCCAGCCGCAATGGCGCGGCGAAGAATTGACCGGCAGAACGATATTACTCCACGCCGAGCAAGGCTTCGGCGACAGCATCCAGTTCATCCGGTACCTGCCGATGGTCGCGGAACGTGGCGGCAAGATCATCCTCGAGGTCCCCGACGGTCTTGCGCCCCTCTTGGAAAAATCCACGGCCGCTGGCGGCGTCTTTCGCCGCGGTGAAGCACTGCCGAACTTCGATATGCATTGCCCGTTAATGAGCCTCCCCCTCGCCTTCGGCACGACGTTCGACACCATTCCGGCAACCGTTCCCTATCTTCACGCGCCAGCCGAACGCATCATGGTTTGGCGCAGCCGTCTTGCCCATGTTATCCGGCCGCGGATTGGACTGGTGTGGTCGGGCAAGCCGACACATAAGAACGATCACAATCGCAGCATAGCGTTGGCACGTCTTGAGCCGCTTCTGTCCATTGACGGCGTGCAATTCATCAGCCTGCAGCGCGAATATCGCGACAGCGACATGGAAGCACTTTCCCGCCTGCCTATCAGGCGCCTCGAAGAGTTCCTTGTCGATTTTGCCGATACTGCAGCAGCTATCGGGGAGCTCGATCTGGTCATTGCCGTCGACAGTGCAGTCGCGCATCTCGCCGGCGCAATGGCAAAGCCGCTCTGGCTCCTGATTCCGCATATTCAGGATTGGCGCTGGTTGCGCGGGCGCAGCGACAGCCCCTGGTACCCGACCGCAAGACTGTTTCGGCAAACGCAACCCGGCGACTGGGACGAAGTGATTGCCATCCTCGCGAACGAGCTTGCCGGTTTCTCGGCACACCTGCGTCACGGCGTCCGCGACATGATGCAGGTCAATTTTCCGCCCGATTGGGCTAGCATCCCGACGTCATGGCCACACGACCCAAAAAGCCGGCCCCGCGGCCGGCCCCTCGACTCTATTTGCTGATCCCGGCAATCGTGGATGCATCCGCCTTTTCGATGCAGTTCGCGAGGGCTCTCGATGCGGGAGATGTCGCGGCCGTGCTGCTACGCCTCGCCGAAACTGACGAACGTACATTGATTAACCGCATCAAATCCCTGGCGCCGCCAGTACAGGACAAAGGCATAGCCTTGCTGGTCGACGGCCACCCCTCTCTGGTCGCTCGCGGTGGGGCCGACGGCGCACACCTCACTGGCGTTACCGAATTTACTGAAGCGCTCGAGATACTCAAACCCGAACGGATAACTGGTGCGGGCGGGCTCATGAGCCGGCATGATGCCATGGTCGTCGCTGAGCAAGGGGCCGATTATGTAATGTTTGGCGAACCCGACGCGACAGGAAAATGCCCAGCATTGACAGCGCTCGAGGAGCGCATCTCCTGGTGGGCCGAGGTGTTCGAAATCCCGTGTGTGGGTTATGCGGCCTCGATGGAAACCATTTCGCCACTGGTCGCCGCCGGCGCCGACTTCATTGCGCTGGGTGATGCGCTCTGGACGGACCCTGACACTCTCGCGCACATGATACGTGAAGCTGGTCGCCATCTCCGTCTACCGGAGCCAACCGCATGAGCCGACAAATTCGTGGCGCAATCGCCGCTGTCGCGGCGATTGCAGCCGTCGCGAGTGCGACAGCCCAACCGACAAAAAATTCAGCGCCGCCTCCCCCAGCGCCGAACGCAGCGCCTGAGTCCGACCAGTCCGGAATCGATGTCGCTTACGGCGCCTTCCAGCGCGGATTCTATCTCACCGCATTCAACGAAGCGACAAAACGCGCACAGCAGAATGATCCGGCAGCCATGACCCTGCTCGGCGAACTTTATGCGCAAGGACTGGGTGTGGGACGAGACGATTCAAAAGCGGCGCAGTGGTACAAGCTTGCAGCTGCGAAAGGTGACCGCGACGCACTCTTTGCTCTTGCGATGTTCAACTATCAGGGCCGCGGCGCCCCACGCAATCTTGAAGAGGCCGCACGTCTGCTCGATGCCGCCGCCAAGCTTGGGCACGCCGGCGCCGCTTATAATCTCGGGCTTCTCTATCTGCAGGGCCAACAATTTCCGCAGGATTACAGACGCGCGGGCGAACTGTTCGCAGCAGCAGCTGAAGCTGGCAACCCCGAGGCGCAGTACGCACTCGCCACCATGTACAAAGATGGCCGTGGCGTATCAAAAGACCTTGGCAAGGCGATGCGCCTTATGCAGCAGGCATCTGTCGCCGGAAATCTCGATGCAATGGTGGAATTCGCCATAGCTCAGTTCAATGGAGAGGGAACCGCGAAAGACGAAGCCGCCGCAGCCCGCCTGTTCATGAAGGCTGCACATCTGGGCAGCCCTGTCGCGCAAAACCGGCTGGCGCGTATCCTTATGGCGGGTCGCGGCATGCCGGCAGATCCGACTGAAGCGGTCAAATGGCATCTTATCGCCAAGGCGGGTGGCAACAGTGATCCGGAGCTCGACATATTCGCCTCAAAGCAGACCCAGACCGTGCGCGATGTGGCTGACCAGAGCGCGAAGAAATGGCTGTCAACGGCGGCGGCGCGCCGGCCTTGACGACCAGCGCCTTCACGGGCAGACCGCAGGCGCCATGCAGCACTCAGCCTTGCTCAATGTCATGATCGCCGCCGCGCGCAAGGCTGCCCGCGCCATCAAGCGCGACTTCGGCGAGGTGGAAAAATTGCAGGTATCGCTGAAGGGTCCGGCGAACTTCGTGACGGCGACAGATCGCCGTGCTGAAGAGACGCTTTTCACCGAACTGACGAAGGCGCGTCCGGGCTACGGCTTTCTTGGCGAAGAGACCGGGCGGCGTGAGGGAGCTGACAAAAGCCATAGATGGATCGTCGATCCGCTCGACGGCACCACCAATTTCCTGCACGGAATTCCTCATTTTGCGATCTCGATGGCGCTGGAGCGCGAAGGCGTCGTAGTTGCCGGACTGATTTACAATCCTGCGACTGACGAGATGTTCTTTGCCGAAAAAGGCAAAGGTGCATTTCTCAACGATCAGCGCATCCGCGTTGCGGCACGACGGCGACTCGCGGATGCGATCATTGCGTGCGGGCTCGCGCATCATGGCCACGGCGACATCGATGTGTCGCGAAAAGAAGTCGGCGCCGTGCAGGAACACGTAGCGGGGCTGCGGCGTTTTGGTGCCGCCGCGCTCGACCTTGCCTGGGTCGCAGCTGGCCGGATTGACGGCTATTGGGAGCGAACGTTGAAACCATGGGACCTGGCGGCCGGACTGATCCTCGTGCGCGAGGCGGGGGGCTTTGTATCCGACTGTGACGGTCAGGAAGACATTTTCAGCAAAGGACACGTCATTGCGGGCAACGAACTGATCCACAAGGGCTTGCTATCCCTGTTGAAGGCGGCGGGCAAAGCCTAGGCGCCGTAATTTCAACTCGATCAGCGGCAATATCGAGGTACGCTGGGTTCCGGCGCAATTGCTTTTTCCCGGTAGCAGGTCTGTGCCATAGTGCGCAGGTTGGGGCTGTATTGGCATAATCATTGAACTCATGGCCAAAGAACTCGATCCTCTCAAACTTTCGTCGCCGCGGATCTTCCTGTTCAGGATGCTTGTCTTCGTCGTCCTGGTCGGCCTAGTCGGCTTCGTGCTGCACAAGCAGATCGAAGTCGCGTTCATGGCAAACCCGGGACTCAATGCACTGATCCTTGGCGTCGGAATCATCGGTGTTGTTCTGTCATTTCGTCAGGTGTTGCGGCTTTATCCGGAAATCGCCTGGGTCAACAATTTCCGCCTCGCGGATCCGGGCCTCGCAGTCGATCGGGCGCCCGTGCTGCTTGCGCCAATGGCTGCGATCCTCGGCAGTCGCGTCGGGCGTATGGCTATGTCCGCGCAATTGATGCGCGGCATTCTCGATTCCATTGCGACTCGTCTTGATGAAGCACGTGACATTTCCCGCTATATGACCGGATTGCTGGTGTTCCTGGGCCTGCTCGGCACATTCTGGGGCCTGATTGAGACGGTCAGCTCAGTTGGCAACGTCATTCAGGGGCTTAAAGCGAGCGGTGACAGCGGCAGCATGTTCGATTCCCTCCGTGACGGTCTCGCCGCGCCCCTTTCCGGGATGGGCATCTCTTTCTCGTCCTCGCTGTTCGGTCTTGCCGGTTCGCTCGTTCTTGGCTTCCTCGATCTGCAATCGAGCCAGGCGCAAAATCGCTTCTATACCGAGCTGGAAGATTGGCTTTCGACCACCGTTTACGACCAAGCCGCCGAGCCCGCCATGGCAACAGGTGTGACCGGCGAGGTTCGCTCGGCGATCGAGCGCCTGCGCGAAGCGGTAGACCAGGCAGGCGCGAGCAAGTCCGCTTCAGCCGCCATGGCCAACCTGGCCGAAGCGATCCAGGGATTGGTTCATCATATGCGCACCGAACAGCAGATGATCCGCGACTGGGTGGATTCGCAGGCCGATCAACAGCGCGAGATCAAGAAACTGCTCGAAGTAATGGTACGCGAGCACGTAAACCGTTGAGTTGAGACTTATGGCGCTTGCACGGGTGCGCCGCGGCGAAAGCGGCATGAACTACTGGCCGGGCTTCGTCGACGCGTTGTCGACGTTGATCCTCGGCATCATTTTTCTTCTCACGGTCTTCGTGGTGGTGCAGTTCTATCTGCAGCAGGAGGTTGCGGGAAAAGATACGGCGCTCAGTCGGCTGAATGCACAGATCGCTCAGCTGACCGAACTGCTGTCGATGGAGAAGTCGGGGAAAACTGACCTTGAGGATCAGCTCGCCCAGTTGCGAGCGACCTTGGCAACCACAGAAAGCGAACGCGACCGTCTCAAGGGAGCGGCCGAAAGCGCCGGCGCCGGCGCAGCGGCGGCACAAGGAAAGGTGTCCGAGCTTACCGGGCAGATCGAAGGCGAGAAGAAAGTCTCCGCACGCGCGCTGGCGCAGATTGAAGTGCTGAACCAGCAGATCGCAGCTTTGCGCCGTCAGCTGGCAGCACTCGAGCAGACACTCGATATCGCTGAAAAGAAGGACAAGGACTCCCAGAGTCGCCTGACGGAGTTGGGCCAACGCCTCAATCTCGCCCTTGCGGAACGCGTTAACGAGTTGAAGCGCTACCGTTCAGATTTCTTCGGAAAGCTCCGCGAAATCCTCGGTAATCGAGCCGACGTCCGCATCGTCGGGGACCGTTTCGTTCTGCAGTCCGAAGTGTTTTTCGATACTGGCAAGGCCGATCTCAAGCCGGAGGGTCGGGCCGAACTCGACAAGGTGGCTGACGCCCTGCTCGAACTTGAAAAGCAGATTCCGGCCGATCTTCCCTGGGTGCTGCGTGTCGATGGACACACCGACCCGCGGCCAATCACCGGCGTGTTCAAGTCGAATTGGGACCTATCGGCGGCGCGGGCGATCTCAGTCGTGCAATATCTCGTCGGTAAGGGCGTATCGCCACAGAGACTCGTGGCCGCCGGCTTCGGCGAATTCCAGCCCATCGACCTTGGCAAGACGGAGGAGGCGTACCGGCGCAACCGTCGCATCGAGTTCAAGCTGACGGAACGGTGAGCGCTACGGCCTGCAAATTGCGCCCCTACAGGCCCGCCGACGAGGATGCGGCGATTGAACTGTGGCGGCGTACCTGGTCGACACATTATCCACACCTCGACTTCAGCGCGCGCGAGGCGTGGTGGCGCACCCGCTGGCGCGACGAGCTTGTGCCTCTGGCGAGTATTGTCGTGGCGGAGGCCGATGGAGAGATTATCGGCTTTGTAACGATCGACGCCAAAACAATGTATTTGGATCAGATCGTTGTCGCGCCGGAGCACTGGGGTTCCAGTGTCGCGGTCGCCTTGCTCGACGAGGCCAAGCGCATTTCTCCCAGGGGAATTGATCTTCTCGTCAACAAGGATAACTTCCGTGCCATCCGCTTTTACGAAAAACACGGCTTTGCCTTTGCCCGCGAGGACAAGAACCCTGTATCCGGGCTACCCGTGAATCGTATGGCGTGGCGGGCCTAAGCAGCGCCCATCTCGAATTGCAGTTTCGCAAGGCGCGCATAAAGCCCGCCGGCCGACGCCAAAGATGCGTGCGTCCCCTCTTCGACGATGCGGCCATGATCGAGCACGAGAATGCGATCGCAAGATTGCACTGTCGCAAGCCGATGGGCGATGACAATGGTGGTCCGATCAAGCATCAACCGTCTGAGCGCCTGCTGAACCAATGTCTCGCTTTCCGCGTCGAGCGACGATGTTGCTTCGTCAAGCAACAGCAACGATGCTCTTCGCAAGATCGCACGGGCAATCGCGATTCGCTGGCGCTGACCACCTGAAAGCGTCACCCCTCGTTCGCCGACTGGCGTCTCGAATCCCAGCGGCAGGCGCCGGATGAATTCGGAGGCATGCGCGGCGTCTGCCGCCTTCTCGATTTCGGCGTCGGTGGCATCGGGGCGGCCGAACCGGATATTGTCGCGCACGGTTGTCGCAAACACGATCGTGTCCTGCGGCACCAAAGCGATCCGCGATCGCAGCGCTGACGGATCAGCGTCTGTGAGACCGACGCCGTCAAAAGTGATGTTTCCGGAGACCGGATCGTAGAAGCGCAGGATAAGCTGAAAAATGGTGCTCTTGCCGGCGCCCGACGGGCCAACGACCGCAAGCTTTTCACCCGATGCCACGCGAAACGAAAGATCGGTGAGAACCGAAACGTTTGGACGTCCCGGATAAGAGAAGTTTACGCGGCGGAATTCAACGTCGCCCTGCGCCGGCCACGGCAGCGCCGCCGGCCGTAGCGGTGACTTGATTTCCGGATCAACCGTCAGAAGTTCAAACAGCCGCTCCGCAGCGCCGGAGGCTTGCGAGATTTCTCCCCAAACCTGGCTCAATTCACCGAGCCCGCCAGCGGCGAAGACTGCGTAGAGCACAAATTGACCAAGTCGGCCTGGCGTGATGTCGCCCGCGAGCACGTCCTGGGCTCCTACCCACAGCACGATCACAATACTTGCGAAAACGAGGAAGATGACGACGGCCGTGAGCAGCGCGCGTGACTTCGTCGCACCTTGAGCAGCCGCGTAGGCCTGTTCAACCGCTGCACCAAAGCGTTGGCGTGCCGGCTGCTCATTGGTGAAGGCCTGGACTGTCCGCATCGCACCGATCAACTCATCGGCGTAGCCCGATGCATCGGCAAGCGTATCCTGTGCCGAACGTCCCCGCTTGCGCACCGCCCGCCCGAAGCCGACCAACGGCAATACGATCACAGGTATGGCCAATAAGACAAATAACGACAACCGCGGACTGGTGACGACCATCATGACGGCACCGCCGGCGAACAGAACCAGATTACGCAACGCAATCGAAACCGAAGCGCCGACTGCCGATTTGATCTGAGTCGTATCGGCCGTGAGTCGGGAAACGATCTCGCCGGTCCTTGCAGTATCGAAATATGCCGGCGACAGCAACGTCAGATGCGTGAAGACGTCTGAACGCAAATCGGCAACGATCCGTTCACCGAGCGTCGTTACCAGGTAAAAGCGTAAAGCGCTCGATACGGCGAGGATCCCAACAACAAGGATCATCACCGCAAAATAGTTATCGATTAATTGCGCGGCCTTGTCCGAAAAACCGAAATCGATCATGCGGCGGACAGCCACCGGCACGATCAGGGTTGTCAATGATGCAACGACCAGGGCAGCGAGCGCAGCCGCGACACGTCCGCGATAGCGCGTGATGTAGGGAACGAGACGGGCCAGCGGTTTCAGCTTCAGCTTACGGCGCTCATAGGGCGCCGAACCGTCGGCAATATCGAGGCCCCGTCCATCGCTCGAAATTTTCATGCGACGCCTCTTGCCGCCCCGATTACATGGTCCTTAATGCCCTGCAGGCTCGGCGCCGGTCAATTGCCACCGCTTGCGGGCGCGGGTCGCCTCCTGTATACGACCCTCCAATTCAGCCATATCGGCGCTTTCGGCGCCCGGAACGAGAGAGATGAAGCAGGATATCCATCCCAACTACCACACCATCAAAGTGGTGATGACAGATGGCAGCGAGTTCACCACACGCTCGACGTGGGGCAAAGAAGGTGACGTGCTGCACCTCGACATCGACCCGAAATCGCACCCGGCGTGGACTGGTGGCCAGCAACAGATTGTCGATCGCGGCGGACGCGTGTCACGGTTCCAGAAAAAATTTTCCGGCTTTCTGAAGACCGAAGATAAGAAATAGCCGCCGCCACTGGCAAGCAAAAAGCCCCCGCATCTGCGGGGGCTTTTTGCTTAAGTCACATCTGCTCAGCCGGTCTCCGCACCAAAAGCAGCCTTGAGCAGGCCGAGCTGCCGCTCGACAGGATTGGCCGTCGGCGGGCCTTCCGCCGGACCCTGATTGTAGATCGTTGCGTCCAGTCGACGGACTTTCGCATAAAGCTTCTGCGATCGCGCGATGAGATCACGTAGTGCGGGCGGCAATAATTCGATGTTATTCGGATCGTGACTGTCGGTCGGCGATAACTTGACCTTGCTTTTTTCCTTGCCGGCCTGTGCGAGCGACATCTCGCCTTCTTTCACCGCGCGGTGAAGCAGCAGCCAGGAGGCGAGCTGCATCAGCCGGGTGGTGAGCCGCATACTTTCTGTTGCATAGGCCAGTGCGGCAGAACGCTCGAGCTTCTTTGATTGCTGCCGGCCGGGCCCATCGAGATAGGTCGCCGTTTCTTCAACCATCGCCATGCCGTCACGAAACAGTTCGGCAAATGCCTGCGAACTTGCCAGCCGTTCGCCAAATGAAACCGGTTGTGCCTGGCCTGAAGATTTCTCTGACATAACGCGACGCTCCCACACCACAGCCGAACACGCTCTGTATACGAATGGGTAAGCATGACGCGCAGGCGCAGGTCCTGTCCAGACAGCGATATGGTTAACATGACGATATAGTTGCTGCGCAACGCCCCGCGTGCTTTCACGTGACCCAGATTGGGACAAAAAAAGGAGCCGCCGTTGCCGGCGGCTCAAGGTGATAACAGGGAGGCGTCAAACAGAGTGGACAGGAGCCACTCAATGTCCATATGAAGATGGACGATGCCAGTAATCGTCGAGAAAGCTTAACGACAACTTAAGAACATGCGGGCAAAGCGAAAATATTTTTTAAGCACACACACGCGAATACCACTGTACTCGCACACGATGTCACCGTTTAAAAAACTGATCAGCCGCCGCGCGTGACGCGCGCTTTTGCGTCATGTCCGCCTCGAGGCGATTGATCTCATCGTGTAGCAGTTGCACCCGCGCGCTGAGTTCTTCGACGGAAAGCAAAGTGAGGTCCTGTCCGATCTCGTGGGCGACTTTTTTCTTCGGTTTGTCGTCTTCATCGATCGCCGGCATCTTTGCCTCCTGGCTGCAGAAATCTAGCCGCCGCAGCCGCGATTGTCACATGATCGAGGGACGCCTAAACAAAGCGCCCCAGCGTTGCAACAAGATGAGGAACCAATGACTGTGCTCCCGAGCCAAATGATCGCAATCGGCATCAAGGCCGCGGGCGGCCCTGACATGCTTGCGCCGGAGCCGCGGCCTGTTCCTGCACCAGGCGCCTGTGAAATCCTCGTGAAAGTTGCCGCTGCCGGCGTAAACCGTCCGGACGTGATGCAGCGCATGGGACTTTATCCTCCGCCGCCAGGTGCGCCCGACATTCCGGGTCTCGAGATTGCAGGAGAGGTCGTGGCACTGGGATCCGGCATCAAACGATGGAAAATCGGCGACCAGGTGATGGCTTTGGTTGTTGGCGGCGGATACGCCGAGTATTGCCTTGCACACGAAAGTCACGCGCTCCCGATCTCCACTTTGTCGATGGTTGAGGCGGCCGCGATCCCCGAAACATTTTTCACCGTCTGGCACAATGCATTCGAGCGCGGCGGTCTGAAAAAGGGCGAGACACTTCTTGTACACGGCGGCTCGTCAGGTATCGGCACCACTGCAATCCAGCTCGCCAAAGCGTTTGGCGCGCGGGTGATCACCACCGCCGGTTCACCGGAAAAGTGTGACGCGTGCCGCAAGCTCGGCGCCGATGTTGCGGTCAACTACAAGACCGATGACTTCGTTACGGCCACGAAAGCTGCGACGAACGACAAGGGCGCCGAGGTTATAATGGACATGGTGGGAGGGGACTACATCGCGCGCAACTACGAAGCTGCGGCGGTTGAAGGGCGGATCGTGCAGATCGCATTTCAGGGGAGCCCAAAAGCGACCGTGGACTTCCGCCGTATCATGCTCAAGCGCCTTCATCACACCGGTTCGACCCTGCGCTCGCGCTCGATCGCCGACAAAGGCGCAATTGGCCGCGCGGTGGAGACCAGCGTGCTGCCGCTGATCGCCGCTGGCAAGGTGAAACCCGTCATCTACAAGACTTTCCCTCTGAAGGCCGTGCCTGCGGCCCATGCGCTTATGGAAACCAGCACACACATCGGCAAAATCGTGCTAACACTTTGACAAAGGGCGCATTTTCCAGAGAGCCGCGAAATCGGCGCAATGTCAGCCATAAAGGCCTGAAGGTGCAATTGTTTGCAGATTTTCACTGTAAGCGAGACCGCGGCTGCAGAATGCGAGACGCTGCGGTGGACGGGGGATCTCATCCGGTCATGAGGCGTTGTTTGACATCGCTAGCGACGGCAATTGCCGTTTCGCTGCTCGCGATTTCTGCCGCGCACGCGGTGGATGCGGTCAACGTGCGCCTCGATGCGGCGGCCATCGACCTGACAGCCGCCACCGAACTGCAAAAGACCGAGGGTGACCGCATTCAAGTCTCGACCGCGCCGGGTCCGGATGGAATCGTTCGCCGCATCGAAGTGCGCGCTCGCGAAGGCAACTCCAATTGGGCTGTACTTGCGCTCACCAACAACAGCGATGAGCAGATCGATCGCCTGATCGTGGTGCCGCATTACAGGATGGTCGGCTCGGGTATTTTCTGGCCGGACCTGGGCTTGTCGCGCATTGCCGCAATTACGCCTTCGACCGGCGATCGGCCGGTGCGGCAGGAAGGCACGACTGCTGACGTCTTTCGGATCACGCTCGATCCCGGCACTGTTATCACCTTCGTCGCCGAGTTACGCACCGACAAGCTTCCGCAAATCTATCTGTGGGAACCGGACGCGTACAAAGACAAGGTCAACTCCTTCACCCTGTATTACGGCATCGTCATCGGCATTGCTGGTCTGCTTGCGCTGTTCCTCACGATTCTGTTCGTGGTGAAAGGGTCGATCATGTTTCCGGCCGCCGCGGCCCTTGGCTGGGCGGTTTTGATCTACATCGGCATTGATTTTGGCTTCTGGGCCAAGGTCTTTGACATGTCGGCGGGTGCAGAGCGTGTTTGGCGCGCCTGCGGCGAAGCAATCCTGTCCGCTACCTTACTGGTTTTCCTGTTCGCCTATCTCAATTTGTCGCGCTGGCATGTTCGTTACGCTCACATCACAATTGCCTGGCTTGCCGCCCTCGCAGCCTTGATCGCTGTCGCAGTCTTTGATCCCGCTGTTGCCGCCGGCATTGCCCGTATGTCACTCGGTGGCATTGCCGTATTCGGCCTTGGCCTTGTCATCTATCTCTCGACTCACGGTTTCGATCGTGCGGTACTGCTGATCCCAACCTGGCTGTTATTGGTCGTTTGGACAATGGCAGCTGCGCTGGCAGTCCTCGGCCTTGTTACCAATGACATCATCGGTCCAGCCCTGCTCGGAGGCCTGGTCCTGATCGTGATGCTGATTGGCTTCACCGTCATGCAGCACGCCTTTGCCGGCGGTATTACGCACGGCATTGTGTCCGATGTTGAGCGCCGCGCGCTGGCTCTCACGGGCGCCGGCGACCTGATCTGGGATTGGGATGTATCCGCCGACAAGGTGTTCACCAGCCCCGAAACCGAGCACATGCTCGGTCTCAAGCGCGGTACGCTGGAAGGGCCGGCAGCGACCTGGCTCGAGGTCCTCCACCCACTCGACCGCGATCGCTTTCGTGCTTCTCTTGACGGGATGGTCGAGCAGCGGCGCGGACGCCTGAGTCAGGATTTCAGGCTGCGTACCTCGGACGGCCATTATCTTTGGTTCACGCTGAAAGCGCGGCCCGTCGTCGGTTCGGACGGCGAAGTCGTACGCCTCGTGGGCACGCTCACCGACGTCACTGACTTCAAGAATGCGGAGGACCGCCTTCTCTTTGACGCGGTTCACGACAATCTCACGGGTTTGCCGAATCGCGAGCTGTTCATCGACCGAATGGAAGCCGCCTTGGGCTTTGCCCGAGCCAATCCGCAAATTCGACCGTCGATCGTGGTGGTCGATCTTGATCGCTTCAAGCAGGTGAACGATTCGGTCGGCATGGCAATGGGTGATTCAATCCTGCTGACGATTGCCCGGCGGTTATCCCGCCTGCTCAAACCCCAGGACACGCTGGCAAGACTGTCAGGCGACCAGTTCGCCCTGATCCTGTTGTCGGAACGCGAACCGGCGCGCATCGTCGCTTTTGCCGAAACCATCCGCCGCACTCTGCGCGCGCCGATTGCCTTCAATGATCGCGAGATTTTCCTCACCGCATCGATCGGATTGGCATTGGCCGAGAACCAGATGCACCGCACCGACGAGGTCCTCAAGGACGCCGAACTTGCGATGTACTACGCCAAGCGCATCGGCGGCGACCGGATCGAGATCTTCAAGCCGGCGATGCGGTCGCGCAAGACCGATCGGCTGACCATGGAATCCGAATTGCGCCGTGCCATCGAGCGGGAAGAGATCAAGGTTCTTTATCAGCCGATCGTTCGACTGGAAGATCGGGCGATCGCGGGTTTTGAAGCGCTGGCGCGCTGGGATCACCCGAAGCTCGGTCGACTGTCCCCGAAGGAATTCATTTCAATTGCCGAGGAAATCGGCCTGATCGTGGACCTTGGGCTATTCGTTCTCGAGCACACGGCCAAGCAACTGGCGCAATGGCAGGCCGCAACGCGCACGCGTGAGCCGGTGTTCGCCAGCGTGAACGTGTCGTCGCGGCAATTGCTGCGTCACGATCTCATCCAGGACTTGCGTGGCGTTCTGGGCCGCACGGCACTTGCGCGCGGCACGCTCAAGCTCGAGATCACCGAATCGTTGGTCATGGAGAATCCGGAACACGCCGCGCAGATGCTGACAAGGATCAAGGAGCTTGGCGCCGGGCTATCGCTGGATGATTTTGGCACCGGTCATTCGTCTCTTGCCTATCTGCAGCGCTTTCCCTTCGACACAATCAAGATCGACCAGTCATTCGTGCGTACAACGGCGCGCGGAACGCGGCCCGTTATCCTGAGGTCGATTATTGCGCTCGCGCACGATCTCGGAATGGAAGTGGTGGCTGAAGGCGCCGAGACGGACTCCGATGCTGTTGAGCTTTATCAGCTTGGATGCGAATACGCGCAAGGTTTTGCATTCGGCGAGCCGATGACCGCCGACGCCGCCCGCGATCTTCTGATCGACAAGCCAAGCCGGTTACGCGCCCTCAAAATTGCGTCGGAATAGCCGGTCTCAGGCGTGGCCGGCTTCAGTCGACAGCATGCCGAGGTCGATGCCGATCTTTCGCAGGGCCTTTTCGTACTTTGTATCGGTATCCTGCCCGAAGATCAGTTCGGCGTCGGCAGAACAATGTAGCCAGCCGTTCTGCTGAATCTCCTGTTCGAGTTGTCCAGGCGCCCAGCCGGCGTAACCGAGTGCCAGTATTGCGCTGGCCGGTCCATTGCCCCGTGCAATTGCCTTGAGAATATCCAGCGTGGCGGTCAGGCAGATTCCCTCGTCGATCGGCAGCGTAGAATTCTCGATGAAGAAATCAGCAGAATGCAAAACAAAGCCGCGCCCGGTTTCCACTGGACCGCCTTTGAGAACTTTCACGTCTTCAGCCCGGCCCGGAAGCTGGATGCGCTCGGATGCCGGAATAACTTCGAGTTGCACAAGGAGATCGGGAAATTTGATGTTCTGTGCGGGATGATTGACGATGATGCCCATCGCGCCCTCGGTCGAATGGGCACAGACATAAATGACGGCCCGTGCGAACCGCTCGTCATTCATGGCCGGCATTGCGATCAGCATTTGACCGTCCAGATAACCGCGACCGGGCCCGGCGCCTTGCTGCTTCATTTTGCGTGAAATCTTCATGGCAAAAGGTTACCTGATCGACCCGCCTTTGCAAACGACGCGTGCAGCCGAAAGTTCAATCTTCGCCGACATATTCGATGGCCAATTATGGCAACCGCCGCCCGGATTACGTTCAATTGGTGCTCACGATGAATTCAGTGGCGCGGCATATTGTTACCGACTAGACCAAAGGCGATGAGCGATATTCACAGAACATTTCGCGTCGTACTGTTTTCGTGCGGGATTATGGTCCTTACGGGCGCCACAGCGCTGGCAGCGGACGAATCACCCTGGAACGAAGATACGCGCTCTGCGATCAGGCTGATCGCCGGAACCGGCAAACCCGGCGATGCCGGGTTGCGCGCAGGAATTGAAATCAAACTATGGCCGGGTTGGAAAACCTATTGGCGATACCCCGGCGATTCAGGGGTGCCGCCGCATTTCGATTTTTCCGGTTCAGAAAATCTCAAGAAGGCGGAAGTCCTCTTTCCAGCCCCGCATTTGTTTACCGACGAGACGGGCCAATCCCTCGGCTACAAAGACGCGGTGATTTTTCCACTCATTGTATCGCCCGAGCAGGCTGGCAAGCCGGTCAGGCTGCGCATGAAAGTCGACTACGCCGTCTGCGAGAAATTATGCGTGCCCGCGGAAGGCAAAGCCGAATTGAGCCTCGGCACGGGCGAGAGCAAACACAACCCGGCATTGGTGGCCGCTGAGACCCGCGTGCCCAAGCACGTCACTGCTGCGCAATTGGGTCTGACGTTAAAACGGGTCAGCAATCCAAAACAAAAGATTGCGGTCGAGCTTGGCGCACCGGCGGGAAAACCAGTCGAACTGTTCGTCGAAGGTCCTACGCCGCAATGGGCATTGCCCATTCCAAAGCCCGTGAAATCCGCAGCGCCCGGTCGCGCACAATTCAATTTCGATCTCGACGGTCTGCCGCCCGGCGTCGATCCCAAAAGCCCGCTTGATCTGACACTTACCGTTGTCACCGGCGACCGCGCCGTTGAGGTCAAAACGCATCTCGACTAATTTCGCACAAGAGCGTAACTACCCAGCAAGAAACGAAAAATCATTGCAACGTGAGAGGATACCCATGCCTATAAAGGTCGGCGATCGCCTGCCCGATGCCAAATTCCGCGTTATGACGACCGAGGGTCCCGTCTGGAAAACGACCGATGAGATCTTCAAAGGACGCAAGGTCGCCCTGTTTGCCGTACCTGGTGCCTTTACGCCGACCTGCAATAATCTTCACATACCAAGCTTCCTGAACAACGCAGCTGCAATAAAAGCGAAAGGCGTCCACACCATAGCGGTGACCGGCGTGAACGACGTGTTCGTCATGGAAGCGTGGAAGAAATCCACGGGCGCCGATGGCAAGATTGAGTTTCTCGCCGACGGCAACGGTGAGTTCGCCAAGGCGGTCGACATGGCTTTTGACGGCTCGGGCAACGGCCTCGGCACCCGCTCAAAGCGCTATTCGATGCTCGTCGACGACGGCGTCGTGAAAAAACTTAATGTCGAAGACGCACCCGGCAAGTGCGACATATCCGGCGGCCAGGCATTGCTGGCGCAACTGTAGAGATCTTTACTTCGTTACGTGTCTCCGCTTATTCCCGCGCATAGCCGTCCGAAGAACGGCGTGCTTTCGCCCGCCTATGGCGGGAATCCAGTGCGTAACGCGGGGCCTGAGATGTTGCCTGGGTCCCCGCTTCCGCGGGATGAGCGGAGTTAGTTTTGAAATAGCTATCTATTTTGTCTTCATCGCACCGACCGCACCTGCACGCGCTGCAATAAGGCCTTCGCGTGCAAGCTCGTCCGCCCGCTCGTTCATGGCGTGGCCCGCATGGCCTTTGATCCAGTGCCAGTGCACCTTGTGGTGACCGAGAGCCTCATCCAGGCGTTTCCAGAGATCGATATTCTTGACCGGTTTCCTGTCTGCAGTGCGCCAGCCGTTCTTTTTCCAACTATGAATCCAAGACGTGATTCCATTCTTCAGATATTCGCTATCTGTATGAAGGTCAACGGTGCACGGGCGTTTGAGCGCTTCCAGAGCCGAGATCGCCGCCATCAACTCCATGCGATTATTCGTTGTATGCGGTTCGCCGCCCATAAGTTCTTTCTCATGGTCGCCGAAAGCGAGAATGGCACCCCACCCGCCCGGGCCGGGATTGCCTGAGCAGGCACCATCCGTGTGAACGGTGACACGTTGTTCGCTCATCAAAGTCCGTAATCTTCGACGCTTTTCACGGACTGGTGGAAGCGCAGTTTACGGTAGTACTCAAGCGGATCTTTCGGCCGTACCAGCGCGCCGTCCGGCACGGCCAGCCAGTCGACCAGCCTCGTCAGTAGAAAGCGTATCGCCGCACCACGCGCCAAAATCGGCAGCGCGGCAAGCTCGGCATCGGACAGTGGGCGAACCTTGCCATAAGCATTCAGCAGCGCACGCCCCTTGGTGACGTTGTAGGAATGATCGGCCTCGAAACACCAGGCATTCAGGCAGATCGCAACGTCGTAAAAAAGCGTGTCGGTGCACGCAAAATAAAAATCGATCAGACCTGATAATTTGTCGCCGAGGAAAAATACGTTGTCCGGGAAAAGGTCGGCATGGATCACGCCTTGCGGCAGCCGCCGGGGCCAGGTCTTTTCGAGCGTATCGAGCTCTTTGGCGATTTCGGCGCAAAGGCCCGGGCGCACGCTGTCACCCCGGGGCTTCGCGTGCTCATAGAGCGGCCGCCAGCTCTCGATCGACAAAGCGTTTGCACGCTTGAGCTTGAAACTGGCGCCGGCGAGATGCAGTTTTGCCAGCGCATCCCCGACCGCGGCGCAATGACCGGGATTGGGGCGCCGGATCCACAACCCGTCGAGAAATGTGACAATGGCCGCCGGCCGGCCGGCGATCTTGCCGAGCATACCGCCCTGCTTGTTCTTCACCGGCTGGGGACAGGTAATCTCGCGCGCCGCCAGATGCTCCATCAACTCCAGAAAAAACGGCAAGTCGCCTTCCGCAACGCGCTTCTCGTACAGCGTGAGGATGAAATTTCCTGCGCCGGTATGGACGAGAAAATTCGAATTCTCGACGCCCTCCGCGATTCCTTTATAGGAAAGTAATTCGCCGATGTCGTAATTCGAAAGGAAGCGGGCAAGGTCTTCCGCTGCCACATCGGTGTAGACCGCCATCTAAGCGCTACTCCGCGGGCTCGTGCTCCCGCAGCGGGCGGGGCAGCGGGAAGAACACTCCCTCCTCGGTCGCAGTGACAGTTTCAAGCTCAATTGCGAAGCGCTCCGAGAGCGCACCCAGGATTTCCTCGACCAGAACTTCCGGCGCGGAAGCGCCGGCTGTAACGCCGATCTTCTTGACACCGTCAAAATAGTTCCAGTTGAGGTCGGCGGCGCGCTGAACAAGAACGGCGCGTGGGCAGCCCGACCGTTCAGCCACTTCCTTCAGCCTTTGCGAGTTTGACGAATTCGGAGCACCCACAACAATCATCGCATCGACGATCGGTGCCACGCGCTTGACCGCATCCTGCCGGTTTGTTGTTGCGTAGCAGATGTCCTCCTTGTGAGGACCGACGATTCCCGGAAACCGTTTCTTGAGGTGATCGACCATCTCGGCGGTGTCGTCGACCGACAGCGTCGTCTGGGTGACGTAAGCGAGCCTGCCTTCATCCTGCGGCGTGAAATTGTCGATGTCGTTGGTGGTCTGCACCAAAGTAATGCTTCCGGCTGGAAGCTGCCCCATGGTGCCGACGACTTCGGGATGACCCGCATGGCCGATCAGCACAATCTCGCGCCCGCGCCGATGATGGATCTCCGCCTCGCGATGAACTTTCGTCACCAGCGGACAGGTCGCATCGAGTGAAATCAGATTCCGCCGCGAGGCTTCTTCCGGAACAGACCGCGGCACTCCGTGCGCCGAGAAAATGACCGGAACGTTGTCGTCGGGAATTTCGCTCAGCTCTTCGACGAAAATCGCACCTTTCTTACGCAAGCTATCGACGACATAGCGGTTATGCACGATTTCGTGGCGGACGTAGACCGGCGCCCCGTAGAGCGCGAGCGCTCGCTCCACCGATTCAATAGCGCGCACGACGCCTGCGCAAAACCCGCGCGGCGAGCAGAGAAAAACCTTAAGAACCGGTTTTGGCGGGTTTGCTGACATTCAGTTCCTCGAAACCGCGCATTTTTCGCGCACGTTTCCACCCCCGACATGGGGTGTGCCGGGCTACCCTGTCAAGCGGAACGGTTGCAAGGGCCGCCCTGTCCCCTTATATTGCGGCCACTTTCCGATCATCATTGATGATCTTAATGCTTCGTCCGAGGGGCGGGCGAAGCGCAGAGGAGATTTGCCATGGCGACCGCAGCACCCTTGATGCCGAAGGCGACCGCCGTCTGGCTGCTGGACAATACCGCGCTATCGTTCGACCAGATCGCCGAGTTCTGCAAATTGCACCCTCTTGAGGTAAAGGCCATTGCCGACGGCGACGCCGCACAGGGCATCAAAGGCCTCGATCCGATCCTGACCGGTCAATTGACCCGCCAACAGATCGCAGAAGCCGAGAAAAATCCGGAAGCACGCCTCAAGCTTACGGAACCGAAGGTCTCGGTCCCTCAGCCGGATCGTGGAAAGAAGGGCCCGCGATACACTCCTGTCTCACGCCGGCAGGATCGTCCGAATGCCATACTTTGGCTGGTGCGCAATCACCCCGAACTCAAGGACAGTGCGATCATGCGCCTTGTCGGGACCACCAAATCCACAATTGCGTCAATTCGCGATCGCACCCATTGGAATTCAGCCAATCTGACACCGATGGATCCGGTCACGCTGGGACTTGCTTCGCAGGTCGATCTTGACCTTGAAGTGCAACGCGCCAGCAAGGAAAAGCCAGCGCCGGTCGACGCGGGCGCAACCTTGCTGCCCGCTGCAGAGACGACGGCACGGAAGGAAGCTGAAATCGCTGCAGCCGCCGAACCGGAGAAAAAGTCGGGCGAACTCGATGTCAGCGCTGTCTTCGCCAAGTTGAAGCAACTCGGCGGGAAGAACGAAAAAGAAGGCGAATGACCGGCGCGATAATTTTGCGCCGATCTTCTCCTGTCTTACGAAAAATCAGATGCAATATTTGCACGCGCATGCATGCACTAAGAATTTGCCGCTCTACGCTCGGTCGCGATAAATTGATCGCGTCCGGTATCCGGCTGCAGTGCGGAAGCGCCAAAAGTTCCCGACTCTGATTGTTTGCGCTGTCGAAATTAAGCCGGGATTCATCGCTGCGGCCGACAGTCTGCTTCACGAGCATCGCGCGACCTACCGCACGTTTTGCTCGAACATGTGGCTGTGAGGGCGCCTCACGGAGCGTCACTCACCCGGCCGCGCGGATCCGCCGATCGCCCACCGTCGGCCGCGCGGCCGGCTTGGTTTTCCGTCATGCCGGGGGCGCCGATAGGCGCGAATCCGGGATCAAGAGATATCGAATGCTTGTGTGTCCTAATCCGGAGTCCGGGTCCACTCGCCATAGCGCCTGGAAGACGCGTAAAACGCGTTTATGGCTCGCGTCCAGGAATAACAGAGCTAATCAATATCCTCGCGTGCCCTCGATCGCCGCGACGTAGCGCGCAATCGATTTCTGCAAGACGTCTTTGGCGCCTTTCGCAATCACGCGATCGAAGTAATGCCCGTACACGACATCGAATTCGAACGGCGCCAGCGCCTTGCCGATGTGCTCGACCTCGCGCTTGGACAGCGGAATGAAGTTCGGATAGCTGCGCATGAAGGAAAACCACTTCCGGTCAGTGGCAATCGTCAGGATGTCGCCGGCGCAGACAATCCCGCTGCCGGCTGCCCGCGCCCAGTGAACGACGGTGCCGCCGGGGAAATGGCCACCGCAGCGGACCAGCGTGACACCATCCCAGAGCTTGAGCGTGTCACCCTGCCACAACTTTATCGCCGGGCTTTTCCGCATGATCCATTCCTGATCGGCGGCATTTAGATGGATCGAGCAGCCGAAGGCCTCCGCCCACTCGTTCATCGTCGTGTAGAAGTGTGGATGAGAAATCACGATCGCCCTCAGACCGCCGAGACCTTTGATGAGGCTTACGGTCGCGGGGTCGAGGGTTGCCACGCAGTCCCACAGGATGTTGCCGCCTTCAGTTCGAACCAGCAGCGCTCGTTGCCCGATGGCAAAGCCCGCACCGATACCTATGATTCCGGTCTCGTACTCATGGAACGCGTTCATATGACTCTGCTGGAGGGCCTGCAGTGTCGTCCAGGTCTGACCGCGCGGCGGCACATATTGCCGTTCTTCCTCGCAGATCGCGCATTCGGAAGGTGGCCGCGCGCTTTCAGGATATTGAGTGCCGCAGGCGGTGCAGATGAAGAGTGGCATGGTCCGCATTCCAATTATCGATGAGACGTATTGTGTTCGTTTGGGAGGGTCTTGCAAAGTGCGGTGTGGTTGCGCGTGGGGCAGTCCCCGACAGAATGAAAGCTCCGTGTTTTTCGTTCGAAGTTTGCCGGGGCCGCTGAAACAAATTTTGCCCTCGGCAGTTGCCATCTCGCGTCACAACGAGGATATCAATGTGCCAACCAATCTCCCAACAAACCCCGAACAGAACTATTGTAATTTCACCGGTTTGGGTGCCGATGCCTGGGTCGGAATTGTTGTAGTCCTCGCGCTATTCATTGTCGGCGCGATCTATTGGTCGGGGCACGCGGGCGAGGCCAATGCTACGAGCGCGCCGCCATCGCAAGCTGCTGGCTCTGACCACTGAAAGATCAGCTAACGCGTCTCCCAATGATTGTGACGGCGGGCCCGCGCCCATCAGCTCATGTGCGGTCCCGGCCCGCCGGCCGCCTCAAGCACTGCCGCACGCCACTCGCGCTTGACTGGCAGGATCGGGGGCATCGGCGCAAAATTGGGTTCTTCTGTCGGCGCCGCGATCGATTCGATATTTTCCGTCTGCGATCCTCTGCGCATGAAAATATTGTAGATCAGCCACTGCGCACGATGCCGCTTGCCGCGCAGCGGGAATCTTTTAGCGATCGACGCCGCTTTGTAGAAGTTCTCGTACGCGCGGCCCACGCCAACCCGGAGCTCGTCGGGCGACATCTGTGCCGGCCGATAGACCACATGGCCCTGGTCATACATTGTCCAGTCAAAGGAAACGATACGGTTTGCTTTCTTCATCTCGTACCACGTCAGGGTGCCGGGGTAAGGCGTCAGGGTCGAGTAGGCACAGGCGTCGTAATCGGCGTCGAGGTTGAAATTGACCGTATCGTCGAACACCGAAAGGTCGTCACCGTCAAAGCCGTACATGAAAAGTCCGAACACCATGATCCCGTATGAATGGATTTTTTCGACCAGTGCAGCGAACGTCTCCGGGCGGTTCACATGCTTATGCACGCTTGTCAGGGTCGAGCGCGAGATCGACTCGAACCCGATGCTCAGCAATGTGCAGCCGCTTTCGGCAGCAAGCTCAAGCATGCGATCGTCCTGCGCCAATTTCGATGTTACCCCTGCCTGCCACTGGATGTTGCGACCCTTGAGGGCACGCATAACCTCCTTCGGCCGTTCCGGCGTGCCGAAAAAATCGGCGTCATTGATCGAGATGACGCGCGAGCCGCAATTTTCCATTTCGTGGATGACTTCGTCGACCGGACGGTAACGGAACCGCAGTCCGTTCATCAGCGGCTCGGCGCAGAACGTGCACCCTTGGTGACAGCCGCGCGAGGTCTGCACAAAGGTTTTGTTGACGTAGCGGTGCTTCTTCAGAAGATCGTAGCGGGGCATCGACAGGCCAGTCATCGGATGCAGCTTGTCGGACTTGTAGATGCCCTTCATTTCGCCCTGCTCCAGATCATCGAGCAGCCTGTCGATGACCAGCTCGACTTCGCCGATGACAACGGCATCGCAGTGGCTGAGCGCTTCCTGCGGCATGAAGCTCGGATGCACCCCACCCATGACAACAGGGATGCCCCTGGCGCGGAAATGATCGGCGATTTCGTAGCCGCGATTGACGTAGCTCGTCATCGCAGAGATGCCGACGAGATCTGCCTTCAGATCAAAGTCGATGGTTTCGATATTTTCGTCCGTGAGGACGACTTCGTACTGGTCGCGCGGCACGCAGGCCGCCACCGCCAACAACCCCGCAAGAGGCGAATACAGGGCACGATTGAAATAGAGGGGACGAGTCGTCAGTGAATCGGTTTTCGGATTGATTAGATGAATGACGCGCGAGCGCACGGAAAGCCCTCCCTGCCGGATCACCCCTACATCATGCAATGATATCCACGTGAAGATTGTTCCTGGGGCGTCCAAATAATGGCGCAAATCAAAGCAGCGCGGCGGTATTCGGTTCCGCCCTGTGCGGCCGTCATGTTACGCGGTTCGTGCGCCTCTCGAGTGCAATCCGGCACAACATCGCCTGCAGTTCGTTCGCATCGACGCCGTCGGCATGGATGAGAGCTTTGGTGATCGGATCGGACAGGATGTCCTCGAGAGAAGGTTCGCGGCAGTAATTCATTCAAACGACTCCTGATTGGCTGGTTACTTCGCTCATTCCTGGGCCCCGGCATGGGCGCGATGCGCGAGCTATCGAAGCGAGTAGGCGAAGCGGGAACCGAGTGTCTTGGACCCTGCGTCGCCGCGTTTGCGGCGACGCAACGCACAAGTGGATGCTTCAGGCAGCGATGCGAGCGGTTTCAACATCCTCTCTGGTTTCAGCCGGCTGATTGTGAACTGCCGCCGCGACTTCGTCTTTGTTGACGCGGAACCACAGAGCGTACAGCGCCGGCACGACCAGCAGCGTCAGGATAGTCGCGACCAACAGGCCACCCATGATGGTGATCGCCATCGGCCCCCAGAAGACACTTCGCGAAAGGGGGATCATGCCGAGGATGGCAGCCAGCGCAGTGAGCGTCACCGGCCGCGCCCGCCGGATCGTCGCATCGACGATGGCGCGATAGCGTGCATGACCTTCGGCGATGTCGCGGTCGATCTGGTCCACCAGGATCACGGTATTGCGCATGATCATGCCGGCCAGCGCGATAAGCCCAAGCAATGCGACGAAACCGAAGGGCCGATTGGAGATCAGCAGCGCGCCGGTTGCGCCGATAAGACCAAGCGGCGCCGTGACGAACACCAGCGCCAGCCGCGAGAAGCTCTGCAGCTGGATCATCAACAGCGTCAGCATTGCAATGATCATCACCGGGAAGACGGCGACCAGCGCGACATTTGCCTTGGCGCTTTCTTCTATCGATCCGCCGGTTTCGATCCTGTAGCCGAAGGGGAGCGCATCCTTTATCGGTTTGAGCTTGGGCGCAACCTCGTTGCTGACATCCGGCGCCTGCACGCCGTCGATGACGTCGCTGCGTACTGTCAGCACCAGATCTCGGTTGCGCCGCCACAGGATCGGCTCCTCAAACTCGTAAGATAGCTTGGCGACCTGCGATAGCGGCACCGCAACCCCGTTTCGCGTGGCAATGGTGAGGTCGGGCAAGCGGTCGAGGTCGAGACGTTCGGACGGTACGGCCCGTGCAACAACGCCGATCCGTTCGATGCCTTCGCGGTACTGGGTGATCGTGTACCCGGAGACCAACGTCTGCAGGGTCTGCGCGACCTCCTGAGGCGTCAGGCCGAGAGCCCGCGCGCGGTCCTGGTCGATGTCGAGCCGGATCGACTTCACCTGCTCGTTCCAGTCGAGATGCGGATCGACGAGCTTGTGGTTTTCCGCCATCACCTTGCGAACATCCTCTGCGATGGCGCGCACCTTCATCGGATCGGGACCGATGACACGGAACTGCACCGGGAATCCGACCGGCGGCCCAAACACGAACCGGTCGACACGCGCGCGTGCCTGCGGCAGCGCGCCCGCGGCGATCGCTTTTTCCAGCCGCGCCTTGAGTCGCTCGCGCCCTTCAAGGTTTTTGGCGACGATCACGATCTGCGCGAAGTTAGTATTGGGCAGCTCCGGATTGAGCCCAAGCCAGAAGCGTGGGGCGCCCGCTCCCACATAGGTCGTATAGCTGTCGACGTCCGGGTCGTTCCCGATGAGCTGCTCGGCCTTTTTGGCCGTGGCCTGAGTAATTCCGATGGCTGTCCCTTCCGGCAAACGCATTTCGAAGAAAAGCTCGGTGCGCGTCGAGGTCGGGAAGAATTGCTGCTGCACCAGGCCGAACCCGGCAATGCTGGCAACGAACATGAAGACCGTCGCTGCGACCACCGTCTTTCGCCAGCGCAAGGTGAACTCGATCACCGAGCGGAGTGTCCTGTAGATCCGGGTCCGGTAGATCACATCGGGATCGTGCTCGGTTCCGTGCTTCTTGAGATCGGGCAAAAGCTTGATGCCGAGATAGGGCGTGAACAGCACCGCCACGAACCACGATGCGATCAGCGCGATACCGACGATCCAGAAGATCCCACCGGCATATTCGCCGGAGCTGGATTTGGCGAAACCGACCGGTAGAAAACCCGCCGCCGTCACAAGGGTCCCCGTCAGCATCGGGAATGCGGTCGAGGTCCAGGCAAAGGTCGCGGCGCGGACCCGGTCAAAGCCCTGCTCCATCTTCACCACCATCATCTCGATGGCGATGATCGCGTCGTCGACTAGCAGTCCGAGCGCGATGATAAGCGCGCCCAAGGTGATGCGGTGCAAATCGAAACCGGTCGCGAACATCACCACGAAGACGATGGCCAGCACCAGAGGCACCGACAGCGCCACGACGATTCCCGTACGCAGTCCCAGCGAGATAAACCCCACGATCAGGACGATGGCCAATGCCTCGGTGAAGACATGGAAAAACTCCGAGACCGATTCATCGACCACGTGTGGCTGGTCGGCGACCTGTGTGATTTCCACGCCGACCGGCAACTCGGCGACGATCGATTTCATCGCTTTTTTCAGGTCTTCACCGAGCGTGATGATGTTGGCGCCCTCGAGCATCGAAACGCCGATGCCGAGTGCAGGTTTCCCGTTGCTGCGCACGAGAAAGGTGGGCGGGTCTTCGTATCCCCGTTTCACCGTAGCGATGTCGCCGAGCCGGAAGACGCGGCCGTCGGCCTGCACCGGCACCGCGGCAATAGCTTCGACGCCCGAAAAGGCACCGGTCACGCGCAGATTGATGCGGTCGGCGGACGTATCGATCGCCCCACCCGAGGTCACGGCGTTCTGCCTGGCGACACTGTCAAAGATCTGCTGCGGCGTGATGCCGAGGGTCGCCAGCTTGGCGTGACTGAATTCGATGTAAATCCGCTGCGGCTGCTCGCCGATAATATCGGCCTTGTTCACATTCGGGACGCGCAGCAGGCGCTGGCGGATGTCTTCGGCGCGTGCCTTCAGCTCGGCGTAGCTCTGGCCGTCGCCAGTAAGCATATAAAGCGCCGAATACACGTCACCGAATTCATCGTTGAAATTCGGCCCCTGGATATCCGGCGGCAGGTCGCTGCGGATATCGCTGACCTTCTTGCGGACCTGATACCAGAGCTCCTTCACTTGCGAGGGCGGCGTCTGGTCGCTGAGAATGATGCGGATGAAGGAAACGCCCGGCCTTGAATAGCTTTCCACGCGATCGAGATGCGGCAACTCCTGCAGCTTCTTCTCGATCTTGTCGGCGACCTGCTTCTCCATCTCCGCCGCAGTGGCGCCCGGCCAGGACACATTCACGATCATCACCTTGATCGTGAATGACGGATCTTCGGCACGGCCGAGGTTGAGGTAGGAGTAGATGCCGGCGCCTGCCAGAACGATCATCATGAAGAGGACGAGCGCGCGATGATTGATGGCCCAGGCGGACAGATTAAATCGTTGCATGGCGCCGTTACTCCGTCAGGTAGGACTTCACTTGCTTCGCGGGCCGGATGTCCGCGATGCATGGCAGGACTATTGTTTTTCTTCGATGCTGCGGACCTTGAGGCCGGGTTCGAGTTTCTGCACGCCGAGCGTCACCACCTTCTCGCCCGCTGAAACGCCGCCGGTAATGAGCGCATCGTCTTCGTTGAAAGAAGCGACGGTGACCCTCCGCAGAGTCAATTCGCCGGCCTGGCCGACGACATAGACAGAGGGACCGGAGCCGCGGCTGAGCACTGCAGACAGCGGCAGCTTTGCGACCATCGCTTCGCCCGCGGGCTTGAGCGTGACCGTTGCCGTCATGCCGAGCGCAACTTTGTCGTCGGGGTCGAGGATTGTGAACCGGGCCGCATAAGTGCGTGTCGCCGGATCGGCTTGTGGCGAGAGCTCACGCAGCCGTGCGGCATAGCGATGCCCGTTGCCGGACCACAGCGTGACGCTTGCGGTCGCTTCGCGTGCCTTTGCGAGCCAGTTTTCCGGCAGCGCGACGACCGCTTCCTTTTCGCCGAGATGGGCGAGTTTCACCACCGGCTGCCCAAGCGAAAGCACCTGGCCCGGCTCGGCAAGCGTCGCCGTGATCACGCCGTCGGCGCCGGCCTTGAGCTCGGCATAGTCGAGTTGATTGCGCGCCAGGTCGAGTGCGCGCTTGGCGCGGGCGAGCCGGCTTTCCGCCTCGCCTTTCGCCGCGGTCTTGCGGTCAAAGTCTGCGACCGAGGCGAAGCCACGTGCCTTCAAAGTTTCGTAGCGCTCGTAATCGGCCGAGGTCTGGCTGAGATTGGTGGTTGCCGCGGCAAGCTCCGCTTGCGCGCTTTCGACCTGCAGCCGCAGATCTTCGGGATCAAGACGCGCGACGACATCGCCGGCGTGCACACGATCGCCGACGTTGACGAGCCGCGCGACCATCTTGCCGCCGACCCGGAAGCCGAGATCGGTTTCGTAGCGCGCCCGCACAACACCGACGAAATCGCGGGCGGCGTCTTCGGCCTCATAGGCAACGCTCTGCACCTGGACCGGCCGCTCGGCCCTGGGAGCCGGCGCCGTCTCGGCCTGACACGCCGCCAAAAGGAACGCTGCCGCCAGTGCCGCCAATGGTCCGGCCAAATTGAAATGGTGGGGCATGACAGGACTCCTTTCACTGACTTGTGACGAGTGATGAAAGATATTTTTCGTCACAATTGAGGCGCGTGAAATCATTGGAATGGACGGCACGGGCGTCACGTCCGGGGCGTGATCGAGCGGAGAGAGAAGCGGATGCTGGCCTTTGCCTGGCCTTCGACGTCTTCGTCGTTGGACAGGCACTGGCTGATCAGAACCGGATGCACGAAAGCCACCAGCGATCGCATCAGAAGAAGCGACGTCTCGGCCGGATCGACCTTCTCGAATTCGCCAGCGGCGATACCGTCGCGGAGGATGAGCTCAACGACGTTGCGCATGACCTCCTTGTGCGCCTCGATGGCATCCCAGCTGTCTTCAATGGCGACGAGCACGATGTCATTTACGCGCTTGTCCGTAAGCAAATTCGCCTTGTGGTAGGCCAGGATCTCGAGGATCAGGCGCTCTATGCGCCCGGCGGCCGAGCCGCGCGAACGTGCAATTTCCCAGGCGCGCTCATCGAGCTCGGCGAGGCAGCGCCGACAGATCGCTTCGACGATCGCGTTTTTGGAGGCGAAGAACCGGTAGACATTCGCCGGGGACATATCGAGTTCCGCGGCAATATCGGCGACCGTCGTCTTGGCAAAGCCAACCTGCCGGAACAGCCGATCGGCCACATCCATGATGCGGTCCCGAGTATCGTCTGGCTTGGTCCTTGGCAGGGCGTTCATGACACCGGCACTCTGATGAGTGACGAAATTGATAATTCGTCACTGCCAGATTGTCAAGCCCCCTGCCCCAGCGGTTTCGACCCTGTTGCTGGTGAGCTCAGCCAGGCAAGCGAAACTTGGGCTGTCCACCCCGCTCCATGCGAGCTGCGGCCTTGCTATTCGTACCGGACGTAGTGGTGATTCCGGTGAGACTTGCGGTGCACACGCTTCGGATAGTTGCTGCGCTGTGATCGCGTCACGCCGGGCGGCCGTGTGCCGGCTGGCGGCTTGCCGAAGCTGTCGCCGGTCGCCGGCGCGTTCGGTCCGTAGTTCGGCATGCTCTGGGCAAAGCTCACCGTCGTCGCAGCGACGAGCACTGCCAATGCCGAAAAAAGGGTTCTCGGTCTCATGATCAATCTCCAGTTTGCCTCATGAGAGAACCGGCCGGCGACCTTTTGGTTCGGTGTATGCTAGGCATTCTTCATCTGTTGCCCGGATCAGCGTCAGCGAAATCCGGGCTTTCCGCTTCGCTCAAAGCGGCCACGAACTCGCGCCGTGAAATGAGCGGAGGGAAATCTAATTCCGCAGTCCCGCCTTTTGCAGTCCGCGCAGGAAACGTGACCGATCCGATGCATGGGCGAACACGGTGTTGTAGGCCACGTGGTCGGTCGAGAAATCGGGCTGCAGCGCGACCGTTCGCGCAAGGGATTCTTTGGCTTCGTCGATGCGGCCAAGCAGTCCCAGCGAAACGGTCATTAGCCGCCGTGCGCCGGCATGGCTGGGGTGCCGCGCTGCCATCGACCGGCACACCGCGATTGCCTCGTCATACCGTTCGAGCGCAAAGAGCGCCATGTAGCTCGTGACCGGCGCATACATCGACAGAAATGGATCGAGCGGCGCAAGCCGCCACGCGTGATCCAATGCCTCGAGCCCGCGCTGAGGTTGCCCCCCGCATGCAAGCGCATAGCCTAATCCGGCGTAGCCGAGGGCAAAATTCGGATTGAGATCTATGGCGCGCGAAAGATGTTGTACGGCATCTTCGGTACGGCGTTGACGCGCGTGACCGAGGCCAAGCACGAGGTGCGCCCAATGGTCCTGCTCATCCAGCGCCAGAGCTGACGCGGCTGCTTCAAGAGCTCTTTCGGTCAATTCATTGATCGGCGTATGCGTATCAAGGTTGAACATGGTCACATAGGTCCATCCCAGCAAAGCGTGGACATGCGCACGCCCTTGTGGCACGTCGAGAGCTGCGGCCTGCCGCAACAACGCCTGGGCGCGTTCTTGCTCGCTGACGCTCATCCGCCACAGATGCGGAAGCGCCTGCGTCACCAGGTCGTATGCGTCAGCGTCGACTGATCGCCTGCCCCGAAGGCGCATCGCTTCAGCCAGGACAACCTGCGACCTCACTGAATCGACGATGCGATTGGTGATCTCGTCCTGCCGGACGAAAATATCGGCGACGTCGCTGTCGTATCGGTCGGCCCAGACGTGAATGCGCCTGGTGGCATCGACGAGCTGCGCCGTGACCCGAATCCGGCCAGCTGCTTTCCGCACACTGCCCTCGAGGACGTAGCGCGCTCCCAATTCGCAGGCCAGTTTCCGAATGTCGACCGTTTCGCCTTTGCGGGCAAAGCTCGAATGATGATCAACGACCGAGAACCATTGCTGGCGCGACAGGCCGGTGATGAGATCCTCGGCGATGCCGTCGGCGAGATAGTCCTGCTCAGGATCGCCGCTGATATTGTGAAACGGAAGAACCGCGATCGAGGCTCTTTCCGGCCAGGCGAAGGTCGAAGCACAGGCCGGCGTCTCGGGCTTCCCGCGTGAGGCCCGTTGCGTCGCTGGGACCGTGGTTTCGGCGTCAGCTTTGCCTATCCTTTGTCCAACCTCTTGGGTAACCTCTTGGACGGCTCCGACAAACCGAAAGCCACGCTTGTTGAGCGTGCGGATAAGCTTTTGTTCGGCGCCCCGATCGCCCACGGCGCGCCGCGCGGCACTGATGCGGGAGCTCAAAGCCGCCTCCGAAATGGCGCGGCCCTTCCATACGATCTCGATCAGCTCGTCCTTGGTGACGATCCGATCGTGATTGCGGACGAGGTGAAGCAGCAGTTCGAAAACCTGCGGCTCGATCGGCACGAGATTTCCTTCCCGCCGCAATTCGTGCCGCGCGATGTCGATTTCAACTCCGGCAAAACGAAAATCCAAGGTCTTCTCTCATCGAATGACACCCCGCAGCGAGGCTGACCTATCATCTCGAATCCAACGTGAGTGTGACGTGGATCACGTTCGGAGGACGATATTAACAATGAAGAGGCCGCCGTTGCTGGCGGCCTCATGACAATCAGGCTTGCTCGGGAGGGGATAATCAGCTCTGACTGCCAATTCCGAAATCGTAGGGTCCGACCACATATCCGGTAGCCGGCGCGTAGGCTCGCGCGTCGAATGCGCGGTGCATATTGGCGTGCATGCCCGCATGACGATTGTCCATCGGATGCATGGTTGACGCGGGCCTAACGATTTCAAGATCGTTCTCGTACGCAAATGCCGGCGCGATGGCCGACAAGGCGATGGCGGATGCGACAGCAATTGTAAGGATTCTCACGGTTCAGCTCCGTTGTTTGGGGCAAGACGAATCTCTTGCGGGCGCGGCTTGTGACGCAAACTCGCGGCAGGCTCAAGGCGCCACCGCATCACAAAATCCGGCATTTCGTTCACGCAAATGTCATGGAGCTTTGGGCGTGCAAAAGAAAACGATTGGCAATCAAATACTCAGCGCGCGCGGTTAGACGAAATGATCGACGCCGGATCGGGTTGTCATTCGCGAACGACAAGCTTGCCATGCAACACACACCTGCGGTTCAGCCACCATGGATATTTTTTATTTACGCGGGTGATCGCAATCATCACTCGATTTGAATCCAGCCGATCCGATCCAAACTTGAAGCATGCCTTCTAAAGATAGCTCCACCACCACTCGGTGCGGCGGTTTTTGATCCCGGCGAACCAGCGACAGAGCGGATACAGCGCGACGACCACCATCAGCCAGACCGCATAAATGCCGGCGAGCGGGAGTCCGTAGGCGGCGGGCTTATGCCCCGGCGGCCCAAACAGCCAGCCAATGTCACCGATCGACAACCAGGCAAACAGAACCGCGAGCGCATGCAGAAGAAAAATATGCACAACGTAATAGAAGAACGGCACACGCCCGAAGGTCGCGACCCAGTCGCCGACGGGGCCGCGGACCCGCTCAAATGCCGCAACGAGCATCAGCGCCGGCCCCAAGGTCATCGCGAGAAAAAGCAGCGACGGCGGGTATTTCTCGCAATTGATGAACGACAGCACGGTGGCCGCCAGGGTGTCCTGGATCGCCCACGGTGCCGGGTCGCCGTAAAGATTGGTGGCACGCAGCACGACGAAAGCGAGGATCACGACGGCACCGAGCATGGAAAGTTGCCGCACCCGAACCACACGCTCCTGCATGAACACTGGCCCTAACGCGTAGCCAGCGGCCATCACGCCGATCCATGGAACGAGGGGATAAAGCACGAAGAACTTGACCCCGGGCGCGATATCGAAAAGCCCCGGCTGGTGCAGGATGTGCCACAGCGGCGCGGCAGCACCGAGCTGCTCGGCCTTGATGCCGTCGAGGGCATTATGGCCCGCGATCATAGCCAGGCCGATCACGGCAATCGCCCCGCGCGGTAGATGAACTAATGCCGATAGTGCGACCATCGAAATGCCGATCGCGAAGATCACCTGGGCAACAAAATAGTTGAAATGAAGATCGAAGCTCCAGCCGACCCGCACGACCGTGAATTCGATCAGGACCAGCCAGAGGCCGCGGGTAACAAGAAACCGGCTGACATCCGCGGTGCTCCGTCTCTGGGCACAGTACAAATACGCGGAGATCCCGGCCAGAAAGATGAAAGTCGGCGCGCAGAAATGCGTCACCCAGCGCGTCAGAAAAAGCGCCGTATCGGTCACGTCGCGGGGATTGAAGCCGCCATTGGCGAAAAAATCGCGGGTGTGGTCGAGCGCCATCACGATCATGACCAAGCCGCGCAGGGTGTCGATGGAATTGAGACGCGTGCCTGCAACGACCACGTCTGCGGAGGGCGCTTGCGAGGGCGCTGCGCGCGACAACACGGTCCGCCGCGATGCATCGAGTACGACTGTCATGACAAGGTGTCCGGGCACGAGTTTTGACCGATTTCAGATCGGCGCGTATGGCGCATTGCGGTCATTCACTCAAGCCAATCCGCCATCACAATATTCGCGCCGGTATTCACGGATACGTCACGGACCAAAACTCACCCGCCGGAAGTACCCGTTATTCAGCAGCTTTCGACCGCAGGCATTCATTGCGCATGCGGAACCGACATTGCTGCATTACATTATCGGCCTGATGCGGAACCAAATCGGACTGCATCCATCCAATTCATCTGATCGTTTTCATCACCCGCGTCGATGGACCACCAATTTGTATTAGGAGATCCGCCATGAAGGCCCGCCGTGCTGCAAAAATATCAACACGCGAAACAAACCGACCAACCCGAGCGACCGCCGAAAATGCGGTACGCACGCTCATCCAATGGGCAGGCGATGATCCGAATCGCGAGGGACTTCGCGGCACGCCGGCACGCGTGGTGCGCGCCTACGAGGAGTGGTTTGCCGGCTATTTCGAGGATCCACGCGAATACCTGCAACGCACCTTCGAGGAGGTCGCGGGCTACGACGAGATGGTTCTGCTGCGCGACATTCGCTTTGAATCGCATTGCGAGCATCACATCGCGCCGATCATCGGACGCGTGCATATCGGCTATTTGCCGCGCCGGCGCGTGCTCGGCATTTCGAAGCTGGTGCGGCTGGTCGATGTCTACGCCAAACGGATGCAAGTGCAGGAGAAGATGACGGCCGAAATCGCAGGCTGCCTGAATACCGTCCTGAAGCCCGCGGGCGTGGCCGTCGTCGTCGAAGGGGCGCACGAATGCATGACGACGCGTGGCGTGCACCGCCCGGACGTCACGATGGTGACGAGCCGCATGCTTGGCGTCTTCCGCACGAATTTCAAGACAAGGCAGGAATTCTTCTCGGCGATCAAGCTGCGCCAGAAGGGTGACGACGATCCGGCGTGAGGCGGCGTTCGCTGGCAAACTGTCCGACTCCGCTCATTCCCGCGTAAGCGGGAACCAGGGCCACCTACTCCCGGTCTTCAATCTGTGCCTGGGTCCCTACTTGCGCGGGGACGAGCGGAGCGTGGGGCACCAGTAGATCAAACTAAATAATCCGAAACGCGCGCAGCAGTTGAAACACTGAAACCAGCACGATCAGCGCGCCGACCGCGGTCATCAGGCCGCGCGCAGGAACGCGCTTGACGATCCAGCCGCCGAACGGTGCCGCCAGCACGCCGCCAACGACGAGTGGAATGAAGTGATCGAGCGGCACGGCGCCGAGCTCCGCGAAAAACGTGGTCGCCGCCGCGACGGTCACGAAGAATTCGGCGGTGTTGACCGAGCCGACCGAATAACGCGGCGCATGCCCCGAGCCGACGAGCGTCGAGGTCGTCATCGGTCCCCAGCCGCCGCCGCCCGTTGCATCGAGAAATCCGGCGCCGAAGCCGAGCAGCGAGGTCCAGCCGGCGGGTTGGCGCGGCGCCGGCACGATCCGCACAGATTTCCAGAGAATGTAGACCCCCATGATCAGCAGGTAGATGTAGACAAACCGCCGCGCCGCGCTGACTTCGATGTTCGACAGGATCCACGCACCCAGGATGGCGCCGAGCACGCCGGTCATTCCCAGACGTCCGATAAGGCGCCAGTCGACATTGCGGTGATAAATGTGGGAGGCCGCCGAGGCGCCGGTCGTGAAAATTTCGGCCGTGTGCACGAGCGCGCTCGTGTGCGCGGGCGGCAGACCAATCGCCAGCAAAGCAGTGTTCGACAAAACGCCAAAGGCCATGCCAAGCGCGCCGTCGATCAGCTGCGCCCCGAACCCGACGGCAAAAAACATCCACCACTGATCCAAGGAAATCGCCCCTCCCCACGCGGCAATACCGATATCGCCGCCGCCGGTCAGCCTATCAGGCTTTTGGTCACCAACATCGCCCGCAGGCACAGGAGCTCCAGCCGAAGCGCCGCTTCGCCACTGAACGATTTCGAACCTGACGATCCCGTCTGGACTGCCCTATCCACGCTGCAGAGCGATCGTAGCGCCTCGCACTTCGGCCTTCTCATCTTGCGACCTGATCTTGACCGATTGCTTGTTGCCTTGCGTCACCAAATTCAAATCAGCGCCAAATGCCTGGCTTTTCGCCACGACTCGAAAACCGGCGCCTTCGACCGTGCCGGATAGTGTCCCGGCTGCATTGCGGGTCGCCTCGCTCCAGGTACCCGTAATCGCACCGGCCGAGTAGGTCGCGCTGGCTCGTAAGTCGAAATTATAGCTTTCGCTGGCGCAGTGGATGTTGAGCTGAAGCTTGTTTTGCGCTTCGAGAACATCGTAGGTAGCCCGGCATCTTATCGGCTCGTGCCTGCCGTTAGCCAAGTCGACTGTTCCGCCCCCCGACCAACCACCCGCCAGCTTGGCGAATGGGCTCTCACTGGGAGCGGAGCCGACCGTTGCCCGGCCTTGCGCATCGGCATAGCCGACAAGAACCACCAACGCCAACGCCGCGCACACGGCGCGAAGTGTCATCGAATTCGCCAACATCAAAGCGTCTCCCATGAGCCATAACTTGAGCCATAACAGCTGTGTCGAGCCATAACAGCTGTCGTCGGCTCATAGTTCCCTGGAACTCCGGGATCGATCGCGACTATTCAATGACCGTGTCGGCTCGCGCGATAATGCCGCGGGCAAGCTTTATTGTTGGCCGTTGCGTTTCGGATGATAGGGCCGAAAGCCTTCGCTGCTTATTGGCCGGTACAGATGGTACGGTACGCGGTGGCCGCCACCGACGCGGAATCGCTGTCGACGACGTAGGCCTGATCCTCTTTCACGAGATAGAGAAACGGTTTTGGTTCGGTGTCTTCACCCGACGGCTTTTTTGCTCTCACATGGCCACAAATGCTGTCGACGGAGTTGCCGAGTGCATTCTTTCTTTCGGCCCGTTGCAGGTCATCGAAAACAGCAGATGATGGATCTTCCATTTTCTGTGCGATTGTAATCTTCGCCTTTTCTATGACGGGATCGGAAGGCTGAGAAGGCTGATCCGGCGCCTTTTCGGTGACAGGATCGGCGCGATGGCCTGTCGTCGCAAGCGACGGTTTCGCCACTTTTGCCGGCGCCCTGGATTTCGCTTTCTTTGGCGCAGGCTTGTAAACAGCTGGTCTCAGTTGCAGCGGCTTGCCAGCAGGTTCTGTCGAAACGACGACAGGTGCCAAGACTGCCTGGTGCTGCATGGGGCAGCTACAACCGACAAGCGACATAAACAGAATGCCAATGAGAAGCGGTCTCATACAATCTGCCAGCTGAGGCCGTTCGCCTTCCTGAAGGCCAATCGGAACCCTGCTGTAAATGACGACCGATCAATACGGACGGCAAGCCGTTACCGCCGTCGAAGTTAAGCAAACCATGGTTAACAGTTTGCGTGTTTCAGCTTCTGATTAGACAAGGCATATCGCTCGGATCAGGGAGCGTTTTTGGTCATCTGCACGAGCAATACTCGCTTCTTTCATCACGCGAGGTGCAGGTGAAGAATGCTTTGGGCGGAAGCGGCGACGGGCGCTATCCAAACGCTGCAAGCGTTTTCACAGTCAGTCTCCAGTAGGCCTGCCGCCCCGCAAACAGCGTTCATGCCGCAGCGAGTGACTTATGGCGCTGACTATTCGGCTACGTCGGCGGTCGGAACGCGCTTTTCATGAAAGCCGCGCTCGTACATTGCGTAGGCCTCGCGAACGAGGATGTGCGTCGCCACCTCGTTTTCGGTGCGTCCAAGCTTTCCCAATGTCGCAAGCAGAGCCAGATAGTTGAACGTCTCCAACGGCAGCGTGAGACTAAGTGCTCGCGCTTCCGAACGATTTTCAGGACGGGCCATTACTCTACGCCTCTCCCCAACGCTGGCCGATTATAACTAGCTTATTATGGCATTATAACCATTGCGGGTCGAATCGAATCATGAAACGCTTGATTCGGCGATGGATTTTGATCGACGGAACGGCCTGTTTTTAGTGGTAACGAGCGTCCGGGGGACTCGAAATGCGGTCCTCCTTCGACACAAACACGGGACGCCCATCGATCGATGTGACGGGTTGCAGTCCGATCGCGCGATGGCCGCTCGATACCTGCCGCGATCTGCGTTCCAGGTGTCGATCTAGGTGTCGGTCACCGTATCGATCTGCGCGGCCAGCCTGAGACCCGCCATTCGCACTGAACGCTCCCACGAGCGTGAGTTCGACCTCGCCCTGCCCGCGGCCAGTTCGACCGCGTCCACTGGTCACGAGGCGAAACATGACCCTCATCGAAACACCCGGCAAGAATTTGCGCGACACATGGACCGCCGAGCGTGTCGCCCAACTGAAAAGCGGTTTTAACGCCGGCTTGTCCTGCGCACAGATCGCAAACGAGATTGGCGTCTCACGCAACGCAGTCATTGGCAAGATGAATAGGCTCGGCTTGTCGCGCGGCAGAACGCCCGGCGCGCCGCGCGCACGCAGCAGCGGGCCTTCAATCCGGCAGCCGCAAGTCTTGACCCAGCGATTTCTGCTCAAAGCACTTTTCGCATCTGCGCCTGTCGCCGACGATGTTGTGAGCGCGGAGCCTTGCTCATTGCTCAATCTGGCGCCGCGCAAATGCCGCTGGCCTATCAGCGGCGCGGGCACCGGCTTCACATTCTGCGGCAACACCACGGTCGACGGAGTGTCTTATTGCGCGGGTCACGCGCGCATGGCCTATCGCGGGTCGGACCGTCTTCGAGCGGCGTCAAGAGTTGCAAGCTGATCGCGCGTTCAGTGCAGACGTTGCCACTGCATGATACCACTGACCATGTTTTTTCTGGCGAAACAGCGATGAGTTTTTTTGACTCGGTGCAGTGTTACTGCAATTGGCTCAGCCGACTCAGTCATAAGAGAAACGGCGATGATGCAGATTACGTCACCCCCTTCACAAATGACGGAATGAGCCGCTTGCGCTTTGCGGCGTCTCATTTATTCCCCTCTGCATCATCGCCACCATTTAAGGAAACGGCGATGAACACAAAGCTTGCGCCATCAGCCGATGCGGAAGAAATCTGCCAGGCACTGCAACTGGCGGTTCTGAAATACTTTCCCGCTCCGGTCGAAGATGTTGATACATTCTTATTTGCCCAAGGTGATGACGGCGCGATTGACCATTCCCGGCCAGCATGCTTGCCCGAAGACTAATCGCGACGCGCTGGCCGCGAGGAAACGCGGCTTAAACTTCAATATCCGCTTTGCGCCGTCTTTGTGAGACCGCCGTTCGGCGTCGAGCATGACATCGCGCGTCATCGATACCGCATCGGTTTGAGAAGTTTTAACCGCAGCCGCGAGGTTCTGGATCAATTGCGGGACGCAGGGCTGGCCGTCGGCAAGGAGCAGCTCCGCGACTGGCGGCCTGATCCTGACCCTGTTATCCGGAGGACGCCGGCTATCCAACGCACTGACGGGGACTTCGCTGTGGACGTTTGTTGAATTAACAAATTCTAAAAGCCGATTTTTTATTCTGGTTGCCGGCGCTGTCCAGGCGGGCGTGTGGAACCTCCTACCGGGGACGGAGCTAAGGCGTCGCCCTCGTCACCCCGGGGTGCGGCGCCTTCCACTTCGAGGGCCGCAAGCGAGATTCCAACATTGCTTAGCAAGCGCGTTTACGCCGCGCGCCTGCCTCCGGTCTGCACCTCACTGGCATCGAGCAGCGGCTCACAACGCCGGCCGCAAAATCAGCCTCGTGTCATTGCCCTCTAGGCAGTGTTCACAAGATCGCGGGAATGCTCCAGCACATAGAGCCGGAGTGCCGACGACAGGTTGCCGCACTCACGCGCCTCGTCGATTTCTGCGATCAATCGTGAGAGCGGTATATGTTTTGCGCCCGCTATTCCCCTCAACTGCGCCCAAAACTCGTCTTCCAGGCTGACGCTGGTCTTATGCCCTCCGATAGCGACCGAACGTTTCGCAACTGACGATTTCATCAGCGCGTCGGCGTGCATTCGATCTTTTGTGGGAGGTATATTAGTACCAGATCTCGCTATCGAAACTCCTCGCGTACTCATCCATGTACTCCTGCCACCACCCCTGGTCCCTGTTCAGTCTTTTGTCGCCGGGCGGAAAGCTCGACCGCCAAAGCCCGACGGCGGGCTTCCGCCCTCATTTCAGTGATCGGATCGCGGTGGAACGAATCTCGGATGAGATTTCGCGATTGGTGCGAGGCCAAGCGAGCCCCGCCCCAATAAAAAGATTAGGATTAACCATTCAGAGCGGGCTGTGATCCCCATCACAAAAAAGCGGATTCTGGCGTCACTAAACGATCCTTCCAAAGCCGGGAAGATTTGCCGAGACTTGGTCGGAGCAAACCCGTGACGCGCATCCTCGTAACCGGTGCATCGGGCTTCGTGGGACGCGCGCTTGTCGCCGAGCTCGCCAACGCCGCCCATTCCGTGCGCGCCGCGATGCGCCAGCCCGCGGACATTTTCCCGCGTTCGGTCGAGGTGATCGCCGTATCGGATCTGACACGTCCGGTCGAATGGCGCCCACTTCTGCGGGATATCGACACGGTGGTTCACCTCGCCGGCATTGCGCATGCGGGGCCTGAGATTGCCGAGCAAGCCTATGACCGGGTCAATCGCCTGGCGACGGCCGAGCTGGCGAGCGCGGCGAAAACCATGGGCATCAAACATCTGGTCTTCATGTCGTCGATTCGCGCGCAGTGCGGACCGGCATCCGACAACATTGTGCGCGAGACCGGCGAGCCGCGTCCGACGGACGCTTACGGACGCTCCAAGCTCGCCGCGGAGAACGCCCTGCGCGCGGCCGGCGTGCCGTTCACAATCCTGCGGCCGGTGTTGATTTACGGTCCGGGCGTGAAAGGCAATTTCGTGCGGCTGATGGAGCTTGCGAGAAAACCGTGGCCGCTACCGCTTGGCCTTTGCCGCAACCGCCGGTCGTTGCTTGCGCGGCGAAACCTGATCGATGCCGTTCATTTCGCAGTGACGTCACCTGCGGCGAAAGGCGAGACCTACGTTGTGGCCGATCCCGCGCCGCTGACGCTGGCCGAAATCGTGACGGCATTGCGCGCCGGCCAAGGACGCAGGGCGGGATTGCTGCCTGTGCCGCCGGGGCTGATTGCTCTCGCCGCAAACGCGCTTGGCCGCGCCGAAGAATGGCAGCGCCTGGGAGGCAGGCTGGTCGCCGATCCGGCCAAACTGATGCAGGCCGGATGGAAACCTGGCCTCGAGACAAAGGCCGGACTGCAGGCGCTTATGCGTGAAGCGGGCTAAGAATTGAATACGTGGGACGATGTCATTTTAAAGTGGACCCTTAACGTTCCCACTTCATGTCATCGATCCTAGGGTCACCCCTGAATGCACTTCTACCAAAATCCAGGCTTATCCGCGGCATTTCGCACAGTGCTCTCGCACCATTGCTGCTCAGAATGATGTGCCAGGTTTGGCGTTCTATAGCGTCGGTGTCGGCAAAAGCCCGACACGTCAGGAGTGCAATATTCATCCGGATTTTTGGATCCCTGACGGACGAATATTTAATAACTTCGATCGCAACCGATCGCGCGAGATCAGCAAGCTCCTGACACTCATCATAACGTGTCTTGTGAGTCCACGCGGCTTTGCGCTTGTTGAGCGGCGGGTTTGTCAAATCAATGGCACGCTCGGTCGCGTAGCGAACCGAGAATGCCGTGTATTCACCAGCCTCTGGTGGCCACTGAGTATCAGGAGATTCAGCGTAAAATATCAGGCGGTAAAAGCATAACTCGGCAATCGCTGTATCGGGACTTTCTGCCCCGTAAAACACGCCGGGTGTTCGGCCAGCTTTTCTAAAGCGAGAGCCGCGCGGGTAAGGAGCGCCATATCGAAAGGGAGTGGAGAGCAAAAAATTCAGATGCCGGCATTCCGGCGGCGTCTGTGGCTTGGACTTCTCGATAAGCTCTTCGAGAACGCCCTGTTCCGCAGCAGTATCTGTAAGCTTGGCGGTTGATATTATATTTTGCGCTTCAACGGCCCGCCAGCATCGCCCCGCCGTAGGTTGCGCGCTAGATAATAGCTCGTCGCGAGTCGAGATACTCGGTGACATTGGTCAATCCGGAGATCGATTGGATTAATTCGAGCGGAACACCGTCGAGAGCAGTGTTCCTGTTTTTAAGCCAATCGGCGGCAACAGAATCATCGCCGCCAATAATCCCATCGAGCGAACGATAGAACCGCACGAAAAGAACGGCGAGTTCGAAGCTCTTGCTTTCCGGCGGCAACAAATAAGCGCCCTTGGACATTCGAGAAATAGTCGGCTCGGACAGCCCTATAATTTTTGCGAGCGCAGCATTCGTAATTCTGAGTCGTTCTGCCGCCCGCAGAGTTGCTTTCGTCACAACTTTTGACTCATCCGGACGGGATTGAGCCCGCTGCTTTGTTTTCACCCGCATGATCTCACATCCTCATTACGCAAGAAATATTAGCACAGATTATTTTCTGCCGAAATATATTTTCCTTTCTTTAAAAAGAAAATAGTTAAATAATTTCAAAAGATCAGCTGCTAATGCTCCCTTTGGCCGATCACCCCACGCAACAGCGCGAAGGTATTTTTCGCTCCAATCGGGGGCTTCCAAGTCATCCGGAAAACCCCTAAGACCGCTTTGGGCGCCGTTCGACCAAGCACCGTCGCTCGCTGATCACAGCGTGGCCGACGTGAGGGGCAAATGTCAGGGGAATTTGTTGCGGTCGACACGGCGCGGCGAATCAAGCCGCCGGTGCGCATACCGTTCCCCGCGGGCGTCAACCGGCGCGGCGTCTACTGGCGCTACGCGTTCGCTGTCGGCGGCTATCATGTGTTGGCCCTGTTGGCGTTCTCTCCATGGTTTTTCAGCTGGACCGGCGTCGCTCTTGCATTTTTCGGCGTGTATTTTTTCGGCTGTTTTGGAATCAATCTCTGCTACCACCGTCTCTTGAGCCATCGCAGCTTTCGTTGCGCGAAATGGACGGAGTACGCCTTCGCTATTGTCGGTGTCTGTTGCCTGGAGGATACGCCCGCCCGCTGGGTTGCGGTACATCGCAAGCATCATCACTTCGCAGACGATGAGCCCGATCCGCATAGTCCGCTCGCCAGTCTGATCTGGTCCTATTTCGGATGGTTGTTCATCGAGAATGCGGATTTGAACCGGGTGGTTCTTTATGACCGTTATGCCCGCGACATCATCCGCGATCGCTTTTACGTATTCGTCGAGCGTGCTTTCATCTGGATTGTACTTCTGCAGTGGGTCGTGTTCTACGCAAGCGGGTTCGCGGCAGGGCTGTTATTCGGCGGCACCATGATGGACGCCGTGCAGTTCGGCGCCAGTATATGGTTGTGGGGCGTTGTGGTACGCACCGTCGCGGTCTGGCACGTCACATGGTCGGGCAACTCTTTCCCTCACCTCTGGGGCTACCGCAACTACGAAACGAACGACAACAGCCGCAATAACATCCTCGTTGCAATCATCACCAGCGGCGAAGGATTTCACAACAACCACCATGCCGATCCGAGTTCGGCCAGCAACGGCCATCGCTGGTGGGAAATCGACTTGACCTACCTTGTCCTTCGTCTCCTCGTGCTCACGGGCCTGGCGTGGGACGTTGTCCTGCCGAAATCCTCTTCACCCGCGCGAACTCCTGAATAACGGCTGGATCGCGCGGGTACGCGATCTGCATAGTCGCCTGCCAGGCTCTCGGAAACCTAAAGGAAGCTTGCGGTCGGGATGCTCGCGCCCGAAAGAGCGCGGCCGAGATAAACCGTATTTTTCTACTTGGGTTCCCTGCCGGTTTCTGTCTTCAAGTTTTCCCATTTTGACTTACTGTACCGCTATGGACGAAACCCAGGCACTTTTCGAGACCTTGCGCAGCGCGGCCGAGAAAAACGTCGTCGCGGCGATTGAATCGATTGTCCGCGACGGTACCGACCGACAATTGTGCCGCATCAATGTCCTGCGATTTGCCGACGAACACGGACTAAGCGAGGAAAAAACGATCACCGGCTTCCTGCACGCCTCACGGCTCGGGTTGTTCGAGCTGAGCTGGAACGTTCTCTGTCCCGGCTGTGGCGGCGTGCTCGATGCCACCCACACGCTCAGGTCCGTGCACAAGGAGGCGTATGACTGCGCGCTCTGCGCGGCCGGTTACGAGCCAACACTCGACGAAATGGTCGAGGTCGCCTTTACAGTCAGCCCGCGCATACGCCGGATCGCAGCGCACGACCCCCACTCGCTCCCGATCTGGGAATATTTCCGGCAGGTCTTCTGGGGTTCCGGCTTTGAACTGCCCGAAACCGGCGTCGAGCACCTTTTCGAAAAGGTCACCATCGAGGCCATCGAGCTGCCGCCCGGCGAAAAGGCGTTGATATCGCTGCAGCTGCCGGAGGAATTCGTGATCGTCTTCGAACCCGTCACGCACGCGGCCCATTTCATCGATGTGAAAGGCGAGCCGACCCGCGAGCGGCAAAATCTGACGATGATTTTCAATAAAGTTCATGCTCCCACCGGCACCACGCCGATGCGGCCCGGTCCGCTGCGGCTTGCGCTTGAGAACCGCAGCAACACGCGAACCTTACCCTCGGTATGGATTGCCGGCGATGAGCTACATCATCTGCTCGGAAAACGGCGGCCATTCCTGACGGCGAAGCGATTGTTGAGCAATCAGACGTTTCGCGACATCTACAGAACCGACACGCTTGATGTCGATCAGGGACTCAAAATCACAAGTCTCACGTTCTTATTTACCGACCTCAAAGGCTCGACTGCGCTTTATGACCGTGTTGGCGATATCGTTGCCTACGACCTCGTACGCGAGCATTTCAGGCTTCTCCAGGAGATCGTTTCCTCCGAGGGAGGCGCCGTCGTCAAAACGATCGGCGATGCGGTGATGGCGACCTTTCCGACGCCGGACCGGGCTGTTGCTGCCGCGCTTCGCATGCGCGATTCCGTGCAGACGCTCAAAAACGATCTACTGATCAAGATCGGGATTCATGAGGGACCTTGTCTCGCCGTCACACTCAATGACCGGCTGGATTACTTTGGCCAGACCGTCAATATCGCCGCCCGGGTCCAGAGCCTGGCCCAGTCACGCGCGATATTCGCGACAAAATCCGTGGTAACACATTCGCAGGTGTCGAAGCTGCTGGAGGAGAGCAGGCTCGAGATCACCGAGCAAAGCGCGGCGCTGCGTGGCGTCGCCGACAAAATGACGGTATTTCAGATTCCGTAAGATCTTGGGCTCACTGGCCGCTCCCTTTGCCGCAACTCGGAGCGTTCGCGCCCACGAAGCTGCGGCTGGCAGAAAATTCGAGCTAACAGCTGCCTGCTTCGCAGACAATCGGTCGGCGGCTGCACCTGAACACGAATGTTGCACGCTCGCCAAAAGAGGCGCGTTCGACGCGCCCCGCCCCCACGAGGATTGCGCGTCTCGGGTTGTCGACGAATTGGCCGTGGCAATAGCCCTGCGCAAAATCGGATGCCTCTTGCTGGCAGTTCCAACCGCCAGGCCAGCATGACGCTGCGATTTCAAAGTGCCGCGGACTGCTAGATATGACCTCGATTTGCGCAGCCTCCGCAGCGCCGACTCCACCCAGAACCACAAGAGCGAAAATAGCAATGCGCATGGTATCACCCCGTGCAAATGACATTTGCCAACGGCCTGCAAGCATCGCTTTTCAAAGCAACCGTGTCCACGGAAAAGAGACGTTCAGGCGCCAGCCTCGTCACGTGAAAAACACGGGCAAGACGATACCTAGTGTGGTTCATCTTTATACGGAGCTAGTGGTTCTGGCTCCGGCTCGGCAGCTTGTATTGGAGGTGGCGGCGGAGGTTGACTAAAGGTTGTAGCACTTTGGCGGCGAGCAGCTTGTGGCGGCGAACGCTTAGAAGCGATCGCAGGACGCGCTGCGCACCGCTCGGTCGCCAATGTTGCAAGGTATTGCTGACGCGCCTGAAGCGCCGCAACGTCTTTACTCGCCGCACCCTTGAAGTCCATCGCAAACCAAATTGGCCAAATCACTAAACCCGCAACGCCAGCGGCAACGTTCTGGGCGACCTTGAGACCCTGCTCGTCCGCGAGTTCTCTAACTTTAATGTTGTTGGCCTGGATCTCAGCCTGAATCATCGTGCAATCTGCGTACGCATCTTGCGGCTGAACTGTTGCGATCGGCTGCGGATCTCGGCCCGCACAGCCGACCAGCACGATGCCAAGCATCGTGACGCCCCACACCCCACGCATAAGATCCCCCTCGGCCCCCTGTAAGGATCATCGGACAACCATAGCGCGAGTGCAAGGCCCATCAGAGAGGATGGCTCAGTCTCATTCCAGTCCGTTCTGCCGGCTCTTTCACTCGCGCGAAAACCGTTTTTGATTGGTAGTCGTGCCCTCGCCGTCGCACGGGCAGCCGCGACGATCTGCACAATTCAAGTTTCAGGCTGTGCGGCTAGTTTAATAGCCGGTCCAAAAAGCAGGTCCAGCGACGGGGGCGTCGTCAATGCACACAGCCTGGCTCTTGTTGGTCTATATCCTGATCATCGTGATCGGAATCGTTCTCGTCGTCGCAAACGGCCTGTTCGTGCTGGATCGAAAATTTCCCTCGCTGAGCGTGCCGGTTTCCATTTTTCTGTACTTCTCGGTGTTTTTCTTCGGATGGAAACTTGCACTCCGTTTGACGGCACCGCGGCACCAGTAATTCGAGTCACGTAAATGGGGGCGTCCATGAAACAATTTTCGAATCGATTCAGAAATTTGTGCCTTGCAATAAGCGCGGCCGCGCTGGCCTGCTCCGGTGTTCTGTTTCAGATGTCCGGAGCCGTGGCGCAATCCTGGCCTGCCCGGACCGTGACCATTATCGTTCCGTTCGGCGCCGGCAGCATCACCGACAGCCTGGCGCGCGTGCTTGCCGACAAGCTGGGCGCCATGTGGAAGCAATCGGTGGTCGTTGAAAATCGTCCCGGCCTCCCCGGCACCACCGCGGTCGCGAAGAGCGCGCCCGACGGTTACACGTTGATGCTCACATCCAATGGCCACACGATCGCCGGCGTCATCAACAAGGGCATCCAGTTCGACCCGGTGAAGGATTTTGCCGGCGTGACGGTTATCGCCTCCGTGCCGCTGGTTGCAATCGTGCCCAATGATTTTCAGGCGAAGACGCTGAAAGAGTTTGTCGCGCTTGCAAACGCGTCGCCGGGAAAGCTGAATTTCTCGTCGGCCGGCGTGGCCAGCACCTCGTTCCTGTCTGCCGAGATTTTCAGGCAAGGAGCGAAGATCAACATCGTGCATGTGCCCTACAAGGGCGTTCCGGATGCGACCAACGCGGTGATCCGCGGCGACGTGCAGATGTACTTCGCGCCCATTCCCAACGCGAAGGAGTTGAGTGCGGCGGGCAAGGTTCGCGCTATCGCCATCAACTCGAGCAAACGCGCGCCGCAGCTGTCGGACGTCCCGACCATCGCGGAAGCGGCGGTGCCGGACTACAAATATGAATCCTGGTTCGGCTTGCTGGCGCCCGCCGGAACGCCAGCCGCAATCCTCACCAAGGTCAGCCAGGACGTCGCGCAGGTGCTGAAGACGCCCGACATGATCGAAAAGCTGACCACGTTCGGCTCGATCCCCGCTCCCAATTCGCCGGCGGAATTCGACGCCATCATCAAGAGCGACACCGAGCGCTACGGCAAAGTGCTCAGGGATGCGGGTGTGGGGGTGAATTAGGGACGGCGGCGCCGGATCATCCCTGTCGCAACAGTGCGTTGCGATGTAGAAGCGGACACAAATGGGACTCGGACTAGGGTAGTGTATCAGCTCTACCCGTTGATACCCGTGCGGCGCTCGCCATGTGGCCTTGTCTGATTCTTCTTGCTCTGCTTCTGCTGCCCGCGCCGGCGCTGGCCGGCGCCAGGGAGAAAGTCGCGGCGCTGGCCCCGTCGGCGACGGTGTTCGTGGTCGACGCCGACGGCAAGGAGTTAGTCGCTCAGAATGCCGACAAGCCTTTCGTTCCGGCGTCCGTCACAAAGATCGTGACCGCCTGGCTGGCGCTGGAGGTTTTAGGCGAGGACTACCGCTTCGAGACAAAATTCTACCTGGACAACCGCCGGGTCCTGTATGTGCGCGGGGGCGGAGACCCCTTCCTGGTCTCCGAAGAGCTCGCCGGACTGGCGGAGGCACTGGTCACCGCGGTCGGAAAGCAGCCACTCACTGGCATGGTACTCGACGCGAGTTACTACCCTTCCGATCTTCGCATTCCGGGCATCGAGGACACCCGCAGGTCTTACGACGCACTGAACTCCGCGCTGGCGGTGAACTTCAACACCATCGCCGCCGTTCGCAAGAGCAACAATGTGCTCTCTGGGGAGCCGCAGACCCCGATCACGCCGCTGGCGATCAGACAGTTCCGCGCACGGGGACCGAAAGGCTCCGGCCGCATCAGTCTGGCTCAGGACCCCGCGGTGAGCCTGCAATATGCGGGCGAACTGATCGCCGCGTTCATCGGGCGCGCCGGCGGCAGCGTCAAGGGCAAGATCGTGACCGGAACCGTGCCCGCGAGCCTGACGCCGATCTACGTGCATCGCCAGTCGCGCACCCTCCCGGAAATTCTCCACGAGCTGCTCGTCGGCTCGAACAACTACATTGCCAACCAGCTTTTCCTGGAGATCGGCGGGCACCGTCTCGGCGGCCCCGTCAGTCTGAAGAAGTCGCTCAAGGTCGCGAACGAGATGTTCGCCGCGCACGACCTCGCCGGGGCTATCACCCTCGAGGAAGGCTCGGGCATCAGCCGCGGCAACCGCTTCACCGCGCGCGGCCTCGCCAAGGTACTCGATCTCTTCGAGCCCCACGCCGGCCTGCTCAAGAAAGACAAAAGCGCCTCGTACAAGACCGGCACACTCGACGGCGTCCGCACACTGGCAGGCTACGCCAACACGTCCAAACATGGGCGGGTACGCTTCGCGATCTCACTGACCAGCAACGATGGGGAGATGCGCTTCCGGTTGCTGAAGGCCATGGAGCCGGAGCTGTAACCGGAACTCCAGCCGCAACAAATTAACGCCCCACCCCGCGCTCCTTCATCGCGCTGCCGATCTCGTCGAGGATCACCGGGTCGTCGATCGTCGCCGGCATCGTCCACGGCTCGCCGTCGGCGATCTTCTTGATGGTGCCGCGCAGGATCTTGCCCGAGCGCGTCTTCGGGAGCCGCGCCACCGTGATGGCGAGCTTGAACGCCGCTACCGGGCCGATCTTCTCGCGCACCAGCGCGACGATCTCCTTCTCGATCTCCTCGGGCGGGCGGTTAACGCCCGCCTTCAGCACGATGAAGCCGCAGGGCACCTCACCTTTCAGGTCATCCTTAATACCGAGCACGGCGCATTCTGCGACATCCGGATGTCCTGCAAGCACCTCTTCCATGCCGCCGGTTGAAAGCCGGTGGCCGGCGACGTTGATGATGTCGTCGGTGCGGCTCATTACGTAGACGTAGCCGTCGTCATCCTTGTAGCCGGCGTCCGCCGTCTTGTAGTAGCCGGGGAATTCCGCGAGGTAGCTTTCCTGAAAGCGCGCGTCCTGCTGCCACAAAGTCGGGAAGCATCCGGGCGGCAGCGGCAGCTTCACGACGATCGAGCCGATCTTGTTCGCGGGCTGAACCTTGCTGGCCTCATCCACGATATCAATGGCGTAGCCCGGCATCGGCACGCAGGCCGAGCCGTAGCGCACCGGCAGCGCGCCGAGCCCGACCGGGTTGCCGGCAATGCACCAGCCGGTCTCGGTCTGCCACCAGTGGTCGATCACCGGCACGTTGAGTACTTCCTCGGCCCACTGGATGGTCGGCGGGTCGGCGCGCTCGCCAGCGAGAAACAATGTGCGGAATTTCGAGAGATCGTATTTTTTGATCCACTCGCCCTTCGGGTCTTCCTTCTTGATGGCCCGGAAGGCGGTCGGCGCGGTGAACAGCGAGACAACGCCGTGCTGCGAAATCAGGCGCCAGAAGGCGCCGGCGTCTGGCGTACCGACCGGTTTGCCCTCGTAGAGGATCGTGGTGCAACCGTGAAACAGCGGCGCGTAGACAATGTAGGAGTGGCCGACGACCCAGCCGATGTCGGAGCCCGACCACCACACCTCGCCGGGCGAGATGCCGTAGAGATTCTGCATCGACCATTTGAGCGCGACCATGTGGCCGCCATTGTCACGCACGACACCCTTCGGGATGCCGGTCGTGCCGGACGTGTAGAGAATGTAGAGCGGATCGGTCGAGGCGACCGGCACGCATTCGCTAGTCTTGGCGTAGTTGACGGCGTTCTCCCAGACCGTGCGCCAGTCATGATCGCGGCCCGGGGTGAGCGGCGCCTCGCATTGCGGGCGCTGCAGGATCATGCAGGCCTGCGGCTTGTGCTGGGCGAGGTTGATCGCCTCATCGAGCAAAGGTTTGTAAGGCACAACGCGCGCGCCTTCGATGCCGCAGCTGGCGGAGAGAATGACCTTCGGCTTGCAGTCATTGATGCGGGTGGCGAGCTCCTTGGCGGCGAAGCCACCGAACACCACCGAGTGGATGGCGCCGATGCGCGCGCAGGCAAGCATCGCGAACACTGCCTCCGGCACCATCGGCATATAGATGATGACCCGGTCGCCCTTGCCGACGCCGAACTCGCGCAAAATGGCGCCGAGCAGCTGCACCTCCGACAGCACGCGCCCGTAGGTGAAGGTCTTCACCGTGTTGGTGACGGGGGAGTCGTAGATCAGCGCCGGCTGGTCGTTGCGCCCCGCCAGCACATGGCGGTCGAGCGCATTGTAGCAGGTGTTGCAGATAGCGCCCGTGAACCAGCGGCCGTAAATGCCGGCGTCCTTGTCGAAGATTTTCTTCGGCTTCTCGAACCAGTCGATGCCGGCAGCGGCCTCTGCCCAGAACACCTCGGGGGTGCGCTGCCAGTGCGCGTAGACATCGTGATAGCGGCTGGTGCGGGCGTCCACCGTGTCCTCCAGTTCCTTGCTGTTTGGCTGATTGTGGAACGGCGGACGCGATCAAACAAGGCGGCCGCGCCAGCGACAATGCTGCCGGATTCGGGAGCTATCTTGCGAAGCGGGTTACGGGAGGGCCAGAATTGTCTCTCACACAGGTTGGAGGAGAACATGGCGGCGTACACAATCAAGCCATTGGTGACGGCAACGGCCATCAATACCGGCGGCCGGAACGGACACTCGGAAACGACGGACCATTCGGTCAACGTGAACCTGTCGGTCCGCAAGGAGATGGGTGGGCCGGGATTGCCGAACACCACCACGCCCGAGCACCTGTTCGCCGCGGGCTACGCGGCCTGCTTCGGCGGCGCCATCGAGTTCGTCGCGCGCCAACACAAAAAGGACGTCTCCGGAACGGTGGTGACCTGTTACACCTCGGTTGGCCCGCGCGAGGGTGGTGGATTTGGCATTGCCGTAAAGATGCAAGTCAAAATCCCCACGCTGCCTGTCGCGGAGGCGCGCGCCATCGTCGACGAGACGCACGAGAAGATATGCCCTTACAGCCATGCCACGCGGGGCAATATCTATTTCGCGCTCGAGGTTGAGGGCGCGTGAGGCTGCGCAGTGATGTGCGCAGGCCGGTAGGGCGCGATCGAAACGCTCCGCTCATTCCCGCGAACGCGGGAATCCAGGGCTACTCCTGAGAGCTGTGAGCTGTCGCTCTGGACCCCCGCTTCCGCGGGGGTGAGCGGATGTGGTGGCGCATTCATGCCCCTTCGACGGCGGCATTTGCTTGCCGTGCCTTGTCTTGGCTACCTTTGCCGCCGGCGCAGGGGACAACGGCATGGCCAAGACGCCATACGACATCGATCTTGACCGCAATCCGGCCAACTATCAGCCGCTGACCCCGCTCGGCTTTCTCGAGCGCGCGGCCGCGGTGTTTCCCAATCACACGGCCATCATCCACGGACCGCTGCGGCGCAGCTATAGTGAGTTCTATACGCGCTCGCGCCGGCTCGCTTCGGCGCTGGAAAAGCGCGGTATCAAGCGCGGCGATACGGTCTCGGTGCTGCTCGCCAACACGCCGGCAATGCTCGAGTGCCATTACGGCGTCCCGATGTGCCAGTCGGTGCTCAACACGCTCAACACGCGGCTCGATGCCGCAATCATCGCCTTCTCGCTCGACCATGCGGAGACCAAGGTGGTGATCGTCGACCGCGAATTCTCCAAGGTGATGAAGGACGCGCTGGCGCTCGCCAGGGTGAAGCCGCTGGTCATCGACTATGATGACCCGGAATTCACCGGCGCCGGCGAGCGGATCGGAACGATCGAGTATGAGGATTTCGTCGCGCAAGGCGATGCTGACTACGCCTGGAAGATGCCGGACGACGAATGGGACGCGATCACGCTCAACTACACGTCCGGCACCACCGGCGATCCGAAGGGCGTGGTCTATCATCACCGTGGCGCCTATTTGCTCGCGGTCGGCAATATCGTCACCTGCTCGATGGGCAAGCATCCGGTCTATCTGTGGACGTTGCCGATGTTTCACTGCAACGGCTGGTGCTTCCCCTGGTCGATCTCGGTCGTCGCCGGCGCGCATGTGTGCCTGCGGGCGGTGCGCGCGCCGGCGATGTACGACGCCATCGCCAACCACA